>CABYDZ010000001.1 GCA_902517885.1 uncultured Pelagibacteraceae bacterium
CCATGCCAAGGATTAGCCATAAAACAAGCATTGCTTTTTCATCAAACTTTTTTGTACTTTCTATACCTTTAATCTGCTTTCTGGCAAATAACATTAGAAGCAATACAAGGACTATCAGATAAACAATAGTAAATGCCATAATTAATTAGTGTAGCAAGTAAGAATTATTTGTATATAAAATATATGTAATGAAATTTTTCAGACACTCTTCTTCCCTTTTAGTGATAGTAGGTGGATGTGTTCTTTTATTGGTATCTTTTGGAATAAGACACTCATCTGGATTATATTTAATTCCTATTTCAGACCATATACAAACTGGAAGAGAAGTGTTTGGTTTCGCCATTGCAATTCAATTCCTTATGATTGGGATTGGATCCCCAATCTTTGGAGCCATTGCAGATAAATATGGTTCATCTATTGCTGGTCTTTATGGAGCAATCTTTTTCTTAATTGGTCTTTATATGATGTCACTTGTAGAAGGATCAGGCCTCCTGATAGTTTCACAAGTAGTTTTTGGTTTTGGTTGCGCTGGATGTGGAACAGCAGTAATTCTTGGAGCTGTAGGAAAAGCGGTTACAGGAAAATACCAAACGTTGTCATTGGGTATTGTGATGGCTGCAGGTTCTTTGGGGCAATTCTTAATTGTCCCACTATCAGGATTTATGATCGAAGCAACCGATTGGCAAAAATCAATCGTCTATCTTTGTTTTATATCCCTAATCATGATTTTATTTGCCTTAACACTAACAAAATCTTCTTTTAATTCAGGAAAGGATGATCAAGCTGCTCAATCATTGGCATCTGTACTAAATGAAGCTTTTGTAAATAAAAGCTATGTGTTGTTAACAGTTGGTTTTTTTGTATGTGGCTTTCATGTTTCATTTGTAGCAACCCATTTACCAGCTTATTTAACTGATCTCTCGTTACCTTTGTGGATTGGTTCTTGGTCACTTGCTTTAATTGGTTTATTTAATGTTTTTGGGACTTTATATTTTGGTCATTTAGGTGATCAAAATTCTAAAAAAAATCTTCTAGTTATTTTATACACGCTTCGTGCACTTTTATTCTTAGTATTTATTTTTCTTCCTAAAACTGAGATAACAGTACTAATTTTCGCTGCATTACTGGGTATTCTTTGGCTCTCAACTGTTCCTCTTACCAGTGGTATTATTTCTGTAATTTTTGGGACCAAATATATGTCTATGCTGTATGGCTTTACATTCCTTTCACATCAAGTTGGTTCATTTATGGGCTCATGGTTTGGAGGTCGTTTTTATGATTTTTATGGCTCATACGATATCATGTGGTGGGTATGTGTAGTTCTTGGTTTTGTGTCTGCATTAATGCATTTTCCAATTATTGAAAAACCAATCAAAAGAAAAATTGCTTAAGTATAGATTAAATTTATTTATTATTTTATTGATTCTATTACTAAATAAGTTTTCCACTTATCCACAAGTTAAGAAATGCAAATAATTTTTTTTTGATTTAAAATTTTTTCAAAAATAATAGCATTTAGTTATCGGAGCAACAAAGATCGAAAGCCTTTCGGGGAGTTTGTTCAGAGTTAGTCCGGAATTTCGGGGCGGTATAGAGACCTTTCGGGGAATTTGTAGCGCCCCGTTTTTTTTGTGCCTTGTGTATAAAAATCGGATACAAATTCCATATGTTTTTAGACTTTTCCCTCCTCTACTTCTTTATTCCTTTGTTTTTTGTTATTTCTATAACTCCAGGTCTTTGCATGACTCTTGCTTTAACCATGGGCATTACCATTGGCCTTAAAAATACGATGAAGATGATGGTTGGTGAACTTTTGGGCGTCTTAATTGTTGCTGGAAGTGCAGTTATTGGTGGTGGGGCAATTATTTCATCATATCCAATGACATTTCTCTTTTTTAAATATGGGGGCGGAATTTATTTGATATTTGTTGGCTATCAAATGTTCAATTCAAGAGGATCATTAGCGCTAAACTTAGATGGAACACATTCCTTCGAAGTTAATTTTTTAAAGCTAGCAAGCCAGGGCTTTATTACTGCAGTTGCAAACCCTAAGGGGTGGGCTTTTTTTATTGCTATGGTACCCGCATTCATTAATTACGATTTGGCACTCATGCCTCAGATGTCAGCGTTGGTCGTCATCATTTTAATAATAGAATTCATATCTTTGATGATTTACGCAACAGGCGGACAAATGCTCGGAATTATCTTGAAGAAACAAAAAAATATTCAATCAATAAATCGTTTAGCTGGTTTACTAATGGTAGGCGTTGGAATTTGGTTAGCTCTTAGTTAGTTTCTGTTTAAAAAGCATCCCAGGTCCTTTTGTTGAGTCATTTCCAGAACCACGAAACATATGCCATATCATTGCCTGGTTTGAAGATACAACAGGTTTGTTCAGTAAGCGTTCTGCTTCATCTATTATTTTAAATGTTTTCAAATTTGTGCATGAAATAAATACTGCATCACAATCATTTTTTCCAATTTCTAATATTGCTCTTAAACTATCTTTTTCAGATATTCTTGCCACTACTGTGTCGTCAGACTCATTAAATGATTTCTCGTTTGATATATTAAAATTATCACTCTGAAGATTTTGTTTGAGTTTTTGAGTTACAGATTGCTCATAGGGTGAAACAAATGCAATATTCTTGCATCCAAAGCTATTAAGCGCTTCCTTAACCGCTCTTATTGGATCTGTTATAAAAGCATTTTTATGTTGCTCTTTAATTAATTTATTTATTTTTTCAGAGCCAATTACCGTTGCACCCGAGGTACATGCATATCCAATACTGTTAAAGTCAATTTTTGGCAGTAGGTCCACTGCAATTGGTAAATCATTTTCCATTTTTGCAAGATTCTCATTTTTGACAGATTGGTCACAGGGAATCCTTGAGTGATAAATGGCAACACTCTCATCAAGTGTGCTTCTTATCTCTTGCTCAATTGTCTCATCACTTTGCAGTACGATTAATCCAAATCTCATACTGTAATAGTCTGGATCATCTAGCTTAAAATTCTTCTCCATAAAATTTATCTCGCTGCTTTTAATATTACACTTCTAGTTTCTGCAGGATCAATCACTGCATCAATTTCAAGGTGAGCTGCAGCTTCAATTGCTTTCCCTTTTTCATACAATTGATCGACTAACTTATTAAAAAATTCTTCTCTTTTTATTTCATCTTTTATTTCATCAAGTTCTTTTTTGAACCCAAGCTTGATGGCACCTTCTAATCCCATCGCCCCAAATTCTCCAGTAGGCCATGCAGCCGAGTATACTGGTTGATGAAAGCTTCCTCCAGCTAATGCTTGTGCACCCAGTCCATAGCCTTTTCTTAAAAAAATTGTGATCAAAGGTATTTTTATTTGCGAACCTACTTTAAAAAGAGCAGACATTCTTCTAACTGCCCCTTCTTCTTCACTATCGGGTCCAACCATAAAACCAGGTGTATCGACTAGAGAAATGATCGGAAGATTTTGAAAATTGCAAAGCTCAATAAAATTTGCAGCTTTATCAGCTGATTCTGAATCGATTGCCCCACCTAAGTGTTGACTGTCACTCGCTATCAATCCAAATGATTTTCCTTCAATGCGTATAAATCCTGTTACGATGCTCTTCCCATACATTTGTTTGAGCTCTATAAAGGTATCTTCATCAGAAATGATATTAATAATATTTCTGATTGGATAAGACCACTTTCTATTTTTTGGCATGATGTCCTTTAATTGAGCCTGATCTTCAACTTTCCAATCAACTAAATCACCTTGAAAGTAAGAAAGTATTTTCTTTGCAAAATCTGTTGCTTCAGCTTCATCTTTTGCCACTAAATCAATGACACCATTTTTTTCATTTACCTCTGATGGTCCAATTTCTTTTGGACTATACGATCCAAGACCCCCTCCCTCAATCATTGCAGGGCCTGCCATACCAATCCATGAATTTTTAGTAGCTATTCTAATATCTGCACAGCCAAATAGAGCAGCATTGCCTGCAAAACAGAATCCATTATTTATGGCAATTCGTAAGCACCTTCCAGTGAGACTTCCCCATAGAGCAAAAGTAGGGACATGCAATCCTGCTATACTTGTATTGATGTCTGTATCGCCTGGTCTACCACCTCCACCCTCAGTAAATATAACAATAGGTAGTTTGTATTTTTTTGCTTTCTCGCAAATTCGATCAAGCTTCATATGATGGAAATAACCTTGTGTTCCTGCTAAGACAGAATAATCGTATACAATAGCAACAGCATTAGTTGACTCATTGTTTATTATATTACTATTAATTTTACAGAAACCAGTGATAACGCCATCACCAGAAGTTTCCATCAAAAGTTCTTCTTTGTTTTTACGACTTTTTTGAGCCGCCACAGCAAATGCCCCATACTCAAGAAAGCTGTCTTTATCGATAAGATCAGAAAGATTTTCTCTTGCAGTTCTTAAATTTAGTTTATGTCGTTTATTTTTTGCATTCTCTCGAAAATCATCAGTTGTCTTGTGTAGCCGTTCAATAAATTCGGCAAAGTTTTTTTTGTCTTCCATAACTAACTCTATAGCATTTTTCTCAATATCTTATCCTTTTGAAAAACATGATGATATATGACGGCACTCAAATGAATAGAAAAAAGAATTAATAGAAAATAAGCTGACAACGCGTGGATTGCATAAAATCTGTCAGCAAGATCAAAGTTGTAGTAATCTATTGATACTTTCATAATGATAAAATTGACTTCCTCACCAGATAATAAAAGTTTACCTATGCCACTTATAGTGATGACTAATAAAGTCATATAAAAAAGACCATGCACAACTCGAGAGGCAATAATCTGAATTTTGCTAATCGATGCATTATCAATGGGTTTTGTATTAATTGATTTCCATATCAATCTTAGAAGAGTTAGGTAAAAAATAGTCATGCCAATGATTATATGAATATTCTCAATGGAGAGTTTGAATTCTGAAAACTCAAGATTATCTAAATATATTCCTAAAGGCAGTTGTAACAATAATATAACAAAAGTAATCCAGTGAAAAAAACGTGCAAGAAATCCATAAGAATTAGTGTCATTTGTAATCTTCATATTATATAATTAAGTGCATGATTAATTTTTTCCAGTTTCTTGTCTCCACAATTCTATCGATATTACTCTTAATTGTAATTGCTTTTGCAGACGATCATGGAAATATTATTAAGGAGAGAAAGTCACTATTTAAGCAGAATTATAGTCATGCTAAGAGAATGAG
Organism: uncultured Pelagibacteraceae bacterium; assembly: GCA_902517885.1. Lineage (GTDB taxonomy): Bacteria > Pseudomonadota > Alphaproteobacteria > Pelagibacterales > AG-422-B15 > CACNXQ01. The sequence continues at coordinate 5,242 of CABYDZ010000001.1, forward strand.
CGCTGAAATTACGAAAGGGAATAATGAGAAAGTGATTGAGCTGTCACAAAAGATGAGTGCAAATTATGACAAGCTTTTAGATTTATTTCCGGATAACACCAAAACAGGCTACGATACAGAGGCTTTGCCAACGATATGGCTACAAAAAGAAGAGTTTAATGCTCTAATGATAGAGACTTCAAATAAAGTAAAAGAGTTTACAGTCCTTGCATCCGAACTTACTGGGGATGAGTTAAAAGATGCCCAAAAGAAACTTATCTGGTCAAGTTGTAAGACTTGTCACGATAAGTTTAGAATGCCTCATTAAACTTAAGCTACAATTGTCATACTAATTATTCTTCTTATGCCAGGATCATTGTTTTTATAACGATGTTCAAAAATAAAAACTCCTTGCCATGTCCCCAAATCAAGCTTTTTCTCTTTGATAGGTATATTAATGCTTGTATTTGTTAAAGCTGACTTTATATGGGCTGGCATATCGTCAGGTCCTTCTTCCTTATGAGCATAATTTTCTGACTCAGGGACTACACGATCAAAAAAATCTATTATGTCCTTCAGAACATTTGGATCAGCATTTTCTTGAATAATAAGTGATGCTGAAGTGTGCTTAATAAATAATGTACACAAACCCTTTGCTATTCTGTGCTTTGCAATAGCCTGGTTTATTATTTCAGTGATATTGTAAAGCCCTTTGCCATCAATAGTAATTTCGAGTTCTTTTTGGATTAACATTTTAGATATCAATAATTAGGAATTTAAATTAAATTTAAAATAATGATAAATCATAATGAGTCATTTTCAAATATTGGATTGAATCTTAAGGCAACTTATACCCAATTGCCTGAGATACTTTTCTCTAAATTAATGCCCATAAGTGTTAAAGACCCCAAAACTGTGGTCCTCAATAACGAATTATCCTCTGAGCTAGGAATAGATTTTTCAGACTTATCCAGTAAAGACCTCTCTAATTTTTTATCTGGTAACACAATACCCAGTGGGATTGGTCCTTTCGCGCAAGCATATGCTGGTCATCAATTTGGAAATTTTACAATTCTTGGCGACGGAAGAGCTCTAACCATAGGGGAGCAAAGCACTCCTAAAGGCGAAATTTATGACATTCAGTTTAAAGGATCTGGGAGAACACCATACTCAAGGGGAGGTGATGGAAGAGCGGCTCTTGGCCCTATGCTTCGTGAATATTTAATTAGTGAAGCCATGTTCTATTTAAATATTCCTACCACAAGAAGTCTTGCTGTGGTTGAAACGGGAGAAAAAGTTTTGAGAGAGACACCTTTAAAAGGAGCTATCTTAACAAGAGTTGCAGCTAGTCATGTTAGATTTGGTACATTTCAATTCTTAGCAGCTCACAAAGACATTGACGCTATGTCAAAATTACTTGACTACTGCATCAAAAGACACTTCCCAGAAATTTTAGATAGTCCAAATAAAGTAATTAAATTTATAGAGTTAGTGATGTCAAAACAAATTGATCTAATAGTAAACTGGATGCGGGTTGGATTTATACATGGTGTTATGAATACAGACAATTCAACAATTTGCGGAGAAACTATAGACTACGGTCCATGCGCATTCATGGATCAGTACAATCACAAGGCAGTGTTTAGTTCTATCGATTTTCAAGGAAGGTACGCCTATGGGAATCAACCAGCTACTATCCATTGGAATTTAGTTAGGCTTACCGAAAGCTTACTGCCTTTAATTGATAAGGATGAGTCAAAATCAATAGAAATTGCCCAGAAAACAATCGATTCTTTCAGTGAAATATTTAACGACAAATGGCAAATCATGATGAGATCAAAACTTGGACTAACTGATAGAAGTAGAGAGGATGAAGTTTTAATTAAGGATTTGCTGACATGGATGCAATCAAAAAAACCAGACTTTACTAATACTTTTTGTAATTTGATGGATAGCAATCATGCAAAAGATGAAGATTTTGAAGATAATGATTTTGTGATCTGGAAAAAAAATTGGAAAGAAAGGGTCAATAACAATGATTATCTAAATATTATGAAAAAAACTAATCCCATTCTAATTCCTAGAAATTATTTAGTTGAAGAAGCTTTAGCTGAAGCTGAAATAGAAGGCAAATTCTCTAAATTTAATGAACTACTTGTAGTTTTGTCAAAGCCATACGAGCAATTAGACATTGATGAAAAATATTCGAAAACTCCTCAAATTCAAGCTGAGCCTTATAAAACTTTCTGCGGAACATAGACAAAAATTGCTATAAATTGTTACAATATCGCAAGTAAATAAAATTTGCTTTTTTATTAGATATCACTATAAGATCGACTTAAAGATTGAGTGCTTGTTCCTGATTGGACTTGAACGAAGTCTAAATTTAAAAAAAGGAATAAGAATAATATGGCTACTGGTACTGTTAAATGGTTTAATCCAAAAAAAGGTTATGGTTTTGTTGCACCTGATGAGGGTGATAAAGACATTTTTGTTCATATCACTGCTGTTCAAGCAGCTGGTATCAACAGATTGGACGAAGGCCAAAAAATAAGCTACGAAGCTGAAGAAAAAAACGGAAAAGTATCTGCAGTTAATTTGCAGATTTCAGAATAAATCTAAGCAGCTTTATAAATCATATCTAGCCACATGGTGAATTCGTCTATTAATTCACTTGACGGCTGGATAATTTTCACTCTTTTATCTTTTGTACTTACTTGAGTTGTAAGTGATCCCTTACTTATTTCGTCATTAATGAAATTTATTATGGTGGCTCTTGACGCTAAATCAGCCATGTTTTTTGTTAAATATTCTTTAGTGCATTCAATTTTATTTATATCTTCATCGAAATGGAATTTCATGATCTCAAAACAAATCCTGATCCCATATACAGACCGTCTAAAGTGACTCAATCTTCCAAAGATTTTTTTATCTCCAGCAGAGTCAAAAACCTTAATCTGCTGATTAACGCCTTTAAAGATATTTTCTGATTTCATTCTATTTTTCCTTTTCTTAAATTAATAATCATATTATTTTTTATTGATAATAATTAACTATAATTGTTTGCCATATTGGCGCTTTTATTTGAATGAGACTAATTGGCTGTAAACATAATAATTATTTGTTTTATATATGAACAAAGATAACTCATCTGTAATTTGGAAGCTTATTCAAGAAACTGGTGATTATCTAAAAGGTAAACTGCCAGCACACCCTAACCATCCGAAAGGTCGAAACCCATACGCTCATGTGGCTCTGATGGTCAAAAACCATTTTGGTATGTCTTATAAAGATGTTTCTGATGATAAAATAGAGGAAGTAAAAGAATACCTAAACTATCTGAGGGAGAATCCTGAATGAGTCACTAACTTTTTGGTTTCCACTCTGGCGTACCAAAAAAAGACAAAAGTTTACTTTTAAATCCCTTGGATTTTTTGAAGTCCATGTACATTGAATGCCAGAACATAAAGGTAATTTTTAGGGGATTGAAGGTATTAACATTTTCTCGAATTCCATACTTAACTTCTTCTTGTTCCGCTGCATAGGTTCCAAATAATTTGTCCCATATAATTAAAAGATTTCCATAATTTTTATCAATATAAACTTCATTACTGCCATGGTGCACACGGTGATGTGAGGGCGTGATGAATATGTATTCAAGAATACCAAGTTTAGTAACCCATTTAGTATGAGTTAGTAATCCGTATAACGTAGATACTGCGCCAGCTATAGCAGTTATAATTGGATCAAACCCCATCAGAGGCATTACTGCAAAAAAGGGAACTTTTGTTAATGGGCCAAACCATGCTTGTCTTAAAGCGACTGTGAAATTCATTTCTTCACTTGAGTGGTGGTTCATATGCACAGCCCATAAAAACCTAATTCTGTGTGAGCATCGGTGGTACCAATAATATACAAAGTCGATGAGTACGAATGTAAGAGGCCAAACTAGCCAAGTTGGTAAGAGCTCATTAATTGTGACTAATTTGTATTGATAAAGAAATAGTGAAAAAAAGAAGATTGAACTTTTTGTTAAAAGCGAGACTGTGACATTACCAAATAAAAGCCCGAAACCAGCAAGAGAATCTTTTAATTTATAGTATCCCAGATTATTAATGGATGAATAAATGACTTCAGCAGCAATAAGTGAAAGTACGATCGGAACGCCGTACAAGTATACATCTAACTCATTCATAATAATTCCTATTGAATTATATAACATTAGAATTAAATGAAAAAAGTATGAAAAATATATTATTTTTACTAAGTATCCTTTTATGCTTGAACCTGCCTGTATCAGCCAAAAATGATGGCGGAGGAAGCTCAGGAGGAAGCTCAGGAGGAAGCTCAGGAGGAAGCTCAGGAGGAAGCTCAGGGAGTGACGGCGGTGGAGCATACTCTGGCTATTCAGGTTATGATAAAGAATTAAAGCGAATACTCCATGAGATTGAAAAAAAAGAAAATTACGCCGGCGCATTAAAAGATTTAGAAGTTTATGTTTATGAAAATCCTCAAAACGCAAATGGCTGGAATTTGATCGGTTTTGCAAGTAGAAAACTTGGCAAATATGAAGATGCTGAACTTTATTATAAAACAGGTCTAGAAATAAATCCCAATCATGATGATATTCTAGCATATCAAGGTGAACTATATCTTGAAACAAATAGGTATGATTTAGCGCTATCAAATTTGGAGAAATTAACTGAGATATGTGTTTTTAACTGTGATGAAAAAGCTGAGCTAAGTAAAGCAATTGAGCTTTATGAGAGTGAAAATAATCTCTAAATTGTTGATTTGTTACAGATCCCTAATTATGCTCTATAATTAGGAATTATGATTAAATTTTTAGTATTCTTTGTATTAGGTGCGGCGACCTTATATTTCATCATACGTGCATTTGTAAACAGTGAGCCAGGTAAAGTTGGAAGATTCTTAAGAGTAATTTTTATTGCTGCAATAATTTTTGGAGTAATTTATTTATTATTTCGGGGTAATCTTGGTTTTCTTGCTCCTCTAATTGGTTTAGCTAGAAGATTATTGGTTGGTTTCTAAAATGGAACAGATTCTCAGAAAAACATTCATAATTATTTTCTTTTTTATATCATCTATAATCTTTTTTACGTCTTGTGATAATGGCCAAGATCAGTCTGCAGCTTTTACAGGAGTAAGGGTCATTGACAATTCTTATTCGCCACCCGTTGTTCGTATCAATCCAGGTGGCAAAGTTAGATTTAATAATTGGGGCAATAACCCTCATAATGTGATTGCCGTAGATGAAAGTTGGGGCTCTCTAGCTGAAATTCCTAAGGGTGATTATTTAGATATAAATTACGAAAATGAAGGACTATATAAATATCTTTGCTCTTTTCACGCCTCTCCAGATGGAAAGTGGGGCATGGTCGGATCTGTTGTCGTAGGCGATATAAATTATGAAGACTACACCAATTTTTCAAAAAAAGACGTGGTTTCAAGGTTTACTGGAAATGTAAGGCATGTGCCTGATACATATGAAACAATTCAAGATGCTGTAAACGCTTCAAACCCAGGTGACCTCGTTTTAATTAAGCCAGGAATTTACTATGAAGAAGTAGTTGTAAACGTTCCCTCAATTACTATCCGAGGTTGGGACAGAAATAAAACAATCATCGATGGTGAGTTTGAGAGAGGTAATGGTATTTTAGTTGCAGGCGTTGATGGAGTTGTAATAGAAAACATAACAGCTAGAAATGCTTTACTTAATGGTTTTTATTGGGCAACAGTAAAAGGGTATAGGGGTTCCTATTTAACTGCATATAATAATGGCGATTACGGTGTATACGCTTTTGATGCAGTCGATGGAGTTTTAGATCATTCTTATGCTTCTGGTTCACCAGATGCAGGTTTTTATATTGGTCAATGTTATCCGTGTGACGCAATTGTTAACAATGTAATCTCTGAAAATAATGGTCTTGGCTATTCAGGAACAAATTCAGGTGGATCTCTGTATATTATAAGTTCAGTTTTCAAAAATAATAAAGGTGGCTTAGCGCCTAATACTCTGGACTCTGAGCTTTTACCTCCAGAAAGAGAAACTTTTATTATTGGAAATCTTATTGAAAATAACAACAACATAGATGCCCCTGCTACCCAGTCAACTAATCTATCACTTGGAAATGGAGTTGTCATTGCAGGAGGAAATAACAATGTTATTAAAAATAATGTTATAGCTAATCATAATCTTTATGGTGTAATTATAACAGCCACTGCAGATGTGAATTACTGGCCTGCTCACGGCAACCGGGTTGAAAGTAATTTGATCATAAATTCTAAAAGAGCTGATATAGCATCTAGTGGCTTGTCTAATTTAGGCAATTGTTTTGAAAATAATTATTTTAACACTTCAATTCCACCAGGCTTACAAACACTCAATAATTGTGACTCTTCCTTCTATCCCTTAAGTGCAGATTTATCTGGTATGTGGTCATCTTTAGCGCGTGTAATTCAGACAAGTGATGGAAACTATAGTCAAGGTGATTGGCGAACATTTGAAGCCCCCGCTAACCAACCCAACATGCCTATTATGGATGAATTAATGAGTCTTGGTTATGATAAAACTTCATTGCCTGTTACAAAAATATGGAGCTCAGTTAAGCCTGCAGTTGAGGTTTTTAGTCAATATGAAGATGTTTTAGAGGTAATTGAGCTACCTGAAGAGGCTAGAAACTATTTGAACTAATCCTCTAATTGTTTAACCTACAATTAGGAGATAATAATAAATGCCTGGAGTTACATTTTTCCCATTAGAGGATGTTCCTTTTTTATCGCTCTTTTTTAATTTTTATGGATATTACCTTCCTATTTTTTTGTATGCTACTTGGACAGCTACAGCTTTATTTGATTTACATATTGGAAAATACAGAAGTGCTCCCTCTAAAATAACTTGGACATTAGTATTGATGTTTGTTCCTTTGGTTGGCCCACTCATCTATCATATGTTTGCTGCAAGGGAGCTAGATGTTGTCATCAGAGCTACAATGATTTTTGGAGGCATAGCAGTCATGACAATTGTTTTTCTATATCTTGGTTTTGCACTTTAGACAAAAGTGAAATTCGACCCACGTATAACTCCCATCAAGAGCAATTTGGCTGCTTCTACTTATAAATCTATCGTTAAACGAGTAAAATACTCTAAAGGCAAAAAATACACTGTGGCCTGTTCGTTTGCACCATTATATTCAAATAAAAAATCTAAATTAAGTACTCAGCTTCTATTTGGAGAAGAATGTATTGCTTATGAAGTATCCAATGATTGGTCTTGGGTTCAATCATCAAGAGATCAATATGTAGGATATACACCTACAGTAAATTTATCAAAAAAATTATTTAAACCCACACATAAAGTAACGTCTCTTCGGACATTCATCTACAAGGAACCAGATATAAAAAGCAAAGATCTATTTCACTTAAGTTTTAATTCGGTAATAGAAGTAAAAGAAACAAAAAAGAAATTTTCTCTTATCAACGGCTTAGGTTGGTGTCCAACAAGTGCTTTATCTGCAATTAATAAGGTTGGGTTTGATAGAGTTAAATATGCAAAGCAGTATTTAAATACTCCTTATTTATGGGGAGGTAGAAGTTCGGTGGGAATTGATTGTTCAGGACTCATTCAAAATTTAGTTCAAATCAATAATAGAATTTTTCCAAGAGACACAGACATGCAAGAAATTTTTATAACTAAAGAAATTATGAGTGAAAAAAAACTTAAAGCAGGGGATTTGATTTTTTGGGATGGTCATGTAGCAATGATGATTGATGATAAGAATATCATCCATGCCAATGCTTATCACATGAAAACAGCAATAGAGTTATTAAGCGCTGCCAAAAAAAGAATATTTAAAACGAATGGTAAAATAAAAAAAATGGGTAGGCTTTATACTAACTAAAATCAAATTTATTTCTTATAAACCATAAAAGAATCAACGAAGGGATTACCATTAAGGCGGTAATTATAAAGAATGTTCCCCAATCACCCTGTAGCCAATCTACAAGTGTACCTGATGAGGACGCCATGAGAGTTCTGCCCGCCGTTCCCAGAGAAGCAAGAAGAGCGTACTGTGTCGCGGTATAGGTACGATCCACAAGTAACGAAATAAATGTAACAAAAGCAACAGTCGCAAATGCAGCGGCAAGATCGTCTAGAAGTACAGTAGCAGCAAATAACAATTCAGATTTATCTGACCATGCCATAAAGCTGAACATAATGTTTGTGATGGCCATTGCTATACCTGATAGAAATAAAGCCCTGACAACACCAGATTTAATAGCAAACCATCCTCCCAATAAAGTAAATGTAATAGTTGTAATCCATCCAAGACCTTTTGAATAAATTGCAATATCAGATTTTGAAAATCCCATCTCGTCATAAAATATGATGGACATTCTTCCGAGAAAAGCCTCACCTATTTTAAAAAGGAAAATAAATCCAATAATTAAGAAGCTAATGGTTACACCGTTTTTCTTAAAGAAACTTATTAAAGGACTTATAATTGTGCTTATAAACCAAGCTGAAAATCCAGCTGCTTTAAAATTTTCTTGATCTTTCTTTTGAGCCTTTTGTCTATCATTAGAGTTGTCTTCAGGAATAAAAAGTAATCCAACATTAAATAAAAGAATTAATAGGCAAAGAAATACAAAAGTGAGCTGCCAGTAATTCACAAATCCAACTACTTCCAAATAATCAGCAACAAATAACGTTAACATTCCTCCAATTTTGTAACCTGTCCACCATCCAACTACTGCAATAGACGCGCCCGCTGCCATTGCTGCTTTTTCATTTGCAGATATTTGTTCAATTCTAAGAGCGTCAATTGTTATATCTTGTGATGCTGACGAAATTGCAATTAATAAACCTAAGAAAATAATAACCTCAAGATTATTTACTGGATTGAGAAAACTCCAAAAAATAAGACTGCATAAGATTATTAATTGAAGAGATATTATCCATGATTTTCTATGACCTATTTTATCTGTTAGAAATGGGATTTTTATTCTATCAATTAAAGGAGCCCATAAAAAATTAATTGCATAAACCCCAAAAATTAATCCTGCCCATCCAATGGTACTTCTTGAGAGCTCAAAGTCTTTTAACCAAAGTGAAAGAGCGCTACCAATTATAACCCATGGGAAACCACTGATAGCACCCAAAAGTAAAATGCGAAGCATTCTGTTATCAAAATAAATTGATAAGCCAACATTTTCTCTTGTCATACTCAATGAGAATAAGGTTTAGTATCTATACCAGTCAATTAATATATTAAGTAACTATTGATTTATTCAATAGGAGCAGGATTATCACTAAAACTTCTTAAATAAAGAATAACATTTGCTCGGTCCTTAGCTTTTTTGAGACCGACAAAAGACATCTTTGTGCCTTGAATATATTTTTTTGGATTGATTAAATAGCTATTTAATTGCTCATATGTCCAATCACCTTCGAAGGCTGCCATAGCACTGGAATATTTATAATCATCTTTTGAGCCAATATCCTTATTTACAATGTCCCATAATCCTGGGCCAATTTTATTAGCACCACCTTTTTCCATAACATGACACTGTGAACATTTCTTAAATACTTTTTTACCCTTCTCTAGATCAGCGCTAGCAAGAAGAACTTGGATAGGGTCTTCGGTGGGCGCTTGGACAACTGCCTCGGCCGATGTTGCAGCGGCATCCATTAATATTTCATCACCACCCTCGACTTGATAAGCCGCAACTTTTGGTTTTTCGACGTGATAGAGTATTTCACTAAAATTTGCTAACCCAATAAATACAAGTGCTACTACTAAAATGCAGGCAACTATTTTATTAATTTCAAATGAATCCATAATGTTTTTTTGCTGAATGTATGTTATTAATTAAACATTATTCTAATTTATTCAAGTTATTATGCGTCTTCTAGTCGCATAAAATCATTATGATTACTCAAGAAAATACAGCAATTATTATACCTGCAAGACTTCAAGCTAGCAGACTTCCAAACAAACCTTTGCTTGAAATTCATGGCAAGCCAATGATCCAACACGTTTGGGAAAGAGCTGTTTTATCTCAACTCGGTGAGGTTCTTGTCGCTACAGATAGTGTAGATATTAAAAATTTAGTTGAAGGCTTGGGAGGAAATGCATGCATGACATCAGTCAAACATACTTCTGGTACTGATCGAATATATGAGGCCCTAAATAAATTTGATCTTGATCAAAGGATACAATTTGTAATTAATTTACAAGGTGATCTTCCAACAATCAATTCAGAAGCACTGAGCACTGTTCTCAGTTTAATTGAAGAAGAGGGTTCTGAAATAGGCACATTAGCATCCGTTTTTAGTGACAAATCAGAAATTAAAAAAAACCAGGTTGTTAAAGCTTTTTGTGATTATAAAGAAAATGAAAACTCTACTTTTGCTTTAGACTTCATCAGGAAGAATGATAACTATGATGAAAATAAATTATATCACCATATTGGGATTTATTCTTTTAGAAGAGAGACTCTTAAAAAGTTTGTTACTTTATCTCAGACTGAAAGAGAGAATAATGAAAAACTCGAACAATTAAGAGCCTTAGATAATGATATAAAGATAAAAGTTGGTTTAATTGACTTTTTGCCTTTGGGAGTTGACACTCCTGAGGATTTAGAGGAAATTAAAAAGATTATAAAGTGATGAAAAAAATATCTTACCAGGGAGAACTAGGCGCTTACTCACATTTAGCATGCAAGGAAGCTATGACAGATTATGAATCTGTTCCCTGTAGAACATTTGAAGCAGCGTTAAATTGTGTTAGAGAAGAGGAAGCAGATTTAGCAATGATACCAGTTGAAAACTCAGTTGCTGGTCGTGTAGCTGATATTCATTACTTACTAGGAGATTACGATCTCAAAATTTATGCTGAACATTTTCAGGAAGTAAAGCATCAGTTGCTTGCTAAAAAAGGAGCTTCCATTGATGAAATAAAATTTGTAAGAAGTCATACAATGGCAATTGGGCAATGTCAGACCGCAATACAGAGATTAGACCTTAAACCTATTGTTATGGCTGATACAGCTGGCTCTGCCAAATATATAAGTGAGACGGGTACGAATGAGGACTCTGCAATCGCCTCCCACTTAGCTGCAGAAATTTATGGATTAGAGATTTTAGAGTCAGATATTCAAGACATGAAGCACAACACAACACGATTTCTTGTTATGTCAAAGGGCGCACAGCAGAAAAGAGATGCAAAAAAATCATATTTAACTAGCTGTATTTTTGAAGTTCGAAGTGTTCCTTCAGCGCTATATAAAGCACTTGGAGGATTTGCGACTAATGGAGTGAACTTAACTAAGCTCGAGAGCTTTATTGTTGATGGTGATTTCAACAAAGCACAGTTTTATATTGATCTTGATGGTCACGTTGATGATAGTTCTGTTAAAGGAGCTCTAGAAGAGTTGTCATTCTATACAGAAAAACTTCAGGTTCTAGGCGTTTACCCAAAACATTCCTACAGGAACCAATAATTTATTTACTGTGTAACCATTCAACAATAAGTTGATGAGCTATAGCCATAGCGGGAGGAATCCAGATTCTGTCAAGGCTTTTGCCAACAAAAATTCGATTTATATCTTCGCGAGATAACCAAACTGCATGTTCAATCTCATCTTCATCTAAATTAGTTTTGTCATCATCCACATTTGAAAAACATCCAATCATCAATTGTGAAGAAAAAGGCCATGGCTGTGTAAATTTGTACTCAACGCTGGTTACATTAAGGCCCACCTCTTCTTTCACTTCCCTTATAACTGCATCTTCAATAGTTTCTCCTGGTTCGAGAAAGCCAGCCAGAGCAGAGTACATTCTTGGGGGAAAAATCGACTGACGCCCTAAAAGACATTTTTCATTATAAATGGGCAGCATGATAACGACAGGGTCCACGCGAGGGAATAATTCGGTTTTGCAGTTAACACAAACTTTTTTAGAGCCAGCATCGACTGTTTTGAGTTTTGAATTTTCACACCGACTACAAAAAATATTAACAGCATTCCACTCTACCATTGATTTGGCTTGAGCAAGAATTCCTGTATCTTCAGGTGATAAGCTTTGAGCAATAGATCTTAAATCGATAAATTTACATCCAATAAAAACTTCTATATCAAAATGACTACGCTCCTTAGTAATATCTATAGCATAATATTTTATACTTTTCATTTCACCGAGAAAGATAACCTGACAGGCTTCAAAGTGTTTCTTAATCGAGTCGAACTTAGCTAAATATATTGTAGAATTACTTCCTGGTTCTTTGCTTACTTGAATGAGAGGCTTGCCAGAGTCAAAAATAATATATCTCGCATCAGAGCTGCTCATTGAGGTTTTTTGCCACTCTTTATCACTTCTAATACTAGACATTCTATCTAGAGGATTATTTGCAAATACAATTTTACTCATGATTTTATTTATTTAATAAACAACATTTAAGGATCGTATGCTACAATATTTTGGGAGATTGAGTAGACAAGTTATTCGCCAATCCGGTCAGGTCTGAAAAGAAGCAGCCGCAACGATGATATTTGGGTTACTTTAATCTCCCACAGAATTAATATAGATAGATGTCAGAACAAAAAAATTTACCAATCCCTCTAAAATATCGACCATTAAAGTTTAGTGAACTTATTGGTCAAAGCCTCATGTCTCAAACTATTCAAAAAGCAATTCAGACAGACCGTATTGCTAATGCGTATTTGCTTACAGGCGTGAGAGGCGTTGGAAAAACTACAACAGCAAGGATAATTGCTAAATCATTAAATTGTATGAATATAGACTCAAATGATGAAAAAGAGCCATGCGGTGTTTGTGAAAATTGTATTGCTATAACAGAGTCCAGGAGTGTTGATGTATATGAAATGGATGCAGCGTCACGAACGGGTATTGCTGATATACGAGAATTGATTGAGGGTGTCCAATACTCACCTGTATCTTCCAAATATAAAGTTTATATTATTGATGAAGTTCATATGTTATCTACAGCAGCTTTTAATGGATTGCTTAAAACCTTAGAAGAGCCACCACCGCATGTAAAATTTATTTTTGCGACGACTGAAGTGAGAAAGATTCCAACAACAATCTTATCTAGATGTCAAAGATACGATCTTAAACGAGTTGAGCCTGAAGATTTAATTTCTTTCCTAAAGAAAATTTGCGATATGGAAAGTGTGCAATTTGACGAGGGCTCATTAAAAATTATTGCACGTGCAGCTGACGGTTCAGTTAGAGATGGATTATCAATTTTAGATCAATCAATTACATTCTCTGATAAAGAGTTAACAGAAAGCAAAGTAAAAGAAATGATAGGATTAAACGATCCTACAGAAATAATCGATTTTATAAAATTATTGACTTCAGGTGAGACGATCAAGTGTATTGAAATGATTAATTCTTTTTATGATAATGGAGCTGATCCATCTGTAATTGTTCGTGATTTAATTTCATCCATTCATGACATATCCATGGTAAAAATAAATGCTGATCAAGGCGTAAAAAACTCACTGACTGAAGCAGAGTATAAAGAAGTTAAGGAAATTGCAGATAATGTTGACTTACCAACGCTCTCAATGTTTTGGCAAATGCTCAATAAAGGACTGGGTGAGGTATCGGACTCATTTTCTCCAATTTCTGCTCTCGAAATGCTGATAATTAGAATTATTTATTTAAATGATATTCCAAAACCCGATCAGCTGATTGGTGATTTAAACAATTTGGTTGAAAATCAGGCCAATAACGTAGAAAGTATAAAAGTTAAAGAAGTCAAAGAAATGGATCCAAAACTAAAGGAAATTGTTGACTTTTTTCCTGGTACAAAAGTGGAGAATTTAGAAGAATAGTAGCATGAATAATTTTAATAACATGATCAAGCAAGCCCAAGAGCTTCAACAGAAAATGGCAGATGCGCAACAGAAAGTTGAAACACTTGAGGCAGAAGGTGTTGCTGGTGGTGGAATTGTAAAGGTTACAATTAATGGTAAGAATAATGTAACCTCAATTAATATCGATGACAGTGTCATTGATAAAAATGAAAAAGAAATATTAGAAGATCTTATTATGGCAGCATTTAATGATGCTAAAGAAAAAATACAAAAAAAGATAGCCGATGAAATGAGTTCAGTTACTGGAGGATTAAAACTTCCCCCAGGAATGAAATTGCCTTTTTAAAATGCGATCCCGATCTTCGAATTCAGAAATTGATAAACTGATATTATTAATAAGTAAGTTGCCTGGCTTTGGTCCAAAGTCAGCAAGTAGGGCAGCTTTACACCTTTTAAAAAAAAAGGAACAGCTAATGATACCTCTGGCAGAAGCACTTCTATCTTCCAGTGAAAAAATTATCACATGTGAAGTATGTGGAAACATCGATTTGCATAGCCCATGCAGTATTTGTAATGATGAGAAACGGTCAAAAAAACAAATTTGTGTAGTGGAGAATATTGCTGACTTATGGGCACTAGAAAAAGCAGAAGTGTTTAATGGAATGTATCATATTCTTGGGGGTAATTTATCTGCGATAAATAGTGTAGGTCCTGAGGATCTTAATTTAAAAAAGTTAATCGATAGGGTGCGTGGTGATGAAGTGGAAGAGGTAATATTAGCTCTTAGTGCAACAGTAGATGGCCAAACTACCGCACATTATGTTGCAGATACTTTGTCTCAAAAAAATATAGTTGTAAGCCGTTTAGGACATGGTGTCCCAGTAGGAGGAGAACTAGATTATATGGATGAAGGCACTATCGCAGCTGCCTTAAGCGCTCGCCAGAAAATATAGTTATGTCTGTTTTTCAGTCATTTTTCTATTCAATCTTGACCTAGTAACTAAGTTAGCCTATCTAAGATTTATGGCTATAAAGAAAATCCTTACTGCTCCAGATCCTTTTTTAAAGCAGGTATCAACTCCAGTGAAGGAAGTAACAAAAGATATCCAATTATTAATGGATGATATGCTTGATACTATGTATGACGCTCCTGGTATTGGTTTAGCCGCAGTACAAATAGGAGTTCCTCTAAGAGTAATAGTGATGGATATCAGCTGGAGAAATGAAGACGGAAAGAAAGAACCTTATTTTTTTGTTAATCCTGAAATTAAAGTAAAGACAAAGAATATGTCAACATATGAAGAGGGTTGCCTCTCAGTTCCTGATCAGTACGCTGAAATTGATAGACCTGAGGAATGTGAGGTAAGCTACCTAGATTACAATGGAAAGAAGGCAACATTGCACGCGGAAGGACTTCTCGCTACCTGTATCCAACATGAAATGGATCATCTTGAAGGCATTCTATTTATTGATTATTTATCAAATTTGAAAAAAAATATGATTGTTAAAAAATTAATCAAATCAAAAAAACAATCGAGTAAAGAGCGCATCGTCGCTTAATCAAAATGACTAATTTTCGAATTCTTTTTATGGGTACAGCCCCTTTTTCTATACCCACTTTACAAAAAATTATTACGAGTGGACATGAGCTCAAAGGTGTATACACATCGCCGTCTAAAAAAGCTAATCGCGGAATGCAAATTTCAAAGTCACCAGTAGCATTGTATGCAGAAGAGAATAATTTAGAGTTATATTCACCAAAAGAATTACGTTCTCCAGAAGAGATTAAATTTATCAAAGATATGAATCTTGACTTCATAGTTGTTATTGCCTATGGCCTCATACTCCCTGAAGAGATTCTTAATCTTCCAAAATTTGGATGCTATAATCTCCATGCCTCGATTTTGCCAAGATGGAGAGGGGCAGCACCTATTCAAAGATCCATGATTGAAGGAGACGAAATGACTGGAGTGACCATTATGAAAATGAACAAGGGATTAGATACCGGAGATATTGTTTTACAAGACAAAATCAAAATTAATATTTCAGAGAGTTACACAGAATTAGAAACAAGGCTTTCATTAATGGGAGCTGAATTATTTGAAAAATTTTTCAAAGACTCTTTATTCAAAAATATTATGCAGAAGCAAGATGATACTCTCTCTTCTTACGCAGAAAAAATATCTAAGCAAGAAACTAAGATAGATTGGAAAGAGGATGCCTTAAAAATAGTAAGACGAATTAATGCATACAATCCCAATCCAGGCGCCTGGTTTATGTGGAAAAATAAAAGAGTAAAAATATTAAAAGCAATCGAGGTTGATATTGACGCTGAACCAGGAAAAGTTTTTGATGATGATCTGACTATTGCTTGTGGAAATAAATCAATTAGACCATTAATTTTAAAGGTAGAAGGCAAACAAAGTTGCGGTATAGAGGAATTTTTACTGGGCAATAAAATATCAGTAGGCTCAATACTTGAATGAAGAGGTACAAAATAAAAATTGAATATGATGGCACTCCATTTATCGGTTGGCAAAGGCAAGACAATGGGCAATCGATACAAGGGGCCATAGAAAATTCGATAAAAAATTTATTTGAGGAAACTGTGACTATTTTCGGAGCCGGAAGAACAGATGCTGGCGTTCATGCCATGGGACAGGTCGCTCATTTTGATATCAATAACAAAGA
Source organism: uncultured Pelagibacteraceae bacterium (assembly GCA_902517885.1). Lineage (GTDB taxonomy): Bacteria > Pseudomonadota > Alphaproteobacteria > Pelagibacterales > AG-422-B15 > CACNXQ01. The sequence goes on from CABYDZ010000001.1 coordinate 21,778, forward strand.
GCTTGAACCTTTTGTAATTAAAAATGCGCTCAATGATCATCTACGCCCCTTTCCAATAGCTATCTTAGAAGTTGATGAAGTTGATAGTACATTTCATGCCCGTTTTAATGCACTTCAAAGAAAATATTTATACCGAATAGTTAATCGTAAATCTCCCTTAACTATTGAAAAGGGTAGAGCATGGCATGTGCATAAAGAGATAGATGTAGATCTTATGAAGGAATGCATATCATCAATTGAAGGCAAACACGACTTTACAACGTTTCGTTCTGCTCATTGCCAGTCAGACAGTCCTATAAAGACAATTGATAGACTTCAAATTACAAAATCAGATGAAAATATTTATTTCGGATTTTCAGCAAAATCATTCTTACATCACCAAGTAAGGTCAATTGTTGGGAGTCTCAAATTGGTTGGTGATCAGAGTTGGTCAGTAAATAATTTCCGTGACGCACTAAACTCAACGGAAAGATCTAGATGCGGTGCTTTAGCCCCGCCAGATGGACTGTATTTTATGGATGTAAAATATTAAAAATTACAGATTTATTAATTAAGAAGCTAAAATTTAGCCTTTTTATATATTACGTCTATGAAAAAATTTTCTTTTAATTTTTAAAGGAGAATAATATGGTTGCAATTTTTTCAGGTTCGCGGTGGATGTCTGCAAAGCCAGCTGGTATGGATTGGCTTATGAAGATGGCAAAGCTTTATAAAGAACACGGTGCTGATTTTTATATGAATATACCAGTAAGAGGTACTCAAAATCCAGGTGTAGATTTAGGTGCTCAATTTGAAAGTGCAAAAGCTTACGGAGAATTCATGGATAAGCTTAATGACGATTCAAATTATCAGTCCTTAATGCAACAGGTCCTGACTGAGGGCACCAGTATGATAAGTATGGTTAATTCATATGAATGTACTGCCGATCCCGAAATGGGCAAGTTGATTGACACCTCTTTACCTTATTTTAAGATAACAGTTTTCGCGTCAGCTGGGCCAGGTAAAATGGAGAGCATGATGAAAAGTACTGCTATTGCTAAAAAGTTGCAAGAAGCGATGGGAGTTGATGTATCTGTTTGGAGAGGTATCGCTGGAGAGCCGCCAGCTTTTGTTTACATAGAAGGACATAAAAGTTGCGCCGCATATGGAGAAATGTTAGATGGTTCAAATGCTAGCGATGACTTTAATAAATGGGTTAATGATGCAATGAATGATCCGTCTGGAGTTATAGGAATTCAAACACTGGCGAGAAGTATCAAACACATGGTTTAATTAATTTTTAAGAGGCCTTAATTGGCCTCTTAATTATTGGGGAGAATTCTCAATAGTCTGGACACTTATTTCTAAGTTTTCATTGCTATTTCCGTAATAAACACCTCTGATTGGAGCTGCAAAACTTGCATCAAGTCCACAAGAGACTCTGATGTATCTCTCATCTGGGGAGCATAGATTTGTAGGATCAAATCCAACCCAACCAAGATCATTTATATAAACTTCAGCCCAGGCATGAGTTGCTTGAAATTCAGAATCATTTTCATTTTTATGCATATAGCCACTTACATATCTTGAGGGTAACCCAATTGATTTAGCTGCAGAGATCATGATATGAGCCTGGTCTTGACACACTCCTTTTTTTTGTTCCATGGACATTGCAGCAGTAGTTTGTGTATTTGTAGTATATGGAACATAATCAATTTTTTCAGAAACAAGTCCAAGAATGTTATGTGCAATTTTTAAAATTTCGTCATCGCTACAGGTCTTTCTTGCCTCTAAGCCAAGCTCATAAATCTCTTTGTTAGGCTGAGTAAGTCTTGTATTCCTCATGTAAACCAAAGGATTAATTTTATCATTAGTACTTTTGTAAATACCATCAGTATTAAATGTCTCCACAATTCCTTTCACAAGAAAGTAAACATTAGTTTCTTTCTCTTCACTTTTAAAATTAACAACATTGTTTCCTTCCGCGTCTCTAAAGATATCACCACCCTTCTTTTCATTTCTTGTAACCTCCCAATCAATGATTTTTAAACCATTGTATGAAGAGGGTATAAGTTTAGTGGTTTGAATTAATCCTAAAAGATTATCATCATAGTGGTAACTTGTTGAATGATTAACAGTGAGGTGCATATTATCTAAAAAAATGTGATTGAATTTGATTATCTAAAAACGATATTTTGGAAACAAAATTAGTTACATACTCATGCAATCCAAAACTTATTATTGTGTCAACGGTTTCTGTTTTGACTGAGTCATGAACGTCTTTCAGTCCCATATATATATCTGTGATTTTTTCTGGACTGCATTTTAGACTATTTAAATGATAGACAATATTATTAATACAGAAACTAAGCGACCTTGAGCAGTCATTGTTGAGTATAAAAAAATGAGCAATTTTAGTTGATGTTACGTCTCCATCATAAGCCCAACGAAATGCCCTAAAAGAGGATAATGACCTCAAAAGTATGATCCATTGTAAATTATCAAGATTACCTCCAATGTAATCAGCTGTTGGCAAAAGAACAAAATACTTTACATCAAGTAATCTTGCTGAATTATCTGCTCTTTCAATGAATGTTCCAAGAAATATAAAATGATAACCATCATTCCTAAGAAGTGAATTCGCTGATCCTCGAAACATATTCACCTGTTGTATTGTCCACTCCGTAAAGTTTGGCAAGTCTGATCGAGAATATTTATTTTTCTTAAATCCAATCATTTCTTGATAGGACTTATTTATGGCCACCCAAGCCTCAGGTGTAAAAGCTGTTCGGACAACTAATGCGTTGTTTCTTGCTTTTAAAATACAGCTGTAAACCGAAGAGGGGTTATCCTCGTCAAAAAAAAGATAATCCTCTACATTCTCTTGATTAATTTCATTATATTTTTGAAAATATCCTTGAGCAGCCCCTGCGGCTGATAAAACAGAGTCCCATTCATTATGATACCCTTTTGGGTTTGGAAATAGTGACATTCGATACCCCACGTCTAATAGACGCGCCATTGTTTCGGCCCTTTCCATGTATCTACTTATCCAATATAAATTCTCTGCAGTTTTACTTAACATCTTAATTAATCAGCAAGAACCCAAGTGTCCTTGACGCCTCCTCCCTGTGATGAATTTACGACGTATGATCCTTTATTAAGCGCAACTCTTGTGAGGCCACCTGGGCATAGTTGAGCTTGCTTACCTATTAAGCAGTATGGTCTCAGGTCAACACGCCTTCCGGTTATTTCATTATCAATGAGAGTAGGCGATGACGAAAGATCCAAAGTCGGTTGGGCAATATAGCCTTTTGGGTTATTTTTTAATTTAAGGGAGAATTGCTCAATGGTTTTTTCTGTCGATTTTGGACCGATTAACATCCCATAGCCACCAGAGCCATCAACCTCTTTAACAACTAGATTTTTAATATTTTCTAAAACATATTTTAATTCATCGTCTTTTTCGCATCTCCAGGTCTCAACATTTTCAAGAATAGGCATCTCACCTAAATAAAATTTTATCATTTCAGGAACATAAATATAAATAGCTTTATCGTCTGCAATGCCACAGCCTGGCGCAGAACAAATATTAACTCCACCAGTTCGATATGCATGGATTATACCTGGTACACCGATAACTGAATCAGCGTTATAAACAAGCGGATCTATATAATTGTCATCAATGCGGCGATATATAACATCAACTTTTTTTGGACCGTCAACAGTTTTCATATAAACAAGGTCGTTTTCTACATAAAGGTCACTGGCCTCGACCATCTCTATTCCCATTTGATCAGATAGAAAAGTATGTTCATAATAAGCACTATTCAAATGTCCAGGAGTTAAGAGTACAACTGTAGGAATGGAGCTATCACATTTCTTAGGAGCTAAACCCATTAGGGTTTGCAGTAGTCTTGTGGGATAATCATCGACTCTTTGAACACGGTTTGAATGAAACAAATCAGGAAACATTTTCATCATAATTTCCCTGTTCTCCAACATGTATGATACACCTGATGGTGTTCGACAATTATCTTCCAGAACATAAAATTGATCTCTTCCAGTTCTTACTAAATCAACTCCTACAATCGGACTGTATATTTTACGCGGTGGGGAAAAACCTACCATTGATTGGTCAAACGATGCTTTCTTATAAACAATTTCTTCAGGAATTATCTTTGCTTTAAAAATTTCTCCACTGCTATAAATATCTGCTAAGAATGCATTAAGAGCTTTAGTTCTTTGAATGACACCTTTCTCAATTTTAGACCATTCATGGTTAGTTAGTATTCTGGGTATTAAGTCAAAGGGAATGATTCTTTCTGACATTGAATCATCTTGAACTGAAAATGTAATACCTATTCTTTTAAAATGACTTTCAGCTTCTACATTTTTTTTATTTATAGCTGTAGAAGACATGGTTCTTAGCCATGAATTAACATTTAGGTAGTGCTCTCTAATCTCAGCGTTATCGCTATACATTTCATCAAACATGGCGCCATACTAATAAATCACTCTATTTTTTTAATTTGATGCGATTGCCAATCTGACAGGTTATTTAGATGCAACTTAAGAGAAAAAATTTGTAAATAAGGTCTATGAGAAAAAAATTAGAAAAAAGTTTCAATATTTCACTTAAATTTTTTCCAGGATTTATAGTTATTTACTTTATTTTCCTTATTTTTGGGGCAATTTTATAGGATTATCAATGTTTGGAACTAAATGGAACTTCAACCCCTCACCCGTCAAGTTAGATATAGCACTAACAATATTCTTAATGCTCTTGATTATACCTAAGTAGATTTACTATTAGATTTTGGTAATTAAGTTAGTTAAAATATTTATACAAGACAAGTAGATAGATATCTTTAAGGTTTTTAATATCTTGTAATTTAACATGCTCATCTATCTGGTGAGCTGTTTCACCAATGAGACCAAATTCTGCAACCTCACAATAATCTTTAAAAAATCTTGCATCAGAAGTGCCACCTGTAGTTGTAAGTTCTGCACTTAAGCCAGTAATTTCATCAGATGAAGTTTTTATAATTTCTGTAAAATTTCCCTTTTTAGTGAGAAAGGGTTCTGCTGAATTATTATAGTCAACATTGGATACATAATCAGTATTTTTAACTTGTTCATTAATAATTGTATCAATAATTTTTATTAAACTCTCCTTACTGTGCTTAACATTATATCGAATGTTAAATATACCTTCTGCACTTTGAGGTACTACATTTGAAGCACCATCACTTGATTTTATTTTAACAATTTCTATGTTTGAGGGTGGGAAATCTTCAGTTCCTTCATCTAATTTTAAACTAATTATACTGTTTAAAATTTGAGTGAGAGAATCGATTGGATTAAGTGTCCATTGAGGATATGCAACATGACCTTGTTTGCCAGTTATGTTTATTTTAGCAGTAAAGCTTCCTCTTCTACCAATTTTAACCATCTCACCTAATTTGTTAGGGCAAGTTGGCTCACCGACAATACATGAGTCAATTTTTTCTCCATCTTTGTATATTTCCTCTAATACTTTCTTAGTACCATTTATAGCTGGTCCTTCTTCATCATTAGTAATTAGGAGACTTACAGTGCCCTTGAGTTCATTATTCTCAATGTATTCCTTCACAGCACAAACAAATGCAGCAATGGCAGACTTCATGTCGCTTGCTCCTCGTCCGTATACTTTTCCATCTTTTTCTGTCGCATTAAATGGGTCAAAGCTCCAAGCGTCAATGTCGCCGACTGGGACAACATCAGTATGTCCACCGAAACAGATATGAGGTGCGCCACTCCCAATTTTAGCAAAGAGATTATCTACATCTGGCGTATTACTATCGCTAAATAGATATCGCCTGCAATCAAAACCAATGTTTGATAGCTCCTTTTCAAGCAAATCTAATACGCCATCATTTTTAGGGGTCACGCTCTGACATAATATCAGCGCCTTCGTTAATTCGATAACTTCCATAATACTTTACTCTCTTAAAAGATCATTAATGGAGGTTTTTTTCCTCGTATTTTCATCAACTGTCTTAACTATGACTACACAATAAAGACTTGGTTTTGTTGAATCTTCATTTGGCATTGTTCCAGGAACAACGACAGAGTATGCAGGGACTTCACCATACATTATCTCTCCAGTTGAACGATTAACTATTTTTGTGGAAGCGCCAAGATAAACGCCCATTGATAAAACTGATCCTTCTCGAACAATTACACCCTCTGCAACCTCAGCCCTAGCACCTACAAAACAATTATCTTCAATTATTACTGGATTTGCTTGAAGAGGCTCAAGGACGCCACCGATGCCAACCCCGCCAGAGAGATGGCAATTCTTCCCAATCTGCGCGCATGAACCTACAGTTGCCCATGTGTCAACCATAGTTCCTTCATCAATATAGGCGCCAATGTTTACAAATGAAGGCATCAAGACAACACCCTTACCAATAAATGAACCCTCTCTTACTGTACCATTGGGTACGTGTCGATAACCTGCTTCTTTCCATTGATTTTCATCCCAATCGACAGTTTTACCTTTAACTTTATCAAACCATGTTGTGTAGGGTCCTCTAAGGATTGTATTTTCATTGATCCTAAATGAAATAAGTACAGCTTTTTTTAGCCATTGATTGACAGTCCATTGATTATCAACTTTTTCAGCTATTCGTAGTTCACCACTATCCAGTTTTTTAATTACTTGATCTACTACTTGAGTAACGTCTCTATCACTTGGTGACAAGTTAGCTATATTCTCCCAAGCGTTTTCAATACTTTCTTTTAATTTTTGATTTTCACTCATAAGTTTACTTTTTTATTAATGTTCCAGCTCCTTCTGTCGTCAGAAGCTCCATGGCAACAGCATTGTGTTTTCTCCCATCAATTAAGGCAACTCCTTTTGCGCCATTTTTCAAAGTATTAAAGCATGCTTTGATTTTAGGTATCATACCACTTTTTATAGTGCCTTTTTTTATGTATTGAAATGCTTTTTTACGGTCTAGCTCTGTTATCAATTTTTTATTGTTATCCAGCACTCCTGCTACATCTGTTAAAAGCAATAACCTCTCAGCTTTTAGTGACTCCGCAATATAAGCGGCTGCTGTATCTGCATTAACATTAAGAGTATTTTTATTTGCATCGACTCCTAGAGGGGCGATTATAGGAATATGATTACTTTTAAGAGCTTTCATTATTATATTTTTATCAATACCTCTTGGCTCCCCCACGAAACCAATATTGCCATTCATAGCAATCTTTGCCTTAAGCACTTTAGTACTCACTCCATTTAATCTTTTTGTCTTACCTCCATTTTTTTTGATTTCATCAGATATAAGTTTATTCAAATCATGAGATAAAATTCTTTTTACAACTCCAAGTACACTTTTCGTAGTTACTCTTAATCCCTGATACTCTTCATTATTAATTTTTCTTTTTTTCAATTCTTTTTCTATTTGAGGACCTCCACCGTGTACCACAATAACCTTAATACCCAACTGATTTAACAAGGATATGTTTTTTGCAAATGATTTTAAAAGTGCAGGTTTAGTTAAAGCGTATCCTCCATACTTAATAACGATAATTTTATTATTATACTTTTTTACAAAAGATGAAGTTTTGGCATGAAATTTTTTACCAGTTGCCCAATACTTTGCTAAAAGCTGTTTACTTTCAGGCTGTTCATTTTGAAGAGACATTTTATTAATTTGTTTTTATCGTGGTTCTTTTAGTAATAATCCACTGCTGAATGATTGAAAGAACGTTATTCGTAGTCCAATAAATCACTAATCCAGCTGCAAATTGTGCCAATAAGACTGTTATAAAAAATGGAAAAAACATAAATATTCTCGCTTGAATTGGGTCAGGCGGTGCTGGATTTAATTTTTGTTGAATGTACATGGTTACTCCCATTAACACTGGCCAGATGCCAATAATCATAAAAGAAGGTGGATCCCATGGAATTAAGCCAAATAAATTAAATATAGTTGTAGGATCTTTTGCTGCCAAATCTTGAATCCATCCATAAAAAGGTGCATGTCTCATTTCAATGGATACAAAAAGCATTTTGTATATCGCAAAAAAGAAAGGGATTTGAATAAGTATAGGTAAACACCCCGATATTGGGTTCACTTTTTCTTTTTTGTATAACGCCATTAAAGCTTGTTGTTGCTGAGTCCTGTCATCTTTATAGAGATCTTTTATTCTCGTCATTTCTGGTTGGAGCATTTTCATTTTTGCCATTGAAACGAATGACCAGTTTGCTAGCGGGAAAAAGACTATCCTTGTTATGACTGTTAGGTAAATAATAGCCAATCCGAAATTACCAGACAATTGAGAGAAGAAGTAAATAACATTAAATAATGGTTTAGTTAGGAAGTAGAACCAACCCCAGTCAATTGCAAGATCAAAATTATAGATCCCATAATCTTCTTTGTATCTGTCAATTAATTTAGCCTCTTTGGCTCCAATAAAAATTTGACTATCAACAGTATGTGTTTCGCCAGCAGGCACATTCGTGGCATTTAAAGATCTATAATAAGCAATATAGCCATTATCATAAGTATAAATAGCTTTAAAGGATTTTTCTTGATCAGGAATCAATGCAGCCAACCAGTATTTATCAGTTATACCAACCCAGCCATTGTCACTTTCAAAATTAAGAGTTTCTTGATCATCCTTTAAATCACTGTAGTCAATAAGTTCAAGTTTTTCTTTGAGAACTCCAAGCAATCCCTCATGAAGAATAAACATTCCTGATAAAGAGGGTGATTGTTTCCGAGTTACTTTGCTTGCATTATTAATAACAATATTATTAGTAGAGTTATTTATGACTTTTTGAGTGACATCGAACATGTAATCTTCATCAAGGGCTATACTCGTGATGAAAGTTTGTCCGGTATTGTTTGACCATTCAAATTCAACATCATTTGAAGTGTCTAAAACTGAGACATTATTTCTGATTTTCCATACCGTTTCAGCATTCGGTGTTTCAAATGCAGCATCTTGATTTTTTATCCATCCGAAAGTTACCTCGTATCCGTTGAAGGTATCTAGGGGTTGAAGAAGTCTAATTTTTTCTGATTCTTCTTCCTGTGTTTCATTATATTTCTTTAAAACAATATCATCGATTTTAAGACCTTTTAAATTAATTGTTCCAGAAATACTCTGAGTATTTATATTAACTCTTTGATCTTTGCTTAGGGCTTCACTCAAATCAATAGTGTTTGCATTATCAATGCCAAGTGAGTCTTCAATCTCGGCTATCGCTTCCATGTTTAGTTCATCTGAGTTAACTTCAGATACTTCTTCATCAAGACTAAACTTATCTAAATTTTGTTGCTCAGGAGCTTCAAAAAAGAAACTCCATATGAAAAGCACACCAATTGAGAGAATTATCGCTAAAATTAAGTTTCTACTTTCCATTTACTTATTTCTTTCCTTCGGTACAGGATCATATCCCTCAGAGCCTCCAAGAAATTTTACTGGATGACATTTGCTAATTCTTTTCATTCCAAGATAAGTTCCTTTGACTGCGCCGTGATATTGAATAGCTTCTTTTGTATATTCAGAACATGTTGGCAGAAACCGACACGAGCTTGGAAAATAAGGTGAGATCAATCTTTGATAAATTGTAATTAAGAATAGGAAAAAATATTTAATCATAAAATTATCTGTGTATTTTTTTTAATGCTATTAGCATTTCATTTTCTAATTTTTCAAAATCTTCAACCATTGCATTTTTCTTTCCAATGATGACATAATTCCAGTTTTTAATGCCATAGTTCCCTAATATTGTATTTGCCAGCACTCTTAATCTTCTTTTAATTTTATTACGAACTACCGCATTTCCATTTTGTTTTGAGACGGTATACCCAACCTTAATTTCATTGCTATTCTTAACCTCAAATGCTTGTAAAAGAAAGGATCTACTCCGATAAAATAGACCTTTTTTAGCCTCTAGAAAATCCTTAGAGGATTTTAGTGTAACAAGACTTTTCATGATGAAATGATTAGTTAGGCCGAAAGAACTTTTCTACCTTTAGAGCGACGTCTAGCCAAGATTATACGACCATCCTTAGTAGCAGATCGGGCTCTAAAACCGTGCCGTCTTTTCTTTACTAGATTACTGGGCTGAAACGTTCTTTTCATAATAAATTAGTTAGATTGAATTAGTGAAATGGCTTATAAATTGCATTCATTATATAGTCAAATAATATTCATTAATTAAGTCAAATGTTCAAAAACAAGATAATAAACATCATAGTTGGCATCACCTTATTTGTATCTGTTCTCTATTTATTGGGTAAATATAACCCCATATCAATGGAATTTTTAATAAATCAAAATGGCCTAATCCAAGACTATATTATTGTAAATCCAGTTTTATCCATATTTTTCAGTATACTGATAATAGCCCTTATGATCTCAATTATGGGACCAATTACACCTGTTTGCATTCTGGCAGGTTTCTATTTTGGTATTTACATTGGGTTGATTATTGCAATCATAGGAGAAGTGATTGGAGCTATGGTGGTATTTGTGTATGCTCGGTATTTCTTCAAAGGATATATTCTTAGACAGCTCGGTTCAAGATTTGATAAATTTAAAGAGGGCTTTAATAGAAATGCAATAAGTTATCTTCTCTTTATAAGGGTAATTGGTGGAGTACCTTTTGGCATACAGAACTTGCTTCCTGCAGTATTGGATATGAAATTAAGAGACTACTTTATTGCAACTATATTTGGCGTAATCCCCTGGGCATATATTCTTGTTAGTATTGGAAATGGCATTCAAAATATAGTTGATACACAAAGTTTCTCTAGTGAAGACATTCTTAAAGTTGAGTATTTGCTTCCAGTACTTTTAATTAGTTTAATTGTTATAATTCCTGTGATTTATAAATTTATAAAAAAAAGATTTTAGTTTATTAATAAAAGAGTAGCTTATAACTAATTCTACATGCGCCGGTGGCTCAGCTGGATAGAGCACCAGACTACGAATCTGGGGGTCGGGAGTTCGAATCTCTCCCGGCGCGCCAAAAAAATATTATGTTTGAAAAATTATCAAATAAACAAAAAGGAACGTTACTTGCCTTTATAGGAGTCATGATTATTACTCCAGATGCTCTTATTATCAGATCTGTGAGCGTAGAGACATGGGATCTTTTATTTTACCGTTCACTTTTACCAGGACTTGCTCTTTTAGTGGGATATTTTATTTTTTTTAATCATAGAGCCTTAGATGATTTTAAGAACATTGGCTTGCCAGGCATCATCAATGCACTATTAGTTCTTGGAGCTAACGTAACTTTTGTGATGGCACTGGCAAATACAGATGTAGCAAATGCACTTATCATGATTAGTTTAGTGCCAATAATTGCAGCGATTTTTTCTTTTATTTTCTTAAATGAAAAGCCTCAGGTAATTACTTGGTTTTGTTCTTTTGGATGTCTATTAGCAGTAATTTTCATTTTTTATGAGTCATATGAACTCAATAAATATCTAGGAGACTTTTATGGACTACTATGCGCAATTTTTGTTGGTGCTAGTCTCACGGTAATGAGAAGATCACCTGAAATAAATTTTGTGCCCTCATATATCCTAGGCAAATTAGCTACTGCTGTACTATCAGCATTTTTTGTCTCAATATTTGTGATTGGAACTCATGATTTATTATTGATATCTCTTATGATTATTACTGTGGGAGTATCGTTTGTATTTATTAGCATAGCACCTCAATATATAAGTTCGCCAGAAGTTGGCATATTTTTTCTCCTTGAAACCTCGCTGGGTCCTTTATGGGTATGGCTGTTTATATCTGAAGAACCTACACAGAAAACCTTGATAGGAGGAATATTAATTATACTTATAGTATTTGGACATTCTTACTACATGATTAAAAAAGAAAATATTGATAAGGTGGCTCTATGAGAGTTGTAATACTTTTTTCTTTTTTATTAATTGTTTCATGTGCTCAGCCTCAAACAAAGCTTCCAGAATACAGTACTGTCCTTACCGATAAAGAACGAGACATTCAAAATCAGATGTTCGCAGATTCTTGGCTAAACACTTACATTCCATTTTCAGTAATGGGCACTGATATTTTATTTAGTGCTGCAGAACTTTGTGAGGAAGATGACCGCATTTATTCACTAGGTATGAACTTAGGAAATGAAAATTCAGCATATGAGAGCATTCGAGAAGAAATAAATCAATCATTAGGATTGGGCCCTAAGTTAAAAGTTGTAACCCTTGGTTCAGTATCACCAGCTGGAAAAGCTGGAATTTTAGCTGGAGACGAGATTCTTGAAATTGATGGAGAAAAAATCAAGCAAGGTAAGGATGCATATTCTTCTTACATCAAAAAGATAGATAGAAAATATAGAAAATTGTATGATTTAAAAATCTTGAGAGATAGTGAGATTATTGATTTTCAAGTTCGAAGTGAGCAGAGATGTAGATTTGATTTTGTGATTGACCTCGATAACAATACATTCAATGCATTTGCAAATGGTGACATCATGGTTTTTTCACTGAGAATGGCCAAGTGGTTACTGATGAATGAAACAGGTGCAGCAATTGTTTTTGCTCATGAACTGGGTCATAACGCAAATAAGCATGTTGCTGATAAAATTGAAAATGCGCAAGCAGGAGCACTTTTAGGTTTACTTTTAGGTATTTATGTTGGCCTTCCTCAAGATATGATGGAAGTAGGGCAGAGTATAGGAGCCTCGGCATATTCAATTGATTATGAGAATGAGGCAGATTACTTGAGTATGTATATTCTTCAGAAAGCTGGATACAATCTTGATGACGCAGTTGATTTTTGGAGAAGGTTTGCAGTAGAAGTTCCAAATTCAATTTATTCAGTGGGAGGAACTCATCCATCAACAGCAGAACGATATGTCAGAATGGAAGCGACAATTCAAGAAATTAAGAATAAGATAGAAAATAATGAACCATTAATTCCAGGTTATGAGAAAGCAAATTAAAAAATGAGTCTAATGAATGCTGTGATATGTGTAATAGTAATTTTATTGTTGTTTTCTTTTAGCTTAAGTCTAATTTTGAGTTTTTAATTGCTAATCCTAAACTTCTTTTTTGCTTTTCTTCTTTCACGAACTTTACTTAAAGGCTGGTAAGCCTGCTTATAATGAGATTGACAATATACAACACCTTCTTTGGTGTTTCTGCCACAAAACTTAAAATCGATTTCTTCAGGTTCACCTAAGGGCCATCGGCAAAGCCCATCTTTTATATCCTGGAAAGCTGTTGGATTCATCGGTTCGTCGATGACAGGAGAAATATCTATTATTTTTTGTGCTTGGGAGATATTAACCCTTTTCTTTCTTATGATTGAGATGCCACCATTGGACTTTTTTGTTGCCATCCTTCCGGATAGTCCAAGTCTATGGGCTTTACCAATTACGGCATTTCGGGTTACTTCCCCAAGTTCAGCGGCAATTCTGCTCGCTGTAAGTCCTTCTTCCCATAATTGCTTGAGTTTTTCTACTCTTTCATAAGTCCAAGACATGGTAATCTCCCTATTTTTTAAAATTTTACCACTACATTTTGATTAAATTCAATAGAAATATACTAAATATTGAATTATTTTTTATTTCCTGTGAGTAGAAATAAATTTTCATTAAATTTCAGGTAAATAGTTATCTTATTGAAATTTAAATATTAATGACATTTTACGAAATATATTTAAATAGTCGCTATGAATTACAACCCTATTGGTTTTATTACTCTTTATAAAAAAGAAGTGCAAAGGTTTACAAAAATACCTTTGCAGACAATTGCTGCACCTGCGTTAACAAGCTTATTATTCTTGATCATATTCACAACCGCTATTGGCTCTGTTAGGACAGACTATCCTTTAGATAACTTTAAAAACTTCCTATTTCCTGGACTTATCATGATGACTATTATTCAGAACGCATTTATGAATAATTCATCATCAATCTTAATGTCTAAAGTACAAGGTAATATAGTAGATTTGCTTATGCCTCCACTAAGTAACGTTGAAATCATTTTGGCATTCACTCTTGCTGGCATAACTCGAGGTCTTGCTTCAGCTGTTGCGTGTGCTTTGGTTATGATGCCATTCATTGAGGTAACTGTTTACAGTTTATGGATTATTTTAATCTTTGCCATTCTAGCATCAGCTATAATGTCATTAATTGGGATGATATCTGGTATCTGGGCTGAAAAATGGGACCATCTAGGTACAGTTGGTAACTTTGTGATCGTACCACTATCTTTTTTATCCGGAACTTTTTATTCAATTACAGTTTTGCCGGATGCAATTCAAAGGGCAAGTCTCATTAACCCATTCTTTTACATGATAGATGGTTTTAGGTTTGGATTCTTAGGGGCAAGCGACTCTTCAATCTCGCATGCATTTACTATCTTGATTATAGTTTTGATATCTCTAATAGTTATTAATTATTTAATGTTAAAAACTGGTTATAAATTAAGAGCTTAAAATGAACAATATATTGCCAACATACCCAAGGTCTGAATTAACGTTTACTCACGGCGAAGGTAGTTATTTATATGAAAAATCAGGTGAAAAATATTTGGACTTTGGGACAGGTATAGCAGTAAATTCATTAGGATACTCACATCCATATTTAAATCAAAAACTCAGAGAACAATCAGAAAAGCTCTGGCATCTTTCAAATGTTTACCAAATCCCGGAGCAAGAACTATTGGCTTCACGTTTGTGTAATTTATGTTTTGCAGACTATGCCTTCTTTTGTAACTCTGGTACAGAAGCAGTGGAGGCAAGTATTAAAATTGCTAGAAGATATTTTCACAAGACTAAAAACTCTAAAGTGAAAAAAGAAATTATTAGTTTTAGTGGTTCTTTTCATGGAAGAACCATAGGTGCGCTTGCAGCTCAAGGACCTGAAAAAATGGAAACATTTAATACTGCTGTAAATGATTTTAAGTTTCTTGAGTTTGGTGATCATGAATTGTTAAAGAGCTCAATTAATGAAAATACTGCAGCGGTAATTATCGAACCTATTCAAGGTGAGGGGGGAGTAAGAGAAGTCCCTACGTTTTGCCTAGAGGCAGTTAGGAAATTGTGTGATGAAAACGAAGCTTTGCTTATATTCGATGAAGTGCAATGTGGAATGGGTCGAACAGGCAAAATGTTCGCTTATCAGTGGTCAAACATAGAACCAGATATAATGACTATAGCGAAAGCAATTGGTAATGGCTTTCCAATAGGAGCATGTTTAACTTCAAAAAAGGTTGGTGATGCTATGGAGTTTGGGTCACATGGATCTACCTTTGGAGGAAACCCTCTAGCATGCAGTGTTGGAAATGCGGTGCTAGATTTGATGACTTCACCTAAATTCTTTAGTGAAGTTGTTACAGTTTCTGAGAAATTACTATTAGACCTAAATAAAGTTGCACATGATTATCCAGATATTATTGAGGGCATAAGAGGCAAGGGTTTTATTCTAGGATTAAAATGTAACATAAATAATGAGGATTTCGTTAAACAAGCGCGTAAAAACTTCATTTTAACGGTTAAGGCTTCAGATAATGTTGTAAGGCTTCTCCCGCCAATAAATTTATCTAACTCAGAATGTGATGAAGCAATTGATAAAATTAGATCAACTTGCAAAGAACTGACTTCATGAAAAACTTTATAGATATTAAAGATTTTACTGCTGAAGAAATTACTGAATTACTTAATTCAGCGATAGAAAATAAAAATCAAAACGCTATCTCAGAAAAACTATTGTCTGGAAAAAACTTAATTTTATTTTTTGAGAAAAATTCTACAAGAACAAGACTTTCATTTGATCTTGCAGTTAAACAACTTGGTGGATCATCAATTATACTTAATGGTTCAGATATTCATTTGAGTAGTGGCAAGGAAAGTCTCTCAGACACCATTAAGACTTTCAGTCTCTATTCTGACGGGGTTGTCATGCGAGTAAATAATCACCAGACCATATTAGATACTTTAGAAGTTTCAAGTGTACCGATTATGAATGGACTTTCAAATTTATCTCATCCGTGCCAATGCATGGCGGGTCTCATGACCATCATTGAAGAAAAAGGTTCTCTAGAAAATTTGAATATTACTTGGTTTGGGCCTATAACCAATGTAGCGCATTCATGGATTGAAGCTTATTCTAAAAATTTAGGATTTAAACTAAGCATCTTTTCACCTGACAGGTCGAAAGATTTATACTTATCAAAAATTAGTAAACACAAAGAAAACATAAATGTAGAAAGTATTATTCATAATCAAATTGACGATGAAATTTTATCTACAGCTGATGTGATTATGACAGATACGTGGCAGTCTATGGGTGAAAAATCTGACGAAAACGTGATTAAAGAGCTAAACGGCTTCAGAATAACAAAATCCTTAATGGATAAGGCAAAAGACGATTGTATATTCACACATTGCTTACCTGCAAATAGGGGTCAAGAAGTTGAGGAGTCAGTAATTGATGGAGCAAACTCAAGAATTTGGGAAGAGGCGTCAAATAGACTCCATATCCAAAAGCAAATTCTTAGAACATTAATATAGTTATTTTTTCCAGAAGGCGGGATGAAGAATGACGAGAACAGTCAGTATCTCAAGTCTTCCTAATAACATTGAAAAAATTAATACCCATTTTGCAAATGTACTAATTTCATAAAAGGAATTCTCAGGACCAATCATTTCACCAAGACCAGGCCCAACATTTGCAAGTGATGTCGCAGCAGCCGACAAACTAGTAACAAAATCTAGATCTGTTGTAGAAAGTAATAATGTAATAACAATGAAACTCAAAATAAAAATGAAGAAAAAGCTCATTACTGAAGAAGTTACATCCTCTTCAATTTTTTTATGATTATAGTGAGGAACAAAAACTCCGTGAGGATGAAGCAGTTTTTGAATTTGCATTTTTAATGTTTGAAATAAAATTTGAAACCTAAATACTTTTATTCCACATGTTGTTGAGCCAGCACAACCGCCTATGAACATTCCAAAAAATAAAAGATAAATTGGAAAAGGTCCCCATAAATTATAATTATCAGATGTATAACCAGTCCCAGTAATTATAGAAATAACATTAAATGCACCACTTCTAATTGCTTCTTCAATATCTTTTATTTCCATGAACCATAGGTATAAAATTACCAATAGGGAGCTCAATAATATTATACCAAGAAAAGTAATTATCTGCGTATCTGATATAATTCTTTTAAATCCATCTTTGAATGCTTCAAGATAAATTAATATTGGAAGACTACTCAGTACCATAAAAATTATTGCGACATATTCCAAAGACTTGCTGTTAAAACTAGCAAATGAATTATTTTGAGTTGAAAATCCCCCAGTTGCAATTGTGGTCATTGAGTGAACTAGTGCATCAAAGAAATTCATCCCTCCTAACCAATATGCAACCAAGCAAACGAATGTGAGTAGTAAATAAATCAAAATAACGGCAGAGGCTATCTGAGTTGTTCTAGGCAGAAGCTTATCTGTTGTGTCTGAGCTTTCTGCTCTGAACACCTGCATCCCCCCAACTCGAAGAACTGGCAAAATACTTACTGCCATTACGATAATCCCGATGCCGCCCATCCATTGCAATAAACCTCTCCATATTAATATTCCTGCAGTTAATGACTCAACATTTTGAATTACACTTGATCCAGTTGTAGTAATTCCTGACATTGATTCAAATACTGAATTGGTAATATTCAATCCGCTTTCAGAGAAGTAAAATGGTAAAGCACCAAATATACTAATTGATAACCAAGATAATGATGTCATTAAGAATGCATCCTGCATCAAAATTTTATTATTTTCTTCGTTACGGGTAGAAATTAGGAATGTAACACCAAATCCAAATGTTATTATCGCACTAGTAATAAAAGATTTCCAAGTATCATTACCCATTCCAAGATCAATTATCACTGGAATAAGCATTACGAGACTAAGGGCTATCAAAAGATACCCTAATACATTAAGTATTATCTTAAAATTTATCATTAAAATAATTTATTAATTTTTTTTAAGAATAGATCCTTGGTTGATCATATTATAGAACTCTCTTCTTGTAGAGGAGTCAGTTCTAAATTTACCTAAGAGTTGGCTGGTAACCATTGAAATACCTGGAGTACCTATTCCTCTAGTCGTCATACATTGATGTTGCGCTTCAACAACAACAGCCACACCTTTTGGTTTAAGAACATCTTGAATACAATTAGCTATTTGAGCGGTAAGCTTTTCCTGGATTTGCATTCTTTTCATATAAATGCGAGTTATTCTTGCAAGCTTGCTTATTCCTACTACTCTTTTATTTGGAAGGTAGGCAACATGTGCGGAGCCGATAAAAGGGGCAATGTGGTGCTCGCAGTGCGACTCAATCCTAATGTCGCGTAGCATAATAATTTCATCATAACCTTCAAGTTCGTCAAAAGTTTTTGATAAAACTTCTTTAGGGTCATCATTGTAACCTGAAAACCAATCTTCATAAGCCTTGACGACTCTCTTAGGGGTTTCTAATAAACCGGGCCTATTAGCGTCTTCTCCGACAAAAGATAATAAGGTTTTAACAGCGGCCTCTGCTTCTTGACGAGTTGGCTTTGTATTTTTCTTTTTTTTCATGATTTTGAAGTCAGATTACTATATGAAAATCTATAGAATATATAGTTTAATTATTTGCTAAAAAAACAAATAAATTATCTAAATAGTCAAAAATAGATGAAATATGTTAATTTTTCAGTGATTTAAAGAATAATATGATAATGTCCAGAGGTATGTCTTCCATAAGTGAAATCAGTAAAGATGCAAAAGCATGGCCTTTTATCGAGGCAAAAAAAATAATAAAAAAAGCTCAAGCAAATAATAAACAAAAAATTAGATTGCAAACTGGGTATGGTCCTAGTGGATTACCGCATATTGGAACATTTGGTGAGGTAGCCAGAACAACAATGATTTTAAATGCCATAAAGTCATTATCAGAAATTGAAGTGGAACTCGTTGCTTTCTCAGATGATATGGATGGACTTAGAAAAGTTCCTGACAATGTTCCTAATAAAAATATATTAGAGGAACATCTTCATAAACCACTCACTTCAATTCCCGATCCATTTGAGACAAGTAAGAGTTTTGGAGATCACAATAATGAAATGTTGCAGCAGTTTTTAGATAACTTTGGATTTAAGTACACATTTAAAAGTGCTACTGAACTTTATACTTCAGGGTATTTTGATGAACAATTAATCAATGTACTAAAAAATTATGAGTCGATAAAAAATATTATTCTTCCAACATTAGGTGAGGAACGAAAAAAAACATACAGTCCATTTCTTCCAATATGCCAAGAGTCTGGACATGTTCTTGAAGTTGAAATTATTTCACTTAATCCCGATAAAAATACAATTACATATTTAAATAAAAATAAAGAAGTTGAGCAATCTATCTTAAAGGGAAAATGCAAACTTCAATGGAAAGTTGATTGGGCAATGCGGTGGGGCGCTCTTGATATTGATTATGAGATGTACGGAAAAGATTTAATACCTACGTTTCAGCTTTCTGCAAAAGTAAGCCGAGCACTTGGTTATGCGCCTCCAGAAAATTATTTTTATGAACTATTTCTTGATCAAAATGGAGAAAAAATATCCAAATCTAAAGGCAATGGTCTCACTATAGAGGAATGGTTGTCATACGCTCCTAAAGAAACACTAAGCTATTTTATGTATCAAAACCCAAGAAGAGCTAAGAAACTCTTTCATGACATCATTCCAAAGTCATCTGATGAGTTCTTAGGCCATTTAAACAAATTTAATACGCAATCTGATCAAGAGCAGATTGAAAACCCAGTTTGGCACATCATGAATGGTGAAAACTCTATAGGAAATGTAAATGTAACATACAACCTTATATTAAATCTTGTTGCTGCGAGTGGAAAAAATGATCCTGCAATTATTTTAGATTTTGTTAAGAAATATGATGAAAATATTAATAGTTCTAATAGGCAATTCATCAATGACTTAATAAAAGGGGCAATTAATTTTGAAAGAGACATTACTTCAGAACAAATAAATTATAAGACCCCATCTAGCGAAGAAAGAAAAATCTTTGAGGATCTAATAAATAGATTGCGTAGTCAGGCAGAAAGTGCAGATGCCGAAACCATTCAAACTGAGATATATCAAATAGGAAAAGATCATAATTTTGAAAACCTCAGGGATTGGTTTAAACTTATTTATCAAGTGCTTTTTGGCAAAGAAGACGGACCCAGATTTGGAACTTTTATTGCGATATATGGAATAAAACAGACAATTGAGTTAATCGAAGAAAAGTTAAAATAAAAATTTAAATGATTAGGATATTTTTTAATATACTTAAGAACCTTGACCCTGAAGTTGCACACAAATTAACAATAAATGCACTTAAACTTCCAAATCCATTTATTGAAAGCAGTAATGATATCTCTATTTTAAGCAATGATATTAACGGACTCAGGTTTAAGAACCCCATTGGAATGGCTGCTGGATTTGATAAAAATGCTGAAGTTATAAATTCATTATTTAATTTAGGATTTGGTTTCACGGAATGTGGAACTGTCACACCAAGACCTCAATTGGGAAATGCTAAACCAAGGGTATTCCGGCTTGCTTCAGATAAAGCGATTATAAATAGACTGGGTTTTAATAATAATGGCATTGAAAAATTTTTGATGAATATGAGTAAATCAAATAAAAATGGAGTCCTTGGGGCAAATATTGGACCAAACAAAGACACAGAAAATTTCATCGATGATTATATTAATTTATACACTCAAGTAGTTGATTATTCTGACTACGTTACAGTAAATGTCTCTTCACCAAACACCAAAAATTTAAGAGAGATACAGGAACACGATACATTAAATACACTGCTTAGCGAGTTGTCTCAATTAAGAGAAAACATGAAGACACAAAAAAAGATCATCCTAAAAATTGATCCTGATAGTACGAAGCAGCATTACAGCATGGTACTTAATTTAGTTCAGAAATATAAAATTGACGGTATAATTGCTACTAATACAACCATATCTCGTCCTCAAGATTTAATGAACGAGTACAAAGATGAAGAAGGAGGTATTTCAGGACAGCCACTTAAAGAATTATCCAATAAAGTGTTAAGTTTCCTTTCAAAAGAAACAAATAGAGAATTGCTTCTTATTGGCGTTGGAGGAATTTCTAACGCAGAAGATGTTTATACTAAAATTAAGTTGGGCGCATCATTAGTTCAATTGTATACAGCCCTTACTTTCAACGGACCACAAATGATAAATAATATTAAAAAGGATTTATCAGTACTTTTGCATAATGATGGGTACAAAAATATTTCAGATGCAGTAGGGATTATTCATTCATGATCAAAATAATGGATATTCCATTTCATCAAAGAAAAAGACAAATTAATAAAAAAAATAATCGAGAGTCCATAATAACTTCCACAAGAAAGATTCTAACAAAAAAAGGTATCGATAATGCAAGTGTGAGAGAAATCGTATCAATCGCTAACCTTGGTTCTGGCACATTTTATAATTACTTTGATGATAAGAATGCAGTTTTTTTGATAATTATTGAAAGGCTAGTAAGTGAATTCAGCGATTACTTTATGAAAAGAATAAATGAAGCCCAAACTTTTGATCAGATTGTTGAGATAGCCTTTCGTAGTTGGTTTAATTGGATCTTAGATGAAGAAGAAAATTACTTATTTATAAAAAATAATAGAAAATACATATTAGACTTAAAGTGGCTTTCTGCTCATTCAAAGGAGTACGCGAGATTTAATAATGATTTATATGAATTTGTGATCGATATTTCAAAAAAAACAAAATTTCCTCAAAACGATATTTCTTTTATGATTACATCTGTCATGGCAGTATGTATAAATCTTGGCGATGAAATGTTGACACGTAGCGATGTATCCCCTGATTATGCTTCAAACTTTGCGACCAAACTTTTTTTGAAGGGCTTATAATTTATGACAAAAAGTATATTTATTACTGGGGCAGCCTCTGGTATTGGTAAAGCAACCGCAATATCATTTGCTAAACAAGGCTGGCATGTTGGTTTGTTTGATATCAATGAGAAAGGTCTCAAAGAAGTAGCTAATCTAATTGGACACAACAAATGTATGTATCAAAAGCTAGATGTGACCAGTATTCAGGAGTGGGAAGAGGCTGAAAAAAGTTTTTCAGAGTACACATCTGGAAAATGTAATATTTTTTTTAATAATGCAGGTATAGCTAATTTTGCTGGAGCTTTTGAAGATGTACACATTAATGAAATTCATAAAATTATAGATGTTAATTTTAAAGGTGTCGCAAATGGCTGTATTTCAATGCTGAATTTGTTAAAGAATACAGAGAATAGCCTTCTTTTGAATACCAGTTCTGTAGCAGGGTTAGTGCCTACGCCTGGTATTGCTATTTATGGGGCAACTAAACACGCCGTAACTTCATTAACTGAGTCTTTGAGAATTGAATACGAAAGGCATGGTGTAAGAGTTTCTGAAATTAATCCATGGTTTACAGAGACACCAATACTTGAGGCAAAAAATGTATCGTCTGACATGCAAAGTCAATGGGAAAGAGATTTTGTTGAACAAAGAACAAAAGTTTATCCAGTATCTAAAGTTGTTGATAAAGTATGGCTGGCTTATAAAAGCAAGAAAATACACCACCCTGTAGGATTAGAGGCAAATCTTGCTTCATTCTTTATGCGTTTTACTCCTTCTTTTGTCCGAAGAATGAGCAAAAAACTCTTCAAAGATACTTTTATTTAAACTGATCTTTTTGCTTTATCGGCGTCATTTGATGATTTAATCATACTTCTTAACATTTCCCATTCCTGATCAGTTACATCTTTCAGCATTTCATAGAAATTGCCTGCATGGTTTAGCCATTGAGCGCCATCTATTGCAACGATTTCACCTGTTAAATATTCACAGCCATCAGCCATTAAAAAAGTTGCAAGATTTGCAAGTTCACTTAATTCACCAGTTCTCTTCATTGGAACTGAATTCATCAAGTCCGCTCCTTTGTCTCCAGGCGCCAATCGATCCCAAGCTCCCTTGGTAGGAAATGGCCCAGGAGCAATTCCATTTAGCCTTATTCCTCTATTTCCCCATTCAGCAGCTAGTGACCTTGTCATTGTTGCTAAGCCAGATTTAGACATTGCTGAAGGAACAGTATAAGGCCCACTACTGTCAACCCAAGTAGTTAAAATAGAAATGATACTTCCTTTTAAATTTTCTTTTAGCCATCTTTTTCCAATTGCGTTAGTCATATAAAAAGTTCCATTGAAAACTATATTTGAGATAGCAGTAAAAGCTCTTGGAGATAAATCCTCTGTTCTAGAGATAAAATTACCAGCCGCATTGTTTAGAAGACCTGTAAGAGGTCCTTCACTCCAGATTTCATTTACCATATCTTCGATTGCTTCTGGGACTTTAATGTCACATGAAATAGCTTTTACAGATCCACCGTGCAAATCCATTAGTTCTTTTGCAGCTTCGTCTAAAACTGATTTCCTTCGACCACAAATATAAATATCTGCTCCAAGCTCTAAATATCTTGTAGCCATTGCTTTTCCAAGACCAGATCCTCCACCAGAAACTAAAATTCTTTTATCTTTTAATAAATCTTTTTGAAACATATTTACTCCTTTATCCAAATTGCGTTAAGAATGGAAGATACTTTATAAAAAAGAAAGCCAATTCCTGAATTCTATTAGTTAAGATGAGAATACCAAATATTACAAGTAATACACCAGTAAAAATTTCTATAACTCTAATATAATTTCTTATTTTTGTTAAAAATCTCATGAAGCCATTAATTGCATACGCGGCTAGTAGAAATGGAATACCAAGGCCTGCTGAGTAGAGCATTAAAAGAATAATCCCATAAGTAACTGTCTCTGAGCTTGCCGCAATTGATAGGACACTGCCCAAAATTGGCCCTATACATGGCGTCCATCCGAAAGCAAAAGAGAGACCAATTACATAAGATCCAAATACTCCAGGTCTATAGCTTTCAATTTGGTACCTTGTGTCTCTATTTAGGAATGGAAGTTGGATAATTTGCATGAAATGAATACCAAAAATAATAATTATAATTCCACCAACAATTCTTAAAACATCTAAGTACTCATAAATTAAGCCACTTAATAATGTTGCTGAGGCACCCAATAAAATAAATACAGTAGAAAATCCAAAAACAAAACTTAAAGCAAAATAAAATACATTTCTCTCTTTTGAAGCATCCTCACCTGAGGCAATCTTATCTAAACTTGTGCCTGCTAAAAAACATAAGTAACCAGGCACAATAGGTAATACGCAAGGTGACAAAAAACTAAGTAGTCCCGCTAGGACAACATAAAAATATGATATTTCAGTCATTAAATTTTTCTAAATCTTTTAAATACTTCAGCGCCGCTCCAGCCTATAAGTATAGCGATTAGAAGGGAAATCAATCCATAAATTAAAGGATAGTTTTTTGAGAAGGAATAGATTGCTTCTTCAATACCTACTCTGGTTACCATAAAATTATAAGAATATTCATTTGAAATTTTATTATCTATAATCAGGTATAAATTAACTTTATATTGACCAACAGGAACAGTATTCGGTATCTCAATATAAGATCTAAATAAATTTCCATCAATTATATCAATTTCGCCATTAACCTTTCTGTATACATCTTCAATCTCTTTTGTTCTTATAAGCGCATCATAAAAAGATTCTTTATCCTTTTCATCTCTGATATTTCCCCAGTCAATATTTAACGCACTCCAGTCTATAAGCTGGGTGTCTTTTTTATTTAACAGACCAATGTTGTTTTCATTCAAAAATTCATTGCTTATCTCATTTGTACTTGAAAGATAGTAAAATCCAGGCACGTCTTTAAAACCAACACTTTTTGAATTCAGCCAGAAACCAAAGAAAGATTCCTTTTTCCTTATGACTACATCTTCTGATGGACCGACTACTTCAATCAGAATATCACTTTTATCATCTCTTGCTTGTGAGGGATCTGAATAAAAGGCCCCAAATACAAGAAGATTTTTTCCAGAAAAATTTGCATCAATGTATATCTCCTCTTCATCAGACCCTATGACAAGCGCTGAAGCAGAGGAGATAAAAACCACTACCAACAATTTAATAAATAAAAATATTTTCAAATTCATGTTAGAACAAAGCTCTTATGATAGAAATATTAAAAATCTCATTTGGTTCCACTAGCAAGTCGAGCGCTATTTTAGTTGCAACACCTAATACAATAATTGCGAGAAGCGCTCTAATTTCTTCACCTCTTAATTTATTAGCAGCCAATACACCTACTTGAGCTCCAATTACTGATGAGATTATCAAAAAGAATGCCAAAACTGCATCAACAGCGAATGTAGTAGTAGCGTGCAATAATGTGACCAGCGCAGTAACAAAAATAATTTGAAATAATGAAGTGCCAATTACTTTTGACGTAGGCATTCCAAGAAAATAAATCATAGCAGGAATTAAAATGAATGTTCCTCCAATTCCCATTGTTGCTGATAAAATACCAATTACAAAACCAATGATGATAGGAGGTATTGCACTAATATATAGTTTAGATTTATAGAATTTAATTTTGAAGGGTAGTTTATGTGCCCAGTTATGATAATGAATTTTTCTCTTTACTGTTTTCCTTCTAACTCGATCCCTAATCACTTGAGAACTTTCAATGAGCATAATCATCCCAATCGAGGTAAGGAGAGAAAAATACAAAATTGATATAACAGTATCAATCTGACCTAGCGCTACTAATTTACTAAAAATCCATACTCCTAAAATAGATCCAAAAAATGAGCCAATCAGTAATACCCCTCCCATTTTGAAATCAACCAACCCCTGGCGCCAGTAGCCTATTGTTCCCGAGATTGAAGAAGCTACAATTTGGTTAGCTGATGTGGCAACAGCCACATTTGTTGGAATGCCCATAAAAATGAGGATTGGTGTCATTAAAAAACCTCCACCCAAACCAAACATCCCCGACAAAAAACCGACTACGCCACCTAAAGATAGCAATAAAAATATATTTACTGAGAGCTCTGCAATTGGCAGATAAATACTCATAACTTCACACTTTACAGACTTTCCCCTATGATATGGATAGCAAAATTAGAAATTTGCAATTTATTAGACAATGGCTATATATTTAAATTAAATTACAATAATTATTCATAAACCTATGTCATACAAAAGTCCAATAGAAGATTTCAAATATAACCTGGCAATGCTGAATTATGACGAGGTCATTGCGGGCATAGATAAATTCAAGGATTATGACTCTGATACGCTAATGAGCGTAGTGAGTGAAATTGGACGCCTGAACGAATTAGAGGTTGTTGATAGCAATAAAATAGGTGACCGTGAAGGTCTTAAATATCTTCCAGATGGCCCTGAAGGTCCTGAAGTTCACACTCCAGAAGCTTTTAAAAAAATCTATGAAGTTGTTAAAGATTCTGGATACGTAGGCGCTACGATGCCAACTCAATATGGTGGTGGCGGCGCTCCGTTTACAACAGCGATCCTTGCAGGAGAAGTTGGAATTGCATCTAACATGGCGTTCTACATGGGTCCTGGACTTAGTCATGGGGCTATGAAAACAATATTAAAAAAAGCTACAGAAGAATTGAAAGATAAGTATCTGCCAAACATGACTTCTGGTGAGTGGATGGGGACAATGTGCCTTACTGAGCCACAATGTGGAACTGATTTAGGTTTAATTAAATCAACAGCAAAACCAGTCGATGACCATTATGAATTAAATGGTCAAAAAATATGGATTTCATTTGGTGAGCATGATCTTACAGAAAATATAATACACCTTGTTTTAGCCCGAACACCCGATGCACCAGCGGGTATAAAGGGTATAAGTTTATTTTTAGTTCCAAAGAGACTAGATGATAATTCAAGAAACCCTATTTTTTGTGGTGGTTTAGAACATAAGCTTGGAATCAATTCATCGCCTACCTGTGTCATGAATTTAGATAATGCTAAAGGATGGCTTGTGGGTGAAGAAAACAAAGGCATGGAAGCAATGTTTCTAATGATGAATGATGCAAGACTCAAGGTTGGCTTACAAGCAATAGCTATGTCTGAAATTTCATATCAAAATGCATTAGAGTTTGCAAAAGAACGGAAGCAAATGAGATCAGTAGTAAAAGAAAAACAGGATCCTGATAGCAAAGCAGATAGTATAATTGTTCACCCTGACGTCAGACGAATGCTGATGAATGTTAAATCAACTACAGAGGCAATGAGAGCACTTTGTATATATACAGCTATGAAGATTGATCTTGCAGAAGATCATCCTGATGAGCAAGTGAGACAGGATGCTGACGACTTTGCTGCTTTAATGACGCCAATAATAAAAGCTTATTGTACTGAAAAAGGTTTTATGAATTGCTCTGAAAGTCTTCAAGTTCTTGGAGGTAGTGGCTTTACACAGGAATATCCTTTGGAGCAATATTTAAGAGACGTTAGGATTACGATGATTTATGAAGGAACAAATGGTATTCAAGCATTAGATTTAGTGGGAAGAAAACTTACAATGCATAAAGGCAGAATGTTACAAAACTTCCAAAAAGAAGTTCAGAGTTTTTTAAATGAAAATAAAGATAATACAGAAATTGAAACTTTCATTAAGCCACTTGAAAATGCTTTAAAAGAAGTAACGACTTCAACAATGTGGTTAATGCAAAATGGAATGCAGGACCCTGAAAATGCATTATCTTCTGCAACAGATTATCTTAATTTAATGGCTTTATCATCTATGACTTATATGTGGGCAAGAATGGCCAAGTTCTCTATGGGTAAAAACGAGCCAATTCATAAAAACAAAATTAAAACTGGCACTTATTTTGTCGAAAAAATTATGCCAGAATTAATAATGTATTCAAAAAAAGTTCAGGCAGGAAAATCTTCTATGATGGACATGGAAGTAGCAGAATTTTAATTAAGATTTGTATCCTAATTGTCTAGCAGCTAAATCATACATAATTTCTTCAGAACCACCACCAATAGCATTAACTCTTACTTCTCTATAAATTCTCTCAACTTTACCAGGACCGCTGTTTGCTCTGAGGTATCCTGCGCCGCCAAGTATTTGCATTGCTTCTCGTGCACACAATTCCATGGCCTTGCTTGCGTGAACTTTAAGCATAGCTAAGTCTGCAATAGGACTCTCTCCATTCATGACTCTCCAAGATAATAATTCAGTCCATGCTCGAGACGTTCTTACAACTCTATTCATTTCAACGAGTTTATGTTTAATAACTTGATTGTCGATGAGTGGCTTACCAAAAGTTTTTCTCTCTTTAGCCCATGCAACAGCTTCATCAATGCAAATTTGAGAATATGCATTCATTCCTGCAGCCATACCTAATCTTTCTTGACTAAAGTTACCCATCACCCCAATCCAACCACTATTTTCGCCACCAATCAAATTTTCAACGGGAACTTTGCAATCATCAAAATATAGAACAGCAGTATCAGAACTTAGCCATCCCATTTTTTTAAGTGGAGTTTGAGTAAAGCCAGGAGTATCTTTTTCAATTACAAGTACAGAGATTCCTGAGGCTCCTTCGCCACCGGTTCTTACTCCTACAACAAAGGTGTCTGCTCTCATACCACTTGTAATGAACATTTTTGAACCGTTAACTACAAAATGGTCATCTTTTCTTACAGCTTTCGTTTTTAAGCTGGCTACATCTGAGCCTCCTGAAGGTTCTGTCATTGCGAGGGCCGCTATTTTTTCTCCTTTAACAACAGGTGGAATAAACTTTTCTTTTTGCTCTTCAGTTCCAAGAGACTGAATCAAAGGAATTGCAATATTATGAGAAAGTAGACTCGCAGAAACACCACCACACCCTTGAGCAAACTCTTCTGCAGTTACAATGCCGTGGAATATATCAATGCCTTCAGTAGTACCACCGTATTTCTCATCATAACCCATGCCCATCAGACCAACTTCGGCGGCTTTTTTGTATAATTCTCTTGGGAATTCTCCTGCTTCTTCCCATTCCTCAACAAACGGCGCTATTTCTTTAGCTACAAACTTTCTAACTTCATCTCTCCAAGCGTGATGAGAGTCATTATAAAATAAAGGTTCTTTACCTTCTGCTATTCCAACTTTTGGTATCATGTTATTTCACTTACTCCATTCTTAATTACAATTTTGTCTCGCTCTTTTACTTTAGATTGATAGTAAACTTTACTGCCGTTCTTCCACATTTCAGTAACGATTGTTTCACCAGGATATACAGGGGATGAAAAACGGCAATCAAATTTTTTTAACCTTTTAGCATCACCTTCACATACACTTTCTACGAGTGAGCGGCAAGCTATACCATAAGTGCACATGCCATGAAGGATAGGTTTTTCAAATCCTGCAGTCTTTGCAAAATTAGGATCAGAGTGTAGCGGATTATAATCACCTGAAAGTCTAAAAATCAAAGCTTGGTCAGGTTTAGTTTTAATTTCGTGAACAAAATCTGGACCACCTTCTGGTTTAAATATTTCACTCTTTGGAGATTCTGGACCTCCAAACCCTCCGTCACCTCTTGCAAATGTTGTACTTACAAGCTTACAGATTTCAGTATTATCTTTTTTTAGCTTGATTGTAGTCTCCACATCTATGATTGCACCTTTGCCTGCACCTTTATCATAGCATCCTATTACCTTAGCATTAGAAATAAAATCTCCAGATACCGGCAGAGGATTTGAAAAAGACAGTTTTTGCTCACCATGCACTACTAAAATGAAATTTATGTTAGCTTTTAAAAGTAAAGGCGAATGATATTGGAAGTTTGTAGCCATTGAAGGTAAAGCAACTTGTGAGTTTTCATAAACATATTTTAACTCTGCCAGATTCATCGGATCATTACCCAGACCAACTCCAAGGCTATAGAGAATTGAATCCTTATCAGAGTAAGAAATTTCAACATTCTCAGATGTCATAGACATTATTTCATCGTAATTAATAGGCATTTTTTATGTATTTTAGTACGTTTTAAATATATATATAGTTTATATAGTTCAAATATTTAATGCGAGTAAAAAATATGTCTAAACCATTTGATGTCGAGATAAACAATTCCATAGCCCATATAAGGTTTAACAGGCCTGAGAAAAGAAACTCAATGAATGAGGATTTTTGGAATTTATTTCCCAAAGAAGTTGAAGAATTAGATAGTAGTGGTGAAGTTAGAGCCTTGGTTGTTTCATCAACAGGCCCTCACTTTTCATCTGGCATAGATTTGAATATGTTTAAGGATGATGTAGTTGAAAACCAGAGTGAAAATGAACTTGGAAGAAGTAGAGGTTACTTCTTGCAACAATTGCATTATTTACAGAACGCAGCTACTTGTTTGGAAACAGCTCGTTTCCCAGTCATCGCCGCTGTTCAAGGAGGATGTATAGGAGGAGGAATAGACTTAATAACTGCTGCCGATATTAGATTATGTACAAAAGATGCTTTCTTTTTAATAGAAGAAATTAATGTAGGGCTTGCTGCAGACATTGGCACCATTCAAAGACTACCCAAAATCATTCCCGCTGGTATTGCGAGAGAATGGACAATGATGGGAGAAAAAGTTTCTGCAGATAGAGCAAAAGAGGTAGGGCTTGTAAGTTCACTGCATGAAAATCATGAAGAAATGTTGGAAAGTGCATTTAAAATTGCCGAAAGACTTGCTTCTAAAACGCCTTTAGCCATGTGGGTTACTAAAGAAGTCCTTAATTATTCAAGAGATCATTCAGTGAAAGAAGGTTTAGAAAATGTTGCTTTATGGAATGCGGCAACTCTTCACAAAGAAGATGTCATGAATACCATGATGGCAAAAATGCAAAAAAAAGATCCTGAATATAGGAACTTAAGGAATAAAAATTTTCTGAAACGTAAATCTGATAAGCAGTAAATCAGATACAAAAAGTTAAATGAGATTCAAAAAAGGAATTATTCTTGCTGCCGGTAAGGGAACTCGTCTGTTTCCAACAACCGAAGCGACACCAAAGCCCTTATTGCCCCTATATGATAAGCCATTACTTTACTACGCGCTGTCCAATTTAATGAGTGCGGGTATTAAGGAAGTATTATTTATTTCACGTAAACAGGATATGCAGATTTTTAAAAAACTCTTTGGCACAGGAAGTCAGTTAGGCATGCGTTTGAAATATACCTTTCAGACAAAGCCCAAGGGCATACCTGACGCAATAAATGTTGCCAATAAATTTATTGCCAATCAGCCATTTGTCTTAGCCTTGGCGGACAATCTTTTTATTGGAGAGAGTTTTCAAAAAACGTTAAAGCAAGTGCAATCCATAAAATCGGGAGCAGTAGTTTTAGCTGTAAAAACAAAGTATCCTTCAAAATCTGCTGTAATTGATCTGGGGAAAAAAGGGAAAATCAAATCAATTATTGAAAAACCAAAGAAACCTAAAAGTAATTTAACGATACCGGGATTATATTTTTATGACTCAGCTTCTATACCAGTAGTTAAGAAACTCAGACCTTCCAAAAGAGGAGAGCTTGAAATAGTTGATGTACATCTTGCGTATTTAGAAAAACAACTACTAAAAGTATTCTCACTCAAAAAAGATATAAAATGGTTTGATACAGGTGATGCTGAGGAAATGCTTGAGGCTTCCAATTATGTTCATAGATATCAAAAAAATAAGAAAACTCTAGTGGGTTCAATTGAATTAGTTGCCTTAAAAAATGGCTGGATCTCAAAAAATAAATTCAAATTAATGATTAGCAAATATTCAAATTCACAATACAAAAAAAATCTTCAAAAATTCTGTTAATAATGAATCGAGAAGATTTAATTGGCTTACTTAATAAGAAATCTATTCGATTTAAGTTAACTGAACATAAACCATTATTCACAGTTGAGGACTCAAAAAATTTAAGAGGTCAGATCGAAGGAGCTCATTCAAAGAATCTCTTCTTAAAGGATAAAAAAGATAATTTTTATTTAGTTAGCTTTATAGAAGATATTGTTGCTGATCTAAAGAAAGTCGCAATCCAACTAGATTCAAAGAAACTATCATTTGCAAGAGGAGAATATCTTATGCAATATTTAGGTATTAAGCCAGGATCTGTATCTCCATTTGGATTAATTAATGATAATGAAAAAAAAGTTAAATTCTTCTTTGACTCAGAATTTATGAACTTTGATATAGTTAATTTTCATCCGTTAGTTAATACTGCAACAGTTTCAATTGCACCAAGTGATCTGATTAATCTTATTGAAGAGCATCATTCAAAAGTAGAATTTATTAATATGCGTCAATTTCAAAAATAAAATGAAAAAAGCAAAATTCATTAAAACAAAAAAAAGTATTGATACGAGTGTATTTAAACTTCAGCTTGACGAAGTCATTTGGGTAAATGGTAGAAGAGCTACAAGAGATGTTATCCGTCATAATGGGATAACAGCTATAGTGCCAATTATAGAAAAGAAATATATTATCTTAATTAAGCAGTACAGGTATGGAGCTGACAAAATCATGTTAGAAGTACCAGCAGGAACAATTGACTCTGGTGAAAAACCATTACAGTGTGCAAAACGTGAATTGACTGAAGAAACTGGTTATCATGGGAAGCAATGGAGACTTATAGGTAAATACTTTCCTACTCCAGCTTACAACACATGTATTATTCATTCATATTTAACACATTGTTATAAACAAACAGAGACAAATTATGACGAAGACGAAGTTCTAGAAACAAAAATCTTCTCAGTAAGTGAAATTAAAAAAATGTTAAGGAACAATAAGTTTTCTGATATTAAAACCTATATAAGCCTAGAGAGATTTATTAAATATTATTGATTTAGTATTTTCCAGATTCCCGAAGCTGACAAAATAATTTTATCTTTTGAAATCAAGTTTCCTTCTACGAATACAAGCGATTTTGTTGTCTTCGTAACTTTTCCATCACACTCAATAATGTCATCTTGAAGACCTGGGCTTACAAAATTACAGTTTAAAGAGATAGTACTGCAAGGTTTCTTTCCACAAGCAGTAAACACCATTGATCCTAAAAAAATATCTGCTAATGACATTGAGTATCCACCATGCGCAATTCCATGAGCATTCAAATGCTTATCTAAAATTTTTGTAATGAATTTAAAGTTTCCATCATTTTCTTTTTTGAAATACATAGGGCCAATGAGTACATCAAAACCTGCATGCCATCCAAGTTTTTTATAACCTTCAGGAACCCAGTTAGGAAGAGACGTTTCTGTTTTAAGCATTACCATTTTAGAATCGTATATTTTTAGAATGCGATTCTTAGCCTCGTAATTAAATATGGTCAAGCTTTATAAAGAAATTTATATGCCAAAATTTGAGGGTATTTTTAATATCTGTAGATATATTAAATTTTAACTTTTTTTTTCATATAAAAAGTTTATGTTACATTTTTTTAATATTTTCAGGGAAATATCGGTATGAGAGAAGCTGCAATAATATCAACTGCTAGAACTGGTTTAGCAAAAGCTATGCGTGGAGGATTTAATAAAACTCATGGAATTACAATGGGTGGTCATACTGTAAAACATGCAATTGAACGAGCAGGAATTGAGTCTGGTGAAGTAGAAGATATTATATTTGGTTGTGGGCAACCTGAAGCTGCAACTGGTCATAACATTGGAAGAAACGTAGCGATAGCTGGTGGATGCCCTGTTACTGTTCCTGGTACAACAATCAATAGATTCTGCTCATCAGGACTTCAGAGTATTGCTGTTGCAGCACAAAGAATTATTGTTGATGGCATTAAAGTTGCAATAGGCGGCGGTGTTGAGTCAATTTCAATGACACAGCAGAACTTAAATATGAAACATTTGATCGAGCCTGAATTACAAAAAATATGTCCTGCTTTATGGATGCCAATGATTAATACAGCAGACATTGTTGCTGATAGATACAAAGTAAGCAGAGAACAGCAGGATGAGTACTCGCTTCAAAGTCAACAGCGTACAGCTGAAGCACAAAGCGCTGGAAAATTTGCTGATGAAATCGTTCCTTTGAAAACAAAAATGGACGTGATGAACAAAGAAACAAAGGAAGTTACTGAGCAAGAGGTAACAGTTGATAAGGATGAGTGTAATAGACCACAAACAACATTGGAAAGTTTAGCTGGATTAATGCCTGTCATGGGACCTGAGAAATATGTGACTGCAGGAAATGCAAGTCAGTTATCTGATGGAGCATCATCATGTGTCTTAATGGATTTGAAAGAAGCAGAAAAAAGAAATATTGAACCAATGGGAATTTTTAGAGGATTGTCCGTTGCAGCGTG
Source organism: uncultured Pelagibacteraceae bacterium (assembly GCA_902517885.1). Taxonomy (GTDB): domain Bacteria; phylum Pseudomonadota; class Alphaproteobacteria; order Pelagibacterales; family AG-422-B15; genus CACNXQ01. The sequence goes on from CABYDZ010000001.1 coordinate 56,138, forward strand.
CGAGCCTGATGAAATGGGAATTGGCCCAGTTTTTGCTGTACCGAAATTGTTAGATCAACACGGCTTATCCGTAGATGATATTGACATTTGGGAACTAAATGAAGCTTTTGCTGTTCAAGTCTTATATTGCCGTGATAAACTTGGTATAGATAATGACAAGTTGAATGTTAATGGTGGTTCAATTTCAATTGGACACCCATACGGTATGACAGGCTCACGTATGACTGGTCATATTTTAATAGAGGGTAAAAGAAGAAAAGCAAAATACGGTGTTGTCACTATGTGTGTCGGTGGCGGAATGGGAGCAGCAGGACTTTTTGAGATTTTATGATTGATGTTATTAAATATATTGAGAAAATTGCTTTAGTAATTATTATTTTTGCGACTGTCATTGCTATTGGCTACGAGATTTATGCAATGTATGAGAAATCACTTGTTGAGTTAGCTGATCTATTGTTACTTTTTATTTATTTAGAAGTCATTCAAATGATCAGAGAGTATTGGACGCTCAATAGGATCAGAATAAGTATTCCATTATTTATTGCAATCACTGCGGTAGCTAGATTAATCATACTTCAGGGTAAAACAATGGATCCAAGTATGTTGCTATATGAGGGTGGCGCAATATTGCTTATAGCAATTGCAGTGCTTATTCTTAAAGCAAGAAAACTAAAGATGTTTTCTGATGTTGACGACTAAAATATTTAACTATTTACAAATATTAATTTTTTCCTTCCTAATTCAGAATGGGGCATATGCCATTACTGCATCAGATGAAGAAGAAATAATATCAGTAGTAAATGCACAACTGCAGGCATTTCAAGATGACGATTTTGAAAAAGCTTATTCATATGCTTCTCCTACAATTAAAACCATTTTTTCTGATTATAAAAAGTTTAGAGATATGGTGGTGGGTCAGTACCAAGCAGTGTATAGGCCAAAAAGTATAAATTTTGGAAACGTTACAACGCAAGGGGGAATGACTTTTCTTGAGGTGTATTTAGTTGATCCAGATGGCATATTTGTAACTGCAATTTATACGATGCAACAGCAAGACGATGATAGTTGGCTTATTAATGGTTGTTTTCTCAATCAAGCTAAAAGTGATCAGATTTAATTATGAAGATTTTTCTATAATCTCTTGATAAAATTTTAGACTTTCTTTACTTTTCCTCGCAAGAGTTTCTCTGTCAACCTCAATGAGGCCAAATCTTGGTTTATATCCATACAACCACTCGAAATTGTCTAGAAATGACCAATAGTAATAACCTCTGATATCGAGACCATCATCAATACACCGCTGAAGACCCTCTAATGCTGTTTTGACATAGCTTATTCTTTGTTCATCGTCATCAGTACCAATTCCATTTTCAGTAACAATCATAGGACAGTTAATTTTTGGAGCTACATACCTCAACACATTCTCAAGTGACTCTGGATAATACTCATATCCCATCACGAGCATAGTTGAATCATTTGTATTAGGTTTTACAATTCCCTCTGGGCCATATGTATGACGTGTGTATGTTTGTATGCCTATAAAGTCATCATTTTTTACCTGATCTAGGCATATATCTACAGACTCAGCATGAGCCTTATCTTTCATTTCTTCTCCACCATCAATACATTGGTAATCCATAATTGAAAGCGTGATGCCAACTGGCTGATTATGATCTAAATTACCTTTGATAACTGGAAAAGATTTTACGTGAGCTTCCATCATACAATCTCTTATTTTAAATGGATGCCCAAACAAAAAAGGTCCAAAGTTCTCAAGGTTTGATCCGCATGATTTTGCCGCTTCACCAACAAAAGGCATAATTGTTTTCATTCCACCCTCTGGGTAACTAGGAAAACTATGAGCAAAACAAGAAGTTAGGTTTGCCTCATTAATTGTACATACTGTATCCATGTAATCATCCAATTCTTTTGACACTTTTTCTGAGTATCTTACAAATAAATCAACATTATCTTGATTTTCCCAACCGCCCCTTGCAGTAAACCACAGTGGTGACGTAAAGTGTTGCAAGGTTACACAGGTTTTCAAACCTTTCTCTCGACAATAATCTAGAACCTTTTTGTAGTGATCAATCGCTTCTTGAGAAAATTCACCTTCACTGGCTTCAATTCGAGCCCATTCAACTGATAAGCGATAGGCTTGGATGGAATGATCAGCCATAATGTCAATATCCTCTTCATACCTATTCCATTGATCGCAAGCAATACCCGAAGGTTCTGCAAATGTTGTATCTTTAGTATGTTCTAAGTGCCAAAAATCTGAGTTGGTGTTATTTCCTTCAACTTGGTGTGCCGCAGTTGCAGTGCCCCATATAAAATCTTTAGGTAGATTTTTTAAAATCATATGAATTTTGCCTTATTATAATTCTCTAATATCATTTTTTTGAGTTCTTCTACTTTATCATTTTTCACCAGCGTTACAACAGCGCCTCCAAAACCAGCTCCTGTCAACTTTGACCCTAATGCTCCAAAAGAATTAGACAGACTTACTAATTTATTCAATTCATCAGTTGAAACACCATAATATTTTGAGAGAGACAAGTGACTTTCTGTCATCAGTTTTCCAAATTCATTAGGGTTATCATCTTTTAGGAATTGTACAGCTTTTTTTACCCTTACATTTTCTTCTACTACATGCTTACACACTTTAAATTCTTCATCAGATAATATTTCAATATCTTCTTTGCTTATAATTTCTTTTTCACATAGGTTATTTAAATTCATTTTCTTAGATGCGCTAAGGCACAACTCTTTTTTTTGATTAAACTCGCTGCTTGATAAAATTCTTTGTGTATTACTGTCAATAATAAGAAAATTATAATCTTCAAATATATTAATTAATTCATAAGATTTATTTAGAGTATTTAGGTATAAAGCTTGATTGTGATTGCCTAATACAGATACAAATTGATCCATAATACCACCACCAACTCCGACAAAATTATTTTCGATGTCGTATGCTAAATTGATAAGTTCATCATCAGACATATCTTTTTTATAATAATTGCCTAGAGCCTTTAAAGTGCTAACTGTTATGGCAGCTGAGGACGAGAGACCAATTCCTAGTGGAAGGTGGCTTCTTATATTAAAAGATAGTTTTTTGATTACTATTGAATATTTCTTTCCAAAAAATAAACATGAGCCAATAACAAAATCTGCCCAATCACCTCTTTTTTCTAGTTTTTCAATTGATAATTTTTTATGATATTTGTCTGAGACTATCGAAATGCATTCAATTTCTGGGTTCTCACTTAATTCACAGATTATTGAGTTTTTTATCTGTAAAGGTAATACACATCCTCCGTTATAATCTAAATGTTCACCAATTAAGTTTACTCTCCCGTAGCCTTCACCAACTGAGATCGCTTTCATAATTCGATCTTATCTTTGTTTTAATTCTGAGAATATTTTTTTATAAAAAATACTATCGTATTTATTAAAGTACATTACTACTATTGCTATCGTTCCCGCAATAGATGGAAAAATATAACCCATGATGAAAAGACCATTGAGGGTTTCTTCGCTTTGTATTGCTGAATTTGCAATATAATTTGTGTTATCTAATATCACTCCTGCTAACCAAGCACTAAAACCAACACTTAACTTAAACACAAATACATGAGCAGAATTAAGTATTCCCTCTCCTCGAAATCCTGATTTCCACTCACCATACTCAACTGTATCAGCAATCATTGACCAGGCCATTACACCTGCCATTCCAAAACCAACGAATCCAGGACTAGCAATGAATGCCAATAACCAAAAGTTTTCATAACCAGTGATAAAATAAATTATTAAATCTGTAATAACATAGAGAAAAGTTCCAATCATGAATAAAGTTTTCTTTTCAAACCTGTGTTTTACTAAATTTATTACATATGCCCCAAGCATAATTTGAAGAATTACGCCCAGTAAAATTGGACTAAAGTATGCTTCTAATTGTAAGTTATATTTAACGAAATAGATTACTGTAAGTTGCTTAATATTGTTTGCAATCCAAGTAGTAAGAAGAGCCAATATAACAAAGTGTAATGGAAAATTTGTAAAAACCATCTTTATGATTTTTTTTAATCCAACACGTTTTTCATAAGGCTTAGAATAAATTTCTTTAGTATTAAAGAAGCAAAGAAAAGCAAAAATTGCTCCCAAGAAAGCTAAACAACCAACCACAACTGGAAATCCAAATTGAGGTGAACTGAACAAGCCAACTAGGGGTAATGTTAACACTGCTACGGCAATTGATCCTGAACTAGCCCCTAAAAACCTGAATGAAGCAAGAGAGGTTCTCTCATCTCGATCTTGAGTCATAGCAGGAATAAGTGAACCAACTGGAATAGCTATAATTGTATATAGTGTCGTGAAAGTAATATAGGTGAATAGAGCCCAATAAAATTTTCCAGTTTGAGATAAATCTGGTGAAGTAAAACACAGTATAATCATTATTAAAGCAGGTACTGATCCAAACAAAATATATGGTCTGAATTTCCCCCATCTTGTTGATGTATTATCTGCAATGTATCCCATGATTGGATCAGTAAATGCATCCCAGACTTTTGCTAGGAAAAATACTAATCCTGCTTGTGTTGGCGATAGACCAAAAATATCTGTATAGAAAAATAGTAGGTAAAAGACGGTTAACTGCCACATGATATTTATCGCAAAATCTCCGCCGCCGTAAAATATCTTTGATCTGGTACTTAGTTTCATAAATTTTTATAAGTTGTTTCTACTAATTTTAATGCTCTTTGATCACCTAGCATGGACCCTGTAAGTAAATTCATAGTATAAGCAAAACTCAGCCCATTTTCGGGATCACCAAAAGCCATAGAACCACCCCAACCAGTATGACCAAATGCTTTACTGCTCTTTCCAAAAAGTTTACCACCTCCAACACTGTATCCTGTACAGCTCCATTGCATGGGTGATTTCATAACATTGTCATCACCACTGACTGCAACTGATGTTACCAACTTAAAAGTTTCATTTGAGATGAAGTTATTTGATTGATGATTTATAAAATGATCATAAATTTTAGCAATTGATCTTGAGTTCGCGTGACAATTCATTGCCGGTATTTCGGCTAGTCTCCATTCTGCAGTATTTGCCGTTTTGGTTCTGTTAGCTGGATTGAGGAATGCAGTTACCATGTAATTATCAACATTTTCTGGATTACTAAATGCTTTACGTAAACTTTCAGAACTTATTAGCTCAGCAATATTGTTGTGGTATGTCTCAGGGGTTCCAATAAAACATTTTGCATTCAGCGGTTTACTAAGCAGTTCATGCAAATTTTTTCCAACTGATTTTTTTGTAATTCTTTTAATTAATTCTCCAACGAGAAAACCAATAGTTTTAGGGTGATAACAAATTTCTTCGTTGGGTTCATGTAAAGGTTTTTGTTTTGCAAGTAACTCACAAACATAATCCCAGTTATAAAAATCCGTTTCATCAAGAGGTTCCCTCCAACCATAAAGACCTGCCTGATGAGATAAAAGTGTTTTTACCCTAATATCATTTTTTCCATTTTCAGAAAATTCTGGCCAATAATCACAAACCCTTTTATCTAATTCCAAATCACCATTATCAATTAGTTTTGCAACTACCATGGCAACAATTCCTTTGCTGGTTGAATGAACATTGACTAAGGTGTCTTTATTCCAGCTAATTTTTTTGTCACGATCTTGAAAACCGCCATAGAGATCTATGATAGGCTTACCGTCTTTGTACACAGCAAATGACGCACCAACTTCCTCATCACTTTCAATATTTCTCTTAAAAAGTTCGAAGGTTTCTTGGAACTTTTCATCAAATTCCCCATACTCTGTAACAGAATCCATAGTGCTCATTTATAGTGTAATAAAATTAAATTTATATATTCTTCATTTAGATTATATGAGTGAAGTAAATAACAAAACATATTTAATTGGATTTATTCTTGCCTTATCTGCTGGGTTGATATGGAGTTTTGGTGCACCTACTGTTCGCTATATGGTCGATGCTGAAATTTATCAATGGCAATATCTATTTTGTAGAGGCATTGTAGTAGCAACAATTCTCCTAATCTTTTTAATATATCAAGAAGGATTAGCATTCAGACATAATTTTAAAAGAGTAGGCATATCAGGTTTAATTGGTGGTTTGGGTCTAGCTTCAGCATTTATTTTTTTCATATTTGGAATGACTTTTACTTCTGCTGCAACAACGTTATTTATGATTGGAACCCAACCTTTATTTGCAGGACTGTTTGCTTATATTTTTCTTAGAGAGAAAGTTGGAATAACCACAGCTATTGCATGTTTTGTATCATTATTTGGAATGTTTTTAATGGCATACAATGATTGGTTTGCTGGCACATTTTTAGGTTGGACTTTTGGTTTGTTTTGTTCGATTGGTTTTGCAATATTTGCTACAACTTTAAGATGGCAGCCTGATACACCAAAATTTACTACGATTATTATTGCTGGAATTGCATGCTCCTTATTTTCAATGTGCATGATTATTTATCTTAATGATGGTTATACTATGCCGCTTAGAAATATATTATTAAGTATGATGCATGGTTCGTTTGTAGCAATAGGGTTAATACTTTTAAGTATCGGCGCACGCTATTTGCCAGCAGCTGAATTCATGCTTCTTTCTCTTACTGAAGTAGTAGGGGGAGTCATATGGTGTTGGATACCTCTTTTTGGAGTTAACGAGGTGCCTTCAACATTCACTCTTATAGGAGGTATGATTATAATTATCGCAATTAGCTTCTACGCTTTAGGTTCAAAACAGAAAACATCACCACCAACTCTATGAGTAAAGAGTTTACTGAATGAATGAAATAGTATCGACCAACTGGAATTATCCTACCCCCATATGGTTTGGGCTTTCACGTAGACTTGAAATTATAGAGGCGCTTAATGAGTTATCTATAACCAAACCAATGATTGTTACAGACCCAAATTTTGCAGAAAATGAAAATTTTGTTGATATCCTTGCTATTCTTAAAAAGAGTCAGATCGAATTCTCTGTATTTTCAAATATAAAAGGCAATCCCACGGGTAAGAATGTAGCGGACGGTGTTCATCAATTTAATTCAAGGAATAGTGATGGTATAATTATAATTGGTGGAGGAAGCTCTTTGGATGCCGGAAAGGCCATTGCCTTCATGTCGAAGCAGAAAGAGAACCTATGGTTTTTTGAAGATGTCAGCGACAATTGGAAACAAGCTGTAACTGGCAATCTGCCAAAAGTAATTGCAATTCCAACAACCTCAGGAACTGGTTCAGAGACAGGACGAGCCTCACTTATTGTGGATGAAGCAGATATGACAAAAAAAATTATTTTCCATCCATCTTTCTTGCCCGATTTAGTCGTTCTTGATCCTGAGCTGACTTTGAGTTTACCTCCTCACTTAACTGCTGCGACGGGGATGGATGCGCTCGCTCATTGTCTTGAAGCCTATTGCGCACGAGGGTTTCATCCAATGGCAGATGGGATAGCTTTAGAGGGAATTAAAAATGTAAAGGATCAATTGGTCACTGCTTATAATGAGCCAGACAATATTCTTGCTAGGAGTAAGATGTTAGTAACCTCATCTATGGGTTCTACAGCTTTTCAAAAAGGATTAGGAGCTATTCATTCATTGTCACATCCGATAAATGCAGTAAATGATATTCATCATGGTTTATCAAATGCTATTTTCATGCCTTATGTACTTAACTTTAATAAAGATGTAATTGAAGAGAGAATTATTTCTTTATCAAAATATTTAGATCTAAATAAGAAATCATTTGATGGGTTCATGGAATGGATCTTGGACTTGAGAAGTAATCTTGCAATACCTCATACACTTAAAGAGTTGAATGTCGATTTTGATTTTGACTTACTATCAGAAATGGCTTTAAAAGATCCATCCACTCAACCTAATCCTAAAGATATATCATTTGATCAAATGAAGAATCTTTACATAAATTCATACGAGGGTATTCTATAGTTATGATTAAAACAGAAAAATTAATCTATGGTGCACTTAATTCTGATCAAAAATTTGAAGGCTCAATCAGTTATGATGATAGTATAAGTACTCCTCGTCCTGGTATCCTCGTTTGTCATGCATATGGCGGGCATTCACCTTTTGATATTGAGAAAGCTGAAAAATTGGCTGAATTAGGTTATTTTGCTTTTGCAATTGATCTCTATGGTCAAGGTAGGCGAGGTTCTAATCCAGAGGAATCAATGGCACTTATGAATGAATTTAATTCTAACCGAGTGTTGCTTCAAGAACGTATGATAAATGCGTTTGAAACTCTTAAAAACTTTGATCAAGTTGATAAGAATAAAACAGGAGCCATCGGGTTTTGTTTTGGTGGCAAATGTGCTCTTGATCTTGCAAGATCTGGAGAGGACATTAAAGGAGTTGTAAGTTTTCATGGACTTTATGATGCTCCAACAGCTAGTACTGGAAAGCAATTTAAAGGCACATTAAAAATTGATAGCTCGATACTAATTTTGCATGGTTATGATGATCCTATGGCTACTCCAAAAAGTATGATTGATTTGGCTGATGAATTAAAATCGAAGAAAGCTAAATGGCAAATTCACGCATATGGCAATGTAGGTCACGCCTTTACTAATCCAGAAGCTAATCAGAGAGAAAACGGATTATTTTATGACCAATACGCTAATGAGCATTCTTGGAATGAAATGAAAAATTTCTTTTCAAAATTATTTTTATAAATATTAATTAATATTAGTGATTTTGATTTTTTCAGAACCGACTGGCAGTATCGCCATAGTTCCATCATCTGCTAATGACCAATTGTCTGGACGTACTTCATTAACGCCTCTCACAAAAATTATTTTAGCAATGAAATTTTGAGGGGCTGGTGTCAGATGATAGAATATTAACTCTTTTACATTCGCTTCATTGGCAGCTTGTGCAGCCTCAATTGGAGAAGCATGATAATCCTGAATATCATAATAGACAGTGGATAATAAGGGATTAACGTCTTTAGAAATTTCTTCTAATCTTCCTATCATATTTTGAGAGAGAGCATCATGAAACAGCAAGTCTGCATTTTTAGCTTGTTCAACTAAGTTTTCACTGTAGTCGGTATCACCACTTATCACTATGGATCTGCCTTTATAATCAAAGCGAAAACCTAGCGAAGGATCAACTGGAAAATGCTCAACTTCAAAAGCTGTTATCTTAAGGTTACCATCATCAAAAATAACTGGATCATTTAAATTAATTATTTTTGTATCAAAGCCAGCAAAGTCAGAAGGAGCTACTTCTTCTCCATGATGAAGTGTTCTCCACTCAGTGTCTAACTCATATGCTTTTGTTATCCCCTCAGTTACGAGATCGGTACCCAATGGCCCATACACAGGCAGTTTTCTGCCTCTATTTTGAGTTACCCATGAATAGAGGTGAAAGTCAGCTAAATCGGAAATATGATCTGAATGCAAGTGAGTTAATAAGACTGCATCTAAATTACCAAGATTAATACTCCAATTTAATAGGTTTTGCCTGCTACCATCCCCAGTATCAACCACAAACATATGATCAGGAGTTTTTATCATTATGCAAGGCTCGGCTCTTCCCTTACCAGGTAAGGGTCCCCGTGATCCACAAACAAGACCAATAATATAATCGCCATCAAGACTTATTAATTTATCCTGATTATTCCATTGTCTATCAAAATCAAAATCTATCAACAGATTTTGAACAGGAGTAGTCCTTATTCCGATAAGAGCAATAATGAGTATTAAAATTGCAGTTATAAAAAAAAAATAAATTTTTTTCATATTTATTGGCTAGACATTCTCTTTGATGTTACAAGCAATAAAGTAATAAGTATTATTTCAATAATAATAAATTGAGTTGCAAAGGTTGCATCATGTGCTGCCCATGAGATCACTCTAAATAAAGCAGTAACACCTAAAAGCATCGCGGGCGCATAAAACCAAATACTTCTTAAAGTATAAGCTGCAAGTATCATCATTAAACCAATGCAAAAAAAATAGCTTCCTACATCACCAATCAGACTACTTCGACCTAATCCATCGGAAATTTCTAAGATACCAAAGTTAGCTCCAGCTTCGTAGGGAGAAATCACCCAGAGGAGACCAATTGCAATAAACAAGATCCCATTGATAGCATTTAAAACAACTAAAAATCTATTCATAATCTTTCCCCTTTAGTATTATTAAATAATGTTTATTTTTATTATAATCAATAATAAGGTTCAATATGGAAGTTAAAAATAAGGTTTATCCCAGTAAAGATCAGATGAGAGGTTTCTTTGAAACCGCAACTGATAATGAACCAATCTATATGGTTAACTTATTAAAGTTTAAAGATAAAGCTGAATATAAAGATGGAAGAAAAACAAAATTGACTGGTAGAGAAGCATACAAAATCTATGCAGAATTTGTTAAGAAGCATTTACAAAATATTGGTGGAGATCTTATTTTACACACAGATGTGACGCGTATGGCAGTTGGGCAAGTTGAGGAATTATGGGATGTAGTTGCTATTGCTAAATGGCCTTCAAGACAAATTATGGGTGAGAATATGATGCCAAATGACCCAACGTATCTTGAAGCGTACCAACATCGAGAAGCAGGTTTAGCGGGTCAACTGAATATTGAAACTAAGGAAATAAATGATTGAACTATATACTTCGCCTACACCAAATGGATATAAGATTTCCGTCGCACTAGAGGAACTTGAAATACCTTACAACGTTCACGTTGTTAATCTACAAGCTGGAGATCAAAAAAAACCTGAATTCCTAGCAATGAATCCAAATGGACGCATTCCTGTGATTGTTGATATAGAAAATAATAATCTTTCAATTATGGAAAGTGGTGCTCAACTCATATATTTAGCTGAGAAAGCAGGAAAACTTTTACCTACCGAAACAATTGCTCGTTCTAAAGTGATTCAATGGTTGATGTTTCAAATGGGAGGAATTGGCCCCATGATGGGGCAGGCAAACGTTTTTTTTCGGTATTGGCCTGGCGATAAAATCCAAGCGGCTGTAGATCGTTATCAAAATGAAGGTCGACGATTATTTGAGGTAATGGAAACACGCTTAAAGGATAATGAATTTTTAGCGGATGATTTTAGTATTGCTGATATTGCTAACTGGTGCTGGGTAAGAACATATAAGTGGTCAGGTATCAAAATAGATGGCCTGACAGGTCTTCAAAGATGGATGCAAATGATGGAAGATCGACCGGCATGTAAAAAAGGTGTAGCTGTTCCAATTGATATTATGGAGTTGATGAGAAATATGAAACAATCAAAAGATTTAACCGATACAGGTTCGAAAATTATACAGAAATAGATAGATATTATGAATTTACCAAATCCATTAGTAGTACTTGGCGGAGTGGGGTCACCTTATACTCGCAAAATGCTCTCCTACCTACGATATAAAAGACTTCCCCACAAAATGATCTGGGGAGACCCTTCAAAATATCTAGATCAGGAAGGAATAGAAAAACCAAAACCTAGTTTACTGCCAACGTTTGTATTGCCTGATGAAGATGGAAATTTGAAAGCAGTAACTGACTCCACTCCATTGATAAGAAGGATTGATAAAGAGGTCAGTGAACGAAGTACGATACCATCTGACCCCGCCCTTGCGTTCATAAATTATCTAATAGAAGATTTTGCCGATGAGTGGGGTACTAAATATATGTTTCATTATCGATGGCACGATCAAAAAGATGCAAATAATGCAGGTACTATTTTACCACTTCAGACTATAGGAATGATGCCAGATGATATGCTAAATAATGTTAGAGAAATGATCAGTAAAAGGCAAATTGACAGATTGTGGGTAGTGGGCTCAAACAATGATACAGCGCCAATAATAGATGCAAGTTTAAGGCGCTTATTAGTTATTCTTGAAAAGCATTTTGCATCCGCATCTTACCTATTAAGTAAAAGACCTTCTTCCAGCGATTTTGCTTTATATGGTCAACTGTCTCAGCTTGTTAACTTTGATCCAACTCCCAGAGAAATTTGTCATGAGGTGTCTTTGAGAACAGTTGCATGGGTTGGTTTAATTGAAGATCAGTCTGGCATTGAAGTTACCGATGAACAATGGGGATCAATTGAAAGTTTACCATCGACAGTAAAAGATTTACTTATTGAAATTGGAAATGGGTATGTGCCTGCACAATTAGCAAATGCAAGAGCTATAGAAAATGGTGATAAAGAATGGGAAACAGAAATCGATAATTGCCTTTGGAAGCAAAAATCGTTTCCCTACCAGGCAAAGTGTCTTAAATGGGTTAATGAAGAATATAGTGCACTTGAAAAAAATGATCGAAAAAAAGTTAATAACCTCCTTGATGGCACAGGATGTGAAAGGTTAATATTAAAATTATGAAGGTGGATTTATATTTCTCTTTTAGAAGTCCCTATTCGTATTTAATTTTGCCACGCATGGTTGAATTGAGGGATAAACATGGGGTAGATGTTAATTTTAAGCAAGTTTACCCTCTTGCAATAAGGGAACCAGAATTTTTTAAAGGTAAAAATCTCTTTACTTACTTTTTAATCAGAAGAATTGATTATGTCAGACAAGCAAAAAAAAATAATATGGTTTTTGCCAAGCCAAATCCTGATCCAATAAATCAAAACTTGGTGACTGGAAAAATTTCTGATCATCAGCCTTATATTTTTAAATTAGCCCATTATTGTCAAGCTATTCAAAAAGATAAGCAGCTTGATTTTGCCGTTGTGGTTTCAAATAAAATATGGAGTGGTCTCAAGAACTGGAATACAGATGAGTCAATAGCTGATGCTACTTCAAAAGTTGGACTGAAGTTCGAAGATATTGAAAAAATACGTATCGAAAATGAACAAGCGATAATTGATGAAATTAAGTTAAATCAAAAAGAACAGCTCGAAGCGGGACATCATGGAGTTCCTCTATCTGTTTACAAAGATAAATTCTTTTTTGGCCAAGACCGTTTTGATGATCTGGTTAGTGAATTAAAAAAAGATGGATTAGTAATCAGCTGAAAAGAAACAAAGGATTTCCTGAGCTACAATTTATACTATTGTGCTGATATTCCTCTTATTCTCTCAGATCTTCTTCGTAATAATTCTGTTACGATCAGAATTAATGTTGAAAGAACAATTAAGCAAGTAGCTACAGCCATAATCGTTGGACTAAGCTGCTCTCTTAATCCTGTCCACATCTGAAGAGGTATAGTTGTTAAGTTCCTATCGCCTCCAGCAACGAATAAGATTACGACTATTTCATCAAATGATGTAACGAATGCAAAGAGTGCACCTGAAATAATTCCTGGTGTGATAAGAGGTAATGTAATTTTAAAAAATGTATTGGTTGGTGTACTGCCAAGACTTGAAGCAGCTCTTGTAATACTGTCATCAAAACCACTTAAAGTAGCAGTTACAGTAATGACAACAAATGGAGTTCCTAGAATTATATGCGCTATGACTATGCCAGGAAACGTTGCTGCAAGACCTAATTTAGCAAGTGAAAAGAAGATTGCTGAGCCAGAAATGATAAGTGGGATGATCATTGGTGAAATTAAAATACTCATGATCAATTGTTTGTAAGGCATGTAACGACTGCTGAGCCCAAGAGCAGCAACAGTTCCTAAAACTGTAGCACCTATCGTTGCGAAAAAGGCATAATAGATGCTGTTCCGAGCAGCTATTCCCCATGGATTTTTGGTACCATACACCATATCTTCATACCATCTAAGCGAGAATGCTTCAGGTTGAAGAGCTAGCATCCCATCAGAAAAATGAATGTATTGCTCTGCATTAAATGAAAGAGGAATAATGACAAATAGTGGAGCTATGAGGAAAAAGAAAACGGCAGTACAAATAATAATATATGAGTAGTGCCAGACCCTGTATCTTGTTTCAGTATATTTTGGCAAAGCCATCTTATCCAAGCCTCATGTTATCTATACCGACGATCTTATTATAAAGCCAATAAACTATTAAAACGGCCACCAATAAAACAGCTGCCATTGCAGTTGCTAGAGACCAATCAAGTGATTGCTGCATGTGATAAGCAATTCTATTACTAATTAATGTTCCCTTAGCACCCCCAACTAATGCAGGAGTGATATAATATCCAATAGAAAGAACAAAAACTAAAATTGAACCTGCACTTATACCAGCATATGTGAGCGGGAAGTAAATTTTTCTGAATGCAAGGAAAGGAGTAGCCCCCATCGAAGTTGCAGCTCTCATTAGACTTGGTGGTATAGTTTTCATAACGCTATAAAGTGGAAGAACCATAAATGGTAAAAGTATTTGTGTCATCGCGATAAATGTGCCGGTCATGTTGTACATTAATTCAAGCCTTCCTTCATCTGCAACGATACCGAGAGAAACAAGAGTATCATTTAAGACCCCCTGTTTTTGGAGCAGGACCATCCAACTAGATGTACGCACAAGCAAGGAAGTCCAAAACGGAAGCAGTACGCAGATCATTAGTAAATTTGAATATCGAGTTGGTAAAACGGAAAGTAAATGTGATATAGGGTATGCAAGTAAGAAACAGCAGAACGTGACACCAGCTGCAACAAAAATAGTTCTTAACCAGAGAGTAACATTTATTCGTTTCTTTTCAGGTATTCGTTCAATCGAGCCATCAAATTTTTGCTCATAGTCAAACGTTGTTAAATATTTTCGGAAATGATAAGCATCTGTACCTCTTTTTAATGCCAGCCAATACTCGATGTCACCCCACTTTTTATGAACATTAATAAACTGATCTAGAAAATTTCCATTTTCATCAAAATCTTTAAGTTTTCTGGCTGTCTTTTTTATAAGGCTTGTAAACCCACCTTTTTCATAATTGAGTCTTGTAGCTATTTTGCCGTGATTTTTTTCTTCCACCAATCCTTTAAGTTCATAAAAAAAAGTTGAGGTTACGTCTTCCCCAGGCATTTCAGTCCCATCCCAAATTTGCATAACTTCGTGAGTCTCACTTAAAAATTCATTCATTTGAACGTTATCGACACTTCGCCCAAGCATTTGAAATATTGGAATCACATAGGCAAAAACGATAAAAAACAGTAATGGCGCAGCCAATAAGAAGGCTGTTGTTCGTCGTCGTCGTTCAACTTTTCTGAGTTTTACAGAGAGGAGCTCTCCATCTGATGTTCTAATTTCTGCTGACATTAAGTATGAGGATACTTAATTTAAAGGACTTGGGCAACCCATAGGTTGCCCAAGTTTTAGTCTTTTATAAGTTAGCTTTCCAAGCTTCCCATGCGTCGTTGATATCAGTATTGTTATCAGCGTACCACTCTGGGTTCATAAGAACATAGTTCTTAGTGTTTGCTGGAGCTGTAGGCATGTGAGGCATAATCTCAACTGCACCTGCTTGAGGTGAATTAAACCAAGGCTCATCAGCCATGATTATGTCTAGAGATGAGATTCTGAAAGGTGCGTAAGCGATATGCTTTGCACTTCCAGCCAATCCTTCAGAGCTTGTGAAGTATTTTAATGCTTCCATTGCTTCAGCTTGGTTAGGACCACCTTTTACAAGTACGAAGTACTCATAATCAAGAATTTGACCATCCCAAACCATTTTCATTGGTGAACCTTCGTTCACAATGGCGTTGAAATGACGTCCGTTCCAACCAGTAGCCATGATAGCTTCACCAGAAACTAACTGCTCAGGTGGTTGTGCACCAGCAGACCAGAATATGCAACCACCATTAGGGTCGTTACAAAGTTCTGAAAGCTTATCAAGAGCTCTATCGATTCCATTTTCTTCCATGTAGTCATACACGTCAGCTCCTGGAACACCATCTGCAACTAATGCAAACTCGAGGTTTGACATTGCAGAGCTATATAGAGATCTTACTCCTGGATATTTGCTTGGATTGAAGAAGTCTTCCATTGAATCAGGATAACTTCCGTCAAAATTTATGTTATCAGTGTTGTAAGCGTAGTTCCATGAGTAAAGAATGTTACCCACAGCACAGTCACTAGGCATTGGAGCAAAGAAGTCATCACTTGCTTTCATACCGTTTACACCTGCTGGGAAGTCATTGTCGAAATCAAATTCTACAAACAATCCTTCGTCACAACCGATAATTGTATCACGTGCATACACATCGATGATGTCCCAAGTAATTGCTCCAGACTCGACTTGAGCTTTAATTTCACTCAAACCTCCACTGTAGTCGATCCAGTTTACTTGAACGCCACTCTTCTCTTGATATGGGTCCCCGTAACCTAGTTTTTGACTTTCCGTATATGCGCCACCCCAAGATACTACATTTACTTCCGCAGCTGTAGCCATTGTAGGTGCCACTAATAAAGCAGCCAAAGACATTATTTTTGTTAATCTTAACATGATTAATCGTCTCCTTTTTTTATATAAAGAAGATATTACATAGGGGCTTTAACAAAAACGCAACAAAAAAAGGTAAATTTTTTCAATATTTTAGGATTGAATCTATATGTAGTATCAAAGGTTTAGTAATCTAGTGCTCGACAGTCCTGAGAAGACCAACCTAAATTTACTTTGTCACCAAGATTAAGCTTTGAATTACTACTCGCATTTGGAACTTTAAGAATAAAATCATCATTGCCCAGCAAATTCACACGTACTCTTGTATGATCTCCATGGTAAATGATTTCTTTTATTTCAGCTTCAAATCGATTTTCAATTTGCTCAGTCGGATTTATGTTAACCCTTTCAGGTCGAAGTGAAATCCTTGATTTTTCACCAGCAGAGGATACTGCTATTGGGTTCGCTAATATTATCTCGCCTGTACTTGTCTCAACTTTTGCAGAACCAGATGCTAGTTCTTTTACAGTTCCAGTAAAAGTATTGTTTTCCCCAATAAAGCCAGCAACAAAAGAATTAACTGGTGTCTCGTATAATTCATTGGGACCAGAAAGCTGCTGCACCTTACCATCATTAAAGACGGCAATTCTGTTTGACATTGTTAATGCTTCACCTTGATCGTGTGTAACATATACGACCGTAACACCCAATGTTTCATGAATATGTTTTAATTCGTATTGCATGCTCTCACGCAAGTTTTTGTCTAACGCACCTAAAGGTTCATCCATTAAAACTAATTTAGGATCAAATACTAATGCTCTCGCAACAGCGACACGTTGCTGTTGACCGCCAGACAGTTGAGCAGGCATTCTGTTTTCAAAGCCCGTTAGTGAAACCATTTTTAGGGTCTTATTTATACGCTCTTCTATTTCTGCCTTATCAATTTTTCTAACCTTTAATGGAAATGCTAAATTTTCAAATACTGAAAGGTGAGGGAAAAGAGCGTAGTTTTGAAAAACCATACCAATGCCTCTTTTGTGAGGAGGTATGTTATTAATTGGGTTTCCATCAAAATAAATTTCTCCATTAGTAGGCGTCTCAAAGCCTGCAAGCATCATTAATGTAGTTGTTTTACCTGAACCTGATGGCCCTAATAAAGTTAGAAACTCCCCTTCAGCAATATCAAGGTCTAGACCTTTTACGACCAGTTCTTTACCGTCGTAACTTTTGTCAACTTGTTCAAATTTAACGAAATCTGACTTTTTTCCACTCATGATTTCAGACTAAGGTAAAAATAGTTGGGAATCTAGGGTTATTTACACTAAATTAATTATAGATAAAAATTATAATAAAGTTCGTTAATTAGCCAAAACAAGATATTACAAAATATAAATGAAAAAATATCAACACTACATAAATGGAGAGTGGATTGACTCCAAAGGAAATGAAGTTATTGCCGTTGTCAATCCAGCGACAGAAGAAGTAATAGGAGAAATTTCAGCTGCTAATAAAGATGACATTGATCTAGCTGTTGCAGCTGCAAAAGCAGCTTATGATTCACGAGTGCTTGTCGATATGAATCCAATGGAGAGAGCAAAGTTAATGCGCGGCATCGCAGATGAATTAAGAAAGATCAGCAAAGATGGTGGTGCACTACTATGTGCAGAGAATGGAAAATTGCTAGGTGCATCTGAGTATGAGTTTTTGGACGCCGCAAACTATTTTGACTATTACAGTGGATTGACTGACAAAATTGAAGGTCAAACTATACCAGTGAACAATCAGGTCATGGATTATACCTTGTATGAACCTTATGGTGTTTCAGGTCATATTGTGCCTTGGAACTTTCCTATTTCAATGTTGGCACGTTCTCTAGCCTGTTCATTTGCCGCGGGAAATTCAACAGTTATAAAACCAGCTGAGCTAACTCCTCTAGCAACCACTTCTTTTTTTGCACAGGCTATTCACAATGCAGGCGTACCGAAGGGACTTGTTAATATAGTAACTGGATACGGCGTTGAAGCTGGAGCTGCATTGACATCACATGATGATGTTGCTCAAATCACTTTCACTGGTTCTGTGAAAACGGGAAAGACAATACTTCATGCTGCTGCAGAAAGAGCTGTGCCAGCAGTAGTAGAGCTAGGTGGTAAATCAGCTGCCGTTGTTTTGCCAGACGCTGATATAGATAAAGTTGTTAACGCAACAAAAGTTGGAATATTTAGTCAAGCCGGACAAATATGTTCAGCAATGTCACGCATGATCGTTCATAAATCTATAAAAGATGAGGTATTAGATAAGCTATCAGAATTAGCCAAATCGATAAAAGTTGGACCAGGCAATGAGGAAGGCGTTGATCTCACACCTGTAATATCAGAAGAACAACTTCAAAAAGTAGAAAACTATGCAAGATCAGGTTTACAAGCTGGAGCGACAGCAATATCTGGAGGTCATCGAGTTGATCGTAAAGGATATTTCTTTGAGCCAACAATTTATGCTGATGTGAAGCCTGATATGACCATTGCTCAAGAAGAAATTTTTGGTCCATTCTTATCCGTGCTGGAATACGAAGATCACGAAGAAGCAGTTCATATTGCAAATGATACAGACTATGGTTTAGCGGCTGGCGTATTTACTAAAGATGTTGATATGGCAACGAAAACAGCAGCTAAGCTTAATGGCGGACAAGTTTATGTGAACAGTTGGTTTACGGGAAGTATCGCAACTCCTTTTGGAGGGTATAAGCAATCAGGGTATAGTCGTGAAAAAGGTCAGCAAGCTATAAAGAGCTATTTGCAACTAAAAAATGTTGGAATTCAACTTTAATTAATCATTATCTTCAAGACCAGCTCCAGCAGCTGTGCTCTTTAATTTTTCATTTTCTTCAACAAAGGTATCTGTTGATAATTTATACAACTCATCCCAAACCTCTTGAGAGAACGAATCCTCATTTTCAATAACTTCTATTTTAACGTTTTTTGTATTTTCTAATATCAATGAATTAATATCACTATTACTAAACATGTACTTGTCTAAATTAAATTTAAACTTGTAATCGTCAATCTCAATGCTGACTCTTTTCCCAATAAGAAATGAAAGTCTACTTATGAAAGGGATCATAAGAAGAGGGAAGTTAACATTATAAAAATTAATTTCTTTTAAAATTTCTATATTTTTGAAATCATCTATCAGACTGACTCCTGTCAGAATAGGGCAAAGACTTTCATTATCTATTTTGTTTTGGGACTTTATACCATTAGGACCAATTGGTGTTTTAGTTTTTATGACGCTTAAATAGGATTTTAAATTTTCAATACCAGCAATTCCTATTAATTCTAATACATCAATATTTTTTCCAACTTCCTCAGCTACGCCCCATGAGTATCCTGCAGCTTTAGTAGCTCTTTTTGAAACTGTAATGATTTCACTCGAAGACCTCATGAAATTATGAATAGATCCATCTGTCGTTAGTTTGACTTATCTCATTCATCAGAGGAGCTCCTTGATACATGCATATTCTCAGCCATTTATCAGAACGAGGATCAAATTTTTGTGCCCCAAAAAAAGATAACTTTAATCTCAGCATATCAATGGGCATTAAATTTGAACCGATCGAATTATCTTGAATTTCTGAATATGGTAACTTCTCAGCTATAAAGCATCTTCTTACCACATGTCTTAAATCGCTATTTTTCCTTAAAAACTCTGATAAAATTTGGTCTTCAGGAACATCCAAAATACGATAATACAAATCATTTATATCACGAGCGATGGCAAGAGGCTGTTCCAACTCAGATCCTTCGTCATCAAACCTGTTTGCTAACCTTGGCTCCTCTTTATTTTTTGAGATAAACCAGAATTTTTCATTTGGCTCATTTTTTGAGAAATCAATCTCGATAATATCTTTGTAACCTCGAGAAATTATATTCTTTAATTCACTTAATTTTTTGTAAGTTGGTATATTGAAATATAAATCTTCATTGGAACTCATATTTGATATTAAAGGGTTAATAATTGAGTCGTAAGGTTCCATCATTAGCGAAACGATAAATTCAATACCTTCAAAACTTAAATGTTTTTCAATCCATGTATAAAGATGATCCCAAAGATTCTCTTTATCTACAGATAAGGTTGGAAGATATTCACTTTCAAATTTTTCAATATCATTCCTTAAATCTTTTATTTTTTTTATTTGATACTCGCTTTCTGTTTCCCAAGTACTAATCATATTTTTAGAAAGCTTGAGACATTCCTTAAATACATTTAATTCACTTGCCTTAACTTTACTTATTTCTCTAATTTGTTTTAACGCTTCTTCTTTAGCAAAAATCCACTGATGCAACAGAGATGGATGATTAATAATAAAAGGAGCCATACCAAGTCCTGTTGAATTTCCTATTCCAAGTTTACGTGCTATTGACAGATCAAGTGTGACAGCCAATATAGGATTCTTCTTTTTAGCAATGTGATTAACTTGGTCAAAAGTAAACTGACGCACTAAATAAACCAACATCATTTCAAGTCGAAAAGGACCATTAATTTCTTTACGGTCTTTAATTCTATATCGATCAGCTAATCCAAATTTGCCAGATCCATAAACCGCTGTGGTTCTATAGAGGTAGCCAACTTTTTTTATCAAAGATAAATCAGGTTGAACTCCCTTTGATAGTTTTTCAACAACATGATTAAAAATTCTTACAGACTTATTTGCTCTCGATAATGTTAACTCTTTATAACTGCATCGGCCAACTTCTTGCTTAGGAACATTCAATTTTAATCTTTGAATATCTTTTTCTGTTGGTATTCCATCGTGAAGAACAAATGCTGCATCCCACTTCGTAGCAATTACTCTGTCGGACCTTTCTGAAGCATCAAGCTCATTAGCAAAGCAAATCAATGAATAGGTTCGACTATCTTTATTTACTGAATAAACAGCAGTTCCAAAACCTTGTTCATCAAGATCAAATAAATCACATTTAAATGTCCAACTTTTAAATTCTCTCACAAAACTTCTCAGAAAAGATAGCTTTGTTTGATGAAAGGAGCCTAATCGCTTAAGTGTCATGACTTCATGAGGATCGCGGTGCTTAATTTGATTATGCATTAATGAATATTCTCTCTATAAAAATTAAACCAGTTGTCACCTAATATTGCATCTACTTCTTTATTATCAAAGCCAACTTCTTTTAAGCCTGATTCAAGATTGTTAAACCCTAAAGTATTTTTAAACCAATCCGGCTGTCTTGGAAATGCCGCATCAGTTTTCGACCCTTCTCCATAATCCTTAGTTTTCGTCCAAGTCCCATTTCTCATCCACTCAACAACAGAGTCAGGTTGATCAAGACATAAATCTGATCCAATACCTACATGATCAATTCCCATTAGATCTACAGTCCTTGCAGTCATTTCACAAAAACTTTTCAGAGTGCAATTAGTTCCTCCAAGAAGATGGTGAGGATAGAGTGAAAGACCTATGATGCCTTTTGACTGACTAAGTGCTTTTAATATTTCATTTGATTTATTTCTCCTAGCTGGATGCCAAAAGGATGGATTGGCATGGGTGATAGCAATGGGCTTTTCTGAAATTTTTATCGCATCTAGCGTTGATTGCTCAGCTGAGTGCGACATATCCACAACGATACCAACTCTATTCATTTCCTTAATGACTTCTCTGCCCATTCGAGTAACACCACTATCGTTATCTTCATAACAACCTGTTGCGAGTAGAGATTGATTATTGTAGGTGAGCTGCATAAAAACTGCTCCCAGATCATGTACGGATTTAACAAGACCAATATCATCTTCAATGGGTGAGCAATTTTGAAAGCCAAAAAAAACTGCAGTTTTATTTTCCTCTTTTGCTCTTTCTATATCTTCGTACGTTCTACCATGTATCAATAAATTATCAAATTCTTCAAAATACGTATTCCACCGCTCTACATTATTTTTTACTTCATCAAAATCTTCATGATAAGCAATGGTTACATGAATTGCATTTAAACCAGCTTCATTATTGATTTTAAAAATTTCTTCTGACCAATTACAATATTGTAAATTATCGATTCTATAGGTCATATACTTCTAATTCATTGATCATTGTTTCTATTCATATACTATGAAAACGTTGAGAGGGAAACAATGCTAAGAAAATCGATTTTTGAGCAATTTTAATGTTTTTTTTCGCAAAACTGCGACAATTTTAGCCTCAATTCTCCTTCTGAACTTCTTTCTTTCTACATTTAAGATATTATATTTAATGAGAAACTAATTTTAAAAACTACATTATGTACACGCCTATTAACCAATATATTGAGAGACTGGAAAATATCTCTTTTGATGTTGATGAATTGAACAAAGCAGTATCTGAGCTTGTAAAGATCAGACCTTTTGAAAATGAAAACTTAAAACCAGGTATGTTGAAGTCCAATGCAATCTGCTTGAACTATGATGAAAAGGAATTGGATGAATGGTTTGGGGGTAATATAAGAGGAAAATATTGGACAAAGCCTGATTCTTCTTTTGAGGAGATGGAACGTGAGCCATATATTGATGAAACGAGATATACATTATTCAATCCAAAACTAAACAATACTTACTTCAAATTTGTCTATGAAAAAATTAATGAGTTTTTTGAAGTAGGAAGATGCAGAGTTATTAAAATGCCTCCTAGAACGACTCTGAGTTGGCATCGTGATCCTGAGAAACGTATTCACGTTGCCATCAAAACAAATTATGGTGCCAGGATGTTTATTGAGCATACGGGTCATCATATTCCTGCTGATGGAAATATTTATCTAACCGATAATACTAAGTATCACACAGCCATCAATGGTGGTGAAGAAGATCGAATTCATTTAGTGGCGACCGTTTTAGGTACAAAGTAGATTTAGCAATCAATAATATTTTTTCTTTCCCAATTTTTTTTATTTTCATCGCTAACTTTATTGTGTTCTGCAATTTCTCTTTTTTTAAGTTTTATGTATTGAGAGACAACTTTTGAGCCTATAGATTTTTTTACAACTTCACTGGCTTTAAATTTATTAAGTGAGTCTATAAGAGAGTGAGGTAACTTTTTAATTCTCTTTAACTTATTTCCTTGTGAATACATATTCACATCTATCCTTTTGCCAGGATTTCTTTTATTTTTTATTCCATCCAATCCCATAGCAATCAGCCCAGCTTGCAAGAGATAGGGATTAACTGCACCATCAGCGGGCCTGAATTCTATCCTTCCTGCATCCGGTATTCTGATCATATGAGTCCGGTTATTTCCTGAATAGGTTACAGCAGTAGGTGAATACGTTGATCCTGAATTGGTTGTTCTCGCATTCAAACGATCATAACTATTTAATGATGGATTGAACCAAGCAGAAAATGAAACAACAGATTTCATTATCCCACCAATAAAGTGGTAGCCCATTTTGGATAAGCCAAGCTCATTATCCTGATCAAGAAAATGATTTTGCTTCTTTTTTAAATCCCATAAAGATGCGTGTGCATGACAACCATTTCCAGTTAATTCATCAAATGGCTTGGGCATAAACGTTGCTCTTAATCCGTGTTTTTCAGCAATAGATTTTACCATAAATTTAAAAAAAACATGTCGATCTGCAGTTGTGAGAGAATCAGTATAATCCCAATTCATTTCATATTGCCCATTTGCATCTTCATGATCATTTTGATAGGGCTTCCACCCAAGCTTGATCATGGAGTCACAAATTTCCTTTAAAATATCATAGCGCCTCATCAATGCTGCCACATCATAACAAGGTTTTTGAGCATCATCCCTTGAATCAGCAACTTCAGTTCCAGCTTCATTAAGTATAAAAAATTCACACTCTACACCCGTCATCATTTTAAAATTGAGATCTGTCATTTGGCTAATTTGTTTTTTGAGAATGACACGTGGGCATTGATCCATGGGCGCATTGTTAATAACCAGATCACTGGCCAACCAAGCAACATCTGGTTGCCATGGTAGTTGTATGAGACTTTCAGGGTCTGGAACGGCAAACATGTCAGGAGATGCAAAATCAAGGTCTAGGTATGTTGCAAAACCACCAAATCCAGCACCGGTTTTTTGCATATCAGAAATAGCGCGAGCAGGAACCAATTTTGCACGTTGGATCCCAAACAAATCAACAAAACTTATTAAGAAGTATTTGATTTTCTTTTGCTGAGCGATCTTAGCTAAATTACTTTTCATAATCATAATTATGACTTCCAATTTTTTTAAATTCAATAAGGATTATAGGCTATATTTATGTTAACCAAGACCCATTTTGGGTATACCATCAAACTATGGATTCAAACTTAGAAGCAAAAAAAGAAAAAGTTATTGATCTCATTAATAAACTAGACGATGGCAGCTTTTCACTGATGTTGTTAATTCATATCTCTCGGTATCAAAATTTATTTTTACATACGGATTCTGATTGGGAAAACAGCCCAACCAATTGGTTAACGAAAGATAAACGACTACAAGATGAGTCTATTGGCGTTCTTTCGTTTATCATCCTTTATTCTCTTACCAATGCACATGTGAATGCAGACCTTTTTCCTGAACATAGAAAGCAAATTAAGGCAATGCGTCTTGAAGACTTCTTGGATAATAATTTTTTTGTAGGTCCATATAAAAAGTTTATTGGAAAAAAAATATCTCTTAAAGTTCTCGAGGCATTTTTTTCTATACCCCGTGAAAATATAAGACGATACATAAATTCATTGATAGAGGCTGGGCTTGTAAATAAAGATAAAAAGTATGGTTACCTTTTAAACATGGAGGCGTATGTTCAATATATATTTACAGATTCTCTTAGTAAAATTATGAAGTCACTCATGAGAACATTCGATGATATTATCGTAAATCTTGAAGATAAGTATAAACTAAAATTAAATTTAAAATCTATTGGGACCATAAATCTAAAAAAAGTAAAGCCAGAAATCTGGAATCGGATAAGGTTACCCATGTATCACTTTTGGGTAAGAGTTTTAACACTGGAAGGCAATGATTTAAGCTTAACTCCTAATGATCGCGTTGTCTTGTCTGCATCAATCTATTTTAGGAAACGTACTGGAATATTAAATTTTAAAACTATTTCTGATTTATACGAAAATGATTATCTTTTACCGACTAATATATCATCAATTTCTGAGGCATCTAGAATGCCGAGAGAAACTGTGAGGAGGTGCAGTAATAAGTTAATAAAGATTGGACATTTAGAAAAAAAAAGACGTCAATTGTTTAGAATTAATTACGCACATAAAGATGGAGAAGTAGCAACATTTATCAAGAATAAGGCAATTACGACGCGTGATATGATGAATTTTTACTTTAGTATTTACAATGATCTATCTCAGTCTTAAATTGAGCACATTAAAATAATTTCTTCATTGCACACTAGTTCAGCTTCAATAATGGAGCTATTTTGGGAACTTAATTGTGTATCGAGCACTTCCAGCATAGACTTTGCTTCACTCATTGGAACTGGACCTACAATGACGGAGTAGTCGTTTTTATCAAATTTATCGACATTGATATCATATTTTAGGAATCTGCTGTCAAATCCCATTACATCATAAATATAGTTCATAAAACTGAATGCAGAATTACCACGCGTATAAGATCCAATTTTTATATAAACAAATTCAGCATCGCTGGTATCAATTGTTAATTCAGTCTCTTCAATATCACTTGCTTGGGCACTAAATGCATTCGATACAACTTCTGTAGGTTCTTCGATGAGTTGAGTTAGGTCTTCTAATGCTTGGGTTGCTTCTTCAGCCAATTTATTTTCTAATTCAGCAGTATTGTTCAGTTCTGTAAGTAACTCTCTTGCAGTATTGGCTTCTTCTACAAGACTGTTCTCATCAACAGTATTAATGATTTTCTTTTTTGGTAAAACGTTAATCAAGTCTAATGTTTCTTCAGTATTATTAATTGTTGTTTCATCATTCGGTATGAGAGATGTATCTGCCTGGTTCTCAATTGTATCCATCTCTGTAATCGCTTCTTCTTCACTATCAATTGCAGATTCGTCGAGTATATTTTGAGCTTTTTTAAGTGTGTTATCTACTGAGTCTAATAAATCATTGAGACTATCGGCGTCATTAATCACCATTTCATTCGAAACTGCATACTCATCTAAATCAATTTTTGGCTCTTCAATAATTTCTGCAATCTCAGGAATTTCATCATTTGATTCTGAGACTTCTTCATTAGTTTCAATGTCTTTTTCAATTGTGAGGTTGTTTGCTTCTTTTTTATCCAAACCTAACTGGATAAGTTTTTGCCTTGCACCTTCACCTTCTTGGGCAAGAAATTCACCCTCATCCATAAATTGAAGCGTGAAGCTATCCTCAACAGATACAAGCGCATTTGCAACTGAAACTTTTAATTTTATGCCAGATACGTCACTAGGAGGATTGCCCACAAATGATAAATCAGAAGTTAAAAAAGCGAGCCATCTTGGTAAAGCGGTGCCATCTTCTTGTACAGCTTCATAACGCAATTTACCAGGCCCACTTATATTGAAAGTATTATCAGAAATTTGGAATTTATTACTGCTTTGCTGAGTGTTAATCGGATCATTGATTATTAAAAGCATCGGATCTTGTTCATTGATGGGAATTTCTACAGTCGCTTGATAATTCATACCCCATTCAGCTAAATTCTTTTGAATATCATTACTTAGTTCTTCAATTGACATATTTTGATGATTTTCAGGCAAGATGTCCTTGCCAATTGAAGCATAAATCTGACCGATACTGTGCTGCATCTCTGAAAAAGCTAAATCTTTTCTTAACTCGGCAACTAAAAGACTCGCTTCTTCTCTGATAACTTCAAGTTCACCAAACCGTGATACTTTTTGAGCATTTTGGACCTGTTTGCTTATTCTTTTGGCGACATCTAAATATCTTTGAGCTGTATCATATTCCTCAATCGCGAGGTCGTAGTTGATATTGGATAAATGAACCTGAGACAGTACTGTCATTGCAATTGCTAAATGTCTTTCAGCGATCAGTTCTTGGTTAGCTTTAGAGGCCTTTCTTGTCGCTCCGACAGAGAAAATATCAAATAAATTACCTCCAATTGATGCTCCATATTCATAGGTGTCTTGGTTAAACAAGTAATTATTATTTGTATATCCGTAGGCAGCATTAAATTTTAAACTTGGAATAAGGGCTAACATTGCAGCTCGAGTATCTTTACTAGAGATCCTTTTTTGATAACGACTTTCCATCAGCTCTGGCCTTGAAAGGAGAGCGACCTCTTCCATTGTTTGAATATCCATCTTAAGGTTTGTCAGGTAAGTGTCATTATCAGCAAGTGTAAATTTTTGATTAGGAAGCAGCCCCATCAGTGTCGCAAGCTCATTTTTCGAGTTTATAAGAGCGCGTTGCTGTGTTTGAAGAGTTCTCTGAACATCAAGTAGCTCTTTTTGATAAAGCAAAGAATCCATAGGAGCTGAAATTAAAAGCTCTTCAATATACTGAGAGTCAGCAAGGGCATCTTCTACTCTTTTTAGAAGTGGATTGAGTTTTTTTAGGAGATTTTCAGATGCTTGGGCTTTCCAATAAGACCTTATAATATCTCGAGTAATGTTTTGAATAGCTTTTCTCTCAAGTTCCTTTGCAATTAAATATCTGTCAGCTTGCTGTCCTGCTCTGATGTATGAAAGACCAAAATCCAATGCATTCCAGGTAAATTCAATGCCTCTTGTTTCCTGACTTTTATCTCTTGAGATTGTATAACTCTCTGTCCCATCGAGTGAGGGAGCAGTACCACCATCAGTCGTAACAGTTTTACTTAAAGAGGGCTGCAGCTTTGTGAATTCGGAATAACCTGCACTTAAGGCAATGTCAGGAAGCATGTCAAATTTTTGAAGATCTCTTTGTCTGTTTGCTAAAGCAGACTCCATTACACTTATTCTAAGATCACGATTATTTCTAATCGCTATTGCAATTGCGGTATGCAAGTCAATATTTTGCAATGATGTATCAACGGTTAGTTCAGTAATATCTTCAGCAATTGAAAAACTTAAAGTTTCTGCATCAATATTTTTTGGAGAGCGCGCACAGGCAGCGAGTGCGATAAATAGGCAAAATATAATTATTTTTGTACCAATTCTTTTCATTTATTAAAGGTATCTTTTATCAACGGTTTAAAGAAGGGAATATAGACAAATGGCTAAAAACTCTAAAAAAATTTTGCCCAAAATGGGTTATTTAAGCTTATGAGAGTACCTTTAGAATTTCAGTAATGTATAAAGAAAAGGCTAAATGCCAATAATCATACTAAAGCGAGAAATTACATATAAAAATGAGCAATAAACTTATTCAGGCTTTGGAACCCCGTCTTATGTTGGACGGTGCTGCAGTAGCAACTGCAATTGATGCGGTTGATGATTTAGCTCAGTTTCAAAAATCCGAAAGCGATAAATCGTCTAAAGCAGATCACTTTAAAGTTGATAAAGATACTAAACTACCTTTTGTAAATGTAGACGCATCAGCTCAAAGTGCAAAATCAAGACAGATTATATTTATCGATAGTACAGTTGAAGATATTGAAACTCTAATCAACAGTTTTGACAACAATACTGAAGTGCATGTCATACAAAGTGATCAAGATGGATTTGTTACCATGCAAAATATTTTATCATCGCAAGAAAATATTGATGCGGTTCACGTCATTGGTCACGGTAGTGTAGGACAGATTGCATTTGGTACAGCTGTATTGAACAGTAACACATTAAATGCTTATGAAAATATTCTCCAAGAGATTGGAACTAGTCTCTCAGAAAACGGAGACATTTTATTTTATGGATGTAACGTGGCAGCAGATCAAAGTGGTGAGATATTAATCAGACAAATTGCAGACATCACAGATGCTGATGTAGCGGCATCAGATGACATTACTGGTAAAGGCGGGGATTGGGACCTTGAAAAACACACAGGAATTATTGAAACTGAAAATGTTTCAGTTGTAGGTTATCAATATACCCTGAGTAACGGTGTAACGGCAACTCAAAATGCTGTTGAAATACATAATTCAAATATGAATTTCATGGCTGGCGGTGGATCCTATAATAATAACACTGGAGGTCAAACAGACTCTGGTGGAACCCGATACATCGTTACGCTTGAAAGAGGTAATGTGACAACTGGAAGTAATTTGGTTTTTGATTACGCTGTGGCTTCATCAAGTCACGATCCAGACAACGACGGCGCTGTTAACGTTTATATGGTTTACCTGAATGATTATGTAAATAGAAGATCCTTAAACGATAGAGGTATTATAACGTTTGACAATGAAATTCTTGGTATCTTTACCACCCCTGAAAATACAATAGCAAAATCTGGTTATGATATGTCCACCGGTACTTATCCTCTAACAACCGGTTCTAAAAAAGTTCAAATGAGAGATTTGGAGTATCAAAATGATGGAGTACCTCCAGGTGTAATGGGATCAGGAGATGCTTTTACCGTAACAGGTTCAAACAAAATTTTAACTATGGCTACAGATAATGGACTAAAAGGAGACTTTATCAGGGTGGTTACCAGAGTTGCTTCTGATCCTGTAGTGGGTAATAACGACTCTGGCTATATTAACGAAGACTTAACATTAGATGTCTCTAATGGTGCAAGTGCGAATGATAGCACTCCAGACACATCTGGAGAGCACACAGGGGATGTTTTGCTTAATGATACTGGTGGTGATGGATCTGCTTTAAATGTGAGTGCAATAAATGGAGGGTCTCTTGGATCGCCAGTTGATGGAACTTATGGTCAATTAACACTCAATCCAAACGGTTCATATAGTTACGCAGCTAATAAAGATGCTGCTGATGACTTAGATCCTGGTGATATAGTAACTGATACCTTTACTTATACAGTTTCTGATGGAAGCGATACTGATACTGCAACAATTACAATTACAATTGCTGGTGTGAATGATGCGCCAGTTGGAGCAGCTGATACAGGAGCGGTCAACGAAGATAAACAGCTCGAAGTCAGCGCAGGAAGTGGTGTTTTAGCAAATGATACCGATGCGGACGACAATGCAAGCTTAGTAGTATCTGCTGTCCAAGGACAGTCTAGTAATATTGATTCAAATGTTACCGGTACGTATGGTACATTAAATTTGGACGCAGATGGTTCATATACCTATATTGCTGATCAAAGTGCTGCAGACGGACTTGCTGCAGCAGCAACTGCAACAGACACATTTGCTTACACTGTTAGTGATGGCACCGCAACGAGCACGGTAAATTTGGTCATCACAGTTACAGGGATAGGACCTGAAGGAGTTAATGATACAGCTTCTGTAAATGAAAATGCCTTGCTTGATGCTGACAACGCATCGTCTACTGGCGTTCTGGCTAATGATGATGACAATGCTGCTTATGATAGCGAGAGTTTAGCTGTTACGAATATCAGTTCCGACTCCACAGGAAACAGTGGTAGCGCAACCCAAGGCGTGCTTGGTACCTATGGTACGCTTACTATGGCAGCTGATGGTACTTATACATATACGCCAAACACAGCTGCTGCTGAAGCGTTAGATGCAAATGATCCTGCTACTGATGCCTTCACGTATACAGTAAAAGATGATGATGACAAGAATTCATCTACCGCAACACTTACCATTTCAATTACTGGTCAGGATGACAACCCCGTTGGTGTCAATGATACAGGTTACATCAACGAAGATGGAACGTTGACTGTGTCAGACGGTGGCTCTGCTGTGACAGGAACAGACAGCAACAACAACAATGAAAGTGGTGATACTACAGGCGATGTTTTGCTGAATGACACTGATGCAGACGCAGGTGCAACTCTCGTTGTTTCTGCAATACAGGGTGGATCATTAGGATCAGGTGTGAATGGGACCTATGGTACGCTCACTTTATACTCAACCGGAAGATATACATATGTTGCAGATCAAAGTGATGCGGACGGACTTGCAGCAGATGCAGTTCAAACTGATGTCTTTACATATACTGTAAGCGATGGAGCTGGCGATACAAGTAACGCTAGTCTGACAATTACAGTAAAAGGTATTGGCCCCCAAGGTGTGGCCGACACAGCGTCTGTGGCTGAAAATGCAACGGTAGACAACAATAATGCTGCCACAAATGGAGTGCTCGCAAATGATGATGATAATGCATCATTTGACCAAGAAAGTCTTGCAGTAACTGCAATAACTGGCGCATCAGCAGGAACAGTTGGCGGTGACACAACAGGAACTCACGGAACACTCTCAATCAATGAAGATGGTACTTATTCTTATGCAGCGACTAATGACGCTCTTGATCCTAATGAGCAAGTTACAGATGTATTTACTTACACTGTAAAAGACGATGCGAATAAAAATGCAAGTACCGCAACGTTAACCATTACTGTAACTGGAGCAAATGATCCTATAACAGCTGTCGATGATACAGATGCAGTATTTGCGGGATCTACAATTGATCGAAGTGAAACTGATACAGAAGAACTTGATCATGACGATACTGACCCTGATGGTGACGATGTTTCAGGCAATTTTACTATTACCGCTATTAGTCATGGTGGAGTTGCAAAGATAGTCGGCACAGAATTTGAGACAAGTAAAGGTACCATGACTATTTTTTCAAATGGTAGGTACACGTACTCTGCAAATAAAGCAGGATCCACTGACCTTGCAAATAACGCTATAACCACAGATACTTTTACTTACACTGTTCAGGATCACAGTGGTGGAGATACCGATACTGCTGATCTGGTTATTACAATAACAGGAACGAACAATACAGCACCAGTTGCTAATACCGACGCAGGTTATATTTTGGAGGATGGTCGTCTTGAAGTAACAGATGGTGCGACGGCAAATGATGCTACTCCGGATGCAACAGGAGAACATACAGGGGATGTCTTATTAGATGATACTGATGCGGACGGTGACACACTTACCGTTTCTGATATTTCAGGAGGGTCGGTGACCAATAATGCAAATGGGACTTACGGAACATTAGTAATTCAAAGTAATGGTAGTTATGTCTATACAGCGGATAAGGCTGCAGCAGATGCATTGGATGCTGATGATGTGGTTACTGATCAATTTACCTATACAATTAGTGATGGCAATGGAGGAACTGCGACCTCGACACTTACCTTCACCGTAAAAGGAATTGATGATGATCCTGTTGGTGTAGCCGACACAGGAGCAGTTGATGAAGACGCTCAACTTCAAGTAAATGCTGAAAGTGGAGTATTATCAAATGATACTGATGCTGATGCGAGTTCAAGTCTGTCCGTGACCACAGTTAGTTCCAATAACACAAGTCAAAGTGGAAGTGCTGGCTCAGAAATTACAGGCGAATTCGGGTCCCTCACACTAGATTCAGATGGAAAATATACATACACGGCCAATACGGCAGCTGCTGATAATTTAGCCCACAATGCAACGGCCACTGACGTGTTTACCTATACCGTCAGCGATGGTGCTGGAACAACCAGCAACACTACTCTAACAATTGCAGTGACAGGAAAGGGTCCTGTTGGCTCTGCTGATACTGCTGCAGTAAATGAAAACGTGTTACTCAGCAAGGATGCAGCAAGTGGTGTTCTAACAAATGATACTGGCGGAGATCAGGAAAGTCTTGCAGTTACTAATATTTCCTCAAATGATACCAGCGCAACAGGTACTGCTGGTCAGGGAGTGTTAGGAACATACGGTACTTTAACTATGGCTGCAGATGGAAGTTATACATATACACCTAATACAGCCGCCGCAGAGGCTCTAGATGGTGGTGATACGGTTTCAGAAAAGTTTACCTATACTGTAAAAGATGATGAGGATAAAAATTCTTCAACCGCTGAGCTTACAATTAATATTACGGGTGTTAATGATGCCATCGTTGCAGTTGACGATACGGATGCTGTTGATGAGGACGGCAGAGTTGATAGGTTAATTAGTGATGACCAAGAACTTGATCATGATGATACTGATGTTGATACAGATGATGTGAGTGGAAGTCTCACAATTACTGATATAAGAACAGGTCCTAAAGATGGAACCGGAAATGATGGCGCGGTAGGTGTGGCGCTAACAGGAGAATATGGAACACTGACAGTGAATGATAATGGATCATACACTTATATCGCTGATCAAGATAAATCAGATCAACTTCCCACAGGTCAAACAGGAACAGATACATTTACCTACACTGTGAGTGATGGTACTGAAACTTCGACTGCTCAACTGACTTTCACAGTCACCGGTATCAATGATAACGATCCAGTTTCTGTAGACGACACCGATACTGTAAACAGAGACGCAACGATAGATAGAACAGATGGATCTACATTTGATCTAGCTATTGATGATACTGATGCAGACTCGGACACATTAACCATTACTGAAATAAGAAAAGGCAATACCAAAGGTGGGGGGGATGCTGGGACCATAGGACAACCGTTGGTCGGTGAATATGGAACATTAACGCTACAGGCAGATGGCAGTTATAAATATGCTGCTGACCAAGACTCAATTAACGACCTAGGTCGTGGACAAAGTGTAATTGAGCATTTTAATTATACCGTATCTGATGGCTCAAGAACTACAACAGGACTACTTTCAATAACTGTAAATGGTATTAGTGATCCGCCTATTCCAACTGATGATGTTTTGGAGGCAGATGCCGGTGCACAATCAATTACAGAAGCAACTTCAGGGGTTTTGATAAATGATATAGATCCCGATGGCGACAGTATTTCAGTAGATACTATTAGAACAGGAGAAGAAACTGGAACAGGAACCTCAGGAACAATTGGAACAGCATTAACTGGAACATATGGTGATTTAACAATGAATTCTGACGGAAGTTACACCTATCAAGCGAATAATGCAAAGGCACTAAATCCTGGTGAAACTGCAACAGAATACTTTACTTATACTGCAACCGACGGCGAGTCTTCTGTTGAGGCACAAATAGCTATTACCGTGACAGGTAAAAATGATCCACCTGAAGTTTTATACCCTGTTCGAGATCCAAACGTAGTTACAGGTGAAAAATTTATTATCAGGCACAAACAAATTTTTGATGATCCAGATAGAGGTATTTATGACATCGCGGAATACAAAATTATTGATCCTGAAGATGGTACAGAAGTAAGTCTTCCTGATGGACTAAGACTAAAACAAAATAAACTTCATGGATCCATTAATACGCCTGGGACATACAGTATTACAATTAGAGCAATTGATGGAGCAGGCCTCTATGCTGATCATACTTTTACAATCACAGTTAGGCCTGCATCAGGTTATATCGCTGAAAAGGATACTATAGATGAAGAAGCATCATCTACTTATGAAACGGTTGTGATCAAACCAAAGAAAGATTATTTAGCAACTATAAATGAAACAGTTAATGAGGGGTTCTTAGGTATCACTGATGAAGGCTTTACGTTGGATACAGTATCAATAGCTGATACCGCATCTCTTTCAAAACCACTATCATTCAACGGAGGTTTGCGATTGATGGATGCCGTTGCAAATGAAGTGTCCACCAATGAAGAGTCTGATTTATCAGTTGGTGTTAAATTAAATGATGATAATCAGAAAAATGTTGAACTATATTCAGGAAAACTCTCTGATGGGAAAGCCTTGCCTGACTGGATACAAGTCAATCCTGAAACAGGAGAAACAACAGCCAATATGCCTGAGGGTGTTGAAGAGGTTGAAGTTCAGCTTGTTGCTTTAGACAAAGACGGAAACACAAGGGACATTAATATTGTTCTTGATAAAGCAAAAATTAAAAATGACCAAGACTTTACTAGAGGTTCAGTTGGTGAAACCAGGGTTGTTGTTGATAATGACGCAAATGTAAATCTTATTCGTAAAACTGACGGAAAAACAAATCAAGTTGCGTCAAATAATTTAAATGCTGAAACTGATTTCCTAGGAACCATGAAACTGAGTGATATTCAAGTTGATGCAGGCAAGTATACGTTGGATGTTATCGATGACAATCAATCGAATGTAAAATTGTATAAAGCTGAGATGAAAGATGGAAGTTCTTTACCTACATGGATTACCATTGATCCAGAAACAGGAGCCATTTCAGCAGACCCATCAAAAGGGCGAACAGGTTCTGCGGCACCAGCATTTTTAACAAATAGTCTTCAAGTCCTCGAGTTAAAAATTATTGCTGAAGATGAAGATGGTAAAGAGAGAATAATTGAAGTTGATATTAATCTCGATGAAATTGCTACTCCGTCTGAAACTGAAGAGCAAGCTGAGGAAACTGATGAAGTTTCGTTTATTCCTCTTGATGAACAACTTAAGGTACAGTCTCAGAAAATAGATAATTATGGCGAAAAAATTATTAGTCTTGTAAGCTAATTCTGTAAATAAATGAATAAAGTTAAAACATCGTTAGCAGCGTTTTGCTTTCTTTTTATATCTTTTGAGGCACTAGCTGAAGAAAGATCAACACGTATTTTAGTTACTGCAACTGAAGAGGCGACTTTATCAAGTGAAATTTCAGCAAAAATAATCTCTATTCCTGTAAAAGCAGGAAATAACTTTAGTAAATCAGATATTTTAATTGAATTTGACTGTTCTTTTTTTGAAGCCCAAAAAGATGTTGTTCAAGCAGAACTTGATAGTGCTAGGGTAACTTTAAAAAGCAATCAAGAGCTTGCTGCGATGAGATCTATTGGAGAGTACGAAGTTCAACTATCTCAAATAGCAGTCGATCGAGCACAATCAGAATTAAATATTGCGAAACTCAACACCGATCGTTGTATTATTCGAGCGCCCTATGACGGAGTCATGTCCAAAGTTTTTGTAAATGAGTACGAAAGTATTGAAAGGCAACAGCCATTGATTGAAATTATTGGGTCAGGCACGTTGGAGGCAAAACTTATGATATCAAGTAAATGGCTATCATGGTTATCTGAAGGATATCCTCTAAGTATAGTTATTGATGAGAATGGCTTAGAGTACAGTGCGCAAATACATTCTTTGGGTGCAGATATAGATCCGGTAAGTCAGACGATTGATGCTACCGCACAATTTGATAAAAATTATAAGACATTACTTCCAGGAATGAGTGGGACAGCAACGTTTTGAATGATAATTCTTCAATAAAAATTGCACGACTAATTACACTTGAAAAAAAGTTTCGTAACGCTGAAAGTGAAACAGAACTTGGTTTTATTTGTGCAAACGAATTACGGAGTATAGTTGACTATAATTTCTTATTTCTTCTCAACAGATCAAGCATAAACCGGCTTAAAGTGAATACTATTTCTGATTTATCAGTCATTGATAGAACTGCTCCAACCGTTACCTTTATTGAGGGATTGCTCAATAAGAAAGGAATGATCAATAGTGATGAAGTATCTGCAATTAGTCTTCAAAGCCTTGATTTAGATAAAGTAAACCTAAGCATCCCTGAAAATTTTCCAAATCATTTAGTTTTTGTTCCTTTGTCTTCACGAATAGAAAAAAATATTGGTTACTTAGTTCTTGTAAGAACAGAACCAGTTACAAGTTCAGAAAAAGATTTATTATTGCACATCTCTGAAAGCTTTAGCCACGCGCTGACTGCTTTTGGTTCAAAAAAAACTGTTTTAAGCAGTATCAGTCGTATATTTATAGGGTGGGTAAAGTGGCTTGTGATTGCATCCATAACTGTGGTGATGTTCTTTCCTATCAGCATGTCAGCTTTGGCGCCTGTTGAGGTGGTTGCAAAAGATCCAACTATTGTTACATCTCCTGTGAACGGCGTTGTTGAAAAAGTTTTAATTAAGACCAACGAAAATGTAAAACCAGGTACAGAACTAGTTAAACTAGATGATTTAAACTTTAAAAATCAGTATGAAATTGCACTTCAAAAACTTGAAGTAGCTGAAGCCGAGCTATTAAGAGTAAAGCAGTCATCATTTTCAAATGAAGATGATAAAGCACGCCTGGTTGAGCTTTCAACCGAAGTAGGGTTAAGAAAAAAAGAAGCCACCTACGCAGAAGAGCAATTGAAGTATTCAATCATCTCTGCAGAGCGAGAAGGTATAGCAGTAGTTGAAGACTTTACTGATTGGCAAGGGAGACCTGTTACCATTGGCGAAAAAATATTAACTATAGCTGATCCTCAAAGCATCGAATTTCAAATCTTTTTGCCTACAAAAGATTCTCTTTTGATTAAAAAAGAAGCCAGAGTAAAAGTGTTTTTAGATAGTGACCCTCTTAATTCTCTTGAAGGAGAAGTCTTGCGTACTTCATATAAGCCTGCTCTTACGGCTGAGAATATTTTAGCATATCAAATTTTTGCAAAATTAGATGAAAATCAAGGTGAGATTCCAAGAATAGGTTTGCGTGGAACTGCTAAAATTTATGGCGAAAAGACGAGTATTTTTTATTACATATTCCGCGTACCTATAAATCTTACGAGACAATTTTTAGGATTTTAGATGACTGTTCCATACTTAAGACAAGATTTGAAATTGAGTGAGGGTCCCAAAAAAGAGGACGGCTCTTCATCGTGGCTACTTTATGATTCTTTGAGAAACAAATATTTTTCAATCAATAAAAATGCTTTTGATCTTTTAAAAAACTGGTCAAGTGGATCTCAATTAGATGATTTCATAAAAAAAATTAATGAAATTAACTTATTGGTAAGTGAAGAAGAAATAAATGAGTTTATCAATTTTCTTGATCAAAATAATTTGACAATCAAAAAGACCAGTGAAGAAGTAAAGTCTTTGGTGGTTCAAAAAAACAAAACGAATAAACATTGGTTACTTAAACTCATTCACAATTATCTATTTTTCAAAATACCTTTAT
The DNA here is from genome assembly GCA_902517885.1 of uncultured Pelagibacteraceae bacterium. Lineage (GTDB taxonomy): Bacteria > Pseudomonadota > Alphaproteobacteria > Pelagibacterales > AG-422-B15 > CACNXQ01. Next base: position 94,292 of record CABYDZ010000001.1, read on the forward strand.
TAAGACCAGGCACTTGGCTCCAAAGAACTTTACCTATTGCCATGTTCTTAAGCTCATTAACAGTCAGACGAATTATTTATGGTTTAGGAATAATTGGAATATTTCTGACAATAACTAATTATGAGAAATTTCTCTCAACCTTTTCATATTTTTATAATATTAATGGCTTGATCTTGTTTGGAATTACGATCATTTTTGTGAAAGCTTTACATGAGTTAGGTCATGCTTATGTAGCTACATATTATAAGTGTAAAGTTTCATCTATTGGCCTAGCTATGCTGGTGTTTTTTCCATTTTTATATACAGATACATCCGATGCCTGGAAACTCACTGACCACAGAAAGCGATTACTAATAAATTTTGCAGGCATGTTAACTGAACTGCACCTAGCCTTGATTGCTACATTTGCATGGGCTGTATTTCCTGAGGGCATTATGAAAAGTGCAGCATTTTTCATTGCTACATCAAGTTGGATTTCATCTTTATTGATCAACATAAGTCCTTTTATGAGGTTTGATGGCTATTATGTGCTCTCTGATTTTCTAAAAGCTGAAAACTTGCAACCGCGTTCATTTGCTTTAGGTCGATGGCAGATAAGAGAGTGGCTCTTTGGTTTTAAATTTCAGCCACCAGAACAGTTGATCGCTAACAGAAGGTGGACTTTTATAATTTATGCATGGGCTACGTGGATTTATCGTTTCTTTATTTTTATTGGTATTGCATTATTGGTTTATTATTTAACATTTAAAATATTAGGAATTATTTTATTTGTAATAGAAATTGTGTGGTTCATTTTATTGCCGATCGCTAGAGAAGTTATTCAATGGTGGAAGCTTAGAAAGTCGATGAAATTCAATAGATCTTCTATGAGGTCAATCGTCTTGTTCACAGTATTTATGTTTGCCATGCTTGTTCCATGGCGCACATCCCTAAGTTTGCCAGCTGTTATTGAAGAAGGTGTTGTTCTTGATATTTTTGCATCAGAAGACTCCAAGATAAGAAAGGTCAATGTTTCACATAATCAGTATGTAGCTGAGGGAGACTTGCTAGTTGTTATGACCAGTCCTTTGATCTCTAATAAAGTTGAAAAAGCAATAGATCGCGTAAAAATGATACAGCAAAAACTTGATCGTAGAGTGGGATCAAAGCTTGATCTTAGCAATCTATTAATACTTGAGAATGAGTTACAAAAAGAGATTGAAATTTTGAATTCATTGAAAGAAGAAAATAAAGCTTTATCAATTTATGCACAATCAGATGGCATAATAAAAGATCTGATAAGTCTAAACGCTAATCAATGGGTAAATAAAAAAGATAAGCTATTTTCAATTGTTCAGTCAGAAGAAGTGCAAGTAATAGCTTTTGTTAGCGAGACAGATCTTGATAAAATAAAAAAAGTTTCAAGTGGTTACTTTCATGCAAAAAATAATGAATTTGCGAAAGTCAAAGTCGAATTAGTATCATCAAATGAAACTTCAACCGAAGAGTTGCCGTATTTAGCTTTGACTTCAACTTATGGAGGCACAATCGCATCAAGAGAAATACTTGGAAAGAAAAAAGTTCAGAGACCTGAAAATGCTCTTTATCAACTAAATTTCACTTCTTCAGAGAGTCCAAAAGATTTACAGTGGCAGACAGCTGGATCTGTTAAAATAGATTCAGAAAATTATAATATTTTTCAAAATATATTTAATGCTACTACCTCAATACTCATTCAGGAAAGTGGATTTTAGTTTATTTCAAGACCGCCCTCAGTTTTGAGAAACTCAGCAACATTTTCTATACCCTTATTATTCTTCATTTCACCGAAAATATAAGGCATGCCTGATCGGGCAGTTTCAACATCTAATTTCATTTGATCCAAATCAACATTTACGTGATTTGCTAAATCGGTTTTATTGATAATTAGTAAATCAGATTTTTTTATTGCTGGCCCACCTTTACGAGGAATATCACCCCCCATTCCAACATCAATCACATAGATTGATAAATCTACTAACTCTGGACTAAACGTTGCAGCTAAATTATCTCCACCCGACTCAATTAATAGCAATTGTAAATCAGGAAATTTTTGTTTCATTTCCTCTACAGCCAATAGGTTAATCGAGGCATCCTCTCGAATTGCGGTATGAGGGCATCCACCTGTTTCAACCCCTTTAATTCTCTCTATTGGCAAAACTTGAGCTCTCATTAAATACTCGGCGTCTTCGATGGTGTAAATATCATTTGATATAACTGCCATTGAAATATTTTTAGATAAATTTTTGCACAAAGCCTCAGTAAGACTTGTTTTACCAGCACCTACTGGACCGCCGATACCAATTTTTAAAGGACCTCGAAAATTATTCATGTGACGTAAATTCTGGATGTAAGATTTTCATGTTTCATACTGTAAATATCTGCACAAAACATGGAACTGCGTAAATCATCTAAGCTATAGTCTTTCATCGTATTATGGAAACTTTTCATCATTCCAAGAAATGACACCATACAATCTTGGCCATCTTTCTGGCTTAAAGGTATATGTTTAACGCACATATTAATTAAGTTTGCGATGAATGATTGAATATAAAAGTCAACCAAATCATCAAAGGCAATATGAAATTTAATTCCTGCTTGAGCAATACAGACTGGAAAAGCAGTCTCATTATTTATTGTATAGCCCCAACTCTCAGACATGATTTTTCTGAAGGCGTCACCCATTTTGAGCGTTTCAAGCTGACGTTCCTTGGATGAGCAACTTGCAAGCACTAATTCATTTACATAAATTCCATCATAGGTAGCCTTGATAAAGATATACTCATTTCTGCATGTTCCCTCAAAGAGAATACTTTTAATAAATTCCAATACGTCATTTTTATTTTTGATAAGCTTATCATCAATTAAAGCCTCGAGACCATGTGAATATGCGTATGAACCAATAGGAAATGAAGACGAAAACCAAAGATGTAAAATTTGATGAGATTTTAAATCTGATAAGTTTTTACTTTTAATGCTTGTGACCATGCGTTCTTCCCATACCGTAAGCCCCTCCTTCAGGATTAAATTGTTCAATCACAGATTTTGTCTGCCCCCCAAGTCTTCTCACCATATCCTCAATTATATGGTCACTTTGTATTAGAATTCTTGTAGCTTCAATCTGACAGGGGATATGTCTATTCCCAATATGCCATATTAATTTATTTAAATCTTCTGACTTGATCTCAATTAAGTTTTCTTTTTTTGATTTTATAGTAATTAATTTTCCACTCTCAAGTTTGAACGCTTGATTACTCAGGACTGATCTCATCTCTTCAAGATCAACAAGAAATTCATGACCTTTGTCAGAAACTAACTTTTTGCGTCGCATGAATCTCTCCTCATAAGATAGCGAAATTGTATCAACCTCTTCAGAGGAATCACAGTTACTTAATATTAAATTACAAATTTCCATAATCAGTACATAAAATATCTTTGTGCCATTGGCAGTTCTTTAGCTGGTTCACATGTTATAATTTCTCCATTTGCCCTAACCTCATATGTTTCAGGATTTACATCTATAGTTGGACAAACATCATTTAAAACCATATCTTTTTTTGAAATTGACCTTGTATTGCTTACCGGCAGCATGCTTTTTTGTATATTGAGATGATTAAGGCTGCCTGCCTCCAGAGAACTCTTGCTGACAAAAGTTATCGATGAGCTTTCAAGCGATCTTCCATAACTTCCAAACATTGGGCGGGTATATACAGGTTGGGGAGTTGGAATCGATGCATTTGGATCGCCCATTTGTGCGCAGGCAATACTCCCACCCATTATTACAATCTCAGGCTTAACACCAAAGAAAGCTGGGTCCCAGATAACGATATCTGCTCTTTTATTTTTTTCGAGACTGCCAACATAGGAAGAAATTCCATGAGCAATTGACGGATTTATTGTATATTTTGCAAGGTATCGTTTGACTCTTAAATTATCATTATCGCCTTGCTCTTCAGACAGTCTTCCTCGTTGGACTTTCATTTTATGTGCTGTTTGCCATGTTCTAATAATAACCTCACCAACACGTCCCATAGCTTGACTGTCAGATGCGATGATTGAGAAAGCACCCATATCGTGTAATATGTCTTCAGCAGCCATCGTTTCTCTCCGTATTCTACTTTCAGCAAATGCTACGTCTTCAGGTATTGATTTATCAAGGTGATGGCAAACCATCAGCATATCTAAATGCTCTTCAACAGTGTTAACAGTAAATGGTCGTGTCGGATTAGTTGAAGATGGCAAAACATACGGTTCACCGCAAATTTTTATTATATCAGGCGCGTGTCCACCACCTGCACCCTCAGTATGAAATGTATGAATGGTTCTTTTATTAATTGCATTTATTGTATTTTCTACAAAGCCACTTTCATTGAGCGTATCAGTATGTATCATGACCTGAACGTCGAATTTATCAGCAACATTTAAACAATTATCAATTGCACCAGGAGTAGAGCCCCAGTCCTCATGAAGTTTAAGAGCAGCTGCTCCACCAAGAACTTGTTCCTCTAAACCTGAAGGCAACGAAGAATTTCCTTTGCCTGCATAAGCTAAATTCATCGAGAAAGCATCAGATGATTGAAGCATTCTGCCGATGTGCCATGGTCCCGGCGTGCAAGTAGTTGCTAATGTTCCATGTGCAGGTCCAGTACCTCCACCCAGCATCGTAGTAATGCCAGAATGTAAGGCGTCATCAATTTGCTGAGGACATATGAAATGTATATGACTGTCAAAGCCGCCCGCCGTTACAATTTTACCTTCACCTGCAATAACCTCAGTACCTGGACCAATTATAATATCCACACCGGGTTGTGTATCAGGGTTACCAGCTTTTCCAATATGGTCAATATTTCCGTTCTTTAGTCCAATATCTGCTTTATATATCCCGGTGACATCTAGAATCAGAGCATTTGTAATAACTGTGTCTACGGCTCCATCACTTCTTGAAACCTGAGACTGTCCCATGCCATCGCGAATAACTTTGCCGCCACCAAACTTAACTTCCTCACCATAGATTGTGAGGTCTTTTTCAACCTCTATGAAAAGTTCAGTATCTGCTAACCTTACTTTATCCCCTGTTGTGGGGCCATACATAGCTGCATAAGATTGTCTTGGAATTTTTTTCATTTAATTTTTCCCATGACTTTTTTATTAAACCCAAATATTTTTTTTAGTCCCTGTATTTCTATAAGCTCAACATCTCTTGTTTGCCCAGGTTCAAACCTTACTGCGGTTCCAGATGAAATGTTTAGTCTCATGCCTAAAGATTTCTTTCTATCAAATTCAAGACTTTCATTTACTTCAGCAAAATGATAGTGGCTACCGACTTGAATTGGACGATCACCAGTGTTGGAGACTTTCATTGTCAAACTCACTAAATCTTTATTTAAAATTATTTCACTGTCACTTGTAATTATTTCTCCTGGAATCATATAATTCTTACCTTATGGGTTTATGTACCGTGACTAACTTTGTTCCATCTGGAAAAGTTGCTTCTGTCTGCACTTCGGCAATCATTTCAGCAACTCCTTCCATACAGTCATCTTTTTTTAATACATGTGCTGCACTTTCCATTAATTCAGCTACAGATTTGCCGTCCCTTGCACCTTCAACAACATAATCAGAAATAATTGATACGGCTTCAGGGTAATTTAATTTAACGCCACGGTCTAACCTCTTTCGAGCGACTATTGCAGCCATGCTGACCATCATTTTATCAATCTCTCTTGGAGAAAGCTTCACGCAGCACCCCACATGTAAGGAATTTTACCATTCATCATGATTGATACGATATTTTTTGTAAATTTTTTTAAATAATAGTTATTAGATGAAATACTTCTTATTATTATCTTACCATCCCACTCTGAAATACCAGTAGTTATACTTTTTTCATCATGTATATTATCTTTTAATACAGTATAAAATTTATTCATCTCTGAACCGAGTATTATTATTGTATTAATTGCAATATTATCGTTAAGCATAAATTTACTTTTCCGCATTCTTTTTATATTATCTTCAAAGCCATTGATTTCAAGGTGAGCAATTTTATTATCATTAAATATTTTCCATCGATCAGAGTAGTAACCTTTTTCAATCGTTTCATGCATTGCTGATCTTCCATAAACAACTGTTTCACAGAAAAATAAATTTGAATTATTCAAAAGATTGATATCAATTTGACGTCTTAGGTTGCAGTTATCAAAGAGGATTGTTTCATTTGGTATCCAAAAAAGAGTACTGTTATCAATGTTAATTGTATATTTAAGTTCAGCCGCATCTCCATATCCACTGTATACCTTCTCTGCAGCCTGACTTGTAGTGAGCATATGTGTATTGTGTAAATCTATATTGATATTAAACTTATCTCCACTTGTTACACCCCCAGATGTATTAACTAAAACTATTTGAGACAAATTAGAGTAGGATTGAGGTAGTAAAGCTTTAAGGCATCCTTGCTGATATAATCTTTCAACATCATTATTTATAAACTCTGCATCAATTGTGCCTACAGATTTTTGAAGATTTACTATCATGAAATTATCATAGTGTTTTAATTTCAAGTTGACAAATAATTGTCATTTATTTTTATCACTAAAATTACAGATACTAATTAGTAATATAAAAATTACGTTTAAATATTTTTTTTGAAGATGTCATGTTGGCAAGTGTAAAGATTCGTATCACTAATTTTTTTAAGAAATTATGTAGCAGTTAAAAAAATGAAAGGACGAATAATGATCAAGAAAATTATAGTTGTTATGTCATTTTTCTTTTTTAGTATCACTGCGTATGCAGATACTATCAAAGTTGGCATATTACACTCGCTGTCGGGTACGATGGCAATCTCAGAGACAACGTTAAAAGATACAATGTTAATGTTGATCGATGAACAAAATGAAAAGGGCGGTATTCTGGGAAAAAAACTGGAAGCAGTAGTCGTTGATCCTGCTTCAGATTGGCCACTTTTTGCTGAAAAAGCTCGAGAACTAATAACTGTCAATGATGTTGATGTAATGTTTGGCTGCTGGACTTCTGTGTCTAGAAAGTCTGTATTACCCGTAATTGAAGAACTTAACGGATTACTTTTTTATCCAGTTCAATATGAGGGTGAAGAAAGCTCAAAAAATGTATTTTATACCGGAGCCGCTCCAAACCAACAAGCTATACCAGCTACTGATTACTATCTAGAAGAACTAGGCATTGAAAAGTTCGCATTACTTGGAACTGACTATGTTTATCCTAGAACAACAAACAAAATTCTAAATCAATATTTAATTGATAAAGGAATTCCTGAATCTGATATTTTTGTAAATTACACACCTTTTGGTCACTCGGATTGGTCGAAAATTGTTGCTGATGTTGTAGCACTTGGGGCTGATGGAAAGAAGGTAGGTGTTATTTCAACTATTAACGGTGATGCAAACATTGGATTTTATAAAGAACTTGCAGCTGCAGGCGTGAACGCTGAAGACATACCAGTTGTCGCGTTCTCAGTTGGTGAAGAGGAATTATCCGGACTTGATACAAAAAATTTGGTTGGCCATCTAGCTGCGTGGAATTATTTTCAATCAGCTGAATCCGATTTAAATACAGCATTTATCAAAAACTGGAAAAGCACTATGGGATCAGAAAGAGTTACTAATGACCCGATGGAAGCGCACGTGATTGGATTTAACATGTATGTAAAAGCAGTGGAAAAAGCTGGAACTACTGATGTAGATGCAGTTAGAGAAGCTATGTATGGAATTACAGTTCCAAATCTCACGGGTGGAACTGCAGAAATGCTCCCAAATCATCATCTCTCTAAACCTGTTTTAATAGGTGAGATCCTTGAGGATGGTCAGTTTGATATAATTAGCCAAACGACCGAGGTTCCAGGAGATGCATGGACAGATCACTTAGTAGAGTCAGCTGTTTTAAAATCAGATTGGCAAAGCTTAGGTTGTGGGATGTATAATACTTCGACCAGCAGCTGTGTTCAGTTAAAGTCTAACTACTAATTTTAACCTAAATAAAACGCTGTAAAGAATAGTTAATATTCTTTATGGCGTTTTTAAATTATGAAAATTAAATTTTATATAATTTTTCTGTATGTTTTTTTTGTAAATCTACCAGCAGTTGCTCACCATGATGAATTCAATATATTCTTAATAGAAAATTCAGAGAATATAATTAAGAGTTCAGCAAAAACTGTTGATTCTATACTAAGAGACATACAAAGTTTTGATGATGAAATTGTTTCAAGATTTTTAGAATTGTGGAAATCGAAGAGTCTCTACTATATAAAAGATACGAAACAAGTAGTTATAGTTAATGAAAATGAAGAGTCACTTGACGCCTTAGAAATAGATGGTCTTACTAGGATCGGCAATTACAGCAAAAAAGAAATCAAAAAGATTAAACCCAACAGTGGAGTAAGAGCAAAAATAGACTCTATTTTAGTAAAATACCAAATATCTAATTCAGATATTAATGTACGACAAAAAAGCATAGAAAGCTTAAAAAGAAATATCCGGCCTGAACATTTGGAAGTGTTACAAGATGCTTACATAAATGAGTCAGATGCAGAACTAAAAACTGTTATTGATCGATTGCTAAAATTTGCAATTGTTAAGTACTCCGACTCGAATGATAAAAAATTAGAAATAATCGAGTCTTTTAAAGGCGATACTGCGATCGAAATAAGGGCTTCTCTAAATCAACTCCTCAATTCTTCAGAAGTGAAAGTCGGCATCTCTCTTCCTAATAATAAAAATATTGCTAGGGTAATTGTGCCTGGTTTTACAATCAAAAATAGTAATGGAACATCGGGTACAACTAATTTTTTTAATGAAGATGTTGAGATATCAATTAATGATGCATATGACAAATTATATGCAGATAATCTAGTTTATAAAAAAAGGATTACCCAAGAAGAATTAAAGAAAATATTAGAACAAAATATTAGCGGAGATACTATTGGAGGATATTCTATTAGTTCACTAGACAATGAACAATCTCGCATTGCTGCCTATAATAAATTAGTTGAAAATAATTTAGCACCTCCTTTTATTTCTGAAAATAAAATTAATGAAGAAGTAAACAAATTTATATTTTATTCGATTTACAATGAAACTTCTTCTGAAGTAACAAATGCCGCACTAAATACTCTAGCTAGTATAAATTTTAGAGTTCAGATCTATAAATATATTGACTTACTTATTGATGGTTTAAGTCTTGCATCAATCTATTTTCTTGGAGCAATTGGTTTAGCGATTACTTTTGGTGTAATGAGAGTAATCAATATGGCTCATGGTGAATTTATCATGATGGGTGCCTATACGGGGTATGTTGTTCAACAATTTATAAGTAACCATACACTGTCACTTTTAGTTGCACTTCCCCTCGCATTTATAATTACATTTATAGCTGGAGTGATCATGGAAAGACTCGTTATACGTCATTTGTATCGTAAACCACTTGATACATTACTGGCCACTTTCGGGATCAGTATTGCATTACAACAAATTGCAAAGAATATCTTCGGAACACAAGCAAGACCACTTACATCTCCATCGTGGCTTGATGGATCGCTCAGTCTGAGCGACGATCTATCGATCAGTTATATAAGAATTGCCATATTTATTTTGAGTCTAATATTTCTGGGTTTGTTGCTCTTTGTTATGAATCGTACCAGACTTGGATTGGAGACTCGTGCAGTGACCCAAAATCCAGTGATGGCCTCCAACATGGGAATTAATCCTGAAAGAATAAATATGTTAACTTTTGGCTTTGGTTCAGGAATTGCAGGAATTGCAGGAATTGCTATTGGACTTTTTTCTAAGGTTACATCTGAGCTTGGGTCTGAATATATAGTTCAGAGCTTTATGACAGTGGTTGTTGGAGGAGTGGGCAATATATGGGGCACATTAGCGGGAGCCTCACTAATCGGGTTCCTTCAAAAATTTATAGAATGGTTCAATCCATCTAATACTCTCGCAGCGCAAACTTATATGATCATCTTTATTATTTTATTTATACAATTTAGACCAAAAGGGATAGTAGCCCTTAAAGGGAGAGCAGCTGATGACTAATTCAATAAATGATTTACTAGCTCGACACACATTAATTTTTACAATAGTTGTTATTATATTTTCTCTGTTTATAACTTTTTTTAGTGAACCTTACGGAAACGGATTAATATCTACTAGTTTTGTCAAAACTTTAGGCAAAACTGTTTGTCTATGCATAATTGCTCTGGCAATGGATGTGGTATGGGGTTATTGCGGAATTCTGTCTCTAGGGCATTTCGCCTTTTTTGGACTTGGTGGTTACATGATTGGAATGTGGCTAATGTATGAGCGAACAGCCATTATTGTTCAGGAGGCTGCCACTAATGAGTTGCTTCCATTAACCGAAACCGAATTATCAAATGCCATTGGAAACCAGATTTTTGGAGTTGTCGGTGGCTATGAAATACCATCCATATGGATGTTTGCAGATAGTCTTGGTTTACAATTGATTTTGGTTATTGCAGTACCTGGTATTCTTGCATTTATATTTGGGTGGCTTGCATTCAGGTCGAGAGTAACTGGAGTTTATCTCTCAATTTTAACTCAAGCATTAACTTTAGCTCTATCACTATATTTATTTCAAAATGACAGTGGTCTAAGGGGTAATAATGGCCTCTCAGGTTTGCAGAATATTCCTGGCATTGAGTATTTAGGACAAGAGGTCATATCCATAGGGTTTTTTTGGGCAAGTTGTATTTTTCTAATATCTATTTTTTTACTTTTTCATTCACTTATGAAAAGCAAGTTTGGATTAATTATTACATCAATAAGAGATAACGAAACACGAGTAAGGTTCTTAGGGTATAATGTCGAAATATATAAATTATTTATATTTGTGTTAACAGCAATAATCTCAAGTATTGCTGGTGCTCTTTATTACCCTCAAGCAGGTATAATTAATCCTGCAGAGCTTGCGCCTATTGCATCGATCTATCTCGCTGTATGGGTTGCTATTGGAGGAAGAGGAAAATTGTATGGAGCAATCATTGGTGCCGCTTTTGTTTCATTATTTTCGTCATGGTTTACTGGTGGACAAGCACCCGATATTCCTTTGGGCATATTTACTATAGAATGGGTGAATTGGTGGACGGTGTTGTTAGGGTTTGGATTTGTATTAATCACAATTTTTAGTGAAAATGGAATAATTGGTTTTTTAAGAAATATATTTGTTAAGGAAAAATGAATACTTTATTGAAAGTTGAAAAAATCTCGGTTTCATTTGATGGCTTTAAAGCTATTAATAGTTTGAGTTACAGCATTGGTAAAAATGAACTCAAAGCGATTATTGGACCTAATGGAGCTGGAAAAACTACCTTTATGGATATAATTACGGGCCAAACTAAACCAGATGAAGGTAAAGTATTATTTGGTGAACGAAGCGTATGGCTTGAAAGTGATCAAAAATATCAAGTCGTTTGGGATGAAAATCTTCTAATGAAAAGTGAGTCTCAAATAGCATTACTAGGTATAGGAAGAAAATTTCAACGTCCTACTGTATTTGAGCTAAAAACAGTATTTGAAAATTTATTTATATCCATGAAGAAAAATAGAAGTCCTTTCAGTGTTTTATTCCAAAAATTAAATAGAGATGAAAAAAATCTAATAGAAAAAATACTAGGTGAAATTAGTCTTAAAAATGAACAAGATAGAATTGCTGGCGAGTTATCACACGGTCAAAAGCAGTGGTTAGAAATAGGAATGCTATTAACTCAAGAACCAAAGCTATTATTAATTGATGAACCAGCAGCTGGAATGACTTCTAATGAAAGAAGACAGACAGTTGAGATTCTAAAAAAATTATCTGCAGATAAATCAGTTATTGTTGTTGAGCATGATATGGAATTTGTAAAAGATCTTGAATGTGAGGTTACTGTATTGCATGAAGGTTCAATTCTTTCAGAGGGTTCTATAGAACACGTGTCCTCTAATAATGAAGTAATTGAGGTATATCTAGGAAGATAGTCATGATTGATATAAGTAATTTGAATTTTTACTATGGTTCTTCTCAGATATTATTTGATGTTTCACTCAAAGCGAAAAATAAAGAAATTACTTGTTTAATGGGTTCAAATGGAGTTGGTAAAACATCTTTATTAAAGTTTTTATCAGGAATCTATCCTTCAAAGTCAGGAAATTATCTTTTTGAAGGGGATAATGTAACTAACTTTAGCTCCCACCAACTTGCTAAGAGAGGAGTAGGGTATGTTCCTCAAGGCCGTTTTATATTTCCATTATTATCTGTCAAAGAGAATTTAGAAACTGGTTTTGCATGTTTAAAACGTGATGAACATTTCATACCTGATGAAATTTTTGATCTTTTTCCAGTATTGAAACAAATGATAAATAGAAGAGGTGGAGATTTATCAGGAGGTCAACAACAGCAATTAGCAATTGCAAGAGCAATGATTTCAAAACCAAAATTACTACTTATGGATGAACCAACCGAAGGAATACAGCCAAACATCATCCAGCAAATTGGAGAAGTCATAAAATATTTAAAAGATGAGCAGGGAATGACCATACTATTAGTTGAGCAATATTTTGATTTTGCATTTGATTTAGCAGATTATATCTATGTCATGAAAAGAGGAAAAATTATTACTGAATCAAAGAAAGAGAGTCTGGATAAATTGTCGTTTAAAAATGAAGTATCAATTTGAATCTCTAGTCAAGCAAAGTAAAAAGGCATTATCGAGAGCGCTTTCTTCCATAGCATTTAATCGTCCACTTTTACCAGCATGACCACCAACTAAATTCATTTTCATTAATATTGGATTATCTGAAGTACTGTTTTCTCTGAGTTTTGGAACATATTTTGCCGGTTCATAATACTGAACTTGAGAGTCATATAGACTGGATGTGACCAATACAGCGGGATAATTTGAAGGCTTAATATTGTCGTATGGCGAATAGCTTTTAATATAATTATATTCATCTTTATTCGCTGGATTACCCCATTCTTTATACTCAAAAGTAGTCAGGGGAATTGTTTCATCTGACATAGTGGTGACCACATCCACAAAAGGAACTGCTGATATAATACCTTTATATAAATCTGGTTCCATATTAATGATTGCACCCATTAACAGACCGCCGGCACTTCCACCCATCGCATATACATTTTTAGCATTGCCATACCCTTGTTTGATTAAAGATTTGGTTGCATCAATAAAATCATAAAATGTATTCTTTTTATTAAAAATTTTACCATCATCATACCACTGTCGCCCCATTTCAGAACCACCTCGGATATTGGCGACAGCAAAAACGAAACCCCGATTGAGTAGGGGTAAGATGGACGTTCTAAAAGCTGCATCAATTATAATGCCATAAGAACCATAGCCATAAATAAGGATGGGAGCTTGAGATAAGTCAGTTCCTTTTTTATATACTAGTGATACAGGAACTTTTGTATCATCACGGGCGGTAATTTTAAGTCTTTCAACCTCGTATAGATTTTCATCGTAATTGTTTACAGGCTGCTGCCATGCTAATTCACTCTTACCTGACTCAATATCCTCTTTGAATATTGAACTAGGTTTCTTTGGACTCGAATACCCATAGTAAAATTCAGTATCAAGGTACTCATTATTGGTCGCTAAATAACAAGAAAAGGCAGGGTCACTAAATTCAATATAATTCCTATCGAGTGTTTCTCTGTTAATTTTTACTATCTTGGGCAGACCGTCTTCTCTTATCTCTAAATAAAGATATTGAGGAAAAGTGACAAAATCTTCAATTAAAATAGCATCATCATGTTCAACTACAGTTTCCCACTCATTAAAATTATTAATTTGACTGATCGTGAATTTTAAAATTGAGAAGTTTTTTTTATTTTTTGCATTACTGCTGACATAGAAACACTCTGGTGTGTCTTCAATGGAATAAAGATGTTTATCGGATCGTTTGAGTACACAAAATGGTTGACTGAGTTCCTCATCTAAATCAAGCAGCCACGTCTCTGAAGACTCAGTTTTACTGGTATAAATATTCAAATATTTCTTTGTCCGCGATTCATAAATATGAAGATGAAATTCCGGGTCATTTTCCTCATAGATTAAAACATCTTCTTTAGCATCAGTTCCAATTTTGTGTTTAAAAACCTTATTTTCTATCAAAGTAACAGGATCTTTTTGAGCATAGTAAAATGAAGTATTTTTCTTATCCCAAACAATGCTCCCAGAGCTTCTCTCAACTTTACTGTCTATAATTTTGCCGGTCGTTAAATTTTTAACTTTTATGTTGTATTCTCGTCGACCCGATAAATCTTCTGCATAAGCAATTAAAAGATTATTTGGTGATGGAGTTATTGACGTAATATTTATATAATCTAAATTCTCAGCCAGTGCATTTACATCAATAACTAACTCTTTAGTCCCATTGAGCTCTCGATAGTATGTTTTATATTGTTGTTCAGAGTTAATTTCAGAGTAATAGAGATAATCTCCATATTTAATTTTCATTGAAACTTCTTTTGGTGGTATGAAACTAACTAATTCTTCATAAATTGTTTTTCGGCAATCATTATTTTTTTTAAACCAATCTTCTAAGTACTGATTTTCTTCTTCTAAATAAGAAATAATTTCTGGATTTTTACGAGTATCATCTCTGAGCCAATAATAATCATCAACACGATTATCGCCATGTGCAATATGGATTTTAGGAATTTTTTTTGGCTGAGGCGGTTTCATTATTTTCTAATATGTTACTAGCATTTTTTCAATTTTATGGTGCCCCCAACCTGTACTGACCAGGTATCTACGCATTACCAATTGTTTGTGGTTTACTTTCTAGGGTTTTCACGCTAAGGTCAACTATATGTTTGAGAGGCAAAAAAGGCCAGTAAATATGGCTATTTTACAACATTTTCCTAGTTTTCCATTGTTTCAGACGATTACAAATATTTGGTGTAAATATGGTGTAAAGTTAGAATTGGTTAAAAATGGCGGGTTTTCTAGACCCGATACGAACCCTCTAAATAGGCCGGGTTTGTACATAGATATGATGTTGTCTCTCCACAATGCCTCCATGGTGAAATGGAATCATACGTCCTTGGTAAGGACGAGTTCCCTTGTCAGTAAAGGGTGGAGGCACCATGCCTAAAGAAACACAGAAGTACAAAGCTCAGAAATCCAAGATCACCGCTACGCTGGCAGACAAACTCAAACCACAGAAGAAGTCTCCACGTCCAGGAGACAAAGGACCTAGATATAACGTTAATCGACTCTGGGATACCGATATTAAGGGCTTTTATCTTGAGTGTGGTACTGGTGGCACCAAGACGTGGTATCTACGCTATTCAAATAAATTTCAAAGGAAACAGACCTATAAGATTGGTCGTTATCCAGCAATCACCGTACCGTCAGCCAGGAAGGAGGCTTTAATAAAGCTTGGTGAGGTAGCACAGGACATTGATATCCAGAAAGAAAAAAGACAGCAGATATCACAGGGTTCAGTTGCAGAGTTCAGTAAGAAATATCTGAAGATGCTCCCTGATTATAAATCTAAACACCGAGAGGTTTGGTGTCATGAGAAACGTATTGTTCCATCTATTGGACACTTGAAACTGAAGGAAGTTGATAGGGAAGTCATCATGACAATGATGAAGAAATATGATCACTTGGGGGCAGACTGGGTGCGGACCAAAGTCATGCTACATAAATTCTTCAAAGAGATGATGTTAAATAAGCGGATTTCATACAATCCGGTAGCCGATATTCCTACACCTAAAGACAAGAAATATAAGCCACGTACAGTCGTAATGACACCAGAACAGGTACTAAAGGTTAGAGAATTTTTAATTCAGGAAGTAGAAACACACCCAATACACTGTTATTACCTGGGACTACTTCTAGCAATTGGAGCCAGACCTGGTGAGTTGATCAAAATAACTTGGGATCAAATCGATCTTAAGAATGCGACGATGGGTAACTTGTCAATTGGGGAAGGTGCTGGAACAAAGACTGGCGATAAAGACATACCCATATCAGATGTTGCATTGAAGTATTTCAAGGAACTATACAAACATACTGGTACTTTCAAGTGGTGTTTCCCTGGACTTAATCCCACTAAACACATGTCCTCATACAGAGATTTCTACGACAAAGTTAGAGCGTATGCTGGCATAGGCAAAGTACAGATGAGAGATTTTAGAAGAACTTTTATCACTGCTGGTGCAAAGTCCTCAGATGATATCCACGCAGTATCACAGATTGTGCAACACTCAGATATTAATATCACTGCTAAAGTTTATGATCAGGTAGATGATAAGAGGCAACGTAAAGCGTTGAAGAAGATAAAAGGTGTGGCCTTACTATGATCGAACTCATAATGCTTAAGATGTGTTTTGAGAACGGTGAACTAGAGAAGTATATTGAGGAACATACAAACGTTGCCACCGTAATCTACGCCAGCTATGATGAGGAAGAAAGTACAATTGAGAGCGATAGAAAATGCTACTATATTTCTATCGAACGCTGGTGAAAATATGAAACGAGTATTAGACTTCACCGTTGCAAACATTGGCCACCCAGAGAGTTTTCAAAAAACCTTGCTTGAGCCATTAGCCGTAATGGGTATTGAGTTATCTGAGATTGGTAAACACTCAGCACAATCAGCTTTTGATCACTTTGTTCATAGGTTTTATGAACTGTATGACATTCACCAATACGACCAATATCCTGAAGCCAAGAAGCTCGATCAGTTTGACAAGAAGATTGAAAGCTTGTGGAAAGTTGTAGCTGAAGAAAATCGACGAGATCTTGAGGCTATGCAAGAGCTAGAGAAAGCTTTATTGAAAGCTCAGGACGAGATAAGAAAAATGAAACGTCACCGTGAAGAAAACCCAAAGAGTGATACTGTATATCCTCCAGGTGTAGTTATGCTTTGTCAGCATTTAATACTTTACTGGGATGACTGGATGCGGAACTTTATGGTGAAACATAAACCAGGGGCATCAGTTAAAAGTTACTTCTATCAAATTGATAACCAGATGACCTTCGAATTACAAAAACATCTTCTTGAAGGCGTGGATGTTAATAGTAATCCTGGCGGAGCATTTATACAGAGAGCATTTTATAATTACTGGGGTATTGATTTTACAACAGCCCAAATGAAAACCCTGATCCTGAAAGCGTGGGAGAGTAAACCCACCAAAGACGAATTAAATATTAAGCCACACATACCGTTAGATATTTGGTTGAGACACCAGAATTTAAGTATGGATCAAGTGGTAGAGGAAGAAGTAGCTGGTAGTTTTAAGTTGCAGCAGTTTTCAGCATCAAATGAATATATGGCATCACTGCAAGAGACTATCGATAACCTCCGAAAGTGGAGAGAAGAAAAAAATAAGAAGTAGATCCAGAAATTATCCAGTCAACTTTTTGACCGCATAAAAACAGTTAGTAAAGTTGTTAGTGTTTCACGAGTATTCTATCTATAGAGTATGGAAAACAAAACACCAGAACTTGATATTGATGTTTATGCTCTCATCCCTGAGCTACTCGACCTAGAACAAATTCATCATTTGTACGGGCTGGCACCAGGTACGATTAGAAGAGAGAGATGGCAACAAAAACTAATTAAAGAACGAAAAATTAAAGCTGAGGATGTAAAGAAAATTAATACCTCAGGTTTTGGCTTTTTGTATGAACCTGTCCTTATGTACGGGAAACTTTATTACAGACGAAAAGACGTAGAGCATTTCATAAAGACCTGCCAAGAAAAATCACCAATGGAACAACTGCGACTTGCATCAATAGCTGGCAGAGCGCGCGAAGGTAAGAGTGTATGATTGATAAAGCTATACGATTAGAGCGGGAACTAAAACGAAGTGGAAAGATTGATAAAAATTTATCTAAAATCTCAACTGATGAATTTCCAGAAAAAGTTTTTCCAAAGATTGAACGCGGCCCCGAGGCATATAACGCCAGTCTTATTGATTTAATCGACAACATACGCAGCACTACACCTGGACCAGAGGGTAAACAATTTGTGCTACCTAAATATACAGACGTGCCAACACAGAAAATTAAACATTTTAAACCTCCAACGACCGCAGAGATTTTGAGAATGTTCAATGATAATTTTACCTTAGGTGGCACTAACGACTTTGAAGAATTTAAAACAAAACTATTCAATCGAGAATATAACGACCTAGAAATCGACCTTACAGACTACCTCGATTATGTGTTTGATGGTGAGGAAATGTCCATCAAAGAAGCTCATGAATTTGGTAATAGAAAATATGAGGACCTAGATGTTAAAGGCAGTTTATTTAAAACAATCGAAGATAGAACTGAATATAACATCGGTCTTGGCGCATTATTTCAAGAAGAAATGAATGATCGGAGAGCAGGTTTATGAGAATAGACGATCTTCTTCTAGACGAACTTATCCGCCTGCATGATATCGCAAGAGAGAATGGCTACAAAGGCGACTACCTACAATTCAAAAAAGATCTAGAGCGAAACCCAGAGTTTCTCTTCCCTCCAAGTGCAGGACCAGATTTTGCAGGTGGTGGTCTTGTAAGTTTATTTAGAAGGCTAGCAGTATGAGCAAAGAAAAATATATATTTCAATTTTCAAAACTTACCTCAGAACGAATGAGGGATGAACTGCTTAAGATGACACCACCAAAACAAACCAGAACGCCTTACATAAGATCATCAGTGCTGGTGGCTGAAGAGTTATTAACAAATCCTTACCCAAACAAAGATATTGAAATCATCATTGATTGCACTGGTGAAAGTGTATGGGTATTTGATCATGCTCATCAGATCACACATGAATACAAAAAACATCTATCTCACTACCATACACAGGAAGGCACAATACTGCCTATATACAGCCAGCTAAAAGACAAAATAAAGCAGCACTTGTTAGATGTAGTAAACAAATATGAGGATATGGAAAACGAAGTGCCAGATCTTGTTATAAACAATGGACAGATAAGTTTTAATTGTAGTGAAGGTTATTTCTGGGATGCCGAAGAAATGCAAGTTTCAATAGAAGATTATATTCCATGCCTTCTAACTCCCAATGAGGCAATCCTGAGTGCAGCTGCATTAGAAAATATTGGTAATGGAGACATTCGCGCTGGCGGGATGGCAGTACAGATGCTTAATACAACAGCGAGAGTTGAACTATGAGTTATCCGTTCGATCCATTCATAAGCCCCGTTCCAATATCCTTGAAGCCCTCTAAGACAAACAAAAAACCAGTAATAAAGAAAATAGAACCACGTGCAACGAAGGTCATACAAACACCTGATCCTTTAAAACAAAAGCTAATGGAGGGTAAACCTTTAATACAAAAGCTACTGAGAGCAAAAGAGATTGATGCAAAGCTCACGATGAAACGGAAACATAATCAAAAAGATGGTGAGTATTTTGCACTGCTAGAAGAATTTCACACCAATAGCAAAGACATAGAGATTGAAAGCTATAAGGGAGAAAAAAAATGACAATTAAAGAAATGCCAAGTGTATTAGAGGATATTGAGAAGAAGTTTTATACGGCTACGGTCACTAAGATCAGATCTACAGCAACTAAAGGTGATTTTAAAAATGCATTTAAGTTTATTAACCGTGCTGAGTTGGCAGATGGGATCAAACGTAAACTTTTTGCTGAGGTACAAAAACTTCAAATTATGCATGGCATGCCACATAACGAGTTAGACGACAATCCCTATATGGAGACTAGTGAATGGAAGAATTAATAACGATAGAAGGTAGAAAATATCATAAGGCTTATTTAGAGCACTGTCTTAAAAATGATTTATGGATTGGTTTTGCAAGACAGAGGACAGAAAATTCAACATACGACGAAACTTATACCGCAGTTAAACAATGGTTGATCCCATTGATAACTGAGGACAGCAATTTTACAAAGGGAGCACTGATGAAGTATGCACGAGAGAACTATAAAGGCCCTTGTGCTTACAAAGACGTGGGTAAAGTTGTGAGTAGGATTGTCAGTGATGAATGCACCAGCAGATTTGGGTTGTGGTGCAAAGAAACTACTAAATTAAAAATACGTATGAGAGTGAAACATGGAAAGTCAAACACAATCTAGACAATTTGAAAAACTATTTGAAGGAAAGAAGAAGAGCCACGGTTATCTAAAAGGGATGAGGTGGGACGATATAGATGCGGACGGTAAGTGTAGTAAAGACGCCCGGACCAGACACAGACCGCCCAACTTTCATAATCATTTAAACGGTATAGAAAAGATTGGGATCATACCGTTTGTATCTAGTGATAGATGTAAATGGGGTGCTGTTGATGTAGATGAATACAGCAATCTTGATCACAAAAAATTAGTAAACAAACTCAGAGATAAAAAAATTCCTGGTGTAGTCACCAGATCAACAAACGGGGGAGCACATATATGGTTCTTCTTTGACAAACCTGTGCCCAGTCACCTGCTAGTGAGCAGACTAAGAGGTGTTAGATGTGAACTAGGTATGAACCCGAAGGGTGAAGTGTTTCCAAAACAAACAGCCTTGGGGCCAGGTGATACCGGCAATTATTTATTCCTGCCTTACTTTCCTAAAAAGATTGATACGGCAAACAAACAATTTGTTGATGGATGTGACACCTATTGCATCACTGAAGAGGGCAAAGAGTTAAGTCTTGAAGAGTTTGAAGATTACGCAACAGCTTATGTCAGCAATAAGTTAAACGATATGAAGGTGGATGGATGGATTGATAATGGAGAAGAATACACTCAAAGTGAGTCCGTTGATCCCGAGGATGTTGAGGAAGGGTTAGAGGATGCACCGTCCTGTGTGCAGTTTTGTTCTAGTCAAATAACTAAAGCCGGTAAAGGTAGAGATGTTTTTATGTATGCTTACACCCTCTATAAACTGAAAAAGAATGGCGTTGTATCAATCAACGATATGAAGTGGTTGAACAAAAAATATGATCCTCCGCTGGCAGACGATGATCTAACAAGAATACATAAACAGGTGCATAAAAATAAAAAGCAGCAATATAATTGTGAGGCAGTTAAACCTTACTACTGCAATAAAGAAACTTGTCGTTTACAGAAATATGGTATCGGTAGCGGTGGCGGAGACAGCTATTTTGATAATTGGTTGTATGTAAAATATCCACCACAGGTGGTGAAGTTGAAACCGGAACCAAAAGTTTACAAAACATTCGAAGCCAAAGAAGTGATGCTGGTAGAGCGTGGAATGATCCAGGTTAGTGCAAAAAGTACAATTCACCCAGGACACTTATATCTTGATAAAATTGCCAGACACAATGCGGTGGACTACTTGGAGTGGCATCCTGCTAAGCCAGAGATTTTTCATACAAGGGTTAAAAACGGAACTGTCAAAGTGTTTAATAACTTTGTCCCAACAAATGTAGAGCCCGTTGAAGGTGATACAGCACAGTGGGAGGACTACTTAGACACTAGATTTAAACACCCAGAATATAGAAAATGGTTTGAAGATTTCTGGGCTCACAAAATACAAAAGCCTGAAGTCAGAATAATGTCAAATATATTATTAATCAGTGATTGGGGTGGCACTGGTAAGTCTCTTATTGGTGAAACAATGGAAGAATTATTTGGCGTACACAACACAGCAAACATAAGTTTAGATGCGATGGAGAGTGGTTGGGCTGATGTTGTTATGAACAAACTACTGATCACAGTAGAAGAGATTTATGACACAGGACAGCACAGAGCAAAAATTGCATCAATAATAAAAAGATTAACAACAATCAAAAATGAATATGGAAATATGAAATATGGAAAGTTTCAACAGGCGGAAGTTTATGGATCTCTATATTTTCAATCAAACTCTAGGTCAGCAATCACAGTTAAGAAACAGGACCGTCGCCCGGGTATTTATAAATTGGATAACGATAAAGAGGAATTAATGGAGCAAAACAATAAGGAAGGCGACCTATTGAAAGAATGGTTGGATGAAGAGGATGGTTATGGAAAATTACTGCATCGTCTTTTAACTCGAGATGTATCGGACTTCTCACCTACTGCTGTGCCGCCACAAACAGAGGCAAAAAAGATGATGGTTGCCAACACAGCAGGATTTAAATACGCAAAAATTATGACAGCTTGGAATGACAGGATGTTTCCATTTACTTCACAATCAAAGGTCTATTGTCCAAGATGGATAGCACATTTACTCAAATGTGATCCCGAGGAAGTAGAGGCATTATTTGTTGATCAACTTGGTTGTCAGAGACTTGGCAGAGTGCAGAATGTGGACTTTGTGATCTATGACAGAAACAACAACAATAAGCCGTTCCAGGTGGACTCAACACGAACTGAAGTCATTCTTTACACAAATGATCCCGATTTAATTGCTAACAAAGAAACTATGAAGCCAAAACATTGGATGGAATACTACCTGCACCCAATACAACACGGAGGTAAAAACTATTATGGACAAGATGACAGGGTAAATGTGAATCTTTTAGAGGTGCTTAACACGGATAACACGGATTGAGACCACCAGACTGCCAAAGACTAAGCCGGACACACAGCCACGGGCCAAAAGAAATCTCTTTTTATGTATGTGATGCTTGTTAAGCGTGTGAATTGGTGTGTACCAACGGGCTGATGAAGTTAATTGCTTGTTAAGCATGTTAAGCGTCCAAGAAACTATAGTGAGGATTCACAGTAATATACAAATATGTTATGCTGCTGATATGGAAGATCTCTACCCATACACACAACTAGAATATGCAAAATTGCTTGGTTTATCTAAGGCAGGACTAATATCGAGAAGAAAAACTGGGAAGTTAGAAGGGCAATATATCGTAAAAGATAAATGTTATTACTATGCGCGCCTGCGTCCAGATCAAGTAAAACCCACACCTAAAACACACACCAAACCACGCAGACGGGGCGCTCACAATTCAGGGTCCGCGCTCCATTATCCAAACCAGGCTTTTAAAGAGCATAACGAAGTGAAGATGTTGGCAAAGATAAGATCAAACCTGGATCAAGAAACGTTGGATTTGATCCCTGAGGCAGTAGAGATAGCAAAGCAGAAACGGCAAGATAGGATTAAAGAGACTATTAAATCTATCGATCAACCTACAAAGCAATATTCGACAGGATTATATAATCCAAAACATGTTACGCCAAGCTGGCGACCATTAGGTGTTAAGCGTATTGCACGAAACTATAAATATTATTAAATATAACGGTATTCGCTCTCAAACGAATAAACTGGAGTTGTCCATTATCCCAAGTGGATGGCTCCAGACTTAATAGTCTAACCAACCCCAAGTTGCTCGAGGTTTTTTGTAGCGAAGTGATACTAAATACATATCGAGATATAACTCCCGGCGGTATTCTTTGTAATATATTTCATCAGATTGTTTATCGACCATCTTCTTCCAGTGCCTACGGGATCTGTAATAATCGGTGAGGGGAGATTGCAGTGGCGTATTCTTCTTTGGTTTATACCAACTCATCAGTCGGAATTTGTTTACATGATCCACTCAAAACCAATAACATAAAATCCCATACCCCTTCAAAATAAATTTCATAAAATTTTTAGCATCTGTGAATGAATGGATCTTTGTTATTACGTCTTGCTGTGTACGAACCTAATAATATACAGCCGCTTGGGTGGGACCTCTCTTAAAGTTATATCAAAAAGCATGCTTTGAGACCCCTATCGAGAGCAAAGCGAAGGCCGAAGGCCTGAGCTTTTTTGACCAAGCCCACAAGTGCAACCATTTACTTACGAATGTAAGCCAAATAACCACTGTTGCTTAATCAAATTGTTGAGTCAAATCAGTAACTTAATTCGAATTAATAAAGTGTTTTAAGTATTTATTGCTTATTTTTTGAGTATATACAACGCTTTCCTGTGGTGT
The DNA here is from genome assembly GCA_902517885.1 of uncultured Pelagibacteraceae bacterium. GTDB lineage: Bacteria > Pseudomonadota > Alphaproteobacteria > Pelagibacterales > AG-422-B15 > CACNXQ01. Next base: position 118,225 of record CABYDZ010000001.1, read on the forward strand.
AAATGTGGTGTAAATACGGGCCCGTTAAATAGTTTACAACAAAATCAATGGTTTAGGGTAACCCTCATATACTTACCAATGCGTTGCACTACCATTGTGCTATGGGGGCTTGTTCTATTTATTATCCTCCAATTGCGATCCCTTCTCTTCGAGGATCAGAGCCTCCTTCAAGATTTTCCCCAATATATATAGTATTTATTCCCGAAAAGTATTTTTTTAATTGTGTTTCGTAGCCCATTGATGAAAGCGCTTCTTTTAGAGTGTTAGCATTTGGACCATCTTCAATGTCATATCTACCCCATCGATTAATTGCGTGAGGTAAAGATACAGATTGTTGTACATTCATATCCCAATCAATTAGAGAAATAAGAGAGTTTGCAACGAACCCAATAATATTACTCCCTCCCGGAGATCCAGTAATGTATATTGGCTTTCCTTCCTTCAGAACAATTGTTGGCGACATAGAAGATCTTGGGCGTTTACCTGGTTCTAGTCTATTGGAAATTAATTTCCCATCAATTTCATCGCGAAAAGAAAAATCTGTAAGTTGGTTGTTTAATAAGAACCCACTTTCTGTTAACAATCTTGATCCAAAAGCATTTTCTATTGAAGAAGTCATAGACAATGCGTTCCCATATTTATCATAAATTGATATATGAGTTGTTGATTGTAGCTCAAGTGAACCATCATCTGCATAATTGTATGTAACTTCTTGAGAAGGATTTCCAGCTTCAATATTTTCTGTTCTTGTTCCTAATTCTATTTTCTTAGATCTTTTTTTTAAATATTCATGATCAAGTAAACCTTTCATGGGAACATCAACAAAATCACTATCTGCTAAATATCTATCTCGATCAGCAAATGCTAACCGACTTGCATCACCAATCACCTGCCATGATTTAGGATCTTCGTAGCCAAGTGATTTTAAGTTAAATTCCTCAAGGATTTTTAAAATTTGTGCTACTGCAACTCCACCTGATGAGGGTGGCCCCATACCACAAACATTATGTTCTCTATAACTTATACAGACTGGATCGCGTTCTATTACGTTATAATTTTCTAAATCACTTTTCTCTAAATACCCAGGATTTTCAGAGTAGTTTTGAACTGTATTTACAACGTCATCAGCAATTTCCCCCTTATAGAAATCTTCAATACCATCTGTAGAAATTTTTTTTAGTGTTTCAGCATAAGCTCTATTCGTTATTATTTGTTTATATTTAAGATTATTTCCATCAGGTAAAAAGTATTTAGATGTTTGACTACTTTTTTTTAATCTATCCGAGTCTCTTTCAATTGATGATGCTAACTTCTTTGACACGGGGAAGCCATTTTCCCCGAGATTTATTGCAGTGGTAAATAGATTTGACCACTTCATTTTTCCCCATTTTTCATGTGCTTTAAACATTAACGCAGGCGTACCCGGTGTTCCCACAGAAAGACCACCAATTACAGCATCAAAAAATTTCTTAGTTTCCCCACTTTCGTTTTGAAACTGAGTTGTATATGAAGTTCTTGGTGCAGTTTCTCGTCCATCTAATGTGGTAACTGTATTGGTTTTGTTATCGTACCAAATTAAGAAACTTCCACCACCAAGGCCAGAAGACTCTGGCTCTACTAACCCTAAAACCGATTGTGCAGCAATCATTGCATCTGCAGCTGTTCCGCCTTCCTCAAGAATTTTAGCTCCTGCCGCAGAAGCGTAAGAATTTGCCGTCACAATCATCCAGTCTTTCCCTAAAACTGGAACCACATCTTTTTTGGCCTGCATGGAAGAATTTATTTGTTCAGTATTTAAATCTTCATAATCAATAATAAACGTTTCTGGGTTAATTAGATCAGAGAGATCCTCAGCGTGAGAATTTTGGATTAGTAAGAAAGTTAATAAAATAAGAGAAAGTAGTTTTTTCATCTTATTCTCTATAGTTAATAGTTTTATTCATGTTTTAAATCCTGACACCAATCATATTTTTGTTTGCGATTATAAACAACGCCTAGCTTGTTTTTGACAATCTTACTTGATGCATCTTCACCATCAATTATTAAATATGATAATATTCTTCCAAAATAATCTTCCAGGTATTCGGTTTTAAATTCAATTGTTGATGCATTTGCAATAAGATCATTTAGGTAATCTCGTGCTTTTAAGCCTAGTTCTAGTTCAGCATTGCATTTCGGCTTGGATATTTCAGGGGTATCTAATTCAAGTAATCTAATTTTTTTCTTCATGCCATTGATTGTGACGTAGCAAGTATCTCCATCATAACAGAATTGATCATTATACTGTCGAAGACTGATTTCAGCTTGAACAGTTGTAATCATGCTAAAAAATATAACGAGAATATATTTCATCTTAATAACTATAAATCTTGTTTTTATATGACAAACCCATTAGAAGACAATCAATATTATTTTATCACTCATCAATGACATCAAAACTAAGAAACATCGCAATTATTGCTCACGTGGATCATGGCAAGACTACTTTGATCGATTCTTTAATGAAACAAACAGGCATGTTTCGTGAAAATCAGAACGTAGATGAACGTTTAATGGACTCCGGTGATCTCGAAAAGGAAAGAGGGATTACAATTTTAGCCAAACCAACTTCTATTGTTTGGAAAGATGTCCGTATTAACATTATTGATACTCCTGGGCATGCTGATTTTGGAGGTGAAGTGGAACGAGTTCTTGGAATGGCTGATGGCGTTATAATATTAGCAGATGCAGCCGAAGGACCAATGCCGCAAACAAAGTTTGTTTTAGGTAAAGCCCTTGCCCAGAATTTAAGACCAATAGTTGTAATTAATAAAGTTGACAGACATGATGCTAGATCTGAAGAGGTTGTAAATGAGGTTTTTGATTTATTTGTTGCATTAGACGCAAGCGAAGAACAGTTAGATTTTCCAATCTTGTATGCAGCAGGAAGAGAAGGCTGGTGTGTTAAAAATTTAGAAGATCCTCGAGAAAATTTACATCCATTATTAGATCTAATATTAAACCACGTTGAAGAACCACAAATAGATTTATTAAAACCCTTTGCAATGTTAGCAACTTTACTTGATGCAGATCCTTACTTGGGCCGGTGTCTTATTGGACGAGTAATAAATGGATCAGCAAAAGTAAATGACCAAGTTAAATCTATTAATCTTAGTGGATCTCAAATAGAAACCGGACGATTAACAAAACTATTTACCTTTAGAGGAGCTGATAGGGTGCCAGTTGATCAGGTAACAGCTGGAGATATAATTTGCATAGCTGGTTTAGCTGTAACATCAGTTGCAGATACAATATGTAATCCTGAAGTTACAGAACCACTTATTTCAACACCTATTGATCCTCCCACAATGTCAGTAACTATTACGGTTAATGACTCTCCATTTGCAGGTACAGATGGAAATAGAGTAACCTCAACTTTAATTCGTGAAAGACTCTTAGCTGAAGCTGAAACCAACGTTGCGATTACTTTTGAAGAGAATGATCAGAAAGATGCTTTTGAAATCGGTGGGAGAGGTGAGCTACAAATTGGTGTCTTAATAGAACAAATGAGAAGAGAAGGATTCGAATTATCAGTTTCACGTCCACGTGTTCTGTACAAAGTTAGCGAAAATGGGGCAAAAACTGAGCCTATTGAAGAAGTTATCATTGATGTTGATGATGAATATACAAGTACCGTAGTTGATGGAATGAATCAGAGAAAAGCTGAAATGCAAGACATGCGATCATCTGGAGCAGGCAAGACGAGACTAACTTTCTTAGCTCCATCAAGGGGATTAATAGGATATCAAAATAAATTTTTAACAGATACTAAAGGAACAGGAGTTATAAACAGACTCTTCAATAAATATGATAATTACAAAGGAAGTATTGTTGGACGAAAATATGGCGCATTAATATCAACTGATACTGGCAGTGCCGCAGCTTATGCAATTTTCAATCTTCAAGATCGTGGGACAATGTTTATTGGTCACCAATCGAAAGTATATGGCGGAATGGTTGTTGGTGAGCACAGTCGAGATAATGATCTTGAAATAAATGTTTTGAAAGGAAAGCAGCTTACAAATGTAAGAGCCTCTGGAACAGATGAAGCAGTAAAATTAACACCACCACGACGAATGTCTCTTGAAGAAATGATGGCTTATATAAATGAAGATGAATTATTAGAGGTTACCCCAAGTAATTTAAGACTCAGAAAACGTTATCTTTCAGCTATTGAACGAAAAAAATATCGGAAATCAAAATCTTAATTAATAGCTTTTTATGAGGAGAAACTCAGTGTCATTAATTAATTGCTTTTTTTTGAGCAATTCTTATTCTTTAATAATTAATATTAAATTCAGCAAAAGTTATTGTACGTAAGGGTTAAAATATATGAGTAGAGTCAATTGGATAATCTTGATCGCAGTAACTTTGTCTTTAATTTTCATTGGAGGATATATTTACTTAAAGCCATTGCTTAAGCCGCTCTTGGTAATGACAGATCAGCCATTGATGACGAAAGAGGATGTGGAAAGAGCTAGAGCTTTGGCAGCTCAACAAAACGAAGATGCTTTTTTACAATGGGAATTTCAAAAAGAGAAGTATAAGAAAAAGAATGAGTTAAAGAATGTGTACTTTGGAGATTTGCATGTTCACTCTAGCCTTTCCTTTGATGCTTATATATTCAATACACGGCTTGATGTTGATGAGTCTTATGAGTTTGCGAAAGGTATGCCATTTAAAAATATGTATGGTGAAACAATGCAAATATCAAGACCACTGGATTTTGCAGCAGTAACTGATCATGCAGAAACTTTTGGAATACATGAGAGTTGTAGTGATCCTGAAATTACAGAAGAGTCAGTTTATACGTGTCAGAGATTAGAAACTCCAAGTTTTAAATTCTTTGCTGAGCTGCGGGAAACAGCAGTAAAAAGACCTCCGGTCAGTTTTTTATCTGAGGCAATCAATGATAAAGAGAAAGAAGAAAAATTTATAAAGTCCACTTGGAATAAAATTATCAATGCAGCTGAAAGACATAACGATCCCGGAAAATTTACAACATTTATTGCATATGAGTATTCACCAGTTTTACCAGATGGTGGCTACAATCATCGGAATGTTATTTTTAAAAATAATACAGTGCCTGATAGAGTATTTTCACTTTTTGATGCTCACACAGCCATAGATTTATGGGAAAAATTATTGGCAAATTGTAATTATCCATGTGAGTTCATGACCATACCTCATAATAGCAATAGGTCTTGGGGCGTTACTTTTGCCGATAAGACAATTGACGGTGCTGAGTATACAGAAGCAAACTGGGCAATTAGAGATAAAGTTGAACCACTTGTTGAAATGTTTCAAATCAAAGGAAATTCAGAGTGCAGTACTTTCTTTGGAAGCACAGATGAAGAATGTAATATTGAACAAATTTATCCTAAATGTGAAAAAGAAGGAGATACTCTATGTATTCAACCTACTTCAATGGTAAGAGATGCCTTAAAACGAGGTATAGAACTTGAGACAGATTTAGGTTTTAACCCATTAGATTTAGGAGTGATTGGAAGTTCAGATACTCATAATGCAAATCCTGGAGATACGGAAGAATGGGATTTTAAAGGTGAAAGTAGCGTTGTTGGCCCTGCGTTTGCACGGACTGATGCGCATGCATTTATTCCTCGATTTGTAAATAATCCGGGAGGACTTGCAGCAATCTGGGCTAAAGAAAATAATCGTGATGAACTTTTTGAAGCCATGCAAAATAAAGAAGTATATGCAACTACGGGGACACGAATTGAACTTAGATTTTTTGGAGGGTTCAATTACAACGAAAGTATTCTTTCAGCATCCGATCCCTTAACTTCCGCTTACAATGATGGCAATCCTATGGGTAGTACAATAAAGCATAATGAAGGTAAAAATATTTCATTCTATATTACTGCAAAAAAGGATCCAATTGATGCGCCTTTAGATAAAATACAAGTGATCAAGGGTTGGATTGAAAACGGTGAAACAATGGAAGAAGTGATGGATGTTGTTTGCAGTGAAAACAGAAAAATAAACAATAAATCTATGCGATGTGAAACTTTAAAAGTAGATGTTGATTTAACAACATGCAAGATTGACCAAGACCGGGGTGCAGACGAGCTTAAAGTTTTGTGGACAGATCCAAATTATAAGCCAGAACAGAATGCCTTCTATTATGCTCGAGTATTGCAAAACCCAACTTGTAGGTGGACCACATATGACAATATCAGAGCAGGCCGCAAACCCCCTAAAGAGTATAGTGCCACCATGACTGAAATGGCATGGTCATCTCCTATTTGGATTCGTGATTAAAAGATAAAAGTTAAGATGTAGTCGTTTACGTTTTTGTACCATAGCCCTTAGATATCACTATGGCTACACCAACGATGCATGCAATTAAAAATCCCACAAGCGACACTACACTTATAAAAATATTAATATCTGAAGCGCCATAAAACGACCATCGCATTCCATTTATAAGGTACACAACAGGATTAAAGTATGAAACTTTTTGCCAAAATTCAGGCAACATTTCGATCGTGTATAAACTTCCCCCTAAAAAAACTAATGGGGTAATAATTATGAGAGGAACAACTTGGAGTTGTTCAAAATTATTACTGAGCAACCCGATTAAAAATCCAAACAAACTAAATGTAAGACAAGTTAATACAAGGAGAAAAAGCATCAATAAGGGATATTGAATTTTTAGTTCAACAAAAAAACTAGCAGTAAGTAAAATTATTATACCAACAATTAGAGACTTAGTTGCACTAGCTCCAACAAATCCAACAATGATTTCAAAAGATGATACTGGTGCAGCCAATACTTCATAAATTGACCCTGTAAACTTTGGGAAAAAGATTCCAAATGCTGAATTTGAAATACTTTGTGTCAAAAGAGTAAGCATAAGCAGGCCAGGTACTATAAATGATCCATAACTCACACCATCAAGCTCAGGTATCATTCCCCCTATAACAGAACCAAATACAATAAAATATAATGAAGTTGAAATAACAGGCGAAAGTATACTTTGACCTATTGTTCTTCGCATTCTATCCATTTCATGGAAATATATTGCTCTTATAGCGTAAAAATTCATTAATTTTCCCGTACCAACTCGACAAAAATATTTTCCAAGGAGCTTTGTTCAGTATTTAAGTCTTTCAATTTTAATCCAGTCTCTTTCATGTCTTGTAACAGTGATGTAATGCCTGTTTGTTTACTTGACGAGTCATAATTGTAGCTGATTGACAATCCATTATTTAAAACTGTTAGATTATATCTTTCTAATTTAGAGGGAAGAGTACGAATAGCCTCGTGTAATTCAATAAGAAGTGTTTTTTGACCCATGCTCTTTACAAGGTCTGATGTGTTATCAACTACCAGAAGTTCTCCCTTATTAATAACAGCAACTCTGTCAGCGATTGCCTCCGCTTCTTCAATGTAATGGGTTGTGAGAATAATTGTGACACCGCTATTCCTAAGGTCTTTGATTACTTGCCACATTTCTTGTCTTAATTCAACGTCTACGCCAGCACTGGGCTCATCAAGAAATAATACGGAAGGTTCATGTGAAAGAGCTTTTGCAATTAATACTCTTCTTTTCATGCCACCAGATAATTCATTAATTCTAGAGTGCCTTTTATCCCATAAGCTTAAATCTTTTAAAATTTTTTCAATTAAAGATGGATTGGGAGCCTTTCCATATAAACCGCGTGTATAAGAAACATTGTTAAATACATACTCAAATTGTTCTAATGATAGTTCTTGTGGAACTAAACCAATTAGCGACCTGGTAAGTCTATAGTCTTTTATAATATCAAAATTATCGACTGTTACTGAGCCGGATGTTGGAATAACAATTCCACATATAATACTAATCATTGTTGTTTTTCCAGCACCATTTGGACCCAACAAAGCAATTATTTCGTTTTTCTTTATGTCTAGGGTAATATTTTTGAGTGCCTGAAAATCATTATCATAAGTTTTTGATAATTTTTTTATTGAGACGACATTTTGCATCGCTACTTTATATCACTAAAAATAAAGAAGTCTTTTATTCTTTTAAATATATTATTTGTACTAAATTGACTTAAAGATACCTGATGCAAAATCAAGTGCATGAATCTTACCCGATCCAATATCTATCCACGAGCCATAAATATTGATTTCCTTACTATCTAATTTTTCCTGAATAAATGGATAGCTTTTTAGATTTTCAATAGATGTTTTAATACTTACTTTCTCCAAATTTTTTATTGATTCATCTTCGTTCATGATAGCGAGCTTGTCAAACGAGGGCTTAAGAAGATTTAACCAGTTTGAAATTGATGAATTGGTATTGAAGGAATTTTCTTTACACATACTATAGCCATTTTTAATGCCACCACAGCCTGAATGACCCATGATAACTATATTTTCAATCTTTAAGACAGTTATGCCAAACTCAATTGCTGCAATTGTTCCGCTATGTTCCGTTATATAATTATAGGGCGGCACTATATTTGCAATATTTCTATGAACTAAAAATTCACCTGGCTCTGATTTGAATATTGAATTTGGATCAACTCTTGAGTCAACACAGGAAATAATAATATACTTTGGAGATTGCCCTTCTCTAGCGAGTCTTTCAAATTGAGTTTTCTTTTTTATAAAGGTATGATTTTGCCAATTTTTGTACTTTTCTGTCAGACCATTTGGAAACATATTTTCAATTATTTTTTTGTTAAGATAGATAATAACTTGGCCATCTTGTGCATTATTTTTCTCATAATATCTAGCAATAGACAATATAAGGGTATAAAATTTTTACAAGCATGAGTGAGGGATATATTTTAAAAAAAACTGAACAATCTCTGCCATTAAATTGGTATTTCAATCAAAATCAGTTTGATAAAGAAATAAAGAAAGTTTTATCAAAGGAATGGCTATACATTTGCCATGAACATGCTTTATCACAGCCGTTATCTTTTCATACTGTTGAAATAAGTAAATTTAATATCCTTCTTGTGCGTGATAAAGAGGGAAATATGAATGCATATTATAATTCTTGTAGCCATCGAGGATCTATTTTAAAAAACGAAAAAAATGGTAAGCTAAAGTCTAATTTATTAGTTTGCCCATATCACCAATGGTCCTACAACGCAAGTAATGGAAATCTTGTAAAAACTTCCTCAATAATAGATCCAAAAAATTTTAAAAAGGACAAAAATTGTTTGATCAAAGTAAAATTTAAAATTTGGAATGGACTAATTTTTATTAACCTTGATAATAATGCAAAATGGAATTCAAAAAAAGTTTTCCCAGATTATAGTGACGCTTTTTCGCAATTGAATGTGAGTAATTATCAAATTGGTCACACATGGAAAAAACAAATAAAATGTAACTGGAAAATTTTTTGGGAAAATTATAGTGAGTGTCTACATTGTCCAAACCTTCATCCAGAACTATCTAATCTTGTTCCTATTTACGGCCGAAGACTTGTAGACATAAAAGATGATCCTAACTGGAAAAAGTTTATCAATTATAATGATCCAAAGTATAAAGGTGGCATGAAAAAAGGAACTGAAACGTGGTCAATGGATGGCAGCGCGCAAGGGCATCGTGTAGAATACTTAGAAAAGCAGACAGACTTCCCTGGATATATTTATATGACAAGCTGGCCATCTATGTTTTTAGCAATTTTTACTGACCATATCAGAATGGTTCGTATCCTTCCTTTATCGAATGAACTCACAGAAGTAACGGCAGAGTGGGTTTTTCGAAAAGAAACACTTAAAGACAAAAAATATTCAATGAAAAATGTTGTTGATTTTGCAGTGCTCGTAATGAAACAGGACGCAGAAGCTTGTGAACTTAATCAAAAAGGCATACATAATCCAATACGTAAAAATGGAACTTTAATGCCTGAAGAGTATGAAATAAAAAGGTTTCATAATTGGCTCAGAAAGAAATTATAAATATTAAAACATGAATGTATTTACAGAAAATTATGAAAAAGAAATGATTGAATGGAGGCATGACTTTCATGCCCATCCAGAATTAAATTTTGATTTAGATATTACATCAACAAAAGTAGCTGAAATTTTAAAAAGTTTTGGACTAGAGGTTTTTGAAGGAATTGGAAAAACAGGCATTGTTGCCGTCCTTAAAAATGGTAATAGCAATAAGAGCATAGGTATACGTGCTGACATGGATGCTTTACCAGTAAAAGAAGAGAGTGACTGCGCATATAAATCCACTCATGAAGGAAAAATGCATGCGTGTGGTCACGATGGTCATACGGCAATGGCTCTCGGTGCTGCTAAATATCTTTCTGAAACAAAAAATTTTAATGGCACGGTTTATTTTATTTTCCAACCTGATGAAGAAAAAACGCAAGGTGCACAAGCAATGATTGATGACGGTTTGTTTGAAAAATTCTCGATAGATGAAGTTTATGCATTTCATAATTTACCAGGAATGGAGGTTGGTTCTTTCGCTACACGTTCAGGCACAATAACAGCAAGTGAAAGTCTTTTTAATATCAAGCTTTGGGGTCAAGGCGGACATTCTGCATTACCGCACATGGGAGTTGATACGATAACAGTAGGAACACAAATTATAACTTCATTACAATCAATAGTTTCAAGAAAATTAAACCCAGCAATGAATGGTGTTGTATCTGTTACCAAATTTGAGTCTGATGGAAATGAAAATATTTTACCCGGTCATTCTATAATCTCTGGAGATGCTCGAGCACTATCGCCTGAGGCCAATAAAATTATTGAAGATAGTATGCGAAAGATAGTTGAAGGCATTGCCAACGCTCACGGTATAAAATTTGAATTTGCATATGATACTCGAACAAACATGACAATTAATACAACTGAACAAGCAGCTTTTGCGTCTAAGGTCGCTGAAGATCTTGTTGGAACTAAAAATGTTGATGGAAATTGTGATCCAAAATTATTTTCTGAGGATTTTGCTCAAATGTTAATGGTTAAACCAGGTTGCTACATACTTATTGGCAACGGAACAGAGGGAACACACGGTCAGTCATTACATTCTTCTACATACGATTTTAATGACAAACTTCTTGTGATCGGGTCCTCTTTCTGGACCAAACTTGTTTCTGAACGACTATCCTAGATTTATGATTTTTCCTAAAAGCGAATATAGTGACAGACTTGCTAAAGTTAAGAAGTCAATGCAAGAAAAAGGAATAGATCTGTTAATATCACAAGATACCGCAAATATGAATTATCTAACAGGATATGATGCATGGTCGTTTTATTATGCGCAATGTGTTTTGGTTCATATTGATTTAAATCAGCCATTTTTGTTTGTAAGGGATCAAGACGCTGGAGGTGCATTTTTGCAGAGCTGTTGGTCACAAGAAAACATTATTGTATATGCAGAAAAATATATCCATACATGGCCCAACCACCCCTACGATTATTTAATCGAGATCATTAAAAATAAAAAGTGGGATAATCAATCAATTGGTCTTGAAATGGATAGTCATTATTTTACAGCTTTTTGTTATCAGAAACTCATTGACGGATTACCAAATGCATCACTTAAAGATTCTGAAAGGCTTGTGAATTGGGTGAGATTTATAAAATCAGATAATGAAATTGAACTAATGAAAAATGCAGCATTGATTACTGATCAAGCTATGCAAACTGCAATTGACACAATAAATCCAGGAATTAGACAATGTGATGCAGTTGGAGAAATTCAAAAAGCAATGTTTTATGGTACACCTGAAATTGGTGGTGAGTACTCAAGCATTGCAACCTTGCTACCCACGGGCACAGGGACATCTGCGTCTCATTTAACTGCAACACAAGAGAAGTTTGTTAAGGGCGAAGCTACAATTGTTGAATTAGCCGGTGTTCATAAGAGATACCATGCTCCACTAGCAAGAACAGTTTTGCTTGGAAAGGCAGAACAAAAAAAAATTGATGCTATTAAGGCCACCAATGAAGCCTTAGACGAAGGTATTTCAGCAATAAAACCTGGAAACACAGCTGATGACGTGGCGCAAAAATTTTGGGCTGTTCTTGATAAGCATGACATAAAAAAAGAATCTCGAACGGGATATTCAATCGGCATAGGATACCCTCCGGATTGGGGTGAGCATACAATAAATATCTCTAAAGGAGATCAAACTATTCTTCATCCAAATGTTACATTTCACATGATTGCAGTAATGCAATTCGGTAGCTGGGGTGTTGAAGCGAGTCACTCATTAAGAGTTACAGAAAATGGTTCAGAAAAGTTTTCTGATTTTTCAAGCGATCTGTTCATTAAAGACTAGCAATAAGCTAAGAATTTAATTCTTCTATAGCACTCCTTGTTTTTACTAGAGAATCCTATAAAAAAATTGTATAAAGTAGCGCAATTCACGGAGATAATTATGGGCATTCATCACGATTACAAGTCTAAACGCGGAGAGCGCGCGATGGCAAAACAACAAAAAAGAGAGTCCAAACAAGCTGATAATACAGATAAAAAAGAAGAAGAAAAACTTGTAAAAGAGCTTAAAAAAGCAGGGTTGAATAAAGATGAAATCAAACAGTTCCTCGAAGGACGAGCAAAAGAATAAAAAGCTTAATGATACTGAACGACTATCAGAGGCTTTGAGACAGAATTTAAGAAAAAGAAAAGAATATCAACGGAAGAAAGAAGAAAAATAAGATGACCATCATGTCTGATAACTGGATTAAAAAAATGTCTTTAGAACAAGGCATGATTGAACCCTTTGTAGACGGACAAAAAAAAGATGGGACTATTTCCTTTGGATTGTCCTCTTACGGATATGACGCAAGAGTATCTGAAGATTTTAAAATATTTACAAATGTTGACTCAGCCTTAGTTGATCCTAAAAATTTTGATGACAAAGGCTTTGTTGATAGGCCAGGCAAAGAATGCATCATACCACCTAATTCTTTTGCACTGGCACGCACCGTAGAATATTTCAGAATCCCAAGAGACGTGTTAGTAGTTTGTTTAGGTAAATCAACGTATGCAAGATGTGGAATAATAGTTAATGTAACTCCTTTGGAGCCCGAGTGGGAAGGACATGTAACTTTAGAGTTTTCAAATACAACACCACTGCCAGCAAAAATTTATGCAAATGAAGGAGGCTGTCAGTTCCTATTCTATAAAGGAGAGGCTCCGCCTGAGATTTCCTACAAGGATAGAAAAGGGAAATACATGAAACAAACTGGCGTTACTCTTCCCAAGCTATAAAATTCAATGCAGAAAATTGTTATAAATGGAGGACAACCTCTAAGAGGTGTGATTCCTGTTAGTGGATCAAAGAATGCTGCTCTGCCCATTATGGCTGCTAGTATTTTAACTAATGAAAAATTAGAACTTTCAAATGTTCCAGATCTTGTTGATGTAAAAACTATGAGTTTGGTTTTATCATCTCTTGGAGTTAATGTCGCAAAATGTGAAAATAATAAAAATTCTATTACGCTTCAATATTCAGATACAGAAAAAACTATTGCTGAATATGATTTAGTGAGAAAGATGCGAGCAAGCATATTAGTGCTAGGACCTTTACTTGCAAGAAAGCGTGAGGCGAGTGTATCACTTCCTGGAGGTTGCGCCATAGGTGCTCGACCAATCGATATTCATATAGACGCACTCACAAAACTCGGCGCAACTTTTGAATTAGAAAAAGGATATATTCAATGTAGCGCACCTAAAGGACTGACTGGAAATAAGATCGAACTTCCTAAAGTATCTGTTGGCGCTACTGAAAATATTATTATGGCAGCGTCATTAGCAAGTGGTGAAACTGAAATTTCTAATATCGCGTTAGAGCCTGAGGTGATTGATTTAATTAATTGTTTAAATACTATGGGAGCAAAAATTGAACTTGGTGACAATAGGTCTGCTGTGATCCAAGGGGTAACAACTTTGAATAGTTCAAATTATTCTATTATTCCTGATCGTATCGAGGCTGTTACTTATATCATAGCTGGAGCATTAGCAGGAGATGGACTTAAAATAGAAAATTTAAACATTGAACACATTAGTAATGTTTTAGAGACTTTAAAGACATTACCAGTTGATATAATTTTTGACGAGAATAGTGTAACAGTAAATAAATCTAATATTAGTGAAGGTATTGAAATTCAAACAAAGGAATATCCTGGTTTCCCAACAGACGTTCAAGCGCAAATGATGGTTTTAATGTCTATGGCTAAAACTAAGTCAGTCATAGACGAGAACATATTTGAAAACAGATTCATGCATGTACCTGAATTGAATAGAATGGGAGCAAATATCGAAATTAATGGAAAAAGAGCAATTATTAATCCTTGCTCAGGATTTAGAGGAGCTCCAGTTATGGCAACTGATCTAAGAGCTTCTGTAAGTTTAATCTTAGCAGGATTAGCAGCTGATGGTGAAACAACCCTAAATCGCATCTATCACTTGGATAGAGGGTATGAACAAATTGAAGTAAAATTAGAAGCATGTGGAGCAGAGATTAAGCGGGTTTAAAAAATATGAATTTGAATGCAATCGATACTGATGAATTAAAAATTATTGGGACAATATTGCAGGACGGACTCATTGAAGTAAGTGATATAAAATACCTGCCATCAATAAGATCATTTTTCCTAATGATTACACGATTTATGTGGGAAGAAAAAATCGTAAATAAAGTCAATCAGCGTATTAAGGCTGTTCTGTGCTTTGAGGATGTCATATCAGTTTACTCAAAAAATATCGATCAATTGAACAAATCAAAGAAATTAGAACTTTTGACTTTTAACTATTATCCCAATAAATCAAAAAATATTGAAATTGAATTGCTTTTCAAAAATGATGCAATTATAAAACTCGAAACTGAAATCATTCGGTGCAAATTAGATGATCAAGGAAACCCTTGGAGTACAGAAGAACAAGTGAATGAATAAAATAATTAATACAAGCAATTCAGGCTTTCCACAGGAATTTGAAAATTTAGTAAACACTAATAGGTCAGATGACAAAGATGTAAAGGATGTTGTAGTTAAAATAATTAATGATGTAAGAACCAAAGGTGATGATGCTTTAATAGAATATACCAATCAACTTGATCGCAATGAACTTTCAAAATCAAACTTCATTTTAGATGAAACTGCAATCAACAATCAGACAGATGGATTACCTGAAAAGATTTGTAATGCTATTCAAACAGCAGCAGATCGAGTTAGGACATACCATGAAAAACAATTACCACAGGATTTAAGTTTTAATGATGATCTAAAATCTACACTTGGATATATGTGGAAGCCTTTGGAAACAGCAGGGATTTATGTACCAGGTGGAACAGCAAGCTACCCTAGTACAGTTCTTATGAATGCAATACCGGCTATGGTTGCAGGTGTAAAAGACATAGTAATGGCTACACCATTAACTGACGGACAGATCAATCCATCAGTTTTATATGCCGCAAAAATTATTGGTATTAAAAAAATATATTGCATGGGTGGCTCTCAGGCAGTCGCGGCAATGGCATATGGAACTGAAAGCGTGGCACCTGTAAATAAAATCGTTGGACCTGGTAATATTTACGTGGCTGAAGCAAAACGGCAAGTCTCAGGATTTGTCGGAATTGATATGTTTGCAGGACCTTCTGAAATAGTTGTAATTTCTGACCAGAATAGTGATCCAAAAATTATTTCTGCTGATCTGATCGCCCAATGTGAACATGATAAAAGTGCTCAAAGCATTCTAATTACCACTGATCAGGCATTAGCTGAAGCGGTTGAAAAAGAAGTGCCTAGTCAATTAGAGTCTCTTCCAAGAAAAGAAATTGCGTCAGCAAGCTGGGATTCAAATGGTAAAATTATCGTTGTACGTGATCTTAAGGAGGCTTTTGATATCTCAAACCAATTAGCCCCTGAACACCTCGAGCTTGCTATTGATAATGCAAGAGATTTTCTTAAATATATTGTTAATGCAGGCGCAGTATTCCTCGGTAGGAATACACCCGAAGCATTAGGTGACTATGTTGCTGGTCCAAGCCATGTATTGCCTACATCAAGGAGTGCAAAATTTTCATCAGGACTGTCAGTATTTGATTTTCTAAAGAAAATATCGCTTGTTGAATTTACAAAAGAAGGTATTGAAGAAATTGGAAATAGTGCTATGACAATCGCTGATAATGAAGGTCTTGACGGACATTCAAGGTCAATAGAATATAGGCTTACAAAAAAATAATTTATGTCAAAAGAAGAGATTTTAGAATTTAAAGGTAAAGTTACTGATATACTTCCAAATGCAATGTTTAAAGTTGCACTAGAAAATGGGCATGAAGTTCTGGCACATACAGCTGGTAGAATGAGAAAAAATAGAATTAGAGTCTTAGCAGGTGACGAAGTTCTTGTTCAGATCACACCTTATGACCTTACTAAAGGTAGAATAATCTTTAGATATAAATAACCAAGAGAATATATTGAAATTTATTTTAGGCAGCTCATCTCCTAGAAGATTAGAATTGCTATCAATTCTTGGGATTAAACCCGATGAAATAATCTCACCAAATATTGACGAGACGATCAACAAAAAGGAATTGCCCTTAGATTA
Organism: uncultured Pelagibacteraceae bacterium; assembly: GCA_902517885.1. Taxonomy (GTDB): domain Bacteria; phylum Pseudomonadota; class Alphaproteobacteria; order Pelagibacterales; family AG-422-B15; genus CACNXQ01. The sequence continues at coordinate 134,812 of CABYDZ010000001.1, forward strand.
CTGTAAACGGATAGCTACTCAAAAGATGAAGCACTTTGATGGGAAGCATGAAAATACTGTGATTCTTACGGCAGATACTATTGCCTATAGTGGAAGAAGAATAATTGATAAAACAAATGATGAAGTTACTGCTAGGAAAAATCTCAATAAATTATCGGGTCGAAGACATCGCGTTTCAACCGTATTGTGCCTACGAGATACTAAGAATAAAGTTATAAGTAGGAGTGTCACAACTACAGTGAATTTTAAACTACTTAATAAAAAAGATATTGATAATTACATCAAAACAAATGAATGGAAAAATGTTGCAGGATCATACAAAATTCAGGGCTTTGCTGAAGTTTTTATCAAGTCAATAAACGGTTCGTATTCAAATGTAGTTGGACTACCATTGTTTCAAACTAATAACTTATTGGGTTCGGTTGGTTTTATTAAATCATGAGAGAATTAATTTTTATTTACAATGCAAAAAGTGGCATTTTCAATGCCCTCATAGATTGGGGTCATAAAATAATTTCACCAAGTACGTATGAATGTCATTTGTGCTCTATCACGTATAACAATCGAGGTAAGGAAAAGATTTGGGGCAATTATCTTAAGTCGCTAAAAATAAATAGCAGATTTTATTACATTGACCATCTCAAAGACTTAGAGTTTGTACCTAAGCAAATTAATCTACCATGCGTTTATATTAAAAATGACGATAATTATCAGCTTATGATTGATGCTGACGAATTAAATTCATTAAAAAGTGTGAGGGATTTGATAAGCAGATTAAATGAAAAGCTTAATTAATTAGCAATAAGAATATTTTCTTTGCACGAATACTTCTTATAGAATAAAAGACTTACATTACTAACGTGAGGCTCGATAGCTCAGTTGGTAGAGCAAAGGACTGAAAATCCTTGTGTCGGTGGTTCAAATCCACCTCGAGCCACCATTTATGCAGCTGTAGCTCAGTTGGTTAGAGCGCCTGGTTGTGGACCAGGAGGTCGGTAGTTCAAGTCTACCCAGCTGTACCAACTAATGATTTTTTTACGGGAAGAGTGAGTACGATCAAAAAGAGTATGATCATTACAATTCCGAAGATTAAATAAAGAAACCCAAACTCACCGCTTATTTCATAGCTTCTAGAAATTAAGATTAGTGCTATTGGGCCAACAGAAAATGAAACAATAAATTTTATACCGTATACAAGACTTTGATATTTTTCTGGCGAGAATTTAGCCAGTAATAAATTTTCTGCTGGAAGTATACTTGAATTAAAAGCAACAATCATGAGACTGATAACGATTAACCAATAATTTGATAGACTAACAATGAATAAAAGAAGTGCGCCTTGTCCGATGATCCCAATAGCATAAATTACTTTTTCGGAATATTTATCTGTTAAAATACCCCCTATGTAGTTCATTAGACCACTTACAACGTATATGGCGGCTACAATATATCCAATCTCAGACGTAGAGAGGTTTAAGCTGTTTGATAGTCTGATATCAATTGCTTTAGGCAAACTTGTTTGAAGAATTTGATATACAAAACTCAAACATGTAATACTTACAAGCATTATAATCACAATTTTTAGCATTTGATTTTTTTCTGGATTATCTCGAAATTGTTCTGATTTAATATTAGTCAATGAAATTTTTCCTGATTTCAAATGATATGAGAGACATAAGCCTGTTAGAATAGAAATTATTCCAGGGAATATAAACGCAGCTTGCCAATTAATCTGATCAATTAAAATACCAGCAAAAAAAGCTCCCAATCCAATTCCTACGCCTCCAAATATATTATTGAATCCAAGTGCACGTCCTGTTTCTTTTGATGTATTAACTATCCATGATATTCCAGCAGGGTGATATATTGAGCAAAATAAGCCAAGCAAGGATAGACTAATAAAAAGAGATAATTTATTCCCACTCAGACCACAAAGAACTGAACTAATGCCTAGACCCAAAAACATTATTGCAATCATTCCTGAACGGCTCCATCGATCACTAATCCATCCGGCTGGTAAAGATCCTATGCCAACAAGAAGAGACCCAAGAAACCATAGATTTAAAAGCTCGTCATATGAAAATTTCCACTCATCTTCAATTGCAAGAACAATTACAAAGTAAAATGCAGCAAACATGTGCATCAATAGATGGCCAAGCGCAGCATAAATAACAGTTAATTTTCTACTGTTTTCAGTGGTAAGCATTTAATAAAAATAGAGTATTTCGGCTTCACTTAATAATAAAAATTATAAAAATTTGACTTTTTTGAATAAATAAGGCATTTCACTGTTCATGATTGTTAATACACATCATCATATTCATATCTAAGTTTGCTGAACAAAAAGCGTCAGCGAACAACAACCCCTTTTTATATTAAATAAACTAACTTTGTAGTATCGTACTAACGATTGGAATCGTATGACTAAGAATAACAATAAACCCAAGGCTATTTTACCTAGAGGGTTTAAAGACAGTGAGAAACAACTCCTGACTCTCAGAAAAATAGTTACTGAGGTAATAGAGGAAGAGTGTCAAAAATTTGGATTTGTTGAATTAGAAACTTCATCCATTGAATACACCGATAGTCTGGGCAAGTTTTTGCCTGATATAGATCGACCAAGTGGAGGAGTTTTTTCGTTACAAGATGAAGATGGTCAATGGCTATCATTACGCTATGACCTTACAGCTCCTTTAGCACGATATGTTGCTCAGAATTATCAAAATTTAGTGAAGCCATTTAAAAGATATCAATCCGGAATAGTATGGAGGAATGAAAAGCCAGGGCCTGGAAGATTCAGAGAATTCTTACAATTTGATGCAGATGTTATCGGAATTCAATCAAATCTAATCGATGCTGAGTTATGCGTCATGGTTGTAAATATTTTGAGAAGACTTGGTTTAAATGATTCTCAATTTAAAATTAAATATTCAAATAGAAAAATATGGACAAGCCTTTTTGAGAAAATAAAGGCTTCGAAAGAAGTTGAATCAAAAATTCTTAGAGCAGTAGATAAAAAGGATCGTCTAGGTGATGAAGGTGTTAAAGAGTTATTATGTGAGGGTAGGAAAGATAAATCTGGTGATTTTATGGAAGGTGTAGGTCTTGATAATGAACAAGCATCAATGATTTTAGACTTTATGAACGACCAGAAGCAAACGAGTGATGATATTGATGAGTTTAACTCTTATTTAGAGAATTTTGCAGATTATCCAATTTCATTTGATCCATCCATTGTAAGAGGATTGGATTACTATACAGGTATGATTTTTGAAGCCGAACTATTAATCGATGTAAAAAATACAAAAGGTGAAACTATAGTTTTTGGATCAGTGGCTGGAGGAGGAAGATATGACAAACTGATATCAAGATTTGGGAAAGAGGACGTTCCCGCTACTGGCATTTCTGTTGGTGTTGACAGGCTTATTGTCGCTCTAGAGCAGTTGGATCTCATTAAAGCCAAATCGAGACCTTTAGTAATTGTAGCAAATTTAGGAGATAATAATTTATCCGAGTATATTCGAATGGCATCTGAAATTAGAGATGCAGGCATGGCCTGCGAGATTTCTTTTGGCTCAAAAAACTTAGCAAAGCAACTTAAATATTGCGATCGCAAGCAAGCTGATGCAGTTGTAATTGCAGGTGACGATGAAATTAAAAATAATAAAATATCACTTAAAGATTTAAAAGAGGGAAGTGAGATTTCAAAAAATATAACTGGACGTGAAGAATGGAAAGAAACTAAAGCAGGTCAAAGAGAAGTAATTAGAGAGGATTTAGTAAGCACTCTAAAGGAAATACTAAAAATTTGAGCTATGTCACTACAGGAATTAAATATTAGATTAAAAGATTATTTTATTGAGTTAGGATTTCAATATGTAGAGCTTCCTTTAGTTCATGATTCTGACATTTTTTATGAAACATCGGGAGAAGAAATCAGAAGTCAGATGTATTCTTTTATAGACGGTTCAGGGAAGGAAAAATGTCTGAGACCAGATATGACGATCCCTACGTGTCAAAGTTTTATTAAAAGTGATGTTAAAATAAATGAAGCTAATTTATGCTATAGTGGACCAGTATTTAGGTCAACCAGTGGAATAAATGATACATCAATTGAATTAAACCAATCAGGGGTTGAAATTATTTTTACAGAAAAAAAGCTAAAAACTATTTATGAAAAAGATATATATACGCTCAAAACGGCAGTCAAAATTCTAGAAAAATTAAATATTAATGAATACCAAATTAAAATAGGCAGTCTAAACCTCTTTAATAGTTTTATAAGTTATTTAGATTTACCGATCAGATGGAAACAAAGAATTGTCAGGCATTTTTTTAGAAGGAAATACTTTGATAGTTTGTTAAATCGATTAGGGAAAGGTGTCGGTTATGACGTTTTGAAAAAAGATAAAATTATCAATGAAAAACTAGGTTTGAATGCCAATTCAAGTGGAAATTTGGTTGATCTAATTAATTCTAATAGCAATTCTGGTTCAGGCTCAAGGACAGTTGAAGAAATCGTCAAACGATTTCAGGAGAAAAGTGAAAACATCGTCTCTGAAAGCAATGGAAAACAAATTGTAAATCTGATTAAAAATTTTTTAGGTTTAAACGCTTCTCTTGATACTTTTCCAAATATTTTAAGCGAGTTTGTAAGCGATCAAAAGCTCGATTTTTTTAAAAAAGAGATTGATGGCATTGAAGAATTCAGGAACGCTGTCTCATTTGAAATGGATATATCTAAAATTAATTTTAACAATGACTTTGGACATTCAATTGAATTTTATGATGGCGTTATGTTCGAAATCTATGATCAATCAGGCAATTTAAAGTTAATAACTGGTGGAAGATACGATAAGTTACTTAATATTTTAGGGTCCAGAGATAACCTGTCAGCTATAGGGTTTGCAACAAATAATAATAATCTAAGTAAAATTATATAGTCATGAAATTCGAAAATAAATTAAGGATAGGATTACCTAGCAAAGGCAGATTAAGAAAAGACATGGAGAAACTATTTCTAGATAAAAATATTACTTTTGAAAATCTTGTAAATGATAGAGATTATATTGGTACAATAAAGGGACTAAGAGATACAGTTCTATATTTTTTAAGCGCTAAAGAAATTACCAATAGACTTGATGAGGGATCAATCCATGCAGGCTTAACTGGTGACGACCTCATACAAGAAAAAATTTTCAATTTTAATTCAAAAATAACAAAAGATCTGGAGTTAACTTTTGGAAAAGCGGATCTGGTTGTTGCTGTACCGGATATCTGGATTGATGTAATGACGATGGCTGATTTGGAAGAAGTGAGCAATAATCATAGAGATAAATATTCAAAAAGGTTGCGTGTAGCAACTAAATATAAGAATTTAACAAATAATTTCTTTTCTAAATGTGGAGTTGTTGATTATAGAACTGTTGAAAGTGATGGCTCTACTGAAAGCGCGCCTTTCAATGGTTTTTCAGAAATTATCACTGATATAACATCAACAGGTGAAACACTAAGGGCTAACAATTTAAGAGTTCTTGATGACGGCATAATCCTGAAATCATCAGCAAATATCTTTTCTTCGAAAGTTGCGGAGTGGGATAACGAAATAGAAAGTAATTATAAAAATTTTATTAATAAGTTTGAATAAAAAAAACCCGGCTAGGCCGGGTTTTTTTTGAGTTTATCGTGAACGATTATTACATCATGCCGCCCATGCCGCCCATGCCGCCCATATCAGGCATTGCAGGTGCCGCAGCAGGCTTATCCTCAGGAGCATCAGCAACCATCGCTTCAGTTGTAATTAAAACACCGGCAATAGATGCAGCGTTTTGTAAACTTGTTCTTACAACTTTAGTTGGGTCAATGATTCCCGCTTTAAACATATCGACAAATTTATCAGACTGAGCATCATAACCCTCAGTAGAAGACTTGCCCTCTTTAAGCTTGCCAACAATTACAGATCCATCAACACCTGCGTTGTTTGCAATTGTTCTAATTGGTGTTTCTAATGCTCTACGAACAATATCCACCCCAGCTTTTTGATCAGCGTTAGAAGTTTTGACCTTATCAAGTGCACCAGCTGCTTTTAGAAGTGACAATCCACCCCCAGCAACAATACCTTCTTCAACTGCAGCTCTAGTAGCATTAAGAGCATCATCAACTCTGTCTTTTCTTTCTTTAACTTCGACTTCGGTAGCCCCACCAACTTTGATCACAGCTACTCCACCCGCTAATTTAGCAAGACGTTCTTGTAACTTCTCTCTGTCATAGTCAGATGTTGTTTCCTCAATCTGTTTTCTAATCTGAGAACATCTACCTTGAATATCAGCTTTAGTTCCAGCACCATTAACAATTGTAGTATTTTCTTTATCAATACTAATTCTTTTTGCCGTCCCTAAATCACTAATGGTTACATTTTCTAATTTAATGCCTAAGTCTTCAGATATGACCTGACCACCGGTTAAAATAGAAATATCTTCCATCATTGCTTTTCTTCTATCGCCAAAACCTGGTGCTTTTACAGCAGCAATTTTTAATCCACCTCTTAACTTATTCACCACCAATGTAGCAAGCGCTTCACCTTCAACATCTTCAGCGATAATTACAAGTGGTCTTCCCGCTTGAACTACAGCTTCTAATAGAGGAAGCATAGGTTGAAGGTTTGTTAATTTTTTTTCATGAAGAAGAATGTAAGCATTTTCTAGATCAGCTGTCATTTTCTCTGCATTAGTCACAAAATATGGAGATAGGTAGCCTCTATCAAATTGCATACCTTCAACAACATCAAGTTCAGTTTCAAGACCTTTAGCTTCTTCAACTGTTATAACGCCTTCGTTTCCAACCTTATCCATTGCCTTTGCAATCATAGCTCCAACTTCAGCCTCACCATTTGCAGAAATAGAGCCAACTTGTGCTACTTCAGCACTTGTTTTAACTTTTTTTGATGAACTACTAATGGCATCGCTTGCAGCATCTATTGCAGAATCCACTCCTCTTCTTAAGTCCATTGGATTCATTCCCGCTGCAACAAATTTTAAGCCCTCAGTAACTATTGCTCTTGTAAGTACAGTAGCTGTTGTAGTTCCATCACCTGCAACATCATTTGTTTTACTTGCAGCTTCACGAACCATTTGGGCTCCCATATTCTCGAATTTATCTTTTAGTTCGATTTCTTTTGCAACTGAAACTCCGTCTTTTGTACTTTTAGGTGCACCAAAAGATTTATCCATGACAACATTTCTTCCTTTAGGACCTAATGTTACTGCAACTGCGTCAGCTAAAACGTTAACACCTTTAAGCATTTTGTTTCTAGCTTCTGTGCCAAAATGTATATCTTTACCCGCCATTTTTTATTCTCCTTGATTTAAGATTTATTTTTTCTTTTTTGATTTTGATTTTGATTTTTTTTCAATGACACCCATGATGTCAGACTCTTTCATGATACATAGCTCTTCCCCATCAACTTTGACTTCAGTGCCAGACCATTTTCCAAATAGAACAATATCTCCGGCTTTTAAATCTAATGGTGTAACTTTTCCATCTTCAGATTTTGTTCCTGACCCAACAGCAACAATTTGTCCTTCTTGAGGTTTTTCTTGAGCTGTATCAGGAATGATAATCCCTCCAGCAGTTTTTTCTTCAGTGTCTAATCTCCTTACGAGAACACGATCATGTAAAGGTCGAAAATCCATTTTTAATCTCCTAAATATTTAATATCTTTTGCTTAATTACCTAGGCATATAGTGATCCACTGCGTATGTGTCAAGAGGGGCTTCAAAAACGAATAATTATAAAAGATGACAAAAAATGCTTATTTTACAATACTTTGACTACTGTTCAGACTCTCCACCGTCTATAACTATATTTTGTCCAGTCATAAACGAGCCTGCTTCAGACGCAAGGTAGACGGCGGCTCCAGCGATTTCATCAGGCATGCCAATTCTTTTGAGCGCCGATTTTGCTGTTGTTGCCCTCAAAATGTCTTCGTTCTCCCAAAGTGCACGCGCAAAATCAGTCTTGATTAGTCCGGGAGATATACAATTTGCTCTTATATTATTTCTGCCATACTCCACAGAAATATTTCTTGCTAACTGAGAGTCAGCGGCCTTACTAATAGCATAAGCGCCTAACATGCTGCTTCCATGCAAACCTGCTATTGATGAAATTATAATAATAGAACCATTTCTTATTTTTACCATATCGGGCAGTATTTCATTACAGAGCCAAAAATTACTTTGTACGTTTGATTTCATTATTTTTTCAAATGCCTCATCTGGTATGTTATTGGATGGTCCAAAATATGGATTTACAGCCGCGTTGCATACTAAAGTTGTTATACTTCCACAAAACTCCTTTGATTTAGCATACAAGCTTTTTAATTGTTCTTTGTCAGAAATATTACATGATATTGCTGTAGCCGTATCTTTTCCAAACTTACTATTAACTTCTTCTGCTACGTTCTCACATGCATCAATTTTACGACTTGTAATTATCACTTTTGCGCCATGCTCAGCCATTCGATATGCTATAGCTTTACCTATGCCCCGTGAGGATCCAGTGATTATTGCATTTTTATCTTTTAAATTAAAAAGTGATGTCATTTAATTAATAACTGATTTAAAAAAAAAGATTATAAGTTAATAAAATAATTTCAATATAAAATATGAATATTAATAAAATTGAGAGTGTTGAGAGTTATTCACTATCCTATAAAGCAATTTTATGTGATCTCTGGGGAGTAATCCATAATGGTGTTGAAATTTATACTAGCGCTATTGCTTATCTTGAGCGCATGAAGGAGCATGGAATTGATGTCTATTTAATTTCAAATGCACCGCGATCTAACCATGTTGTCCAGGAGGGTTTGACAAATAAACTTGGACTTAATCCTGATCTTTATAAACATATTTATACCTCTGGTGATATAGGAACAAAGTTTATTAACAAAAAAATACATGGTGAAAGTTATTTTCATCTAGGCCCAGCTAAGGACTATGATCTTTTAGAAAATATAAATATTAGTAAGGTAGATAATTTTAATGAAGCAGATTTCATTTTAACAACAGGTCTTTATAATGACAGTTTTGAAACCCCTAAAGATTATAATGATTTATTTAATGACTTCATTGAGAGCGAAAAACCTATTGTATGTGTGAATCCTGATGAAATTGTTTATCGGGGAGTAAACTCCATTTTTTGTGCTGGAGCTTTAGGCAAATATTATGAAAAACTTGGTGGCAAAGTAGTATACTATGGCAAACCATACGTTGAAATTTATGACCAAGCTTTTCAAGATTTGAAAAATATGAATAATATTGAAAATAAGTCAGATATCCTTGCAATTGGCGACAGCATCAAAACCGACTGTCTTGGTGCACAAAACTTTAATTTGGATTTTGTATTTATTATGAATGGCATACATAAAGATCAAATATCAGGTAAAAACGACAATGAAGATATTGGCAAGCTTGTGAAAGATATTCTTTCAAGAGATACAAAAGAAATTATAGTTTCTGATTTTCTAAAGTGAATTAAAGTGAAAATATTTAAAGATCTTAAAAAGACGTATAATTATACGAAAGACTCTATTCTAATAATAGGTAATCTTGATGGTGTTCATAAAGGTCACCAATCAATAATATCATTAGCCAATAAACTGAGTAAAAAAAAAGATGCAAAAGTTGGAGTATTGCTTTTTGATCCTCATCCCAGGAGATATTTTGAAAAGGATAATAAAGGTTTTTTATTAACACAAGTTGATACGCGTCTAGAAATATTAAAATCCCATAAAATTGATTATGCGATTGTCTTAAAGTTCAATAAGAGCATTGCAACAATGACGCCGAGATTATTTTGTAAAAAAATTCTTTTTTCAGGCATAGCCATGAAGAATATTTTTGTTGGTAAAAATTTTAGATTTGGCAATAAAAGATCTGGTGACTATCGGTTTCTATCAAATTTTGGAAAAGAACATTCATTTAATGTGACACCCATAAATTTAGTGAAAACCAATAAAATCCTTCATAAAAAAACAAAAATGAAAATTTACTCTTCATCAAACATCAGAGCTTTAATTCAAAAAGGGGAGGTGAAACTTGCCAACAAATTTCTTGGGGCGCCGTTTACAATTGTCTCTAGAGTAATGAAAGGTGATCAAAGGGGACGAACAATAGGAGTTCCAACAGCAAATCTAAAAATTGATGAATATATTCAGCCTAACCATGGGGTTTATGCTGTTCGTGCAAAAGTAATGAATAAGAGTGCAAAGGGAAAGAATTACAAGGGAATTGCCAATTTTGGAGTCAGACCGACTTTTGATAAAAATAAACCCTTATTAGAGGTTCACTTGTTTAATTTTAATTTGAATATTTATAATTCTTCATTAAAAGTAGAATTTATTGACTTCATAAGGAAAGAAAAAAAGTTTTCTGGAATAGATTCATTAAAAAATCAATTGAAAATAGATATATCCAAAGCTAAGAAAATCTTAAATTAATAAAATGACCGCTAAAGATGATAAAATAGATTTTAGTGAAACTTTGTTTTTGCCTAAAACTTCTTTTGCTATGCGAGCGGGGCTGCCTGAACAAGAGCCAAGCATATTAGAGGATTGGGATAAAAATAATCTTTATCAAAAATTAAGAAACAATTCGAAGGACCGAAAGAAATTTGTACTTCATGATGGCCCACCATATGCAAATGGCCATCTTCATATGGGGCACGCTTTAAATAAAGTTTTAAAAGATTTTGTTGTTCGGTCACAGCAAATGCTTGGGCACAATAGTTCATATATTCCTGGCTGGGACTGTCATGGCCTCCCGATAGAGTGGAAGATTGAAGAACAATATCGAGAAAAAGGAAAAGATAAAGACGAAGTAGATATCATTCAGTTTAGAAAAGAATGCAGGGAATTTGCTAAAAAGTGGATTGATATCCAGAGATCGGAATTTATAAGGCTAGGAGTAACTGGAGATTGGTTCAATCCCTACACTACAATGTCTTACGAAGCTGAGTCTACAATTGTGAAGGAGTTTTTCAAATTTTTAGAAAATGAGAGTTTATATCGTGGCTCTAAACCAGTTATGTGGTCAACAGTAGAAAAGACCGCATTAGCTGAAGCTGAGATAGAATATAAAGAGCACAAATCGATAACGATTTTTGTAAAATTTCCTGTAATTTCTTCACTGGAAAATAATGAAGTAAATACGTCGGTTATTATTTGGACTACAACTCCATGGACTATACCAGCAAATCGAGCCATAGCTTTCAGTAAAGATATAAGTTATTCGATTTATTCTGTTAATGGATTAGAAGAAAGCAGTCTATTAAAAGAAGGAGAGCAAATTATTATTGCTGATCAATTAATAGACAATGTAAGAACTCAATGCAAAGTAAAAGAGCTTACAAAAATTAGAGCAATTAAAGACTTAGATCAAATAATTTGTGGACATCCTTTCAGAGATTCAGGGTATGATTTTGAAGTTAAATTATTTGATGCTGATTTTGTAACTTTAGAACAAGGAAGTGGATTTGTTCATATAGCTCCAGGTCACGGAGCGGATGATTATAATTTAGGCATTGCAAATAATGTTGAAGTACCAGAAACGGTGGATGAGAATGGTCAATATTTTGATCATGTTCCCCTTTTTAAAGGCAAAAAAGTATTTAATGATGATGGCTCTGATGCAGACGCGAATGTAGCAGTGATCGTTGAGCTTAAAAATCATAATAATCTTGCAGGAAAAGGATCACTGAGGCACAGCTATCCTCATTCATGGAGATCTAAAGCTCCTGTCATATTCAGAAATACTCCTCAATGGTTTATTAGTATGGAAAAGAATGGATTAAGGTCAACAGCACTTAATGAAATAGATAAAGTTAATTGGTTCCCTAAGCAAGGTAAGAATAGAATATATTCGATGATTGAAGATAGACCTGATTGGGTTGTTTCGAGGCAAAGAGCTTGGGGTGTTCCTCTATCTATATTTTACCACATAGAAACTGGACAACCTCTAATTGATAAAGAAATTAATCAAAAAATAATCGATCTGTATAAAGAAGAAGGATCAGACGCTTGGTTTAAATACTCTAAAGAAGAATTGTTGGGAGATAAGTACGATCCAAATGATTATAAAAAAGTTGATGATATTCTTGATGTTTGGTTTGATTCTGGCTGTACCCATTCCTTTGTTTTAGATGAAAAGGAAGATCAAATGTGGCCTGCATCTCTTTATTTAGAAGGCACTGATCAACATAGAGGATGGTTTCACTCCTCACTTTTGGAGTCATGTGGAACCAGAGGGATTGCTCCTTATGAGTCGGTCTTGACGCATGGCTTTGTTCTTCACGAAGATGGACTAAAAATGAGTAAGTCTTCAGCTAATATAGTTTCACCTGATGAAATTATAAATAAATCTGGAGCAGATATTTTAAGACTATGGGTTGCAAGCAGCGATTATTCAGAGGATTTAAAGATAGGGCCTGAAATCATGAAGAGCAATGTTGATAGCTACAGAAGGCTGAGGAATACATTACGTTTCATTCTTGGAAACTTATCTGAATTTAACGATAATGAAAAAATTTCATATGCAGAACTCAGTGAGCTTGATCAATATATTTTATCTCAGTTAGAGGAGCTAAAAAAAGAAGTAATAGAAAACTATAAAATATTTGAATATCAAAAAGTTTTTTCTGCAATATTTAATTTTTGTACTAATGATTTATCATCTTTTTATTTTGATATTAAAAAGGATGTTCTTTACTGCGAATCTAAGGACAGCCATATCAGGATGTCTACTCGAACAGTATTAGATAAACTATTCTATAATTTGCTTACCTTACTCGCGCCTATTTTATGTTTTACATCTGAAGAGGCTTGGCAAAGCAGACTTGGAAAAGAATCAAGTATCCATGAAGTTGATTTTCCAGTCTTAGAAAGTGATGTTATTAATAAAGAGCTCACAAAAAAATGGGATTTATATAAGCAGTTGCGTAAGGCAATAAATGGCGCAATTGAGGTAAAGAGAAAAGAAAAAGTCATCGGCTCAAGTCTTGAAGCATCTGTAACACTCTTTTCAACAAAAAATATTAATGAAATTGATAGTGATACACTTGAAAATATTTCAATAATAAGTGAATTAACAATATTAAACGAAAAGCCACCAGAAGGCTCATATATTTCTGAGTCAGAAAAAGATGTAGGTATTGTAGTTAAGAAAGTTGATGGCAATAAGTGCGAGAGATGCTGGAAATATTATCCTAATCTAGAAAAAGATATTTGTTTACGTTGTGAGCAAGTTATGAATCAATAAATGATATATAGGCTTTCTAAATTTTTTTTACTAATATTATTTTTTTTCGCTTTAGATCAAATAAGTAAAAATATAATTATACAACTTTACAACATCGATGTTGAAAATTTAAGTTCCCAGTATTTAACCTCAATTAATGAATACATAAATTTATATTTAATTTGGAATAAAGGCTTTGCCTTTGGGTTATTTCAAAATGACATAAGGATTGTAAATAATATTTATATGATTTTAATGGCTGCAATTATTGTCGTGGTGTTCATTTACGCCTTAACCATTAATAGCAAAGTTTATTATTATGGATTTAGTTTAATAATTGGAGGTGCATTAGGCAATCTTTTTGATCGTTATCAGTATGCAGCAGTATTGGATTTTATTGACGTGCATTATAATAATTTCCATTGGTATGTATTTAATATTGCTGATATAAATATAACTCTTGGATGTATCCTAATAATAATTTTAGAATTGTTTTCAAATAGAAAGAAAAAAAATGAAATATAAAATAACCAGTCGATACTTTCTATTGATAGTTTTTTTTATATTTATTTCTTGTTCTAATAATACAGTAAGAGATTATACGTCACTTAAGCAAAAAGCACTAGAAATACCCCCTGACTTTGAGTTATCACCTCCAGTTGTGAATGATGACTCTGCAAGTGAAGAGCTGCCAAATGAAGAAGTGGTAGAAGATATTGAAGAAATACTAACAAGTGATAATAGTGCGAAAACTAGCGAAAAGACTGAGAGTTCATCTTTAGAAGATTTCATTGATAGTAATTTTGTTAATGATGAAAAAGAAGAAGTATCAAATGAAGTAAACACAAATGACGATACTGAATCCCTAGACGTTTTGGTAAATGACGACTTACCTGATCAGCCTACTGATGTCGAAAATACAAATGATACAGAAGAGATGATTCAAGATGATCAAGCCCAAAATAATGAGTCTAAAGAAACCAATTTTACTGAAGAAAAGTTGCTAGATGAGTTATCAAATGTAGATGATATAACATCGCTTCCAGAAGAAGAGCAGTTGAAGCCTGAGATTATTGAAGAAGAAGTTTATGACGATCCTACAGTTTACGATGATGACCAAGATTTAAATGATCTATTGAACAGAGTGGATGATTTACTCAACTCATATTCAAATTAAATATTCTATAAATGTTTAAGTTTTTTAGAGATCCAAAATGGTTTTACTGGGCATATATTGGTTCAGCAATTATTTTATCGTCATTATGGATTCAGGTACAAATTGACGTAAAAATTAATGAATGGTTTGGTGAATTTTATGACATGATACAAGAGGCGTTGTCAGCTCCTAACGTAATTACTATAGAAGAATATTGGGCAAGTCTTTTATCATTTATAACTTTAGCTGGCATGTATGTGGCTGTAGCAGTTCTTGTAAGTTATTTTACTAATCATTTTCTATTCAGGTGGAGAACCGCAATGGTAGAATGGTATCATTCTGTTTATGACAAAGCCCGCAAAATTGAAGGGGCCTCACAGAGAGTCCAAGAAGATACAATTAAATTCTCAAGAATCATGGAGTCTCTTGGAACGAGTTTGATCGAAGCATTAATGATACTGGTTGAATTTATGCCAATTTTATTTGGCCTGAGCATTGGAATTCCAATATTTTTCTTTGGTGAATGGGAATATGGTTTAGTTGTTGGGGCGTTGGTGTGGTCAATTGGTGGTACATTATTTTTAATTATTCTTGGTTTTATTTTAAGACTTGTTGGAATCGAATATGATCTTCAAAAACAAGAAGCTGCATATAGGAAAATGCTCGTAATTGCTGAGGACGATGAGACTGTGAGGCCAAAAACTCTTGAGGAATTGTTCGGTGATGTAAGGCAGATACATTTTCTAAGTTATATAAGATACCTATATTTTGATATTGGCCGTGTTGCATTTTTACAGGCAAATGTTTTATCAGCGTATGTATTTTTAGCACCCGCAATCGTTGCAGGCGTTGTTACCCTTGGGGTTATGCAGCAGATAATCAGGGCATTTGGAAGAGTTGAGGGATCAATGCAGTATCTGCTAAAAGCATGGCCTACGATAATTGAGCTCGCAAGTGTTTATAAGAGACTAAGAGAGTTTGAAAGACAAATTGATGAAGTTTTAATTGAAGAGGAAACTCCTGTATAAAAATGAATTATTCATTCTTAGATTTCGAGAAACTTGAAAAAAAATTCCTTTTATCTAGTGATATCATTTCTCAAAAATTTGAAAATATTGTTGTTATTGGCTTTGGAGGATCAACGCAAGGCTCAAAAGCTATTAATTCCTTTTTAAATGAAATACGAGTAATTTATATTGATCATTTACATTCTGATATTATTGATAAATTAGTCGTAACTTTGAATTTAGAAAAAACAGGGTTCATTTTCATCTCTAAATCTGGCAAAACTTCTGAAACATTATCTATTTTTGAGTACTTGATAGACAAATGCAAAAATAAAATAAATATCTCAAATCACTTTTTTTCTTTAACCGAAGATAAACAATCTCAACTTCACGACTTTGCGTTACAGCACTCAATGAAATCTATTGAGCATGATCCAGATATAGGAGGAAGATTTTCTATATTCAGCAATACATCTCTTATTCCTGGGTTTTATTTTAATTCGGATTTGTGCAAAAATTTTCTTGAGGGCGGCAGAGAAGCTATGGAAGAAAAAGGTTTAGCTGAAGATTTGGCTGATCAGTTAAGTCAGTCTATGAAAAATAATAAAAATATCGCAGCATATCTTATTTATGGGCATGAATTACTTGAAGTAGGTAATTGGAAAAAACAACTTTTTGCTGAATCGCTAGGTAAAAATGGAAAAGGATTTATGCCAGTTGTTTCTGAGATGACAAAAGACCAGCATAGTATTCTTCAATTATTTCTGGACGGGCCAAGGAATGTATTCTTTGAAATCATGAGTATGGAGAGTGATAAAGTGAATTTAATAAATATGACACTTTCTAACCATATGAGTGCAATGAACGAGACACTTATAAAACAAGGTCTTAAACCAAGAATTTCAATATTTAAGGAGAATGATGTTAAGAAGCTGGGTTTTTATTTTTGTATCGAAATATTAACTGTTATTTTCTTGGCAAAGCTTCTTAATGTAGATCCTTTTGTTCAGGAAGCTGTCGAACTTCAAAAAAATAATTTAAGTTAGTCTATAGAAAGAAAATTTTGATATACCCAACTCTTTAACTCTTTCTATTTTTAGCTCTGGGATTAATATATCTTTTGATTTTCTTTCCTCTTCAATAACCAGTATAGAGTCTTTGTTTATAAGATTTTTCTTTAGGATATTTTTTATAGATCTGGCAACTAAGTTTTTATTATAGGGGGGATCTATATACACCAAGTTAAATTTTGGCTTATCAGAAATAGTTTCAAATGAGCATGCATTTTCGTTTAGAACAGATATTTGATCAGTCAAGCCTAGTTTATTTGCACTCTTATAAATTAGATTAATTATTTGATCATTGTTTTC
Source organism: uncultured Pelagibacteraceae bacterium (assembly GCA_902517885.1). GTDB lineage: Bacteria > Pseudomonadota > Alphaproteobacteria > Pelagibacterales > AG-422-B15 > CACNXQ01. Next base: position 151,634 of record CABYDZ010000001.1, read on the forward strand.
AACCATTGTTGCACTGTTGGCGCCTCTTGATAAAGCTTCAAAACTAAATGAACCTGTTCCTGCAAATAAATCTAGAACATTTGATTTTTCAATTTGAAATCCAGTATTAATTATTTCTTTACCATGCGTGAGAATATTAAATATTGTTTCTCTATTTTTATCAGATAATGGTCGAACATCTTTATCTTTATGACTAAAAATAGAATGCCCTTTTTTTGACCCACTAATTATTCTCATATATTTTGACTTTTTTTAATTTACTTCTCTCTAACGATCCTAATTTATAAGCTCCATAAGATATTCGGATGAGCCGAGTAACAGTTATATTTAATGACTCGAAGATATTTCTTATTTCTCTATTCTTACCCTCGAGCAATGACATTTTAATCCAAGAGTAAGTCTTAGTCTTGCTAATGAGGCTTACTTTTATAGGCTTATACTTAATATGTTTTATTCTAAGTCCTTTTGATAATCTATCTATGAAATTTTTATCAATAAATCCTTGTACTCTTACCTTGTACACTCTTTCAAAATTATTTTTGGGTAATTCCATTTTTCTTTTAAATTCTCCGTTATCAGTAAATAGTAATAAACCCTCAGTGTTATAATCTAATCTTCCAATTGATAATAAATTTTTTTGTTTAGGTCCTAAAAAATCATAAACCGTTTTTCTATTTTTATCATCAGATTTGGTAACTAAGCATCCTCTAGGTTTATGAAAAATATAAAGTGAATTTAGTTCAGTAATTTTCTTAATTTTAATTATAGTTTCATCAATGCTAATTTTATTACTTGGAGAAACTTTTATTCCTTGTGTAGTCAGTAATTTCCCGTCTACTTTAATACGACCTTCCATAATGAATTTATCAATCTCTCTTCGAGAAAAATCAGTTGATCTTGCGAGAACTTTATTTATTCTTTCCATTATTATTGTTTAGTTTTTTGAGCAATATTTAAGTTACAATTAAATATTTATGACACAAAATACATTTATGGAACAGGCAATAATAAATGCTTACAAAGGACTAGATTTGGGAGAGGTACCAGTCGGTTGTGTGATTGTGAATCAAGATAATAAGATAATCTCCCAATCATATAATAAAGTTATAGCGGATAACGATCCCACTGCTCATGCTGAGATTAACGCTATAAGGCTAGCATGTGCTTCCTTAAAATCTGAGCGTTTAATCGATTGTAGTATTTATGTTACTTTAGAGCCTTGTATAATGTGTGCCGCCGCAATATCGAAATCTAAGTTAAAAAGACTATATTATGGAGCAGATGATATGAATTTTGGTTCTATCAACGGTGGATTTAATTTTTTTCAAACAAAAAATTGCAATCATGTGCCAGAGACTTATGATAGTATTTCAAAAATTCAATGTGAGAATTTAATAAACGATTTTTTTAAAGGTAAAAGACCATGACAATTTCAGCTAAGGCACAGCAAACAACAGATCGACTAAACACATTTATGGAAAAAAACGTGTATCCAAATAATGATACATATCATAAGCAAATTGAAGACTTCGGAAATGATCGCTGGCAGGTTGTCCCTATAGTTGAAGATTTAAAAAAAGAAGCAAAAAAAGAGGACCTCTGGAACTTGTTTTTACCAGACAGCGATTTAGGACATGGACTTTCAAATGCTGAATATGCTCCCATGTGTGAAATAATGGGAAGAGCTATGTGGTCTGCAGAAGTATTTAACTGCTCTGCGCCTGATACAGGTAATATGGAGGTTCTAGTCAGATACGGAACTGATGAACAGAAAGATAAATATCTTAAACCACTTCTTAATGGCGAAATTCGATCTGCATTTGCAATGACAGAACCAGCCGTTGCATCTTCAGATGCAACCAATATTGAAAGTGAGATAAAAAAAGAGGGTAATCAATATGTCTTAAATGGAACAAAATGGTGGACGTCGGGAGCAATGGATCCAAGATGCCAGTTTTACATTTTTATGGGCAAAACTGATCCTGAGAATGAGAATATTCATAAACAACAGTCCATGATTTTAGTGGATAAGGATACACCAGGTATTAAAATAAAAAGACATTTACCAGTTTTTGGATTTGACGATGCTCCACACGGGCATGCGGAGGTAGAGTTCAAGGACGTAAAGGTGCCACCTGAAAATATGTTGTTAGGAGAGGGTAGAGGATTTGAAATCGCTCAAGGCAGACTTGGTCCGGGACGAATTCATCATTGCATGAGAACAATCGGACTTGCGGAAGTTGCGCTGGAGGCCATGTGCAAACGATTGATGAGCCGTAAAGCTTTTGGAAAAGAGGTAGTTAGGCATTCTGTGTGGCAAGAAAGAATTGCAGATGCTCGAATTAATATTGAGATGACAAGACTTTTGACGCTTAAAGCAGCATCAATGATGGATGAGGTAGGTAATAAAGTTGCTAAAAATGAGATAGCTATGATTAAGGTTGCAGCACCCAATATGGCACTTAAGATAATAGATGATGCAATCCAAGCCTTTGGAGGCGCAGGAGTCACTACAGATCCAAGATTAGCCCAAGCTTATGCCGGCATGAGAACGCTGCGTTTAGCAGATGGGCCAGATGAAGTTCATAGACTCTCAATCGCTAGAAATGAATTAAAAAAATATCTCTAAAATTGATAAAAAAAAAGAAGACATTCCAAAAAGACAAGTATGGACGTTACATAAAGTCTAAAGAGTTTGATGTATACTGGGATGAATACCATGAGCTTGAGGATATCTCGATGAAAGAGTCAGTTAGACAAAAAATTGAAAGAACAAAAAAAATCGAAACTAAAGAATAGTATCTAAAAAATCTATTAGTCTATTTACTTCCTCAATATTATTATAATGAACCATTGAAACTCTAACCACACCATCATTTGGTTCAATTCCTAATCCCTTCAAACACCTCCATGCATAAAACTCACCATTGCGAATTCCAATTTGGTTTTTACCTGCAGCTTTTGCAATTTCTAGTGAACTTTTGTCTTTCACAGTAAATGAGACAGTAGGCATTCGTTCACTTCTAGAGTGAGAAGTTTTGCCAATTAATCTTACATTTTTTTTGAGCTTTAAAAATTCAATAAGTGTTTTGATTAGTGTTTCTTCGTGGTTATAAATTAGCTCAAAAACTTTTTTTCCTTTTTCATGAAGGTTCAATCCTTGTTCTGTAAAATGATGACTGTAAAGTGTTTCATAGTAGTCAGTGACTCCAGATAAGCATGCCAATTCCTCATGGTTTGGGCCGCCTGGGTTCATTGTGTACGGTATCTCTGATGCTAGAAATTCGTGATTCAAGTTTTTAGTTTGATCAAGAAGTTCTTTTTTTCCATATAAAAGGGCTAAATGTGGACCATAAGTTTTGTATAGACTGAACCCATAGAAATCTATGTCTAATTCTTTTAGATCAATAATATCATGTGCCATGTACGCTACTCCATCACCAACTACTTTTATGTCATGACTATGAGCTATTGAGATTATTTCTTTTAAGTTATTTATTGAAGCCACAACATTTGATGTATGACAGACACAAATAAATTTAGTTCTTTTTGTTATTAAATTTTTTAAATCTTCAACTTCAAGTTCAGCACTTTTTGGATTAAACTTCCATTCCTTAATATTAATTCCTTTTTCCGCAAGTTTCCTCCACGACCCAATATTTGCCTCATGGTCTTGATTGGTTACAATTATTTCATCATCAGTTTTAAGCCAATCTTTAATTGCATTAGACAGCAAAAACATATTCATGGTCGTTGATGGACCTATAATAAATTCATTTTTTGAAATATTTAATAGTTCTGCAATTTTCTCTAAGCTGTTATCCATTTCATTTCCTGCTTCTATTGATGGACCAAAGTCACCATAAGGTTGAACTTTCTTAGTAATCATAAAATCATTAAGTTTTTCAATTACATGCTTAGGAACATATGTACCCCCTGCATTTTCAAAGAATGCAAAATCAGCAGTTTTGGGATTTTGAAAAACAGGAAATTGTTTTCTCACAAATTCTATATCTAGTATATTTCTACTCAAATTATTTAATTCCTTCTACAATACTCCAACCGAGCTTACCTAATATTGGAACAAAAGCTTCATAATTTTTAGCCTCTGAGCTTGAAGCAGTTCCATCTCTTACACGACCCACTATGCCTTGAGCTATTCCTGCAAGTCTAAATATATTATATGCCATATAGAAATCCCAATTATCTATTTTTTCTCTTCCTGTTTTTTTGTAATAAAGTTCAGCATACTCATTTTCTGAGGGAATATTGAGTGATTTAAGATCCGATCCCATCATTCCTAATCCCTTTGCGCCTGCTGGCAATCTCCATGACATCATATGATAAGTAAAATCTGCTATCGGATTTCCTAAAGTAGATAATTCCCAGTCTAATATTGCTTTTACTTCATGAGTTATAGGGTCGAATATCATATTGTCCAACCTGAAATCCCCATGAACGATCGTGGTCTCTTGATCAGAAGGTATATTTTTAGGTAACCATTCTATCAATTCATTAATCTCAGGTATCATTTGTGTTTCAGAATCTTTGTACTGTTTTGTCCATCTATGAATTTGTCTGTCCATATAATTTTCATGTTTACCGTAATCAGCTAGATTAACTTTATCAAAATCAACGTTATGTAACTTCGCAATAGTATCATTCATGGATAAGTAAATTTCCCTTCTTTGATTTGGATCGCATCCTGGAAGAAGAAGTTCCCAATAAATGTTACCTATGACATGATCCATAATAAAAAAAGATGTACCAATTACTGTTTCATCATCGCAATAACCAAATGTTTCGGGAACAGGAACATCAGTATCATGAAGAGCTGTCATTACCCTGCATTCTCTATCAACTGCATGAGCGGATTTAAGAAGTTTACCTGGAGGCTTTCTTCTAAGTACAAAATTATTAATATTTGTTTCAACCAGATAAGTTGGATTTGACTGTCCACCTTTAAATTGTGTTATGTCGCTTATCTGAATATTATTACCCATAAGTTTTTTTAGATAATCATTTAAAGATTCTTTATCTATTTTGAGTTTATCATCAACTTGTTTTGTGCCTGAAAATATTTCATTTCTATCAGTCATTTTAAAGCTTTCTTTCCAATGTCTTTTCTATAGTACCCCTCAGGCCAGTCTATCGAGTGAATTGAATCGTAGATTTTCTTCAATGCCTCACTAAGTGATGCATTTTTTGAAGTTACAGAGAGAACTCTTCCACCTGTAGCAATTATTTTTTTATCTTTAATAGCTGTTGCAGCGTGAAATACCTGAAAAGTGTCAGTATTTTCTAACTTATCTATTCCGTTAATTACAGTTTCTTTCTCAAATGATCCTGGGTATCCATTCGATGCCATTACAACTGTTGCACAATGATCATCTTCCCATTTTAATTCAAAGTCATGTAAATCTTTATCGATACAGCTAAGCATAAGTTGAACTATATCACTTTTCATTCTTAGCATTAAAACTTGGCATTCAGGATCTCCAAATCTAATATTATACTCAACAAGTTTTGCCTTCCCATTTTTAATCATTAGCCCTGCATACAAAATACCTTGATATGGATGACCTAACTCTCTCATGGCATTTAGTGTGGGATATATAATTTCATCATCGACTTGTTTTTTAATCTCATCTGTAAAGATAGGAGCAGGTGAGTAGGCTCCCATTCCACCTGTGTTAGGACCAGTATCATTTTCTCCTATGCGTTTATGGTCTTGAGCACTTTCAAGAGAAATAAACTCAGTACCATCAGTGCATACAAAGTAACTCGCTTCTTCACCTTCCATAAATTCTTCAATGACTGCGGTCATATTTATTCCAAATTTATTTTCAAAAATTTCCTTCAGAGCTTTTTCAGCCATTTCAAAACTATCTGCGACTGTCACTCCTTTTCCGGCAGCTAATCCATTTGCTTTTACTACAATTGGCAAACTTTGTTTTTTTAAGTATTTGACTGCGTCTTCGTAGTTATCAAAAGTAGAATAGGCAGCTGTTGGAATAGAATAATTTTTGCAAAGATCTTTCATAAAGCTCTTTGATCCTTCAAGTTGGGATGCGTATTTATTTGGACCAAATATTTTAATATTTTTTGATACAAAATAATCCACTATTCCCGCAACTAATGGAACCTCAGGTCCAACTACAATTAAATCAATAAATTTTTCGACACAATATGAATGAATAGAGTTAAAATCATCAAGATCTAAATCTTTACATTCTGCTAGTAGACTTATTCCATAATTCCCAGGAGCACAAAATAGTGATGTAGCCAAAGGACTTCTTGATATTGCATAGCATAGAGAATGCTCCCTAGCTCCATTTCCAAGTACAAGAATTTTCATAAAGTAAAATTTAAATTAATTGATATATTAGCATATAAGGAATTAAATTAAATGGTTAGAGAAAATATCCAAGAGTACTCAGTTTCAGAAATTTCAGACTCTATAAAGGGAACTCTTGAAAACAGTTTTGGCTACGTAAAAGTTAGAGGGGAAGTCTCGGGTTTAAGTAAGCCAGCGTCAGGCCACATATATTTAAATTTAAAAGATGATAAGGCCGTTATAAAAGCAATAATCTGGCGAAGTGCAGCAGCAAGAATTAGTTTTGTACCCGAAGATGGATTAGAAGTTATTTGTTCAGGTAAGCTCACAACGGGATATTCTGATCGATACCCGGGGAGATCAGATTATTCAATTATAGTTGATTCAATAACTCCTGCAGGAGAGGGAGCTTTAATGGCTCTTTTAGAGCAACGTAAGAAAAAGCTTGTGGCTGAGGGTTTATTTGATGAGCAAAATAAGAAAAGTCTACCAAAGTATCCTGAAACGATTGGTATAGTCACATCTCCAACAGGTGCAGTTATAAAAGATATACTTCATAGATTAAATGAGAGGTTTCCATGCAATGTCATTCTATGGCCTGTTCCAGTTCAGGGCCAAGATGCGGCTCAGTTAATTTCTGATGCAGTAGATGGATTTAATAATTTATCGAGTAAAGACGAAGTAAATATACCAAACCTTATTATCATAGCACGTGGTGGGGGCAGTATAGAGGACCTTTGGCCTTTCAATGAAGAAATTGTAATCAGGTCTGTCTTCAAAAGTAATATTCCTATTGTATCTGCAATTGGTCATGAAACAGATACCACACTAATTGATTTTGTTTCTGACTTAAGAGCACCAACGCCTACAGCTGCAGCAGAAATTTCTACCCCAGATAAAGAAGAACTTTTGAGGGACATCAGTGAAAAAAATAATCGTCTAAATTATTCAATAAATTTATACCTTGATAATCTTAAAGATAATTTCATTTCAATAAAAGATAAATTGCCTGTTTCACTAAAACTTTTTCTAAATAATCTTACTTCTCATTTTCAAAATATTTCTCAATCACTTAATTTTCGTGTTATCGGTGAGCAATTAAAGAGCAGTAAAGTAAAACTCATTTCTTTAGAGGAGTCTCTATTGAAAGCAAAAAATATTTTGGTAGAGAGGCTTCAAAAAGAATTAGATAATAAAAGTACACTCCTTGAAAGCTTGAGTTATAAATCTGTTTTAAAAAGAGGGTACTCAGTTACAAGGATTTCAAATAAAATAATCAAATCAAAAAAAGATTTAAAAGATGAAAGTGAGTTGATCATAGAAACTAATTTTGCTACTTTAAAAGCCAAACTTAGAGAAATTAATGACAAATAGTTTTACTACGAAGGCAGAAATAAGATTGCATCATGGCCAGTTTCAAATAATAAAGTCTGGGGATTATGTAGAATGCTCAATCACAAAAGAGAAGATCTCACTTGATAATTTGAAGTATTGGAACGTTGATTTACAGGAAATTTATGCAAATCCAAAAGTTGCACTAAGGAGATACAAGGAGATAAATGAAAATAAAGATTAAATTAATAGCAATCTTTTTTTTTATTTTTCAACCAGCCATAGCAGCTGATTTACCCAAAGAAATACCTCAAGGAAGCCTGGTTATCGGCCAGTCATTAGATGCAGATGAAATTATAGTAGATAATAATTCTATAAAAGTTAGCGAAAAAGGTCACTTTGTATTTGCAGTCGGCAGGGACCATGTGGAACCTATAAGTGTGACATATTTAAAAAATGGATCATTAATTAAAATGCATCAAATAAATATAATAAAACAAGACTACGACATACAAAGGATTGACGGTTTACCAGAACAAATGGTTACACCACTTGATGATGAAATAATCGAAAGAATAATTTATGAAAATGATTTGATAAAAGAAAAGAAAAAAATCAACTTAGACCTTACTTATTTTAAAGATAGTTTTATTCAACCAACAGAAGGAATTATCAGTGGTGTTTTTGGTAGTCAAAGAATATTAAATGGAAAAGCTAAAAGTCCACATCGTGGTTTAGATATTGCGGCTGAAACTGGAACCCCAATTTATGCCTGCAATGAAGGACTTGTTATACATGCCGAAGATGATCTTTATTATACAGGTGGAACCATAATTCTTGATCATGGGCATGGGGTAAAATCAATTTATGCTCATTTATCTAATGTAAAAGTAACAGTAAATCAAACAGTATCAAAGGATGATATTATTGGTGAAGTAGGTTCTACAGGAAGATCAACCGGCCCTCACCTTCACTGGGGAGTAATGGTGTTTAATACCTATGTAGACCCACAATTGCTTTTAGATTAATTTTTCTAAAAAAAAATAGACTCATATTTTCCATCTATTGTGGAACCAAAAATATTGTTCAGGGTACTTAGCAATCATTTTTTGATAAAATGAGGATATTTGAGATGAAATTTTATTAATGTTTTCTTCATTACTTTCTTTATCTTTTGTATCAATGCACTCAATAACCTCAAATTTAAAATTATTATCATTTGTTCGTATTGGCCAGGCTAAAAATATTTTACATTTTGCTTTCAAAGCAATTTGAGCAGGAAGTGTCGAGATATTCATTTCCTTATTAAAAAATTTAACCTTTGTTCCTGAAGATAATTGTTGATCTGCCAAGAGGGCAATAGAGCTTCCTTTATTGAATTGATTTAATAGCTGTCTCGTCCCTGATCTGTTTTTACTATAGCATTGAACGCTATATTTGTGTCTTAGTTGTTTTACAACAAAATTTATCAGAGGATTATTTGGTTCTCTTACTATCGCTGAGACCCTATTCATCTTACTTCGTAGAGCCATTCCAGGTATTTCCCAATTTGAACTATGACCTGAAACAATTACACTATGTTCATTTTCATTAAATACATCATCTGAGAATTCATTATTAATCACTTCAATCTTGCTCTTGAGTATACTGTTCATATGGGCATATTCTGAGACCGTATAGCCAAGATTCTTCCAAACTCTATTAGCTGCATCATTAATCCACTTTTTATCTTTGTCATGAAATGCAATAGATAAATTTTTTATTAAAAGATTATGTATTGGAAGAAATGGTCCAACAGAAGTAGTAATTAATATTCCAAGAGCACGTGACATTCTCAGAGGTAGAATTTTAAAGACAGTAAAGAAGAAAATAAAAAATAAAAACTCCAGTGGGTACTTTACCAAGATCTTGAATAATGATTTCATTATTTTAATTAATCAAATTTCTTATTAGTTTTTCAATATTCGGTATTTCAAGCTTAATCTTGAAACAATCAATGTTCTTCCTGTAATCTTCAGGAATTCGAACATAGTCCTTTTCTGTCGTGATAAGTGATAAATTTTCTCTTTTCGCCTTATCTAATAAGCTTTCTAAATCTTTTCTAGTGAACTGATAATGATCAGGAAAACTTATGTTTTTTATAACTTCGTACCCTTTGTTTTTAAGGGTATCAAAAAATCCATCATTATTTCCAATACCACTAAAGGCTAAATAATTTTTCTTATCAAAAACATCTACAGCTTTAACGTTAGCATTGTAGAATTCTAAGTTATCATAGTCATATTTTTTTGTAATATGATGAAGGTCATCTCCAATAATGACTACAAATTCCGAAGATTTTAGAGCAGGTCTTATAAGCTCCCTCAGTGGTCCTGCAGGTAAGCACAATTTATTTCCGAAACCTCTCTTACCATTAACTGTTAGTATGGTTTTATCTTTATGGAATGATCGATCTTGAAATCCATCATCCAACAATATGATGTCTGTTTGCTTTTCATTTATTATTTTCTCAATTGCAAATGCTCTATTTGTGGTGATGTAAGTTGGGACGCAATTTGCATATAGTAGGGCTTCATCTCCAACCTTGTTAAACGGGTCTGATTTTGAAACCTTATAGAATATAGATTTATTTGTAGATCCATAGCCTCTCAACAATACTGAAACTTTCTTGCCTTTCTTTTTTATTTCTTCAATTAATGTTAGCAATGTTGAGGTTTTACCTGTACCCCCAATATTTATATTGCCAATGCATATGATGGGGACACTGAACTTCTTATTTTTATAAAATAATCCTCTTATGTAAAAAAGGCATATGTATATGCATGATAATGGAATTAAAAATAGTGAGACAAGATTTGCGTAATATACATCTTGATACCATATTTTCAGAAAAAATTTTTCCATAATAAATTAGAGGTATTGATATATTTCTTTCAATACTTTTTTTACAGTCTCTTCACCCTCCTTTTTTAATCTGCTGATATCCACTTTCCTAACTTTATTGCCTAATGATTTATACTCTTCATGAATAAAATGTTCTAGCTGTCTTTCATTATTTACAACTTGTGATAATTTCATTTGATCCAAAGTCATATATACATCAGAAAAATTTTCAACGTGTTTGCCATGGTATACTTTTTTTCCATGGTACGCTGCTTCAATTGGATTTTGCCCACCATGCATCACTAAACTGCCACCAATAAAAATAATATCAGCTAACTTATAAAATAGATTTAGTTCACCAATTGTATCAGCTAAGTAAATATGAGTATTTCTTTTAACTTTATTCCCCATTGATCTAATTGCAGTATTTTTAATGATATTCTTATTGATGATGTTATTTCTTGTTGGATGCCTAGGAACAACAATTGTAAGAAGCTCTTTACAAGTTTTTTTTAATTTTAGAGTTACTCTACTAATAATTTCTTCTTCTCCAGGGTGAGTACTGGCTGCAAGAAATATTTTTCTATCACCAGCCAAAACTTTGAGCTCGTCATACTTTTTAGCATCAGTAAGATCAGGAGTAAGAGCGAACTTTAAATTGCCAGTATAATTAGTTTTTTTAATTCCAAGTTTTTCATAAAACAAAGTACTATCTGTATTTTGCGTACTGCAAGAACTAAATTTAGAAAACAAATCTTTAGATGATGAATTAAATAAGGACCATCTTTTAAAACTTTTAATTGTCATTCTTCCGTTAATTATAATTTGAGGTATATTTTTGTTATTTAGGTTATGAATAAAGTTAGGCCAAATTTCAGACTCTACAAAAACTGCAAGAGATGGCTTCCAATAATTTAGAAACCTATTTGCAAATACTGGAACATCAAAAGGTATAAATTGATGTACAACTTTATCTTTAATTCTTTTATTTATTACTTGTGCCGATGTTACAGTTCCAGATGTTATTAATATTTGATCAATAGATTGATCTTTGTTTAATTTATCTACTATTGGCAGTATTGATTGACACTCACCAATGCTGGCAGCATGGAACCAGATCAGTTTGCCTTTTTTTCGATCATGTGTATTTTTCCCATACCTCTCGCTAATTCTATCTGGCAACTCTTTGCCTTTTCTTTTCCGAATAAAGATAACAAAAGGAATAAAGATAAGAGCTAAATTTGAAAATATACGGTAGAGAGAGAATATCATTTTTTAATTATATCCTTTATTAGCTCTTTTTGTGAGGTCATTCATCAGATTCTCAAGCGTTTCTTTAGTTGACTTAACGTTAGTATTTTTTTTGCCTACTTTAATTGGCGTACCCCAAATTACAGTTATTTCATTAAACGGCTTTGGAATAATGAATTGATCCCACGTATTTAATTTCCATTTATTTTTAAATCCAATACCTACAGGTACAATCACTGCATTGCTAAGCTTTGCAATACTAATAATACCGTCACTTACTTTATGTCTTGGCCCCTTAGGCCCGTCCGGAGAAATGCCAATACAGACATCTCCTTGCAGTGATTTTATCATTTTTCTAGCTGATAAAAGCCCACCTTTATTTTTTGTTTTATTAGATTTATGAGTTGATCCTCGAATTGCGCTAAAACCTAAATGCGAAATGACTTTAGATATTATATCTCCGTCACGATGCTTTGATATAAGTACTCTTATAGGTTTTTTATTTTGCCATGTAAGAGGACACATTAAAAGCTGGTCGTGCCAAAAAGAGTAAATAAAAGATTCATCTTTTTTAAATAGACCGTTAATATTTTTTCGATCTTTAAATTTAATTTTTGATGACTTATGCACAAATAAAATATAAAGAGATCCTAAATAAGATATTATATTTTGTGCAACCACTTTACTTGCAAGATATTTTATCATTAAATTAAAATTCGCGTTCGTATAATTTCTTATAGACGCCATTCTTTGATAGTAACTCTTCATGAGTGCCACTTTCAACTATCTTTCCATCATCTAGAACTATAATTTGATCAGCATTTATTATAGTACTTAGCCTATGGGCTATTACCAAAGTTGTCCTATCTTTCATTAGTTTCTTTATTGCTTCCTGAACAAGACTTTCTGATTCTGTATCTAAACTCGAAGTTGCCTCATCCAATAATAGTATTGGTGCATTTTTTAAAAAAGCTCTTGCAATTGAAACTCTTTGTTTTTGGCCGCCTGAGAGACTGTACCCGTTCTCTCCAATTACCGTATCGTATCCATTTGGCAGTTCAGAAATAAATGAGTCAGCAGCAGCAGATTTTGCAGCATTAATAATTTCTTCTTCAGAAGAGTTAGGTCGGCTGTAGAGAATATTTTCTTTAATGGACATATCAAATAGAATTGGTTCTTGACTGACTAAAGCAATCACTGACCTGACTGAGGAAATTGTTAGATCTTTTATATTTTGTCCATCAATTTTTAGTTCACCTGAGTCGGGATCATAGAATCTTGGTATAAGATTTAAAATTGATGATTTACCTGATCCACTTGGTCCTACCAAAGCAGTAGTTTTTCCGTGAGGAATATTAAGACTAACTTTCTTTAGTGCTGAATTGGTCTGACCCTCATAAGAGAGAGTAACATCTTGCAAATCAATATTAGATTTGCTTAATGACAGGTCTCTCGCTTCTTTTTTTTCGTTAATTAAACTTTGTTGATCTAACAGGCCAAATACCCTTATAGCTGCAGCAAAACCTTCTTGAAGAGTTGTATTTATTGAGGCGAGCCTTCTAAGGGGTTGAAATGCCAACATCATTGCTCCAAGAAATGATACAAATTCGTTTAGAGGCAGTTCACCTTGAAGGCCTCTTAGACCTGCATAGTATAATGTTCCTGCAATGCCAATCCCTGCTAGAAATTCAGCAAATGGTGAAGCAGCTCCACGCGCATTTGCCCCTTTGAGAATTTTTTGAACTCTTCTCCAGACTGAGCCACTAAGCTTTTCAATCTCCTTTTCTTCTTGTTGATACGCTTTTACAATTCTAGTTCCGTCAAGATTTTCAGAGAGTATTGAGGCAAGAATTCCAGTTTCCTCTTGTGTTTCTGTTGAAGCTTTTTTTACTCTTTTACCCAATCTTCTACTTAATGCACCAACTAAAGGGAATGCAATGATAGCGATTGTTGCTAACTGCCAGTCTTGGTAATACATAACACCAAGAAGGCAAATGAGTGTTAATAGATCCTTAACACCATTTACTAAACTACCGCTGACAGAGACTTGTAATAGAGTAACATCATATAGAAAATTAGAAATTATTTTTGCTGAATGAATCTTATGAAGCCAGGCTAAGTCTGCATTAATTATCTTTTTGAATAATTTTATTTGAGTATCTGCAATAACATTTTGAGCTACGCCATTTAAAATTACAACCTGAATATATGTTGCAATACTTTTTGTAAGTAATGTTAAAATTATTGCAATTGGTATTAACAATAGCATTGAGTCATCTTTATCTAAAAAAATTTTATCAATTGCAGGGTCAAGCAACCAAGCAGTTGCACCAGTTGTAAGGGCTATAATTATCATAAAGATTAATGAAATTGCTAATCTTGAGGCATAAGGTTTTATGCTATCTCTAAATAATCTTGCTAATATCTGCATTCCAGTCATGAGAGGGTATTCATAATACTATTACAGAAAATTTAAATCTAAATATTAGTTTATGGCTAAAAAGCTTATTTTCCTGCCAGTGTCATGTTTTCGATAAGAACTGTAGGAGCATTGGTTCGATAATTGAACTCAAGATCGTTAGCTGCGGATAAATTTAAAAACATTTCTGTTAGATTTGAAGCTATAGTCACTTCACTTACAGCATGAGTAATTTCGCCATTTTCAATCAGCATACCACTAGCACCCATGCTATAATCGCCTGTAACTAAGTTAACACCCATTCCAATTAGTTCATTTGCATAAAAACCATATTTAATAGATTTTATCATGTCATCATAAGACATTATTCCATTAGTCATAAAAAAATTTGATGTTGATACGCCTGGAGGTGCTCCAACAGACCGTGATGCGTTTCCTGTTGTTTTAAAGTTCAGCTTTTTTGCCGTTGAGGTATTTAAAATCCAAGTATTGAGTTTTCCATTGGATACAATTTCTTTTTTACTGACTTGAATTCCTTCTCCATCAAATGGTTTAGAGCCCAATCCTCTATTAATTCCCGGATCGTCGATTATAGTTACATCTTTTTTGAATATTTGTTTTCCTAGACTATCCTTAAGAAAACTTGTTCCTCTTGCAATAGATGGACCTGATATTGCTCCAGCAAGATATCCAATTAAGCCATTACTAATTCTTTTATCAAATACTACTGGAAGTTTTGATGATTTTATTTTTTTTGGATTTAATCGTTTTAATGTTTTGTTTGCTGCTGATGTTCCAATTTCTTTAGCTGATCGCAAATCAGAAAAATGTCTAGATACAGAGTAATCATAATCTCTTTCCATACTTTGTCCTTCACCAGCTAGAACAGAACAAGATATAGAATTTGTTGACGATTTGTATCCTCCCTGGAATCCATTACTAGTCGCTAGGTAGAATTCGCCCTGTGAATAAGACGCTCCAGCCCCTTCTGAATTACTTATCCCAGGCACTGAAAGAGCTGCTTCTTCACACTCCTTCACAGAGTCTATTAGAACTTCAGTGTTAGTCTCTTCACTTTGATGTAATTCTAAATTACCTATTTCGTTTTCAAATAATGAACTGTCGCCCAAGACAGCCGTGTCGTCAACGGGCGCTAATTTTGCCATGGATACACACTTGTTTACAAGTGATTCTATATTATCATCGTCTACTTCAGATGAAGAAACAAAAGCTTGCTTCTGATCAACCAGTGCTCTTATTCCAATAGTGTTATCATTTGACTCTTCAAGATCTTCTATATTCTGTTTTCTACAGCTGATTGATTTACCACTTGCCTTTGCAAGCACAACATCGCACTCAGTAGCTCCACTTTTGAGAGTCTTTTCAATAATTTTTTGAGCTGTAATTTCAAAATTCATATATCAAATCAGTGTTAGTAGTAAAGAGAACATAATTAATGCGCCAGTATACCGATTACTTTTGAAAATTTCTAGACACACTTCACTATTATAAATATCTAGTTTGAATAATTGAAATAACAAATGAAATCCTACGAGAACAAGAGAAGTAAAATATAAATATTTAAAATCAGATAATTGACCAAAGATTAATAGGCAGATAATCATTAACAAATAAAAAGAAGAAATCCATAATTTTGAATTATCTCCAAACAAAATAGCTGTTGATTTTACTCCAATTCTTAAGTCATCCTCTCGGTCCTGATGAGCATATATTGTATCGTAACCTAAAGTCCAAAAAATTCCTGCAAGATATAAGAAGAATATAGATAAAGAAATATTCCCATTAATGGATACATATCCAATAATAACACCAATATTAAAAGTTAGACCAAGAAATAGCTGTGGCCAATATGTAATCCTTTTCATAAGAGGGTATAATATAAAAAGAAAAAATGAGATAAATCCAACAATAATTGCCGTCTTGTTTAATGAAAGCAATATTGCAAGTCCGACTAGGCACAAAAGACAAAATATTGTAATTGCTTCAATTGTGCTGATGGCTCCACTTGCTAAGGGTCTTTTTGATGTTCTGCTTACATGCTTATCAAGATCTTTATCGAATAAATCATTTATAACACAACCTGCAGATCTCATCACGACCGAGCCAATGGCGAATAAGACAATGGTGAGAAGATTGTTATGTATATCTTTAAACGAGCTAAAAGCTGCAAATATTCCCCAAAAACATGGTAACATTAGTAACATAAATCCATTGGGCTGATGGAGTCTTAATAAATGAATATACTTCTGCAACTTGTATTTCCTCAAAACTAATATTATGAATTTAATATATATAAATGACTAAGATAAAAAATAGAATTTTTATAACTTCAGCCTTAAAGTCAGGAGAGACTGTTTCATTAGAAGATGATAAATCTCATTATGTAAACAATGTTATTAGGTGTAAAATTGGAGACCATATTTCAATTTTTAATGACAAATTTGAATGTATAGCTGAAGTTGTGAGCAATTCAAAAAAAATATGTAAGCTGAAATTAAAGGAATGTAAAGAAAATGAGATCGATAGACACAATATAACTCTATTTTTCTCACCTATAAAGAAATCTCCTATGGAGTTTATGGTGCAGAAATGCACAGAGATTGGAATAACTTCTTTCCAGCCAGTATTAATGGAGAGAACAAATAATAAAAAGATTAATCTTGAGAGATTAAGGCTAATCTCTATTGAGGCATGCGAGCAGTCTAGTAGAGTAAATTTGCCTTTATTTAATTATTTAATCTCTTTTAGTGAAATGATTAAAACAATGAGTTATGATAAACTTATTTTCTGCTCACTTGAAAAAGATACTAGCGCAATTAATAAAATAAATTTATCACTTAATGAAAGTATAGGAATTGTAATTGGTCCAGAAGGTGATTTTTCTCCAAACGAAATGACAGATTTAGGAAGCATAAAGAATTCTGTGCCAGCAACCCTTGGTAGTAATATTCTTAAATCTGAAACAGCTGGAGTTGTTGCTTCCTCGCTAGTAATGAACAGCATATATAATGATTAATAAACAAGATTTAATAAATTACTTCAGTGAAGGAATAAAAAAAGATAACACTCTCAGGATAGGTACTGAGCATGAGAAATTTATTTTTAAGCAAAATGATTTATCCTTGATCCCCTATGATGGCGATGTGAGTATACAAGCTATCTTTCAAGATTTTGTGAAAGAAGGCTGGAAAGAAGTTAAAGAAGGTAACAATACAATTGCTCTCACAAAGAATAATGCAAGTATAACTCTTGAACCTGGAGGTCAATTTGAGTTGTCCGGTGCTCCACTTAAATCAGTTCATGAAACATGTAGTGAAATCAACAGTCATCTGGATTTAACTAAAAAATTAGAAAAAAAATATAATATTGGATTTTTAGGAATTGGCTTCTTACCAATAGGTACTCTTGAAGAAATACCAATGGTTCCCAAAAAAAGATATGCAGAAATCATGACTCCCTATATGCGGTCACTCGGTGGATTGGGTTTAGAGATGATGTATCAATCTGCAACAGTGCAAGCTAATTTTGATTTTACTTCAGAAGAAGATATGGGAAAAAAAATTAATGTTTCATCTGTACTTCAACCATTAGTGACAGGTTTATTTGCTAACTCACCATTTAAAAATAACCAACCATCAGGTTTTGAAAGTTATAGAGGACATGTTTGGACAAGAACAGATGCAGATAGGACGGGCATACCTAAATTTCTTACTGAGCCAAACATGAGCTTTGAAAAGTATGTAGACTTTGCTTTGGATATTCCTGTTTATGCCCTTATAAGAGATGGTAATTATATAAAATGCACAGATTATTCATTCGTAGACTTAATTGAGGGTAAGCATAACGAGTTTTCCAAAGATCAAATTACAATTAAAGATTGGGCTGATCATATTTCTACCATATTCACTGAGGTAAGATTAAAAACATTTATTGAAATGAGAGGAGCTGATGCTGGTGGATATAAGACATTATGTGCATTACCTGCTCTCTGGACAGGCATTCTATATGATGAGACCGCTCTTGAAGAATCTTTGAGTATAACAAGCCAGTTCAAGTACAATGATTTAATGAATTTTAGAAATGATATTTTAAAGCATGGACTTAACTCAACTATTAATAATATTGAAGGATGGGAGTTAGCAGAACGAATAGTAAAAATTTCCTCAGAGGGCTTAAATAGACGCGGAAAATTAAATTTATATGGTGATAGTGAAGCAGTTCATCTAGATTTTTTGAAAGATATTATTAAAAACAAAGAATCTAATTCGAAGCGTATGATTAAAAACTACCTCGCACAAGATACCCTTAATCAAAAAGAGCTTTTTCAAAAGGAATCTTTCTAGGTTGATCCCTTTTCTATATATATAGATTGTGAAGGGAAGGCAAAGCCAGCATCATTCTTTTCAACAATACCTTTGATCTCGAATGCTAAGTTTTCTTTTATCTCTAACCATTCTCCCCAATTTGTAGTGGTAGCAAAACAATAAACTAATAAATCAATAGAGCTGTCAGAGAACTTTTCTATCCTTACAAATAATGGTTGTTCAGTTGATTTAACAAAGCTTCCATTATCTGTTAAATATTCTTCAATCTCGTCTCTTATTTTCCTTAGCTGATCATGTGTTGTTCGATATTCTAGACCAATGGTCCAATAAATTCGTCGACTTTTCATATTACTAAAGTTTGTTACGGCATTTTCGGCAAAATTAAAGTTCGGGACCATTACTGGCGAGGAATCAAATCTTCTTACAAGGGTTGAGCGAAACCCAATCTTCTCTACAGTACCTTCGACTATATTTTCAACTTTTATCCAATCACCATTTTGAAATCTTTTTTCAAGAAGTATCAGTATACCTGAAATTAAGTTTTTAAATAAATCTTGAGCGCCCAGAGCAACAGCAACACTTAATAAACCAAGACCAGCTAATATGGGCCCAACCTTAATACCCCATATTTCAAGTACTGCCGCACCTCCAATGATAAAGATAAAGAATTTAAGTATCCTCACACCCCAATCAATTAAATCATACGTTAACAGTTCACCAAATTTATGAATAAAAAAAGAAAAGGGATCAATTACTTTATAAAGAAACCAGAATATTTGAATTGTTATGAGGGATGTATTTAAATTTGCGGCAATGATTTCAAGTGAACTATTTAAGTTTAAATATTGAGTGCTGATATATACCCCTATTACGATTGGAAAAAATCTCAACGGACCATCAAAAGCTTCTAAAACCTCATCATCTATTTGAGTTGAAGATTTTTTTACAATTGCTTTCAATCTTCCAACAACAATTTTTGAAAATAAAGATCTAAATAAGACAAAAAGTATTAGAATAAGAATACCGATTAATACATTATTGAAATCTATTCCAAACACTCCCTGTGACCAGACTGATGAAACTAAGTCTAAAAAATTATCCATGATAATATTTTAACTGATTTGGTATTCAGATAATAGATATAGTTAATTTACAGAAAATTATTGATTTCTCTAGATACTTCAGTGATTTTTTCTAAAGGAAGCATGTGACTTGTGTCCTCAATAAAGCATATTTCTGTTTGTGGATTATATTTCTTTATTCTCTTCTGGCTCAGTTTATTGCAGACCACACTATTTGGAGTGAGGATTATTTTTAGAGGTATGTCTATTTTCTTAAGATCAAACCAAACTTCATGTGATGTCAACTTAAAGCAAGCTGATTCCCAGCTCGGTTCGCATTTAAGTTTGAGCTCATTGTTTTGGTCAGTATAAGTACAATATTCAACATAATCTCTGATAATTTGTGTATCAATATATCTAAATAAATTTTTTTTTGAGAAATATTGAAATGCATCTTCTTTACTTGCCCACCCATTTCTTCTTATAGATGCGTTTTTTGCCAGTGGATTTACCAAATGAGAAAGGCCAGTAAATTGTAAAAATTTATAGGTTAAAATGTATCTCAATGGCAACATTACTGGATCAACAAGTATTAACTTACTAACGAGATCAGGGTTAGATAGAGCTACAAGCAAACTTGCAGTTCCTCCCATCGAATGGCCTGAAAGCACAACAGGTTTATTTTCCAATTTGATAAGCTCTATTAAGTCGTTTTTAAAAGTGTACCAAGATTTTAATTTACTTGGATCAGCTTTTAGAGTGGAATTGCCATGACCTCGCATATCATAAGTTATTACTTCGTGAGTATCGCTAATTTTTGATAATAGCTTATTGTAGACTTTACCACTAAATCCATTTGCATGAGAAAAGTAAAATTTTTTAGCATCAGGATTTTCTCTTCGATAAGTAATTATTTTTCCAGATTCAACTTCAAATTCTTTTTCTATCATTTATTCAGTGACATGATTCATTGTATTTTTTAAGCCTATAGTAATTATAGGGTAGAGGGGTGACAAATCCTGCTAAGAGCATGAATGGAATAATAGTAATGGTTAGCACACCGCCTGCAAAAATAAGATCTGTTAAATTCATTGAAATCTCCATTGCTACCATACTAATGAAGCTCATTTTAAAAGCGATATTTAAAGCTTCAGAAAAAGGAAAATTTTTCATTAAAATAAAAGTCTCTAACAAAATACTTGTTACAAGTCCGTTGAATATAGCAATGAGCATTACAACATAAATTGACAAGGAATGATCTATCATTTGAAAATAAAATATTGTACCAAAGTCTCCAATACTGCATCCAATAAGACACCACAAAGTATTGTAGCATGAAGTCCTCCATGTTGCTTTGCAAGTCCAGCTAATATCAAGCATCAAATTTCTTAAATTCCTCTCGTCTTTCATTAACATCTTTTAGTGCCAAGGTTTTTTCTTTATCGGACATTCTTAGCCAATTAGTAATTTCAAACTGCTCTCTAAAGCACCCAATACAGACCTTGCCGTCCATAAAAGCCACATTATACTTACATATTTTGAGGCATGGACTTTCTACACGTGTATTTTTTTTAATCATATAAAGCTTGATTTATTTATATATTACAATAAAAAGCAACTTCAATTTCAAATAATTATATGGCACGTATTACCGTTGAGGATTGTATAAAGCTTATTAATAATCAGTATGATTTGGTTATTCTTGCAAAAGAAAGAGCTGTACAATTAGGCAGAGGAGCTACTCCTTCCGTAGATCCTGAAAATGATAAAAAACCCGTGATAGCGCTTAGAGAAATCAGTGAATCCAAGATTACACCTGAAGAATTAAAAGAAAGTATTATTTCTAAGTTGAGACAAATTCCAGACTATGAAGAAGAAGAAGAACTAGAGGAAGTGGATAATGATACGTTTAGACAGATGTATCAGGGAGGATTGTCAAAATCTGAAATGGAAAAGTCTGCAACACGTAAATTTACAGCAAGATCGCCTAGAGTTGAAACGAGAGCTAAACCAATTGAGGATACGGTAAGTGATGATGAGGCCTCACCTTTGAGTTCAGCGGGTATAAATGAAACCCCAGATCTTAATGAAACCCCAGATCTTAATGAAACCCCAGATCTTAATGACCCTCAGGATGTATTAGATACATCAGAAGTTGAAGCTCCAATTATGGAAAGTGTTGAAACAGCTCATGAGGAAACAACCGAGCAAACTACAGTTGATCCAATTGAGGAAAACCAATCTTCTGAAGAAGAAAGTTTCGCTACGAGTGATCAGCTAGAAGATGCAAATGAAGATGAAGTTATTAATGTCGAAGAGTTGCCTGAAGTTACATCTGACATTGAAGAAGACAACACTCCAAAAGAATAATTACCATGAATTTTGACTTTTCAGATGATCAAAAGCTTTTGCGCGATCAAGCTAGAAAGTTTTTACAAGATAAATGCGACCGTAAGTCTGTAAGGAGTATCCTAGAAGATAATCAGAAAAACTATGATGCTGATCTTTGGTCTCAAATTTCTGAATTAGGTTGGACTGGAACAGCAATACCTGAAGAATATGGGGGACTTGGCTTAGGCATGCTAGAATTATGTGTAATAGCTGAAGAGCTAGGAAGAGCTCTTGCGCCAACACCATTTTCTTCCTCGATATATATCTTTGCCGAATTTTTAAAATCTTATGGTACGGATGAACAAAAGAAAAAATATTTACCGCACATTGCATCTGGCGAAAAAATTGGAACATTTGCTTTATCAGAAACTAATGGGAAACCAAAACCCAATAATATAAAGACACAACATACTTCAGGTAAATTAAATGGATCTAAAAATCCTGTTTCTGATGGAGAGTCAGCTGACTATATCATTGTTGCTGCAAATTCTGACAGTAATTCAAATTATAATTCTCTCTCTCTTTTTATTATTGATAGAAGTGACCCGGGCGTAATTATTTCAAACTTAGACACCATCGATCCCACTAGACCAGCTTGCACAGTAGATTTAGAGAATGTTGCCTGTGAAAGACTTGGAGACGAAGGAAGTGGATGGGAGATGATTGATAATATATTTAATAGAGCAGCTGTTTTATTTTCGTTCGAGCAAGTAGGTGGAGCACAAGTCTCACTTGATGAAGCAAAAAAATATTCACTTGAGCGATTCGCTTTTGGAAAGCAGATAGGTGCGTTTCAAGCTTTAAAGCATAAGATGGCGGACATGTATGTCAAAATTGAATTAGCAAGATCTAATGCCTACTATGGTGCCTGGGCACTAAGCACAGATTCAAATGAATTGCCAATTGCCGCTGCTGGTGCAAGGGTGAGTGCCTCGGAAGCTTACAATTACGCGTCTCAAGAAAATATTCAAATACACGGAGGTGTTGGTTTTACTTGGGAATATGACTGCCACTTGTTTTATCGTAGATCCAAACTACTTTCTTTAAATATTGGTAGTATTCGTCAGTGGAAAGAAAATTTAATTTCAAATCTTGAAAAAAGGAATATAGTTTAAAAATGGATTTTAACGACACACCTCAAGAAGCTGAATTTAGAAAAAAGGTAAGATCTTTTCTAGAAGCAAATGCAGAAAAAAGATCTACTTTAGCTGCAAAGCCAAAGGGCGACTCAGGATCTTCTATTTCAAGTGCTGGAGCACCAGAAACTGTAAAAGGTGAAGATGCTGCTAAGTTAGCACTACAGAATGCAAAAGAATGGCAAAGAAAAAAAGCTGATGCTGGATTTGCTGCTATTCTATGGCCAAAGGAATTTGGAGGTTACGGAGGAACACCTATAGAGCAAGTTATATATGCTCAAGAAGAACACGATTACTTTGTACACTCAGGATATTTTGAAATTGGAATAGGCATGCTTGGGCCAACCATGATGGCTTGGGGCAAAGATGAAGATAAAAAAAGATTTCTACCGAAAATGATTACAGGCGAAGAAATTTGGTGCCAATTATTTTCTGAACCTTCAGCAGGATCAGATTTAGCTGGTATAAGAATGAAGGCTGAAAAAGACGGTGATGAATGGGTACTAAATGGCCAAAAGGTATGGACTTCAGGAGCTCATTTTGCCGATTACGGAATGATTGTAGCACGATCTGACCCCACCGCCTTAAAACATAAGGGGCTTACTTATTTCTATGTTGATATGAAAACACCTGGAATTGAAGCTAAGCCTATTAAACAGATTTCTGGTTCAGCTAATTTCAATGAAGTATTCTTTAATGATGTCCGCATACCTGATAGTCAAAGAATTGGCGCAGAGGGTGACGGGTGGAAGGTATCACTTACTACTCTAATGAATGAAAGATTAGCGGTAGGAGATCCTCCAGGCTTGGATTTCGACCAAATTTTTGAAGCCTCTAAAGAAATTGAAGTTGAAGATGGTCTTGCTGTAAAAAATAGTGAAGTAAGACAAAAGATGGCTGACTGGTACATTCAATCTCGCGGTTTGCAATATACGAAATACAGAAGCATGACCGCTTTATCAAAAGGCCAAACACCTGGACCCGAGCTCTCAATAAGTAAACTAGTCACAGCATCAAAAATGCAAGATGTATCATCTTATGCTCTGGATTTGATGGACATGTCAGGCATGGTTCACCAAGATAAAAATCCAATTCTTAAAAACTTATTCCAAAACGGCTATTTTTTCTCTGCTGCCATGAGAATTGCTGGTGGTACCGATGAGGTTTTAAGAAATATTATTGCAGAAAGAGTTTTAGGTTTGCCGCAGGATGAAAGGTCAGATAAAAAACTGCCTTTCAATGAGTTACCGTCTGGTAAAAACTAATATCAGTTAAGTGTTCAGTACAATTTTTAGCAATGTTGCGTCAGGCGACTTGCTCTTCTCTATTTCCTTATTGATCGGTACAGGTATTTTTGCTGGTTTTATAGCAGGTCTTTTTGGGATTGGAGGAGGTGTCGTCGTAGTGCCTGCTCTGTACTATATTTTTACTCTAGCTGAAGTAGATGAAAGTATAAGAATGCACTTAGCAGTCGGAACATCTCTTGCGAATATTGTTCCAATTTCAATTATTTCTGCAGTAAGTCATGCTAGGAAAAATTCTGTAAATATAGATTTCTTAAAGTTTATATTTATTTCTATAATCATTGGCGTTACTTGCGGCTCTGTTGCAGTGTCTTATCTGGAGGGAAGCACACTTATTTTGATTTACTCAATAATATTATTATTTGTCGCAGCGCAGTTTTTTTTCTGGAAAGACAAATGGAGACTATCTTCTTCTTTTCCTAAAAATTTCACTGGTCATGGATTTGGTTCAATAATTGGCTTTCTTTCTGTGATTATTGGAGTAGGTGGTGGGTCAATAAGTATCCCTATACTTAAACTATACAATTTTGAAATACATAAAGCGATCGGAACAGCAGCGGGAATTGGAACTATTGTTGCTGTACCTGGAACAATAGGATTTATGATTGCTGGCTTACAAAACAATGTCGATTTGCCATTATCATTTGGCTATGTAAGTCTTGTGGGTCTTGTATTAATTACACCTATTACGATAATTGGTGCGCCGATTGGAGTTAAGTTTGCTCACTATTTATCAAAAAGTAAGTTAAATCTTCTCTTTGGAATATTTATTTTGTTTATGTCTATTCGGTTTTATCTGGAATGGTTATCATTAACCAGTTAATTTCTGATCATATTCACCAACCTTACCTGTCTGATCGAGAAGTTCATTTATATAATTAAAGATTAACTCAACTTCATTATCAGACTCAAAGCTTTCAATAACAATGACCAAAGATGGTTTATTGGAAGAGGCCCTGACCAGTCCCCAGGACCCATTTGAAAGTTCAAACCGAATACCATTGATTGTCGTTATTTTCTCAATATTTTGAATTCCAACCTTCCCCCCCTTTTCTTCTGTCTCTGTGATTTTTTTTATAATTGAGTCTACAACTTGATACTTTTCACCATCTTCACAGAAAGGGGCCATCGTTGGTGACTGAAAAGTCTTTTTAATATCTAATTTCTTATCTGATAGTTTTTTAGTTATGTCATTACTTAAGTATTGAAGCATTAAACATGCAGATTTTAATCCATCATCAAAACCTAATCCCAATGGCTCGTTAATAAAAAAATGACCACTTTTTTCAAAACCACACAGCGCGCCAATTTCTTTAACCCTTCTTTTTATATGAGAATGTCCTGTTTTCCACATATCGACTGTACAATTATTTTTCTTAAGTATTGAACTTTCAAAATAAAGTCCTGTAGATTTAACATCGATTACAAACTTTGATCCTGGATAACTCTCTGACAAAAACTCAGATAGTAATAAACCTATTTTATCGGAAAATATTTCTTCCCCTTTATCATCTACTACACCAAGCCTGTCACCATCACCGTCAAAAGCAAAGCCTACATCAGCATTATGCTTAATAACATTTTCTGATAAATCCTTGAGCATTACTAGGTCTTCAGGGTTTGGATTATAGTGTGGAAATTTAAAATCTAAATCACAGTGTAACTTAATCACTTCACAGCCCAAACGTTTCAATAATTCCGGCGCAAACACTCCAGCAGTTCCATTACCGCATGCAACTACAACTTTAATTCCTTTATTAATTTTTACATCTGAAGCAAGGTATTCAATGTATTTATCCTTCACTCCAGGAATAAATTGATACTCCCCATTATTTTCCATCGTGACGTTATGATTGTTATCAACAATTTTTTTAATTGATTTCACTTCTTCAGGCCCAAAGGTAAGTGATTTTTCAATACCGCATTTAATGCCGGTCCAGCCATTTTCATTATGACTTGCAGTGATCATGGCTAAACTATCAGTATTTAAATGGTGTTGAGCAAAATAAACCATGGGTGACACTGAAAGTCCGACATCCATTACTTTTAAACCTGAGGACAACAAACCTTTTACAACATGATATTTTACCTCTTCGCTGTATGACCTATAATCATGACCAACAACGATTGATGATCCGCTCCCTTTTATATCAGATATATATTGGCCTAAACTGTAACCAAAAACCTCAAGGCCTTTTTTATTTATCTGATCTGGATAGAGCCACCTAACATCATATTCTCTAAATCCATAAGGAGAAATACTTGCAGCTTCAAGTTCTTCATCGAAGTCAAAACTGAAGCTGGATTGCGGTTTAAATATTTCCATTTTAAGTGTTGCGTATTTTTAAAGAATATAACATATTTATATCGTTGGTTCACGTAAAGTGAATAACAGGGAATAAGGTTTAAATCCTTAGCTGTACCCGCAACTGTAACTCTCGAGTTTGAATACAGATGCCACTGATTTTATTGGGAAGGCGTATTCAAATTTTGACGGAGAAGTCAGGAGACCTACCAACAAAACATAGTCATCCACACGTGATCGGGATAATCATTTGGGCACAATTTGTTTGCGGTGACTTCAAACTGGAGGCAAAACATGACTAAAAAATTAGTACTATCTGTATTTATATTTATAACTTTCATTGGCAATTTAAGTGCTGAAACACCAGAGATTTTAATTAACCCTAGCAGTGAAGAGTATACGAGACTTTCAGCTGGCTTGGCTGGTTCAAATATATCAATCATTGATGCCAATGAGATTAGAAAGAACCCAAGTAAAAATTTATCTCAAATTCTAGAAACCTTCTCTGGCATTACTACACGAACTACACTATCTGGAGTCGACGGCGCATATACTGAAATTGATATGCGAGGCTTCGGAGAGGCCGCAGAGTCAAATGTTCTAATACTTATTAATGGTAAAAGGCTGAATGATATCGATATGTCGGGTATTAATTTTAGTTATATACCTAGAGAAAGCATTGAAAGAATTGAAATTATCAGAGGTGGTTCAGCTGCAACCTTATATGGGTCAGGTGCAGTTGCTGGAGCAATAAATTTAGTTACTAATAACCAAAAGATAAACAATAAATTAAAAACATCTGTTGGATCCTATAATTACAAAAATCTAAATTTCAGTACTGGGTTATCTATGAGTAATGACGCTGCAATTGCATTGTCGGGGTCGAAAACTCTAAATGAAAATTACCGTGATGCAGCTGACTTTGATGAAGAGAACCTTCTATTAAACTTCAGACAAAAAGTAGATAATGTTGATTTTGATTTAGATTTAATCTCTTCTTCCAATACAAAGGATCTGCCAGGACCAAGAATTAAAGGCGGAGAAGTTTATAATTATCATTTTTGCAATCGTTATGAAGATAGTAAAACGGCTAAACACATCGGTGGAACCTATGCTGGTAACGGAGACACATGCAACACTAATCAAAGAGATGATTATGCCAACACTGACTTAGACAAGATTGATGCAAATATCAGATTTACATTGAATGAATTAAATAAAGTCTTCATTAATCTTGGTTACAAAACAAAAACAGATAAAGCTTTTTTTGCTGCCAATAACAATACTAATTCCACTCCCCATGATGCAGACAGATATTTAAAAACAACTATTGATGGCAACAGCTTTGATGCGAGGTATGAAAACAAACAAGTTACTGAAAGCCACTCTAACATTTTAAACATTGGTTTTGAAATTGGGCACTCTTTTTATAATTCAAAAAGGTATAGAAACGAAAGTGAATCCCTTGGACAAGAGTATCATGCTGATCTAAAGTCGAGAGCATTTTATATTCAAAACACCTATTATATTAATAATAATGACTTTGCGCTTTCTTTTGGCGCTAGGCAAGAGAGATCAGAAAGTGGCGCCAGAGATGAGGTCTATAGATCTGTTACTGGCTTTGTTAATTCTTGGGATGCGACAGACCATGATACTTATGATAATAGTCGAAATAACTACGCATACAATATTGGTTTTGAGAAAGGGATAGATAAACATCTATCTTTATATGGAAGCTATTCTGAATCATTTAGAACGCCCAATATTGATGAGCATATCGCAGCTACTACCAAGGGTTCATTCGCATTAAAAGATCAAGAATCAGAAGGCTCTGAAATCGGAGTTTTATATCGAAAAAACCCATTAAGAATAAATGCTAGCTATTATCAACTAGATACTCTGAATGAAATACAACTTACTTATTTTCCAGGAAATGATGGAAGAAACACCAATTTAGATCCTATTGAGCGACAGGGAGTAAATGTAGATTTTACTTTCAATGTAAATAAGATTAGTAATTTTCGCGGATCCTTTAATTATACCAAAGCTGAATTTACCTCAGGCTCGTTGACGCCAGGGGCTGGAGGTTCGTCGTCATGTGATTATACAAATAATACGTATTGTAGCAATTCGTCTACATGGCAAAATTTAATGGGTGGCGGTACATCGTATAGCTTGGTTGGAAAATCAGTTCCATTAGTTGCGCCTGTTACATACAGTATTGGTTATGAGACGGAAATAAAAGAGAATTTAATTTTTGATTTAGAATTAAAATATACAGATGAAAAATATGTTTCTAATGATCAAGAGAATATTGAACCTAAAATACCTGATTATTATATTGTCAATACGCACTTAAACTCTACTTATGATAACTACAATTTTACATTTGGTATTAATAATCTTTTTGATGAAGCAGCGTATGACTTTGCTGTAGCCAGTGCTTTTCATGACGATGCTCATTACGGGTTAGCAAATGTTTATCCTCTTCCAGAGAGAAACTTCTTTTTTGATTTAGGATATACTTTTTGAGTATTTGAAGTTATAAAATGAGATATGAATTTTAATAGGCATTTAATAACAGGTCTTGCAATAATATTATTACTTGCATTAAGCAGGCTTATACCTCATCCTCCTAACTTCACACCAATTCTTGGAATGGCAGTATTTTCTGGTGCTATAATTAATCATAAATTATTTGCTTATATAATTCCTTTAGCTGCCATGCTTCTAAGTGATCTGTATTTAGGTTTTCACGCAAGTATGCCTATTATTTATTTTTCTCTAGCTGTTTGTGTTTTGATTGGAACATTCATTGAAGCAAGAGTATCTATTCTAAACTCCTTTTTAAGTATTAGTTTAGGGGTATTGGCATTCTTCTTAATCACAAACTTTATGGTTTGGTACGGATCAGGGATATATGAGTCTAGTATTTCTGGTCTCATGACTTGTTACTTTATGGGACTGCCTTTTGTGCAAAACACATTTATTTCAAGTATTTTGTATGGAATGGGAGCTTTTTTTATTTACGATATCATCAATAAACGTATGATTTTTGGCAATAATGCTTAAAAAATAGAGTTGAAATCAGTATTTTAAGGCATTATATATTTTTAACATTTAAATATTAGGTGATTCCATGGATACAGCATTTTCAAGTGAAGATTTAAAATTTCAATCAGACGTAAGAGAATTTATTTCAAACAACTACCCAAAAGAGCTTAAAGACTCAATTGGTGCAAAAAGAAAAACTGGAAAAGAGTTGTCTCGTGATGACTTAATGTCCTGGCATAAAATTTTAGGTAAACATAATGGCTGGTCAGCACCTGGATGGCCTAAACAGTATGGGGGAGCAGAATTTTCTCCAACACAAAAATATATATTTGAGCAAGAATGTGCTCGAGCTGAATGTCAATACATAATGCCTTTTGGTGTTAATATGGTTGGCCCCGTTATCTATACATTTGGCAATGACGAACAAAAAGCAAAACATCTTCCAGGTATTTTAAGTGGAGATGTATTTTGGTGCCAGGGATATTCAGAGCCAGGATCAGGTTCAGATTTAGCATCTCTTAAAACAAGTGCAGTCAAAGAAGGTGACCATTATGTTGTTAACGGTCAAAAAACTTGGACTACTCTTGCACAGCATGCAGATTGGATTTTTTGCCTAGTAAGAACAAACCCAGATGCAGAAAAACCTCAGCAGGGAATCTCATTTCTTTTGATTGATATGAAAACTCCAGGTATTACTGTGCGACCGATCAAGCTTATGGATGGATCTCACGAAGTAAATGAAACGTGGTTCGATAATGTAAAGGTGCCTGTTGAAAATTTGATTGGACAAGAAAACATGGGCTGGACTTATGCAAAATTTTTATTAGCTCATGAAAGATCAGGCATCGCAGGTGTCGCGAGGTCTAAAAAAGCTTTAGAAAGAATAAAGCAAATCGCTAGTGCCGAGATGTCTTATGGTGAACCATTAATACAAGATCCAGCATTTAAATCCAAAATAGCAAATGCTGAACTTGAGTTAAGTTCTTTAGAATATACTGAACTCAGAACTTTAGCGAAAGACTCAGCAGGTAAAGGTCCTGGCCCAGAGTCATCGCTTCTGAAAATTAAGGGAACTGATATTCAACAAATGGTTACTGAACTCGCGATGGAAGCGGTTGGGTATTACGCAAACCCTCATTTGGGCACTACATTGAGTAATGAATATGTAGGACCAGATTATGCAACCAACTTATCAGGGTCATACTTTAATTTCAGAAAAGCATCTATTTATGGTGGCTCTAATGAAATTCAGAGAAATATTATCGCTAAGATGGTACTTGGATTATAAAATTTTTGACATTTTAGCTGTCAATATATAGGACTATCTCCATGAATTTTGATTATACAGAAGAACAAACTCTTCTTGAAAACATGGTCACCTCGTTTGTAAGGGATGACTATGACTGGGATACAAGATGCTCAATTGTGAAAACCGAAGAGGGATGGAAAGAAGAGAACTGGAAAAAGTTTGCTGAGCTTGGACTTTTAGGAGTTCCTTTCGATGAGGACCAAGGTGGACTAGGTGGTGAGGCCACTGATATAATGATTGTGATGGAGCAATTTGGAAAAGGCCTTGTTGTAGAGCCTTACATGCCCTCAATAATTCTAGCTGGAGGTCTCATCTCTAAATTGGGATCAGCAGATCAAAAAAATTCAATTATCCCAGAAATTATTTCAGGTGATAGACGTTATGTTTTTGCATACGCAGAGCCTCAGAGCAGGTTTGATTTATTTGATGTTAAATGTTCGGCGACACTTGACGGAGATAATTATATTATTAATGGATTTAAGTCAGTAGTCTTTGGAGCTGGCATGGCAACTCACTTGATTATTTCAGCGAGAACTGATGGAGATCAAAGATCAAAATCAGGAATTACACTATTCTTGGTTGATATAAAATCTGATGGTATCACTTTGCAGAATTATCCAACAATAGATGAGTACAGAGCATCTGAAGTTGTTATTGAAAATTTAACTGTGTCGAAAGAAAATATTTTAGGTGAGTTGGGTAACTCTTATGAAGCAATTGAAGAACAAGTAGATTTATCTACAATTGCAATATGCTCAGAAGCCGTTGGCATTTTACAAGTACTAAAAGACTCTACGAATGATTATTGTAAAAATAGAAAACAATTTGGGCAATCAATCAGTGCAAATCAAGCGATACAGCACCGCCTTGTTGACATGATGATTGAATATGAGCAAGCAAAATCTATTCTTTATATGGCTATTACAGCAGACCTTAGTAATTCAGATGAAAGAAGAAAGGCTGCATCAGCTGCAAAAGCGCGTATTGGAAAAGCTATTAAATTTGTTGGTGAAAATGCTATTCAATTACACGGTGGCATGGGTGTTGTAGACGAGTATATGATCAGTCACTTTTTTAAAAGAGCAACAATGATCGGTATTCTTTTTGGCAATGTTGATTTTCACATGAAAAGATACACTGATTTGACTCAATCTAATATTCAGTCAATAAATGAAGACGACGGAATTAATCTTTCTTAGATAAATAGTTACCTATTCTGAAAGCTTTTTAAATATATGGGCAGTGTGTTCCGCTCCACTTCTAAGAGCTTTACTGTTTGTCATATCTGAAGCTTCTGACCATTTTTCAGCAAGCATATCAGCATTTAGATCATCTCCTTTAAGAGCTATTCCTTCAGAATGAACTATTTCAGCCATTGCAAAAACACCTGCTCCAGCAGAAATCATTACACCATCAGGTGCATCTTCAGATGCCATGAATATTACTGCGGGAGATACAGACTCAGGCTTAAGGCTATCAAATACTGCGTCAGGCATTCCAAGATTTTCTGTCATTCTTGTCGCCGCAACTGGTACGAGTGAATTTACTTTGATATTATTCTTTTGTCCTTCAATTCTCAGAGTATTCATTAATCCAACAACTCCCATTTTAGCTGATCCATAGTTAGACTGTCCAAAATTACCAAATATTCCAGAGGAAGAAGATGTCATAACTATTCGGCCATATTTCTGTTCAACCATAATAGGCCATACTGCTTTAGTACAATAGACAGACCCCATCATATGTACATCAACTACAAATTCAAAATCATCTAAGGTTACTTTTGCAAAAGATTTATCTCTTAAGACACCAGCATTATTTACAAGAATATCAATCCTTCCATATGCTGCCATTGCGTCATCTACCAGTTTTTTTACACCAGCTTTATCAGTTACACTTGATCCATTTGAAATTGCATCTCCACCCATAGCTTTTATTTCTTCAACAACCTTATCAGCTGCTTCACTTGATCCACCTGATCCATCCACAGAGCCACCTAGATCATTAACAATAACTTTAGCACCTCTTTCAGCAAATTGAAGCGCATGGCATCTTCCTAATCCACCCCCAGCACCTGTTACTATTGCCACTTTATCTTTGAAACTTATTGTCATTTTTAACTCCTATGTGATCAAATCTTTTAATTGAGAGAAATTATTTATCACCATATCAGCCTCTTTGTAAATATTTTTATTATCTGTATATCCATACTCAACTAAAACAACTGGCATATTTGCATTATGACCTGCATTTAAATCCGTAGCACTGTCTCCAATCATAATTGAATCGGACTGACTAATTTTGAGGTAGTTACAGATTTCAATTAAAGGGAGGGGATCTGGTTTACTTTTAATATACGTATCTCCTCCAACTAGAAAATCAAAGTACTTTAATACATCTAGCTTCTCTAAAAGCATGACACTTAATTTTTCCATTTTATTAGTACACACCGCTAATTTAATTTCTCTAGCTTTAAGAAACTCTAAAACTTCTCTTACATTGTTAAAAAGTATGCTGTCATCATCAATATTATGCGTGTAATGTAGTAAAAATATTTTTAACATCTCATTCAATTTTGCATCATCGTGTTCAATATTTTTTGTAACAGCAGTTCGTCGTATTAATTCACGCGCACCATAGCCGACAAGATTTCTTATTTCCTCTAGCGAGACTAATGGATAGTCGAGCTCAGAAAGCATATAGTTCAGAGAATTTTTAAAGTCTGGAGCTGTATCTACCAACGTGCCATCAAGGTCGAAAATAAACAATTTTTTGTTTTTCATAGTTAAATTAAAGTAAGCCTCTGAAATAAATTTTTACGATACAATTAATAACATATTGTTTATTTTTCATTCAAAATCCAATGAATAATTTAGAAATTGTCATACTTGCGGCTGGGAAGGGAACTAGAATGAAATCTAGTATCCCAAAAGTATTGCATCCTTTGGGCGGGAAACCCATAATTGAACATGTTCTAGATACCGCACGATCTTTAAAACCAAAGAAAATTCATTTAGTTCTTAATAAAGAAATAAAAAATGAATTTGATCACTTAAAAAGTAAAATTAATTTAATAATACAAAAAAAACAATTAGGAACTGGCGATGCAATTAACGTGGCCATAAAAAGTTTCCAAAAAAATTCCAATATTCTTGTTCTTTATGGCGATGTTCCACTCACACATTCATCCACTTTAAAAAAAATAATTAAGATCAAAAAAAATGAAATCAATATTCTTTGCTTCAACAAAGAAGAGCAAAATAATTATGGGAAAGTTGTATTGGGGACTAACGGATTAGTTAACGAAATAATTGAACAAAAAGAGCTTAAAAGAAAAGAGAACTTCTACCTATGTAATTCTGGTATTTTTTCGATACACTCATCACTTCTTCAAAAATTAATGCCAAAAATAAATAATAAAAATATGAAGAAAGAATATTATTTAACAGATATATTCAAAGTGGCATCAAATAGTGATATCAAAATTAAGTCAGTTATTACATCTGAGAAAGAAGTGCAGGGTATCAATGATAAAAAGGATTTAGCCATGGCAGAAAATGAATTTCAGGAAAATTTAAGATCTACACATCTTAAAGCTGGGGTAACAATGCATGACCCCTGTACTGTATATTTATCAGAAGACACAAAAATAGGAAAAGATGTAATTATTCACCCTTTTGTTGTGATTGGTAATAATGTAAAAATCTTAAATGGGGCTGAGATTTATTCTTTTTCACATTTAGAAGACTGTAAGATCGGAAGGAAAACTAGCATAGGACCTTACGCCCGTATAAGGCCAGGCACACAGATTAATGAGCATGCAAAAATTGGAAATTTTGTTGAAGTTAAGAATTCTACAATTAACGCAAATTCAAAAATTAACCACCTATCTTATGTTGGAGATTCAATGATTGGAAAAAATGTTAATGTTGGAGCAGGGACAATAACATGTAATTACGATGGAAAAGCAAAATATAAAACAGTTATTAAAGACAATGCCTTTATCGGATCAAATTCATCACTTGTTGCACCATTAGAAGTTGGCAAAAATGCATACATTGGCTCTGGCTCAACGATAACAAAGAAAGTTAAACAAGATAGTCTGGCTGTTGAAAGATCAGTTCAAATGGAAGTAAAAAATTGGGCCAAGAGGAAAAATAAAAAGTAATTTTATGTGTGGAATAGTAGGTATCACAGCAAATGAATCTGTTTCTTCAAACATAATTGGTGCCTTGAAGAAACTTGAGTACCGAGGTTACGATTCAGCCGGCATAGCTATTAATACTGAGAGTCAAATTCACCAAAAAAAAGCGAAAGGTAAGCTTGATAACTTAATACTGTCCCTTCAAAAAGATGGTTTTGATGGAAAGGTTGGGATTGGCCATACGAGATGGGCTACTCATGGTGAGCCATCTGAAAGAAATGCTCATCCTCACTCATCGCGAAGAGTTTCACTCGTTCACAACGGAATTATTGAAAATGCATCGGAACTAAAAGGTAGAACAGAATTAAAAAGCTACAATTTTGACTCAGATACTGACTCTGAAGTTATTACGGCCCTAATTACTCATTATCTCAATGAGGGCCATAATCATATGGAGTCAGTAAAGCAAACTATATCATTATTGGAGGGTTCTTACGCACTAGCTATCATCTTTAGTGACCTTAAGGATAAAATAATTGGCGCAAGGAATGGAAGTCCTTTGGTAGCGGGAACTGATGGCAACTCTAGCTCATTAGGATCTGACTCAATAGCATTAAGTTCAATTGCCAAACAGGTATGTTATCTAGAAGATGGTGACATTGTTGTGCTAAGTAGAGAAAATGTTGAGATCTATAACTCATCAGGAGATCGAGCTAATAGAGAATTTGTTGACATTGGTATTATGGATACAGAAGTCAGCAAGGGATCATACAATCATTTTATGGAAAAAGAGATTCATGAGCATCCCAAGGCTGTTGGTGAAACATTTAGACAATTCATTGATCATGATCAGGGTATAATTTCAGTTGATGATATAGGACTAAATTTCAACGATATTTCAAAGGTACATTTAATTGCCTGTGGTACAGCATACTACTCTTGCTTGGTTGCAAAATATTATTTTGAACAATATGCAAGACTGCCCGTAGAGTGTGATATGGCATCTGAGTTTAGATACCGTGACCCTGTTCTTGATAATAGGGCATTATATATATTTGTTTCTCAATCAGGTGAAACAGCTGACACAAAAGCGGCATTAGATTATTGCAAAGACGCCAAGGTCAGAACACTCAGTATTGTAAATGTTATGAATAGCTCAATTGCACGCGAAAGTGATTATTGTTTATATACTAAAGCGGGAGCAGAAATTGGCGTAGCTTCCACAAAAGCATTTACGGCGCAATTGTCGGTGCTGTTGTCAATGGCACTACATTGTGGCACCAAGAATAACAATGTTACAATTGAGCAGAATAGAGAGATTTGCAAAGAAATTATGCAAGCTCCACAAATTCTAGATAAGGCAATAAAAAGATCTTATGAATTAAAAGAAACTGCGAAAGCGATTATAGATTCAAAAGGTGTAATGTATTTAGGAAGAGGCACATCCTTTCCTCTGGCACTAGAAGGAGCACTCAAATTTAAAGAAATCTCTTATATACATGCGGAAGGTTATCCAGCTGGAGAGATGAAACATGGTCCACTTGCCCTGATTGAGAAAGATTTGCCAGTAGTTTGTATAGTTCCACCAGGCCCTCTATTTCATAAAACAGTATCCAATATTCAAGAGGTGATTGCTCGAGGAGGGAGAATATTAATGATCACGGATGATGAAAGTCTTGAATCCAGTTCAGAAAATATATGGAAGATTTTTAGATTGCCAAAAACACCAAAATCTATTGAAGCCATAGTATATTCTGTTCCAATACACATGTTGGCGTACTATACAGCTGTTGAACTAGGCAATGATGTAGATCAACCCCGCAATCTTGCAAAATCAGTTACAGTTGAATAGTTCACAACAGTAAATTAACGCTAGAGAGGAAAATATGAATAATTTATCATTATTAAAAAATACTTTAAGAGTTTTTGGAATAGCATTTATATTAATTATACCAGTGATGAAGCTAGACCCTTTAGGTGGCTGGGCTTGGAGTCCAGGACAATGGGAATATGAGATGATGATTCAAGGAATTTATATGACTCTTGGGATTATGATGATAATTGCAGCAAAAGATCCAGTAAAAAACGCAATGTTTGTATGGTTTGTTGTTTGGAGTAGTGTTGTTCATGGTGGGATTATGGCTTATCAAGCAGTTATTGATACGCATGAAATGGGACATTTTTTAGGAGATATACCAGTATTATTTATTCTAGCTATATTAGCTAGTTATAGTCTTAGAAAGGAACAGGTAAATAACTAATAAAGCCTTATTTAATGTTATCAAGCAATCGACAACAGTGGAATAAGCCTACAGATAAATCTTGGATAAAAAAACACCAAATACCCAAGACATTAATAGTCTCTTTTTTATACTATACGATATTTAAAAATAAATTATTATAAGTTTTATGACAGTAACTCTCAAAACAGAAGGCGATGTATCAATCATTCACATGGATGATGGAAAAGTAAATGTTTTTTCACCAGAGATGATTCAAAATTTCGAAAAAATTATGGATCAAATACCAACCGATAAGGGTTCAGTTTTAATTACAGGGAGACCTGGAATGTTTTCAGCTGGATTTGATTTAAAGGTTATGATGTCGAGTCCTGAAAATGCTGCCGCTATGGTAAAATCTGGTTTCTTAATGTTGAAAAGAGTTTTCTCATTTCCTCGTCCTGTAGTTGCTGCATGTAGTGGACACGCTATTGCCCTCGGGGCTTTTCTTTTATGCAGCAGTGATTACCGTGTTGGCTGTGCAGGCGACTTTAAGATTGGGGCAAATGAATTAAGAAACAATATGATTGTACCAACACCTATTTTAGAAATTGCAAAATTTAAATTAACCAAATCACACAAGCAAAGGGCGCTACTTAATGCTGAAATGTATTTAATAAAAGATTCGATTGAACCAGGATATATTGATGAAGTTGCAAGTCCTGAAAGTTTTTATGATATCGCCCTAGCCAAAGCTAAAGATTTAGCAACTTTGGCACACCCTCAATATGATCAAACTAAGAAACTCGATCAGGAAGACGTGTTGCCTAAAATTAGCAAAGGTATAGAACAAATCACCTCACCTGTTGGGTAAATCAAATTTATCTAATAAAATCAATATATTTAGCTAAGACTCTAGTAATTTAGATTATTTGGTACTATAAGGCTGAAAAATATAGAGTTTTTAAAAATGACCAAATGGACATCAAATAGTTGGAGAGGATACAAGGCAAAACATATTCCTGAATATCCAGATAAATCAGAGTTAGAGAAAACTGAAAGCCAACTTAAAACATATCCGCCACTAGTTTTTGCAGGTGAAGCAAGAGATTTAAAAAGACATCTTGCTAGAGTCTCAGAAGGAAAAGCGTTTCTATTGCAAGGTGGAGATTGCGCAGAAAGTTTCGACGACTTTAATGCTGATTACATAAGGGATACCTTCAAAGTTCTTTTACAAATGTCTGTGACACTTACAGCAGCAGGCAATTGCCCCGTTGTTAAAGTTGGAAGAATGGCAGGACAATTTGCTAAACCAAGGAGTTCACCCAAAGAAGAAATTGATGGAGTTGAGTTAGATAGTTATAAAGGCGATATCATTAACGATATGGAGTTTACTGAGTCTTCAAGAGTGCCTGATCCTCAACGAATGATCAGAGCATACACTCAATCAGCAGCAACTCTCAATTTATTACGCGCTTTTGCAAAGGGTGGTTTTTCTGACCTTAATAAAGTTCACCAATGGAATATGGGTTTTGTTGATGAGAGTCCTCAAGGAAAAAAATTCAGAGATCTAGCTGACAAAATATCAGATACATTATCTTTTATGGATGCCATAGGTATCTCATCTGGCAATACAAAAAGATTAAGAAACGTTGATTTTTTTACAAGTCATGAAGCACTCCTTTTACCATATGAAGAATGTTTAACACGTACAGATAGTACAACTGGTGAAGTTTACGATACATCTGCTCATATGGTATGGATTGGTGATAGGACAAGACAACTTGATGGAGCGCACGTAGAATTTTGTAGAGGTATCAAAAACCCTATTGGAATTAAGTGCGGTCCAACTTTAGATCCTGATGAATTAAAGAAATTGATCGATGTATTAAACCCCGAAAATGAAGCTGGTAAAATTACCCTCATTTGTAGATTTGGGGTTGATAATGTTGAAGAGAAATTGCCCAAACTAATTGGACCTTTTGCCAACTCAGATTACAACCTTGTTTGGTCATGCGACCCCATGCACGGTAATACTATGAAAGCTAATTCTGGCTTTAAGACCAGACCTTTCGAGAGAGTTATTCAAGAAGTTGAGTCATTTTTTGATATTCATCACTCTTTAGGAACATATCCTGGTGGAGTGCATTTGGAGATGACAGGGCAAAACGTGACTGAGTGCATTGGTGGTGCCCAAGCGATAAAAGACGAAGATTTATCTGCCAGATACCATACTCATTGTGACCCTAGACTTAACGCAAACCAGGCATTAGAACTTGCCTTCTTAATATCTGATAAGCTCAGAGAATCTCAAGAACCCCACAAGTCAAAAATTATAATTGCCAAGTAATTGCGACTAAATTAATTAGTTGTAATATCAGTCAAATGACAGAAAAAATTTCAGTATTAGTAGTCCAATCAAACCCAGTTGTTGGGAATATTGCATTCAACAAACAGATCGTTATTGACCACTTACAAAATAATAATTCTGATCTAATTTTATTTTCAGAGCTTATGTTAACTGGTTACCCGCCAGAGGATTTAATTTTGAAGCCTGCTTTTATGAAAAAAGTTCATGAAGCGGTTCATGAAATTGTCAATCTATCGAAAGGGAAGCACCCAACTATTGTACTAGGTACACCCTGGTTAGATGAAGGTAATTTATTTAATGCTGCAGTAGTTATTCATGATGGAAAGATCTTGCATAAACATTACAAGATGGCACTTCCAAACTATGGAGTATTTGATGAAAAGAGAATATTTTCAAATGGTGAAAAAGTAAGTGTTATAGATTTTAAAGGTATTAATTTAGGGATATTTATTTGTGAAGATATTTGGGTAAATCAAACCATCACTGAAATTGGTGAAAAACAGATCGATCTTGCTGTTTCTCTCAATGCGTCTCCTTTTGATATCAATAAAATCAACGAAAGAGAAAAGAAAGCTATCGAATTTTCAAAATCTATCGCTGCACCTCTCATCTATGTTAATCAAGTAGGAGGTCAGGATGAAATAGTCTTCGATGGAAGCTCATTCCTGAATGATCAAGAAAAAGTTATCTACAAACTTAAGCACTGTCAGTCAGAGTCTAAGGAATTTTTATTTGATGAAGACCATAAATTTTTAATAGAAGATACGTTCTCTGATCATACAGATATGAATGATGTCATTTACTCCAGTTTAATCTTGGGTCTAAGAGATTATGTTGAAAAGAATAATTTTCCAGGCGTTGTATTGGGAATATCAGGAGGTATTGATAGTGCCTTTAGTGCAGCCGTTGCCACTGATGCACTTGGACCTTCAAGAGTAAAAGGTATCTTAATGCCCTCAAAATATACAAGCATTGAGAGCAATAAAGATGCATCAGAATTAGGTAATAATTTGGGCATTGAACTCATGAACATATCTATCAATGAAATTGTCAATTCATACGACAACACACTTAATGATCTATTTTCTGGAACAGAAAAAGACATCACTGAAGAAAATATTCAATCGCGAACAAGAGGAGCGATTTTGATGGCCTATTCAAACAAATTTGGCCACATGGTTATCACCAATGGTAATAAATCTGAGGTATCTGTTGGCTATTCGACACTCTATGGAGATATGTGTGGAGGATTCTCAGTCGTTAAAGATATTTACAAAACTGATTTATTTAAATTGTCAGAATGGAGAAACAAAAATAAGCCCTCTTTATCGTTGCTCGATAAAAATGAGATTATACCAAATAATATTATAACCAAGGAACCTACAGCTGAATTAAAAGAAGATCAGAAAGACAGTGACTCACTTCCACCCTATGATGTATTGGATAAAGTATTGTACCATCTTGTGGAAAAAGAAAGTTCAGTAAAAGAAATTGTAGATCAAGGATTTGATAAAGAATTAGTTAAAAGAATTCAAAATCTACTCTACAATTCAGAATATAAAAGAAGACAAGCAGCACCAGGCGTGAAGATTTCTGAGAGAAATTTTGGCTATGACAGAAGATATCCGATCACGAACGCATTTAGAGATATGGAAAATTAAATGACAACAGTAACAAGGTTTGCACCAAGTCCAACAGGTTTATTACATCTTGGAAACATCAGAACGGCATTAATTAATTGGCTGTATGCACGAACCAACAACGGGAAATTCATTTTAAGAATTGATGATACTGATTTAGAACGATCAAAAGATGAATATATTTCTCAGATCAAATATGATCTTGATTGGCTAGGGATTGATTATGATGAAACGTTCAATCAATCGTCTCGTTTCGACAGATACAGGGAGCAATTCGAGAAATTAAAAGCTGATGGCAGAATTTACCCTTGCTATGAAACACCCGAAGAACTTGAAAGAAAAAGAAAATTGCTCATCGCAGCTGGTGGCAAGCAAGTTTACGACCGGTCTGCAATGGAATTAACAGACCAACAAAAGAAAGACTACGAAGCAGAAGGAAGAAAACCCCACTGGAGATTCTTATTAAAAACTGAACGTATGAAATGGGATGATTTACTTAAAGGTGAAATAGATATAGACCTCACCAGTTTGTCTGACCCTGTTTTGTTTAGAGAGGACGGAGTTCCTTTGTATACTTTTAGTTCAGCTGTAGATGATATTGACTACGATATAACCAACGTAATTAGAGGAGACGACCATACAAGCAATACAGCTGTTCAAGTAGAAATTATCAATGCGTTGGACCAAAATAAAATAACTTTTGCCCATCACGCCTTACTAAAAGCATCAAGTGGAGATAAATTGTCAAAACGAGACAATGTCATATCCATTAGTAGTTTCAGGGAGGCGAATATGGAGCCTATATCAATACTAAGTTTATTGGCGACTATCGGCACGTCTAATTCTATCGAATTAAAAGACAATATAGATCAAATAAAAAGTGAATTTAAATTGAGTACAATTTCAACGTCACCTGGTCGAATTGAAATTGATGTATTGAATGCTCTCAATAAAAAACAGGTTCAAAAATACAATTTTAGTGAGATCGAAGAGAGATTAAAAAAGATTGATGAAAAAATTGATCAAAAGTTTTGGGAAACAATCAGAGGCAATCTGAATGTTGTTGAAGATATAAAACAATGGACGGACATTGTATTTAATAGTGAGGCCATTAAGCCTTCTGATAAAGATTATATTAAGATTGCAATGGAATTGATCCCTGATGATCCATGGAATGATGAAACATGGGGACTATGGACTT
This sequence comes from uncultured Pelagibacteraceae bacterium, assembly GCA_902517885.1. Classification (GTDB taxonomy): domain Bacteria; phylum Pseudomonadota; class Alphaproteobacteria; order Pelagibacterales; family AG-422-B15; genus CACNXQ01. Next base: position 194,337 of record CABYDZ010000001.1, read on the forward strand.
CGGCCATAAAAGAGAAAACTGGCAGAAAAGGAAAAGAGTTATTCTTACCTCTTAGAGAAGCCTTTACAGGACTTAATCATGGTCCAGAAATGAAACTACTTATTCAATTACTGGGCAGAGAAAAAATCATAGAAAGAGTTGAGTTATAAATGTCACTGAATTTATACGACACATTCTCAAACTCAAAAAAAAAGTTTGAACCAATTGATCCAAAAAATATCAGAATGTATGTTTGTGGTCCCACAGTATACGACTATCCACACGTAGGAAATGCAAGACCTGTTATAGTTTTTGATATTTTATTTCGAATTCTTCAAAACTTATACGGTACAGAGCATGTAACATATGTGAGAAATATAACAGATGTTGATGATAAGATTATAAATGCTTCCCAAGAAAATAATGAAGACATCAATGAATTAACTTCAAGAACCATTAATTATTTTCACACTGATGCGAAATATATAGGAGCAATGGAGCCCTCTTTTGAGCCCAGAGCTACAGATCACATAGATGAAATGATCAATATTATTGAGACTTTAATTGAAAAAAATTATGCCTATGTTGCTGAGAATAACGTTCTTTTCTCATCTACTAAATTTTCTAAATACGGATCATTATCAGGTAAAAACCTTGAAGAAATGATTGCTGGATCAAGAGTCGATGTTGAAAGTTATAAGCAAGAAGCCTCAGATTTTATACTATGGAAGCCTTCTAAAGATAACGAGCCTGGATGGGAAAGTCCATGGGGCAAGGGAAGGCCTGGATGGCATATAGAGTGTTCAGCAATGAGTGAAAAATTATTAGGTAAAACATTTGATATTCATGGTGGTGGGCAAGATTTAATTTTCCCACATCACGAAAATGAAATCGCTCAAAGTGAGTGTGCAAACGGAGAAAAATTTGCAAATTACTGGGTTCATAATGGCTTTGTTACGGTTGAAGGAAGTAAGATGGCAAAATCTGATGGAAATTTTGTAACAGTGAATGAGCTTAAAGAGAAATACCAAGGAGAGGTTATTAGATTAACCATGATACTCACTCATTATCGTCAGCCATTGAATTGGACAAATGATAATCTACAAGAAAGCAAAAAAACACTGGATAAGTGGTACCAATATTTTTCTGAATTTGATTTTAAGCCTGACTTAAGTGTGAAGATTGGTGAAAATGTAATGAACGCACTAAATGATGACATGAATACGCCTCAGGCAATAGCTGAATTGCATAAATTATTCAAAAATTGTAAAAGTAATGATCGCGATTCATTAAATCAATTTTTAATTTCGGCTCAATTTCTTGGATTGATGAATGATGAACCTTCTCAATGGTTATCATGGGGTAAAGAAAATATAATTGTAGATCAAAATAAGATTGAGTCATTAATTACTCAAAGAAACACTGCAAGAGCAAATAAAGATTTTGCTGAAGCTGATAGAATTAGAGATGAGTTGGAAAATTTAGGAATAGTACTAGAAGATAAAGGTACAGAAACCACATGGAAAACTAAGTAAATGAAAGATAAGTTATTTATATTTGATACGACATTGAGAGACGGAGCACAAACTTACGGTGTTGATTTTAACGTAGATGAGAAAAAAATTCTTGCATCAAAACTTGATGCCTTAGGCGTTGATTATATTGAGGGTGGATGGCCTGGTGCAAACGAAACTGATACACAATTTTTCGCTGAAAAAATGGAATTTAAAAATTCTACGTTTACGGCTTTTGGCATGACCAAAAAGACAGGGAGGAGTGCTGAAAATGATCCTGGTTTAGCTGCCATGATTAACGTAAGCGCCCCGTCAGCTTGTGTAGTGGGCAAGTCTTGGGATTTCCATGTAGATTTAGCCCTAGGAATTTCCAATGATGAAAACTTAGTAAATATTGCGGAGTCTGTTAACTTTTTATCAAGCAGCAAGAAGGAAGTTCATTTTGATGCTGAACATTTCTTTGATGGCTACAAAGCTAATCCTCAATATGCGGTAAAGTGTTTAAAAGCTGCACAAGACAATGGAGCAAGGTGGATGGTTCTTTGTGATACCAACGGAGGCACATTACCCCATGAAGTAGAACAGATTGTTTCAGAAGTTGTGAAGGATATTCCAGGCGATCAACTTGGTATTCACGCACATAATGATACCGGAAATGCTGTAGCAAATTCATTAGCCGCAGTTCATGCTGGGGTCAGACAAGTACAAGGTACGATTAATGGACTTGGTGAACGATGCGGAAATGCTAATTTAATTACTCTTCTTCCTACTTTTGCTTTGAAGGATGAATATATCGATAAATTTGATCTATCCATTGATACTAAAAATCTTGGTCAGTTAACGGAACTTTCAAGACTTTTAGATGAAATATTAAATCGTGTACCCAATAGAACAGCACCTTATGTAGGCTCGGCAGCATTTGCGCATAAAGGAGGATTGCACGTTTCAGCAGTAAACAAAGATCCTAAAACTTATGAGCATATCGATCCTGAGTTAGTGGGCAATCATCGCCAAATCATCATTTCAGAACAATCAGGAAAATCAAATATTCTTGCACGATTAAAGTCTACAGGAATTCAGATCAATGAGGATGATGAAACTATACAAAAAATTCTTGATCGAGTGAAAGAACGTGAATTTATTGGATATTCATACGATGGTGCAGATGCTTCATTTGAAATATTAGTGAAGAAGGTAATTTCCGAAATGCCAACTTATTTTGAAGTTGTTAATTTTAATGTGAATGTAAAGAATTCAGGTGGGGAAGGTAAAACAATATCAGATGCCGAAGTTAAATTAAAATTTGGCAAAGAAGAACTTATAGGTACGGGACAAGGTGTAGGACCGGTTAATGCATTAGACAATGCTTTGAGGAATAACTTTCAATCAAGCGGTTATGCTGAATTGATCAAGGATCTATCTCTTATCGACTATAAGGTGAGAATCTTAAACACAGGAACCGATGCGATCACCAGAGTATCAATTGAAAGTTCTGATAAAGATAAAAAGAGTTGGTACACAATTGGTGTTTCAGAAAATATTATAGAAGCCTCCTTTAGGGCACTGATTGACAGTGTTGAGTACAAATTGATGAAAGAAAAGGCTACGGTTCTTAGTTAGTATATGTCTTCAAATAATATTTCAATTATCTTGGTTGATACTCAACTTCCTGAAAATATAGGTCTGGTTGCACGTTCCATGTATAATTTTGGTTTTTCTGACTTGAGGTTGGTCAATCCTAAATTAGATTGGCCATCAGAGAAGGCACATGCAGTATCAGTCGATGCCAAATCTATTATAGAGAGTGCAAAAGTATACACTACCTTGAGAGAGGCACTCAGTGATTCCACACTCTCCATTGCTTATACAGCTCGAAAACGCGATATGAGTAAACAGTTTACTGATAATAAATCTATTATTAAGGAAATACATGATGAACACAGTAATGATAAGTTAGCTGTTGTTTTTGGCGGTGAAGCTTCAGGCTTGACCAATGACCATCTTTCTTTAGTGACAAGGTGTGTGACGATTGATACGCATGAGAACTTTTCATCCTTGAATCTTTCACATGCCGTCAATGTATTTTGTTATTCTATATTTTCATTAATGTATGATGATGAAAAAGTAGTTGATGAGAATTCACTGACGCGCGGCAATCAAAATGAACTGATGCATTTTTTTGATCATATTGAAAAAGAGTTGGAAAACAGAGGTTTCTTTCAACCCGAAGAAAAAATGCCAAAAATGAAGCAAAATCTCAGGAATATCTTTCACCGGGCTGATCTCAGCGATAGGGAAATTGCAACACTGAGAGGAGTAGTCACGGTTCTGTCAGATTATAGGAAAACTGAGGAAATTTAGTATTCTGGTTTGACAATATTCAGGAAAACAGTATAAACCACGGATCACAATATATGACAAAACGAATAGCACAAAAACACAAAATCGATAGACGTCTAAGTGTTAACCTATGGGGAAGACCCAAAAGCCCGTTTAATTTAAGAAAATACAGACCTGGCCAACATGGACAGAAGCATACTGGAAAACTATCTGACTATGGTGTTCAGTTACATGCTAAGCAAAAATTAAAAGGCTATTATGGCAACCTAAATGAAAGACAATTCCGTAATTGTTATAAAGAGGCCATCAGACAAAAGGGTGACTCAGGAGAAAATTTAATCGCGCTTCTAGAAAGAAGACTAGATACGATTGTTTATCGTTCAAAGTTTGTCCCAACTGTTTTTGCAGCACGACAATTCATCAATCATGGTCATGTCAAAGTAAATGGTAAAAGAGTAAATATTTCAAGCTATCGTGTTACTGAAGGCGATGTCATTGAAGTTAAAGATAAGTCTAAAGAAATGGCGATTGTTGTTGAAGCAATGAAAAGTCAAGAGCGCGATATTCCAGGCTATATTACTGTTGATGAAAAGAAATGTTCTTCAACATTTATTCGTACACCTCAGTTTGCTGAAGTTCCATATGCAACGCAGATGGATCCAAAACTAGTCATCGAGTATTATTCTCGATAAATCTCAAATGAGTGCATCGCACTTTTTTTCAAAAGATTACTTTCAAGCAAGAGATAGATTCATTAAATCTATTAATGAACTGAAGGGTCAAGGTCACCAAGTTAGTCATGATGTACTTACTTTAGATTGCAAAGGCCCTAATCAAGAAAATCTTTTCATCGATATTGCAACTATTGGGTCCATCAATAGCGATAATCTATTACTATACAGTTCCGGCATTCATGGTGTTGAGGGATTTGCAGGTTCAGCTATTCAATTATCAGTTTTAGATCAACTCAAAAACGCCAATCCAATTACTGATTATTGTATAGTTTTTGTTCATATCATTAACCCTTATGGCATGGCATGGTACAGAAGGGTGAATGAAAATAATGTTGATATGAATAGAAACTTTATAAAGGATCATCAAGGTGAACCTGAAGGGTATGAGAAAATAGATACTTTCTTAAACCCAAAGAGTATTCCATCAAAATTAGATCTTATGTTTTTACCTCGGGGTATTAGTTTATTGTTGAAGTATGGGTTCACCAATGTGAAGCAATGGTTTGCACAGGGGCAATATACGAGACCACAGAGTTTACAATATGGCGGTGATACGCTTCAACAAGGACCTAAGATGATTTTGGATTGGCTTAAAAAAAATCTTAATAATACAAAAAAGGTTTTTGGTATAGATTTACATACTGGATTAGGCAAATCAGGATATGACACTATACTTGTGCCTGATGATATCAAAGAAGATCAATATAATATACTAGTCTCACTTTTTGGTGACCATGTATCTCCACTTGATCCAACTCAAGGAGTGGGTTACCGAATAACAGGAGATATTCATTCTGGTATAGTAAAAGAATTTTCATCAATTGAGTGGTTAACAATCACCCAAGAGTTTGGAACATTTGGTCCTACAACTGTTTTCAAAAATTTAAGGGCTGAAAATAGATGGACACAAAACAATCAATTGAATAATGAAAAAGATATAATGAATCATTGGAGTAGAAAAAATCTATTGAATACATTCAATCCAAACAACAAGCGTTGGCAGCAAGATCTAATCAGCAGGGGCAATGCTGTCTTTAAGTCTGTTCAGGAATATTTATCAAAGCTCGATTAATCGCGGGCGATATTCTTTTCTTTTAATACCTCTGATAATTCACCAGTTTTATGCATATCTAATATAATGTCACAACCACCAATAAATTCTCCCTTTACATAAAGCTGAGGAATTGTTGGCCAATTTGTAAAATCTTTTATTCCTTGTCTTAATTCGTCACTTTCTAAAACATTAACGTCTTTATATTCGATATTCATAAATGATAGGGCATTTACAACAGCATTAGAAAATCCACATTCAGGTTGAACTTTGGTGCCTTTCATAAAAAGAACAACATCATTTTGATCAACTATGTCTTTGATATTATTTTGTACTGTTTCGTTCATAACACTACAATTAACTGCTTTTAATATTTATTCAATAATAAATATTCTATAAAAAATTCCTTTAGTTTTGATTATTTACTATTGAGATATCTGTTTAATGCTCTTTTCGAAACTGCGTTTCAAAGCAGAAATGTGTTGATCACCTATATTTTTAATACTGATTTTGTCTCCACCAACTATTCCTATTTTTTCAAAATGAACATCATTATTATTTGCTAATTTTTGGCATTTATCATAATTATTGCGACTTACTTCTATTAGATAACGTGACTGATCTTCTGCAAAAAAATAGCCATGAGGAAAATTTGTTTCAATTTCTATTATTATTCCAAGATTTCCTGACATACACATCTCCGATATAGCCACTAAAATACCTCCTTCTCCGACGTCATGTGCTGAAGCAATTAATTTTTTATTTATTGCATCCATTACAAAATTTCCATTTCTTAATTCAGTGTCTAAGTTAATTTCAGGTGTTCCGCCTTCTTCTTTAGATTGGATAATAGATATATACTTTGAACTGCCTAAGTGATTAGCTGTTTTCCCTACCACGCATAGAAAATTACCATCTTCTTTTAATGAAAGAGTTTTTACATTTGATAAATCTTTGATTAACCCAACACCTCCTATGGCTGGTGTTGGATATATGCCTTCGCCATTAGTTTCGTTGTAGAGTGAAACGTTTCCTGAAACGACAGGATAATTTAATTTTGAACAAGCATCGCCCATGCCTCGAATACACTCTACAAATTGTCCCATGATTTCAGGCTTCTCGGGATTACCAAAATTCATACAATCTGTAATTGCAATTGGTAGGGCGCCTGAAGCTATTATGTTTCTCCATGTTTCAACAACTGCATGTTTACCACCTTCATAAGGGTTGTGTTTGCAATATACTGGAGAACAGTCTGTGCTCATGGCCAGACCTTTATTAGTTCCGTGAACACGCACTACTGCTGCATCGGATCCAGGTCTTACCACAGTATCTGCCATGACCATATGATCATATTGTTCCCATATCCATTTCCGGCTACTAAGATCAGGATGCATAATCATGGTGTTTAAGTCCTTTAAAATATTATTCTGATCGAAGTCTTCTGATTTGTATTCTTTAATTGGAGTTGGTTCTTCAACAATATAATCTCGTTGATATTCAGGAGCATCTTCAACTAATATATTAATAGGTATGCTGGCTTCTTCTTTGCCGTTCATCATGAGTATAAGTCTTTTTGTATCTGTTACTTTGCCAATCACTTCAAATTCAAGATCCCACTTCTTAAATATATCTCTGGCCATTTCTTCTTTCGATGGATCGAGGACCATAAGCATGCGCTCTTGGCTTTCTGACAACATTAATTCGTATGCTGACATATTTTGTGCACGCATTGGCACTTTTGAAAGATCAATTTCTAAACCCACATCACCTTTGGACGCCATTTCAATTGAAGAAGAAGTTAATCCAGCTGCCCCCATATCTTGAATTGCAATAATCGCTTCTTCTTTCATCAATTCGAGACAAGCTTCTAACAATAATTTCTCAGTGAATGGATCCCCAACCTGAACAGTTGGCTTTTTATCTTCTGAATCTTCGTCGAATTCAGCAGATGCCATGGTTGCACCGTGAATGCCATCACGTCCAGTCTTTGATCCCACATATACAACGGGGTTTCCAATTCCTGCCGCTGCAGAGTAAAAGATTTTATCTTTCTTTGCGATCCCAACTGTCATGGCATTTACTAAAATATTACCGTTGTATGAAGGATGAAAATTGACTTCACCGCCGACGGTTGGCACGCCAATACAATTGCCATATCCACCAATACCGCTGACAACGCCCGATAATAAATGTTTTGTTTTTGGATGGTTGGGTTCTCCAAATCTCAAGGCATTTAAATTAGCTACGGGGCGAGCACCCATTGTGAAGACATCTCGAAGTATGCCACCAACTCCAGTAGCCGCACCTTGATATGGCTCAAGGAAAGAAGGGTGATTATGGCTTTCCATTTTAAAGACAGCAACATCTCCGTCATCAATATCAATCACTCCAGCATTTTCTCCTGGCCCTTGTACAACGCGTTCACCTGATGTTGGTAGTTTTTTGAGCCAAATTTTGAGGATTTATAAGAACAATGTTCATTCCACATAGCACTAAAGATGCCCAATTCAGTAAGATTAGGTTCTCTGCCTAAGCCTTCTACTATTTTTTCAAACTCATCAAGTTTGAGACCATGATTTTCAACAAGAGACTGCTCTGTTTGAAATTGCCAATTGTGGTTTGTCATTAATTTAAGATACTTTCAAAAATAGTCTTACCGTCTTCACATCCGTGTGCCAATTCAGCAGCTCTTTCTGGGTGTGGCATCATGCCTAACACATTCTTATTTTCATTAAGAATGCCAGCAATATTCTCAAGTGATCCATTAGGATTTGAATGTTCACTGACATTTCCATTTTCATCACAATACTGGAAGGC
>CABYDZ010000002.1 GCA_902517885.1 uncultured Pelagibacteraceae bacterium
TTGATAACTCCTATATTTTTTTAATTACTTGCTTTAATATTTTTTTTGCTGTGAAGCCATAGTAATCATAAAGTTTTTGATAAGGAGCGCTGGCTCCAAAATCTTTCATGCATATATTCACAGTATTTCCTCCACAGATCTCACTCCATCCAAAACTTGAGCCTGCTTCAATTGATATATTTAAATTCGAATTTCCTCTAATCTTTTTTTGATATGTCTTATTTTGAATTTTAAATAGCTCCATGCACGGTACTGAAATCACTCTCACATTCTTTTTCTTTTTTTCTAGTAAACCCATTAGCTGAATCCCAATTTCTACCTCAGAACCTGAGGCATAGATTGAAATATCTGGATTTTTAGAGTTGCTTTTAATTTCATATGCGCCCTGAGAACTAATATTTTTTGCGTAATATTTCCTTCTTAGCATAGGCAGTTTCTGTCTAGTTAGAGCAATAACAGATGGACCTTTTTGATTTGATAAAGCCAATTCCCATGCTTCAGCTGTTTCAATAACATCAGCAGGCCGGAATACTTTTACATTTGGTGTTGCCCTTAGGGATGCCAGCTGTTCAATTGGTTGATGAGTAGGGCCATCTTCACCCAAGCCAATTGAGTCGTGTGTTAAAATATAAATGGCCCTCTGCTTCATAAGAGCTGCAAGTCTAAGAGAAGGCTTACAGTAATCTAAAAATATTAAGAATGTTCCTCCAAAAGGTATAATACCTTTATGTAATGATAAGCCATTCATTATGGCTGCCATTCCATGCTCTCTTATTCCATAATAGATATAATTACCTCGGTAATTTTTTGAATTAATAACATTCACTTTGTTCCCTTTAGTATTGTTTGAACCAGTAAGATCCGCAGATCCGCCAACTAATTCGGGCATGATCGGTGCAATTTGGTTAATCACCATCTCAGAGGCTTGCCGAGTTGCTATATCAATTGGTTTTTTTATTGATTTTTTTTTAAACTTGCTTAAAAGCAGATTAACTTTTTTTGGAGTATTTCCACTAATTCTTCTTTCAAATTCATCTTTTTTCTTTTTGGCCAGTTTTTCAAAATCTATTTTCCATTTTTTATATGCATCAGTTGATCTCTTGCCAGACTTTTTCCATTCATTTAATACATCTGTTGGAACCGCAAAGGGCTTATGGGGCCACTTTAGTTTAGATCTAGTTAAGCTTACTTCTTCTTCCCCAAGTGGACTACCATGAGAGGAAGATTTACCTTGCTTGTTAGGTGAGCCGAATCCAATTTTTGTTTTACAAGAAATTAGAGTAGGTTTTTTTGATTTTTTAGCTTTTGTTATCGCTTTTATAATTTCATCTTTATTATGCCCATTAATTGTTATTGTGTTCCAACCATAAGCCTTAAAGCGGTCAATTGTATTTTCAGAATTCGAGAGTTTAACAGGTCCGTCAATTGAAATTCCATTATCATCAAAAAAAACAATTAGCTTATTTAACTTCAAATGCCCCGCAAATGAAGCGACCTCATGAGATATGCCTTCCATCAAGTCACCATCACTGGCTATTACGTAAGTATAGTGATCGACAGTCTTATCTCCAAATTGGCTGTTCAGTATTTTTTCAGCTAATGCCATTCCTACAGCATTTCCTATTCCCTGACCTAGAGGGCCAGTAGTTGTTTCAATACCTTGAGCATGTCCATATTCTGGATGACCTGCACATTTACTATTAAGTTGTCTAAATCTTTTGATATCCTTTATGGTCATATCACGGTAACCAGTGAGATAAAGAAGTGAATACAGAAGCATCGAGCCGTGACCTGCAGATAATACAAATCTATCTCTATCATGCCACTTGGGGGCAGCAGAATTAAACTTCAGAAATTTAGTGAAAAGAATAGTGGCAACATCAGCCATTCCCATTGGCAATCCAGGGTGTCCGCTCTTGGCTTTCTCCACTGCGTCAATCGATAAGAATCTTATGGCATTTGCCATATTCTCGTGAGGGATAGAAGATGAATTTAAGTTTTGAGACATTTATTTATAATACCAATAATGAGCCTAATATAAGCAATAAAGTAGAAAGAGTCTTAGATTATAATATCTTATTCACAAAAAAAATTTAATTTTTTTTGTGATTTTAAAAGTTGACTGGGAATAAAAAAGACAGTTAAACTCCCCCTAAAGATTAAGGGTGCGACATGTCAACATATCAAGATACTAAAGATCAATTCAGTAATACCATTGCTAACCTTGGCAGAGAGATTGAAAAATTGTCACAAGAAGCAAAAAAAGTTTCGTCTCTAGAAAATGAAAACGCAAAACTTCTAAGTGAAAATAACCACCTTGAAAACGAAATTAAAATCTTAAAATCTGATTTTCTAGAGCTCAAAAATATTGCCGGAAATATTTCATCTCAGCTTGATGAAAATATTTATACAATTAAAGACATATTGGATTCATAATTGATGCCTGAAATAGTTGTAAATATTAATGATCAAGATTATGCGATAGTTTGCGATCCTGGTGAAGAAAATCACCTAAAGCAACTTAGTTCGCGAATTGACTTTAAAGTCAGAGAATTGACCAAAAGATTTGGAAAAATAGGTGAAACAAGGCTCATGGTAATGGCTTCGTTGCTGATTGCTGATGAGATACACGACCTTAATCAAAAATTAAGTTCAAATTTGACTAAGATTGAAGAGCTTCAAACAAGTATTAATTCAAAAGAAAAAATTTTAGATCAACAACAAATGGAAAGTCAAAAATACATTGAAACTAATAATGAAAAATTAACAGATTTACTATCTAAGCTTTCACAGGCAAGTTAAGAAATTTCTAATCATTAATATTAATGATTAATACAGAGCATCATCTAGAAAAAAAAATATTACGCAAATTTTTAATCAACAGAAGAAAGCGCCTATCAAGATACTATGAAGAAAAAAATATGTCTCACGTACATTTACGTCCATTATTAAATAATATGAATAGTGATTATGTAGGTTCATATATCGATTATAATTCTGAATTAAGTACTAATCCTATACATAAATACCTGATTGAAAAAAATTTAAATATTTGCTTACCTAAAATTGATTATCAAACTAATGAAATTAATTTTTTTAAATATAGTACTGGAACTAAATTAATTAAAAATAAATATAATATTTTAGAACCTGAGATAACTAATGAAATTATTTTTCCAAAACTAGTCTTAGTGCCTTTACTAGCATTTGATGAAAGTGGTTTTAGACTAGGATATGGTGGAGGTTTTTATGATAAATATTTTTCTTTCCAAGAAGAAAAAGAAATTATTAAAGTAGGGTTAGGATTTTCTTTTCAAAATGTTTATAAAATTCCAATTGAGGGTCATGATCAAAAACTTGATTGGATTTTAACAGAAAGTTATTTATATAAAGTAATATGAAAATTTTATTCCTAGGGGATGTAATGGGTAGATCTGGCAGGCATTCCTTAAGAGATCATCTGCCACAAGCGATTATTGATAATAATATTGATTTCGTAATAGCAAATGGTGAAAACGCTGCAGGTGGTTTTGGTATTACAGAAAGTATATGTAATGAATTGTATTCTTACGGTGTAAATGTCATTACCACAGGAAATCATTTATGGGATCAAAAAGAAATCACTAATTACATCGACAAGGATCAAAATCTATTAAAACCTTATAATTTTGCTGAAGGATCTCCTGGACTAGGCTTTAATATTTATGAGCTGGACAATAAGGAAAAAATTGCAGTTATTAATATAATGGGCAACTTATTTATGCGCTCCTGTGACAATGCTTTTTTTAAAATCGAGGAGGTATTGCAAAAAATTGATGTAAAAGATTTATCATTCATATTTGTAGATTTTCATGCTGAAGCATCGAGTGAGAAGATGGCCATGGGTCATCATCTAGATGGACGCGTAACCGCAGTAGTAGGAACACATACGCACGTTCCAACAGCTGATGCTACTATCATGGAACATGGGACGGCTTATCAAACAGATGCAGGTATGTGTGGTGATTACGACTCTGTTATTGGAACGAAAAAACAGGAATTTGTGAGAAAATTTGCAACGCAAGACACTGAAAGAAAAAGAGTACCACCTGCCGATGGAGTAGGCACATTATGTGGAGTAATCATAGAATCGCAGCATGACAATTTTCTTGCTAAAAATATTCAATCAATTCGTATTGGGGGGAAAATAGGTAATTAAATGGCGGGTCACTCTAAGTTTAAAAATATTCAATACCGAAAAGGAGCGCAAGACAAAAAAAGAGCGGGACTATTTTCTAAGTTATCAAAAGAAATAACTGTTGCAGCAAAGTTAGGTTCTCCAGACCCCGATCAAAATGCCAGATTGAGATCAGCCATTCAACTTGCTAAGGCATCAAGTTTTCCAAAAGAGAATATTGATCGTGCTATAAAAAAGTCTTTAGAGAAAGATACTGTTAATTATGACCAGATGAGATATGAAGGATTTGGCCCAGCAGGTACATCTATAATTGTTGAGGCACTGACTGATAATAGAAACAGAACGGCATCTAATGTCAGATCAACGTTTCAAAAGTTTGGTGGATCATTAGGTGAAACAGGGTCGGTTTCTCATGCATTTAAACATTATGGTTTTCTGAAATTCAATAAAGATATTGCAAATGAGGATGAGTTTTTTAACTTCTCAATTGAAAATGGTGCGGAAGATTGTTTTTTAGAAGAGGATGAATATGAAACGGTATGCTTACCTGATGCATTGTCAAAGTTTTACGACTTGTTAGCTTCTAAATATGGCGAGCCCGTCTCATCTGGTTTTCAGTGGAGACCAAATATATTAGTTAAAGTTGAAGGTGATAGGTTGAAATCACTTATAAATCTAATAAATGAGCTTGATGGTGACGAGGATGTTCAACATATCTTTTCAAATTTTGAGGCAAGCGATGAAGAATTAAGCAGAATTGCTTAATTAATTAACTTTTAAAATCTTAATATATTAATTAGTCTTTAATGAATTGATAAATTTGATTCGTTTTTATGCCAGGTAGCTCTCCAAAAAGAAAAGGTGATGGATATGAAAGAGAGTTAGCGAAATATTTTAACGAAAAAGTTTTTGGTGGAGATGATCTTGTACAACGAATGCCACTGTCTGGTGGTGGAGCAATAAAATCATCAGGAGGAAGTGATTTAAAAAACACTCCTCATATTTACGTTGAGGCAAAGAGAACTGAAAAATTTAAAATCCATGAGTCAATTAAGCAAGTCGAAGAAAATATTGAAACATCTAAATCAGACTCATTTCCTGTGGTAATTACAAGAAGAAATAGGGAAACAACTGGTAATTCATTGTGCGTTTTAAGGTTAGATGACTTTATGAAGCTATACAAAATCTTACTTGAAAGCAAGAAGACTAACACTTGATGCCCTATTTAAGACAATTTTTGGTTTTAAAATAATATTATGGAAAACGAAGCTCTGATTAGTACAAGTCAAATAAACGATGAGTTCACCTTAATGTCGCTTTTCTTTAGGGCTGACTTAGTAGTGAAGTTAGTAATCCTTATATTATTTGCAGCATCAATATTCTCATGGACAATAATTATTCATAAAATGCGACTTTTTAGGTCTTTAAAAAAAACCAGCAAACAATTTGAGGAAGAATTTTGGTCAGGACGTACCATCAAAGAAATTGCATCAACCACCCACCATCTCTCAGAGAGTCCTATAAAGTATGTTTTTCTTGAGGCAGTAGATGAAATTGAAAAATCAAATAAAGATAATAAAAAAAATATCGACAGCATTACTGATAGAATTAATCGAATTATGGAAGCCGCAATTGATTATCAAAATGAAAAGCTCTCACTATACTTTAGCTATCTCGCAACTATAGGTGCAACAACACCTTTCATTGGTCTATTTGGGACGGTTTGGGGGATAATGAATTCTTTTCAGTCAATTGCAATATCAAGAAATACATCCTTAGCAGTAGTGGCACCAGGGATTGCCGAAGCTCTCTTTGCTACAGCTCTAGGACTTCTGGCAGCTATACCAGCTGTAATAGCCTATAATATTTTCACAAGCCAAGTGAATGACGAGAATGCCCGAATGTATAGATTTAAAGAGCAGTTTAATGTCATTTTCTCAAGAGGACTAAGTGCAAAATAAACATGAAATTTATTAAGTGATTAGAAATACTCGTTCAAAACCCTTTAGCGATATAAATGTTACACCTTTTGTTGATGTAATGTTGGTTCTGCTTATAATTTTTATGGTTACTGCTCCGTTATTAACAGTTGGCGTACAAGTAGATCTTCCTGAAAGCAATGCTGACTCCCTGCAATCTGATGATGAGCCAATGGAAGTAACAATCAATGAGACAGGTATAATCTATATTCAAGAAACAGAAATAGCACTGGGTGAATTAATTCCTAAAATAAAAGCAATAACTGATAATAGATTAGATACAAAGATATACGTCAGAGGAGATGAGGCAATTGACTACGGAAAAGTAATGAGAGTGCTTGGGGAGTTATCTGGATCAGGCTTTTCAAAAGTTTCTTTAATTACAAAACCCATAAGCAATTAATTGATGGGACTTAAATATGAGAATTTCAGTTGTAGGATCAGTATCACTTCACTTTCTCATCCTTCTTTTTACAATAGTCTCACTCCCTTTATTTAATAATGATGAACTTGAAATGCCACCTGTTATTCAAGTTGAACTGATCGAAATAGCAGAAAAAACAAATGTACCTCAGATTAGTAAGAAGAAAGAGGATAAAAAACCAGAAAAAGAAAACAAAAAAGAAGAACAAAAATTAAATCAACCAATTCAAAAACCAAAAGAAGAAAAATCAAATGAAAAAGTAAAAGATCCATCTACAGAAGAGAAAATTGAAAATAAAAAAATTGAAGAAAAAATGATACAAAATATGCCAGTCAGAAAGCCAGAGATAAAAAAGAAAGATAAATTTGATCCTCTCAAACTAGCTGAGTTAATTGACAAGCAAAAAGATACAAAACAAACAAATCCAGAAGATATCGTTGAAAAGGATTATGAAGCCCTTGATTCAACACCAAGTCTCGATAAGCGTCTGACTCTAAGTGAGGAGGACGCAATCAGAGCACAATTTATGCAATGTTGGAGTATTCCACTCGGAATTCCTTATGATGAAACAATGATCGTAAAAATTAAAATATTTTTAAATACAGATGGGTCGCTTTTAAAACCACCAGAAGTTGTCCAGCATGAACGGATGAATAAGCCAGGCGAGAAATATTTTAGAACACTCGCAGAGAGTGCTCTTAGAGCGGTAAGACGATGTGACCCTATTAAGGCACCAGAAGCTGAGCGTTATGATAATTGGAAAAATTTACAGTTGAATTTTGATCCTAGAGAGATACTAAGAGGTTAAATATGAAAAGATTACTAGTATGTTTATTTCCCTTAATATTATTCACTAATATTTCATTTGCGATAATTGAAATCGATATAACTGAAGGTAATCGAGAACCTCTTCCACTTGCAATCAGTGAGTTCTTTCATGATAATAACCAAGAAATAATAGATAAGAAAATAACAGAAAATATTAGAACAGTAATTTCAGATGACCTTGAAAGAAGTGGTTTGTTTTCATCAATTGATGATAAGGCATTCATTCAAACTAATCGCGCCATGCATTTAAAACCTAGATTCGCAGATTGGAGGTTAATAAAAGCCCAAGGTTTGCTTACAGGAGAACTTGCCATTGAAGACGATAGGTTAAGAGTAGAATTTCGTTTATGGGATACATTTGCGGAAAAAGAAATAGAGGGATTAGTTCTTATTACAACAATTGATAATTGGAGAAGAATTAGTCATATGATTGCAGACAAAATATATGAGAGACTTACAGGTGAGGAAGGTTACTTTGATACAAGGATAGTTTATGTTGCTGAAGAGGGTCCAAAAAATAAAAGAATAAAAAAACTAGCAATCATGGACCAAGATGGAGCTAACCATAAGTTTTTAACAAGTGGAAAAGAACTAGTCTTAACACCAAGATTTAACCCTGTAAGACAAGAGATTACATATCTCTCATATTTTAAAAATTTGCCCAGAGTTTATTTATTAAATATTCAAACAGGAATACAAGAAGTTGTGGGTGATTTTCCGGGTATGACTTTTGCACCACGATTTTCTCCAGATGGAGGAAAAATTATTATGAGCTTAGCAAGAGAAGGCAACTCTGACTTGTACGTCATGGATTTAACAAATCGTGTTGTTGAACGACTAACTGACAGTCCAGCAATCGATACATCTCCAAGTTATTCTCCTGACGGTAAAAAAATTACATTCAATTCTGATAGAGGAGGGTCCCAGCAAATTTATGTAATGGACAGCAATGGGCGAAATCAAAAGAGAATTTCAAAAGAAGGAGGTAATTACGCAACCCCTGTTTGGTCTCCAAGAGGTGATCTTATTGCTTTTACAAAGTTTTATCAGGGTCAATATTTTATTGGCGTCATGAGAACTGATGGAAGTGGAGAGAGATTACTAACTGAAAATTGGTATCAAGAAGCACCATCATGGTCATCTAATGGGAGGGTATTAATATTTTATCGTGAAACAAAAGCAAATGATGCAGGGGACGGTCACTCTTCATCCATTTGGTCTATTGATTTGACTGGGTTTAACGAGAGAAAAATTATTACACCGGTTGATGCATCCGACCCATCTTGGTCAAAATTAATACAATAAGGGCAATTTTTCCTGGAAATTAGACATATTTTAAAGAATATGTAATAACTTTATCCTAGACTTGCGCAAGTTAAGTTAATAGAGTACTAACGGCTTTGAAAATATTACGGGAGTTTATTAAAATGGTTTCAACCTTTCAAAATTATACCAGATATTTGGTAATTATATTATTTGCTTTGTTTTTGGCAGCTTGTGAAACTGTGCCAAAAGATACTGCATCATCATCATCATCAACATCATCATCATCAACATCATCATCATCATCATCAACCGCAGCTGTTGAAATACAAGACGGTGTGTATGTTGGATCAGATACTGTTGAAATGTTAGCGATCGATGTTCCTGATAGAATATTTTTTGCATACGACAGCTATTCACTTACTAAAGCTGCTCAAAATACATTAGAAAAACAGGCGAAATGGTTGAAAGCAAATGGATCAGTTACAATAGCGATTGAAGGTCATGCTGATGAAAGAGGAACGAGAGAATATAACTTAGCACTTGGTGATCGAAGAGCTAACGCTGCTAAAGATTATTTGATGACACAAGGGATTAGTTCTAGCAGGGTTACCACTATCAGTTTTGGCAAGGAAAGACCCGTGAATAGTGGCTCAAATAAAAAGGCCTGGGCACAAAACAGAAGATCAGTAACTGTACGAACAAATTAAATAGATATTTAATTATTTACGCCTTTATTAAGACAAAAGATAAGTCTAGGCTTATAAAAAAATATTTATTTTTATGATCGATAAGATTTATCTATATTTTTGTGCTACTTTAATAGTTCTTACATTATTCAATCCAGTTCTCTATGCAGAAGAAATTCCATTAGATAAACTTCTTCAAAAGTTGGAAACAATCGAAAGTAGAATAAAGGTTCTTGAAAAAGCAACTTTTAACAATACAACTTCTAATCAAGCAAATAATTTAAGCCTTGATGATTATCAATCAATTATTGCAAAACAATCTATTCAAATAGCAGAACTTCAAAATGAAATTCAATCTTTAACAGCTCAAATTGAAGAAATGATTTTTACAATGCAATCTACGGTCAACAACTTTAATACATTTAAAGAAGATGCAGAATTCAGATTTACAGATTTAAATACTAAAGCTGAGAATATAGAGAAAGTTCAAAATAATGCCCAGCCTAATACTTTAAGTGTAATGCAAAGTGAAATGTTTATAGCCAATGAAGATAAATTAGATTTAGAACCAAAATCACTTGGAACTATAAATATGTCAAGCTTACCTGAAGAAGAAAATTCACCTTTTGAAGTAAAAATTAATAATGAAGGTGAGGAGCAACAAATTATCAATACAATATCGCAAGATAATATTGTGTCCCTTGGGGAGCAGCCAACACTTTTATCAATACTGCCGGAGGGTGATGAAAAAAGTCAGTATGAATATGCCATTAATCTACTTAAGCAAGGTGACTATGAGACAGCAGAAAAGGCGTTTACAGAATTTATTTCTATTGGAGATGATAAAAATTATTTAAGTAATTCACATTTTTGGCTAGCTGAGACTTATTATGTCAGAGAAAACTTCAAAGATGCTGCTAAAAATTATTTGAATCTTTATCAAACTTTTCCAAATGCAAACAAGGCACCTGATGCTCTATTGAAGCTCGGAATTTCATTAGTGAACATGCAACAGAAAGAACAGGGATGTATAACATTTATGCAACTGCAAGAGTCATATCCTGAAGCTAATTCCTCAATCATTGATAGAAGTAACCTAGAATTAAAAAGAAATGGTTGTGAAATTAGTTAAGCCAATCAATTATAAAAATATAGAGAAGATCACTGATGCAGATTTTGAAAAACAACTCAAACTTCTTGGCGTAAATTCAAAATTTATCGTCGCTCTTTCTGGTGGGCCGGATAGTTTAGCACTGTTATACCTAGCTAAAAATTTTGCTAAGAAAAATAATTTAAAATTCACAGCTGTTTCAATCGATCATAACTTACGTGAGGATTCATCTAAAGAAATTGAATGGATAAAGAAGCTCATGAAAAAAGAGAAAGTATGCTTTGTAACGAAAAAAGTTAAAAAAAAAATAAGCTGTTCTAATACACTTTCAAAAGCTAGAAAACATCGATATGAATTATTAACAGACGTTTGTAAAAAAAATAAATTTAAATATTTATTAACTGCTCATCATCTAGATGACGAAATTGAAACATTTTTGATGAGGTTAATTAGAGGTAGTGGAATAAAAGGTTTATCATCTTTAAAGCCTGTTTCTAAACATAAAGGAGGTGAGATTAATATTATTAGACCTTTATTGAAATATTCAAAGAAATGTCTGATTAAGTATCTAGCAACAATAAAGCAATCTTATCTCTATGATAACACTAACCAAAATATGAAGTATGACAGATCTCGTATCAGAGGTATTGCTGAAAACTTAATTAATGAAGGGTTAGACAAGAAAAGAATTTTAGAAGTTATACAAAATTTAAAAAAAGCAGACGAAGCAATCATTGTATCAGTTAATAATTATTTAAAGAAAAGTGTATCACTTGGAGGAAGTAGCACTATAAAGGTAAAGACTAAAATATTCAAAAAGGCACCAGTTGAGATACAATACCGCATCATCAATAAATTATGTCGCCTTGTGGGCAACAAAGACAAAGTACCCAGATCGAAGTCACTGCAAAGCCTTATTGATAAAATCAATACCGGGGATTTTAGAAGTCACACTTTAAATGGGTGCATATTTGTTTCTAAAAGCGATGAAATTTTAATATCAAAAGAGAAAAGAAGAAGCCGATTTTTAGGTCAAAATTTTAGAGTTATTCTTGAAAATAAGGATTGGCCAAAATTAATAGAGCATTATTAGTGTTAAACAATTGAAATATATTGTTAAAATTTATACCTTTCTTTTCTTGCATGACGTAAAATAGTAATTATTTAATAACTATAACAAATTTAAAAAAATGAATTTCAGAAATATTACATTGTGGGTATTTATCGCCCTTATCGTCTTTGGTTTATTTAATCTCTTTAGCAACACCAGCGGTGAAAGAAATATAATAGACCTTACATATTCTCAATTTCTTGATGAAGTTGAGGCTGGATCAGTCAAAGATGTGGTCATAAGAGGTAGTAATATTAATGGTGCATTTGATGACGGCCGGTCATTCAAGACTTATGCCGCAAATGACCCTACGCTTGTGGACAGGTTAAATGATAGAGGCGTAAATATTTCTGCTGCCCCTCTTGACGATGGTTACCCCTCACTGCTGGGAGTACTTATTTCATGGTTCCCTATGTTATTGCTTATAGGCGTATGGATTTTCTTTATGAGACAAATGCAAGGTGGTAGAGGTGGAGCAATGGGTTTTGGTAGATCTAAAGCAAAACTTTTAACTGAGAATAAAAATAAAGTAACTTTTAATGATGTAGCAGGTATTGACGAAGCAAAGGAAGAGCTTGTTGAGATTGTTGACTTCCTTAAAGACCCAAGAAAATTTCAAAAGCTTGGCGGAAGAATTCCAAAAGGTGCATTACTAATCGGACCTCCAGGAACAGGAAAAACACTCTTAGCAAGAGCCGTTGCAGGCGAAGCTGGAGTCCCATTTTTTACAATTTCAGGTTCAGACTTTGTAGAAATGTTTGTTGGCGTGGGCGCTTCAAGAGTTCGAGACATGTTTGAGCAAGGAAGAAGAAATTCTCCGTGCATAATATTTATTGATGAGATTGATGCCGTAGGAAGAAGTCGTGGAGCAGGTCTTGGTGGCGGTAATGATGAGAGAGAGCAAACGTTGAACCAAATTCTCGTTGAAATGGATGGCTTTGATACCCAAGAAGGCATTATATTGGTTGCTGCAACAAACAGACCAGATGTATTAGACCCGGCTTTATTAAGACCTGGCAGGTTTGATAGACAAGTGGTAGTTCCAAATCCAGACATTATGGGCAGAGAAGCAATTCTAAAAGTTCATATTAAAAAAATATCAGTTGCTCCCGATGTAGATATTAGAACAATTGCAAGAGGAACTCCTGGTTTTTCAGGAGCTGATTTAGCTAATATTGTTAACGAATCTGCGTTACTTGCTGCAAGAAAAAATAAAAAAATTGTGACGATGGTAGATTTCGAAGAAGCAAAGGACAAAGTCATGATGGGATCAGAGAGAAGGTCTCTTGTTATGAGTCAAGAAGAAAAAGAATTAACAGCTTATCACGAAGGTGGTCATGCTATTGTTGCTTTAAACCAACCAGCATCAGATCCAATTCATAAGGCTACAATCATACCACGCGGTAGAGCCTTAGGAATGGTTATGAGGCTACCTGAGCGAGATCAGTTATCAATGGCTAGAGAAAAGATGCTTGCTGATATCACTGTAGCTATGGGAGGAAGAGTAGCAGAAGAAATAATTTTTGGTAATAACAAGGTTACATCAGGTGCCTCTTCTGATATTGAAATGGCAACTAAGATGGCAAGAAATATGGTTACAAAATATGGAATGAGTGAAAAACTAGGACCACTTCAGTACAGTGAAAACGAGGAAGAAGTTTTCTTAGGTAGATCAGTTCAAAAACATCAAAATGTCTCAGAAGACACAGCGAGATTGATTGACTCTGAGATAAGAATAATTGTTGATACATGTTATGCTCTTGCAGGGAAGATCCTTACTGATAAAATCAACGATCTTCATGCTCTTGCAAAAGGCTTAATTGAATATGAAACTTTGAATGGAGATGAAATTTTGTTGTTACTTAAGGATGGAAAAATTGACAGACCAAACCCAGAAGAGGAAATTAGCAATGCTGGTCCATCTGTACCTAAAAGTGGCAAGTCTTCAACAGTTGTTCCTGGTTTCAAGCCCAAACCACAGACTAGTTAAACTGAATTAAATATGACCGCTGCGCGTAAACTTGTTAAGTATTACGTCAGACCCATACTAAATAACATTAAAAATAAAGACTCTCTAAATCTTGGCTCTTCCAAACTTTATTTTGATAAAATTGAATTAATTACAAGAAATGGAAAGGATATATCGTCAAAATATCTTCATTTAAAAGAGGTCACCAGACTACCTAGGGATATTAGTAAGACCATAAGAATTCAATTAAAAAAAATAACAAAAACTAGAAAAAAAATCAAAAATTTAAATTTTAATAAGCCTTTAATAATGGGAATATTAAACGTCACTCCAGATAGCTTTTCTGACGGTGGAAAATTTTTATCAATTGATAATGCTTATGCCCAATATAAAAAGTTGAAGAAAGAGGGTGCAGTCATAGTTGACATTGGTGGAGAGTCTACACGACCTGGGTCAAAGACAGTTCCAGTTAAAAAAGAACTTCAAAGAATAATGCCAGTTATTGATCAAATCAAAAGTAATTCGAGAAATTCTTTAGTTTCAGTTGATACAAGAAAATCAACAGTAATGAAAGCTGTAATGAAATATAATATTGATTTTATCAATGACGTCTCGGGATTAAGGTATGACAGTAAAGCTATAAGTTTTTTAAATAATGCTAAAATTCCTTTCATTATAATGCATTCAATCTCTAATCCTGCGAAAATGCAAAAATCAATTAAATATAAAGATGTTTTACTAGATGTTTATGATTTTTTAGAAAAGCAAATAGAAAAATGTAAATCAAAAGGAATACCTGAAAACAAAATTATTATTGATCCAGGCATTGGCTTTGGTAAGACTCTGAAACAAAATTTGACACTTATAAAAAAGATTAGTTTACTTCACTCACTTGGTCTACCGGTAATGTTAGGTAGTTCCCGAAAAAGTTTTATTGGAAAGATTCAAAAAAATGAATTATACGATGATCGTAAAGGGGGATCGATAGCTTCAGTTTTATACGGTCTGTCTCAAGGTATTCAAATATTCAGAGTGCATGACGTATATGAGACAAACCAAGCAATAAAAGTCTATTCGAAATTGATATGAAAAAAAAATATTTTGGAACAGATGGAATTCGAGCAAGCTCAAACAGCGATAAATTAAATGGACCTACCCTAATTAATCTAGGGATGGCACTTGGAAAATATTTTACCAAAGGAGATCACAGGCATAAGGTTGTTATTGGAAAAGATACTAGGCTATCTGGTTACATGATCGAACAGGCTTTAACATCCGGCTTACTCTCAATGGGCATGGATGTTTTTTTATTTGGCCCGATCCCAACTCCTGCAGTCTCAATGTTAACAAAGTCAATGCGAGCTGACCTTGGAATTATGATCACAGCATCTCATAATCAATATCAAGATAACGGCTTAAAGATATTTGATAGACTTGGTAACAAGCTCTCTGATGAGACAGAGCTAGAGATAGAAAATCTAATGGAAAGTAAACTTGAAGAAACCCTAGCCAAGCCTGAAAACATAGGAAGAGCTAAAAGATTAGAAGATGCAAATGGGAGGTACATAGAATATTTGAAAAACACATTTCCAAAGACCCAACGCCTTGATGGATTAAAAATAGTTGTTGATTGCGCTAATGGTGCTTCATATATTTCAGCTCCTCTTATCTTATGGGAGTTAGGAGCAGAAATAATTCAAATTGGAACTCAGCCAAATGGAATAAATATCAATGATAATTGTGGCTCAACTAATACGGATTTATTAGCAAAAACTGTAATAGAGGAAAAAGCTGACATAGGCATTGCATTGGATGGAGACGGAGACCGGTTAGCAATAGTCGATGAAAAAGGAAATGTCATTAATGGCGATCAAATCCTTGCATTGTTAGCATTACATATGAGCAAAAAAAACTTACTCCAAAAAAATAAAGTTGTTGGGACTTCCATGGCCAATATAGGGTTAGAAATCCTACTCAATGAGAATAATATTGAGTTAATTAGAGCAAATGTTGGCGATAGATATGTCAAAGAAAAAATGATTCATGAAAATCTAAATTTAGGTGGAGAGCAATCAGGTCATATTATCATGAGGGATTATACATCCTCTGGTGATGGTATTATTGTTGCCCTACAAGTACTCGCAATTATTATGCAAAAAGAAAAACAAGCTAGTGAAATTCTTAATTTATTCATGCCACATCCCCAAAACCTAGTTAATTTTGAAGTTAAAACTAAGAATATTTTGGAAAGTGATGAAACTAAGAATTTTATTAAAAAGTGTGAGGAAGAAGTTGCAGGTGAAGGTAGAATCGTTGTTAGAATGTCTGGCACTGAACCACTTTTGAGAGTTATGATAGAGTGTAAAAGTCAGAATAAAATTGATGAATTAACTGAAAACGTTACAAAATATTTTTCTTAATATTTAGGATAAAAAATGACAGGTGTAGTAGTTGTAGGATCCCAATGGGGTGATGAGGGGAAAGGAAAGATTGTGGATTGGCTTTCAAGTCAAGCTGACCTCGTAATCCGCTTCCAGGGAGGTCATAATGCTGGCCATACTCTTGTAATTAATAATGAGACATACAAGTTAAATATTTTACCGTCAGGCATTTTGCGTGAAGACAAAATTTCTATTATTGGCAATGGAGTTGTTCTTGATTTATCTGCTCTTAAGAAAGAAATAACAAGTTTAGTTGATAGAGGTGTGAAAATTTCTCCACATAATTTATTTATTTCCGATAGGGCAACAATTATATTGCCCATCCATCAAAAACTAGACGCTATAAGAGAAAATAATAACCTTATTAAAATAGGGACAACTAAAAGAGGAATAGGGCCAGCTTATGAAGATAAAGTTGGAAGAAGAGCAATTAGATTGTGTGATTTATTTGATAAAGAAAAATTAATAACCAAAATTGATACATTATTGAATCATCATAATGCACTAATGAGAGGTTTAGGTAATGAGGAATATAAAGCAGCTGATATACTTGATGAGATCTATGAATTAGGACAGTTTGCGAAACCATTTGCAAAAACAATTAATGAAATTCTTGGTACCATAAAAGATAATAATGAAAAGATATTATTTGAGGGAGCCCAGGGATTTCTATTAGATATTGATCACGGAACATATCCATACGTCACATCATCTAATGTTCATGCAAGTTATGCTTCAATTGGCAGTGGCTTGAGCCCAAAAGTAGTTAATCATGTACTAGCAATAACTAAAGCTTATACTACAAGAGTGGGAAATGGACCCTTCCCAACTGAACAAGATAATAAAGTCGGCAATAAACTCGGTGAAATTGGTCACGAATTTGGGACCGTTACGAACAGAAAGAGAAGATGTGGTTGGTTTGATGCTGTGTTGGTTCGTCAGGCACTGACTCAATCAGGTGCAACAGGTATTGCTCTTACAAAAATTGATGTATTAGATCATTTTGAAGAAATACAAATGTGTATTGGCTATAAATTAAAAGGTGAAGATATTGATTTTTATCCAAGTTCAGAACAAGACCAGGAAGAACTGGAGCCAATTTACGAGACGTTTGAAGGCTGGTTAAGTACCACGACTGGTATCCATAATTATGACGATCTTCCTGTTAATGCTAAAAAATATATAGAGCGAATTACCGAATTGACCCATACAAAAATTGATCTGATTTCAACAAGTCCTCGTCGCGAAGATACAATCTTGATAAATAAATTATTTAATTAGGCCTGGATTAGTTTTGTGTCTCTTGCCAGGCTCAACATTTCGGATTGTAATTTTTGAAATGCTCTCTCTTCAATCTGCCTAATACGTTCTCTACTGATATTGTATTCTTTGCTAAGTTCCTCAAGAGTTTTAGGTTCTTCTGATAATTTCCTTCCTTGAATAATGTATTTTTCTCTTTCATTCAGTACATCAATAGCTTTTGATAAAAGTGCTTTTCGCTTGGTTACTTCTTCCTTTTCAGCAATTTTAACTTCATGATCTGCATCTTCGTCTACTAGCCATTCCTGCCACTCTTCTTCACCATCAGCACTGACAATTGCATTAAGTGAGTAATCATTTCCTGACATTCGTCCTTCCATTTCAGAGACTTCTTTTTCTGAAACATTTAATTGACTTGCAATTTCAGTCACCTGATGAGGCTTTAATGAACCCTCATTGTAATCACTGAGCTTGCCTTTTAATTTTTTAAGATTAAAAAATAATTTTTTTTGTGCTGCAGTTGTACCAATCTTAACTAGACTCCAAGACTTTAAGACATATTCCTGTATAGCTGCTCTGATCCACCACATCGCATATGTTGCTAAACGAAAACCTTTGTCAGGGTCATACTTTTTTACAGCCTGCATTAAGCCAATATTGCCCTCAGAAATTAATTCTGTGACTGGCAGTCCATAGCCTCTGTATCCCATTGCTATTTTTGCAACCAGCCTTAGATGACTAGTAACTAATTCATGTGCTGCACTCGTATCTCCTTTGTCTCTCCATTTCTTGGCAAGGCTAACTTCTTGCTTTTCAGTTAACATTGGGAACTTTTTAATTTGCTGGAGGTAGTGTGTTAGGCTTCCTTCATTTGACAATACAGGTAGCTTATTGTTGTTAGTCATATATTAAATATGGTACTTATATGCTTTTTTTCAATGCTCAGCTTTTAATAGAATTTATTAAATTGCTCAAGTAATCTGGGATAACAGACTGAAATAATTGAATTTTTTCTTTTTGAGGATGAACAAAGCCAAGACTCTTGGCATGCAGAGCTTGCCCTGGCAGTGAATTAATCGCAGAAATTGCACTATCAGATAATTGTTTCAGTTTACTTTGAGGGGACCTTCCATAGGTCTTATCTCCTATGAGAGGATGTCCCTTATCAGTCATATGAACTCTAATTTGATGAGTTCTGCCAGTATGAAGCTTACATTCAATTACACTTGCAATTGCATTGCCTTTACTAGTTTTTAAATTTTCAATGGTTTTATAATTCGTTATTGCTTCTTTACCCTTTATCTTAGAGCTCATCATTTTTGTTCTATTTTTATTACTTCTTGAAATTAAAGACGATATTTTTCCACTTGCAGGTTTTATTGATCCCCAGCAGACAGCTATGTATTCTCTTCTAATAGAGTGGTCGGCAAATTGAAGTGAAAGGTGTTGATGACTGAAGTCATTTTTTGCCACTACAACGAGTCCACTTGTATCTTTATCTATTCGGTGAACTATCCCAGGTCTTTGGGAATCACCTACAAATTTTAAACTATTTCCACAATGGTTTATTAAAGCATTTACAATGGTACCTGATTTATTGCCGGCACCCGGATGCATTACGATGCCAGCAGGTTTATCAATTACTATTAAATCTTCATCTTCGTAAACAACATTAAGGTCAATTTTTTCACTTTTTAAAGAAGTTTCATTTTTAATTTCTTCTGTAACTTTAATTTTATCTTTAAGAGAAATTTTATAGTCCGGGTCTTCCCATTTGCCATTCACTAGTACCATTTTATTATTTATTAAAAGCTTAATTTTTGATCGACTTAGATGACTCAGCTCTAATGAAATGTATTTATCAAGTCTTAACCCGTTATACTTGATATTATTGACTTTATATTCATAGATCATTAAGAGTATTTTAAATGAACCAGAGAATATTACTATTCATAGTTATTTTTTTAGGATTTTTAATTATTGTTGGCACAACCGTGGTAATCACAACAGTTATTGAAAGATCAAGAAATGTAGATTTTTTCGAAAATACTACTGATACTGAATTTCATAGTACATGTGGAACATCAGGTATCGAAGATGTTATTAAACTCGAAGATCAAAAAATATTGCTTAAATGTTTTGATGGTCCGGTATACATTTATGACTCTAAGAAAAACCAAATTATTACTGAAATTAATTAATTATTTATAATTGAGTCAGACGCCTTTTCAGCAATCATTACTGTCGATGCGTTCAGATTACCCGTAATAATATTAGGCATAATCGATGCATCTATGACTCTCAATCCATCTATTCCGTATACTTTCAACTCCTCGTCTACAACTGATAAATTATCTTTACCCATTTTACACGTACATGATGGATGGTATGCAGTATCTCCTTTATCTCTTATAAAATTATTCAGATCTTCATCATTGTTTGTGTCACTTCCTGGCGAGATTTCTTCTCCTCTATATTCATCGAATTCTTTTTGATTAAATATCTCCCTTGCAATTTTTATTCCTTCTCGCATTTCTCTAAGATCATGTTCAGTTTGCATGTAATTGAATTGGATTGAAGGTGCATCGTTTGGATTAGCTGATTTTAATTTTACTGATCCTCTGCTAGTAGGTCGCATCGGTCCAACATGTGCTTGAAAAGCATGGCAGGTAGAGCTCTTTCTACCATGATCTAAAACTAAAGATGGAAAAAAATGGAATTGCATATTTGGATAATCAGACATTTCATTGCTCCTCACAAATCCACCTGTTTCTAGATTAGAGTGTGCAGCAACACCCGTCTTAAACAAAAACCATTCAGCACCTATCAATGCCATTTTTAATGGGTTCTGAGCACTGTGCAGCGTTACAGGCTTTTTGCATTTATATTGAACATAGGTTTCAAGATGGTCTTGCAGGTTTTTCCCAACTCCCTCCAAACACTCTACTGGCTCAATGCTATATTTTGATAATTCATTTTCTGGACCAATTCCAGATAGCATAAGTAGTTGAGGTGAATTTATAGCCCCAGCAGAAAGAAGGACCTCTTTGCTTGAAAAATATTTTTTATTTTCACCATTCGCCTTGCATTCAACCCCAACAGCTTTTTTATCCTCAAATAGTATCTTATTTACAGTTACGTTAGTTAATATCTCCAAGTTAGATCTGTGCTTTATTGGATGAAGATAAGTAACGCTTGTACTTTGCCTCTTTCCATTAAAAATAGTTGTATCCATTAATCCAAAACCTTCTTGTCTTTCACCATTCATATCATTATTGATTTGATATCCAGCTTGTTGAGCGGCATTTAAATAAACTTGACTAAGAATATTGCCATTGGGCGATCTTGAAAGTTTTAATGGTCCCGACTCTCCTCGAAAATTTGAGTCTAAACCCTCAACTGACTCAGATTTTTTAAAATAGGGTAGAACTTTATCGTAAGTCCAATCTGTTAAACCCAACTGTCCCCAGTTATCAAAATCTTTTGCATTGCCTCTTACATGAACCATGCCATTGTGTGAGGAACTTCCTCCCAACATCTTGCCCCTGGGGCAGAACATAGTCCTATTATGCATAAATGGCTCTGGCTCAGATTCATAAAGATAATTATATTTTGGATCGTGCATCGTATAAAGCAGTGCTGCAGGCATTGCAGTCTTCCAAGTCTTGTCTGAAGGTCCAGATTCTATTAGCAGGACATTAATAGCTGTATTTGATGAAAGGCGATTGGCTAGAACACAACCAGCACTACCAGCTCCAATTATAATGTAATCAAAGTTATTTAATTTCATGAAATGATTTTATCAAACATTATATTTATAGTACAACATTAGATAATGTTAAAAAACTTAAATCCAAGTTTAGCAATAGTATTATCTACTCTGCTTTGGGGCACATGGTGGTATCCTTTGCGTTTATTAAATGAGTATGCAAACAATAATGCGATACCACTAACATTAAGCTTTATGCTTGCTGGCTTTTTTCTTTTAAGTTTTTCACTTCGAAACGTACATTTATTAACAAAAAAAAATATAATACTTACAATAGTTGCAGCGACCGCAGGTGCGGCCGCAATGTGTTTATACAATGAAGGATTGTTACGTGGGAACGTAGCAAGGATTTTAATATTTTTCTATCTTACAGCTGTGTGGAGTACAATTATTGAGATCGTCTTTTTAAGAACTCCTTTAACTATATATAGGGCCTTTTCTATAGCAGCCGGATTCACAGGTCTTTTTATTATAACAGGGCTGGACAAAGGTAATATTTTGCCAAGTTCTCTCGCTGATTTATTCGGTATAACCTCTGGTTTTTTGTGGTCAGTTTGTGCAACTATAATCAGAATTAATAAGGAATTGGATGTTAACTTTGGGACTTCAATCTTCATACTCATCGGGGGATTATTTGTTATCATTGCAACTCTTTTGCCAGATGGACAAGTGCTTACAGGTTTCAATACTGAGATAATATATAATACTTATATAATAATTTTGATATTTGCTTTTATTTGGCTGCTTCCTGGATATTGGCTTATTACTTTCGGCCAAGATCAAGTAGATCCAGGTAGGGCTGGTATTCTACTTATGTTCGAAGTTGTTATTGGCATAATATCTGCATATTTATTAGCCTATGAAATTATTACAATGAGAGAATTTATTGGTGCGGTATTTGTTATGAGTGCTCCATTGATTGAGATATACGCTGGAAATAAATTATATAAATCAGTAGCTTAGAATTTTTCTATAAATTATTAAAATTTCCCCCTTTTTACCTAGATAGTAGGATGGATATATGTTTCAATTGATTTATACAAAAAATAAAAAATGGGAGTTATGAATGAGTTTATTCTCTAGAAAATCGGTTGTTGCAATATTTCTTATTGGTTTTGCGATGATCTTTGCTGTCAGTTGTGACAGAAATCAAGAAGTTTCTGACTGTGGTACCATTTCGGTTGCTGAAATGGATTGGGCATCAGCAGAAATGTTTGCTAATTTAGATAAAGTTGTTTTAGAAAAGGGATTTGGATGTGATGTCGAGTTAGTCCCTGGTTCAACACAACCAACAACTGCGTCAATGGTTTCTAAAGGGGAGCCAGATGTTGCACCTGAAATGTGGGCAAATGCGAATAGAATTGAACTTGATAAAGCTGTTGATGAAGGCAAGCTTCATTATGGTGCTATGGTTCTTTCAAGTTATGGTGAAGAAGGCTGGTGGATTCCTCAGTATTTAGCTGACGCTAATCCTGACATTCAGACTGTCGAGGATGCGCTTGCTAGACCTGATTTGTTTCCACACCCTGAAGGTGGTGACGGAGCTCTTCACACTTGTCCGTCTGGTTGGAACTGTCAAATAAGTACTGGCAATTTGTTTAAGGCATTTGAAGCAGAGTCTAAAGGCTTTAGACTTGTTGACCCTGGTTCTGGAGCTGGTTTAGATGGTTCAATTGCTGAAGCGTATAATAAAAAACAAGGTTGGATGGGCTATTATTGGGCCCCAACAGCAATTCTTGGAAAGTATCCAATGAAAAGACTAGATTTTGGAGTTCCGTTTGATGCTGATGAATGGGCTAATTGCACATCTCAAGACTGTGGAGATCCAAAAAAGAATTCTTGGGTTTTATCTGAAGTCTTCACTTACGTAACAGATCGCTTTAAAAATCAAGCGGGCAGTGGTGCCATGGACTACATGGAGAAGCGAGCGTTACCAAACACAACTGTTAACGAAGTGTTAGCTTGGATGGCAGATCAACAAGCCTCTGGTGAGGATGCTGCACTATACTTCTTAAAAAATTATAGTGAGTGGCATGATTGGGTTGATGCTGATACGCGTAAACTAATAGAAGCAGCTATATAACAGCTGATAACAGCGGGCTAATTTCTTTTTAGCCCGCTTTTTTTTAAGATGAACTTGATAGAATTTTTTACTTCATTCCCTGAAATGAGCTCTGAAAGTCTAAGACTTTTTAAAAAGTCAGTTGATGGTGCTTATAGAAGTTTTTCTGCAAAATACGGTGATGCTATAGAAGCTGTTTTTGATCCAGTTCTTTATTTCTTAGTTTGGTTTGAGAAGCTTCTGCATAATTCACCCTGGCCTCTTGTAATACTTGCTCTACTGGGCTTAGTATATCTTGGTAGTAGAAGTATTTACCTGACTATTGGATCATTATTTGCGTTTTTGTTCATTGGTTACTTTGGAATGTGGGATGATACTATGTCTACAGTAAGTATCATTGGTGTTTGTACTGCGCTGACTATTGGATTTGGAATTCCTGTTGGTATCCTTATGTCTGGCAGTGATAGAGCAAGAGCAATGATTACCCCAATATTGGATATCATGCAAACCATGCCTAGCTTTGTTTACCTTATTCCTGTTGTTATGTTGCTAGGTATTGGAAAAATTCCAGGTTTATTAGCTGTTATTATTTATGCAATACCTCCAGTGATTAGACTCACTGATTTAGGAATAAGAGAAGTCAATAAAGAGGTACTAGAAGCAGCTGATGCATTTGGAGCTAACAGAATGCAAAAACTATTTCGAGTACAACTCCCTTTAGCCCTGCCTACAATTTTTGCTGGGATTAATCAAACAATTATGATGGCGCTAGCCATGGTTGTAATTGCTTCAATGATTGGTGTTAAGGGTCTCGGTCAACCAGTTTTAAAGGCAATAACTAATCAATACTTTACAATGGGATTACTTAATGGTTTAGCCATCGTCGCACTAGCAATTATATTTGATAGAGTATCTCAATCTTATGGTAAAAGAATGCAGCAGCATAGAGCAGGTGCTAATGAGTGAGGTTAAAATCAAAATTGAAAATTTATATAAAATATTTGGACCTAGGGCCAAAGAGTACACCAATAAAGTAAAAAGTGGGATTGATAAAGATGAGCTTCTCGCAAAATATAATCATGTGTTGGGACTGGACAATATAAATTTAGATATAAAAGAACAATCTATTCAAGTTGTGATGGGGTTATCTGGTTCAGGAAAATCAACTCTTATTCGTCATATTAATCGTTTGATAGAGCCAACAGAAGGAACGGTATTGGTCGACGGAGAAGATATAACTAAACTAAACAAAGCAGATTTACTTGAGTTTAGAAGAAATAAAACAGGCATGGTATTTCAAAGATTTGCTCTTTTTCCTCATCATAACATATTAGACAATGTTCAATTTGGACTAAGTATAAAAAATTTAGACAAATCAGAGTCGAAGGACAAAGCAATGTATTGGATTGAAAAAGTAGGACTTACAGGGTTTGAAAATAAATTTCCAAATCAACTATCAGGTGGCATGCAGCAAAGAGTTGGGCTAGCTCGAGCACTTGCGATAGATCCTGATATTCTATTAATGGATGAAGCATTTAGCGCACTGGACCCACTTATAAGGACAGATATGCAAGATCAGCTTCTAGATTTACAAAAAAATCTAAAAAAAACAATTATTTTTATAACTCATGATTTAGATGAGGCTCTTAAATTAGGCGATAGAATTGCTATCTTAAATGGCGGAAAACTTGTTCAAGATGGTAACGCTGAAGAAATCCTACTCAATCCTGCTGATGAGTATGTTTCCAATTTCGTAAAAGATGTGAACCGAATTAAAGTATTGAAAATTGGATCTATTATGAACATAGATGGAAATATGAATGAGTCTAATCCATCAGTAATGGTCGATGAAAGTATTGAAAACTGTCTACCAACTATGCTTGAAAGTGAGTCGGGTCTTAATGTACTCGATAATGATAAAAATTTTGTAGGTGTTATTTCTAAGAATAATATTGCTGAAATCTTGAGGAGATCTAAGGATTAATTTTATTTAGAAAGTTAAGTCTTCCTATTATTTCATCTCTATCAATATAATATCCCTGCAGGTGTCTTTCACCAGAATTAGCATCGTATTCTTTTCGACCGTGAAGCACCCTTCTATTATTAAAACTGAATATATCTCCAGCTTTAAGTTTGAAATTTATTTCAAATATTGGATCGTGAAGTAAGGCAATTAGTTTTCGGTAAGCTTCGTAAAACTTATCCATTTGGTCGGGGTCACAGTCCATAACTCCCATATAAGCAACACTAAATCTTATATCATTAAAATCATTATTGTGATCTAAGGAGAATAGAGGCTTATGCATTACTCTTATAGCATTTGAAGTATAATCTCTATTTACAAATTTTACAGGAGTTTCCAAGAGAGTTTCAAAGAATTCAGTAAAATTTTCTTTCATATAACTAGCAACTTTAAATCCATCGACTGCGACAGACTCACCTCCAGTGGCATTGTTAATTAGACAATGCAAGAATTGATATCCTGGTGCTATTTCATAGTATGGGAGATCCAAATGATTTCTTAATGCGGCTGCGGTATAAGCAGAATTATTTGGATTAGGAATATCAATAACTTCAAAAGGTGTTTTAAAAAATGTTTCTCTATGGTGACTAATATTAGCAATTACATCAAATCCAGACTCCTTTTCTATAGGCGCGTTTTTCACAATAGAAATGCCTTTGTAGTGAAGTTGCTCAAGCCATTTTTTTATTCCATCATCTCCACTAATAATTTCTTCATAGTCTATTTGAATGTCTTCAAAATTTGACTCCATGCTTTGATCCCATAGAAAATATGGTGATATATATTTTTTTTTACTTTTAAGTGTATAGCAATTATGTCTTAGCCAATCATTGCCATAGTAACTTGTATGATCACCCTCACTCCATTCAATCTCAAGTTCACCTTTATCATTTATTTTAAAAGACTTTGGATGAATATCATCTGTAACTGTTAGTAGGTTGAAAGTCCTCTCTCTTGCAGTTGGATGAACCTCTGATGGACAATTATCTCTTAACCATAAAAAATTAAACTTACTTTGTTCACCATCACTCCAATCAACTAGTATTGATTTACCATTCTTTTTCAACGACGATATAGATGGATAATGACTCATAAATTATTTAAAATTATTGTATTTCCTACCCCAATTTGGAAACTTCTCTTTTTGATTTTTATTTAAAGTTTTCATAATTTCAATCAAAAATAAATCTCTTTGTTCCTCAAGCTCTTGGATATTAAACTTTCCAGCCTGTTTTTTTGTTCCAGAAACCATTGCTTTTTTTAGTTTATTCGTCAATTCAGGAGCTTTCAACTTAGTCCAGGGTAGTTTTAGAGCAGGACCAAATTGCTCCAGCATATGTTTCATTCCAGTTTCTCCACCAGCTAAATGAAATGTCAAACAAACCCCCATAAAAGCCCATCTTAATCCAGGACCATAGACAATAGCATCATCAACTTCCTCAGTTGATGCTACGCCATCATTTATTATATGTAAGGCCTCACGCCATAAAGCTTCTTGAAGTCTGTCTGAAATGTATCCTTCAATTTCTTTTTGAACAATTAGTGGTCGCATTCCAATATGTTCATATAATTTTTTTAATTTTTTAACATTTGTATGACTAGTTTTTTTACCAGCTACAATCTCCACAAGAGGCAATAAGTATACTGGATTAAATGGATGTCCGATTAAAACTCTTTCAGGAAATTTACAGGCGGATTGAATTTTTGATGGTAGTAATCCAGAAGAACTAGATGCAATTATAACTTTTTTGGGAATTATATTATCAATTGTTTTTAGAATATTTTTTTTTATTCTTTCACTTTCAGGCGCATTTTCCTGAACAAAGGTTGTTTCATGTAAAGCATCATTCAAATTAGTAAAAACATTTAGGTTCTTCAATGAAGCGTTTTTATTTAAACCTAACTTTTTAAGACTTTTAAAGGCAGTCTGAATATTTTTTTTTAATTTTTCTAGCGACTCTTTATTGGGGTCATAAGCTTTAACAACATAACCTTTAGCAAGAAATCGTGCCGCCCATCCAGCACCAATTACGCCTGTTCCAATAATCGAAACAATCTTTCTTTTCAACTTTTTAATCCAAGTTTGATTCTTGCTTCATCAGGACCCATTACATTCGAGCCTAAATTATTTATTATTGTACCAGCCTTCTCAACAAGTGATCCATTTGTTGCATAAACACCTTTTTCTAAATAAAGATTATCTTCAAGACCAACTCTAACATTGCCTCCTAATAATACCGCTTGCGCTACCATTGGCATTTGATTAATTCCAATTCCAAAAGCTCCCCAGTTACTTCCTTCAGGTATCATATCAACCATATTCTTCATTGAACCGGTAGTCGCAGGCGCACCGTATGGTATACCTAAACAAATTTGAAACAATGAAGGCTGATCTAGCAATCCTTCCTCTAACATCTGGTTTGCAAACCACAAATGTCCTGTATCAAAGACTTCTAGTTCAGGTTTAACTCCTAATTCCTGAATTCTCTTAGCGCCAATTCTTAGTTGTTCTGGGGTTCCAACATAGATCATATTTCCATCACCAAAATTTAGAGTACCGCAATCTAAGGAACATATATCTGGCAATAGTTCTTCAACGTGACTTAGTCTTTCAAGTGCATTTACAAAATCTGTATTCGAACCAAAGTTTAATAAATCATCTTCTGGACCAATTTCTATATCTCCTCCCATTCCACTTGTGAGATTAATTATCACATTCGTTCCACTATCTTTAATTCGGCTAACTACTTCTTTATAGAGTTCA
Source organism: uncultured Pelagibacteraceae bacterium (assembly GCA_902517885.1). Classification (GTDB taxonomy): domain Bacteria; phylum Pseudomonadota; class Alphaproteobacteria; order Pelagibacterales; family AG-422-B15; genus CACNXQ01. The sequence continues at coordinate 27,871 of CABYDZ010000002.1, forward strand.
TTATCTCGGGATCCCTTTCCAGTTTCAGGATTTCTAACATGAATATGGGCTATAGCGGCTCCAGCATTAGCTGCCTCAATAGAGGCATCGGCTATTTGTTGAGGAGTAACAGGAATATTAGGATGCTTTCCAACTGAGTCCCCCGATCCGGTAACTGCACAAGAAATGATAACATTTTTATTCATAAGACAATGAAGTTACAATATTAAAAAGAATTTACAATTTGAATAGTATAGTATGTAATAAAAAACAAAATGGAAAATCTTCAAAAATTTTATATTAACGGTAAATGGGTAAAACCCAATTCAACTAAAACAATGGCAGTTCTTAACCCCGCAACCGAAGATTTGATAGGTGAGATAATTCTTGGTAATTCTGAAGATGTAGATATGGCTGTGAGCGCTGCAAAAAATGCATTTAGTAGCTTTTCTAAAACTTCAAAAAATGATCGTTTAGAATTATTAAATAAAATTAGGCAGATCTCTGAAAAAAGATTTGAAGATCTTGCTAATGCAATGACATCAGAAATGGGAGCTCCTCATAGAATGGCTCGAGATGCACAGGCAGATGCTGCAATAGGACACTTGGATGGTTTTATTGATGCATTAAAGAAGCATGAAGAAAAAATTGTTCTCTCTAATTCAGATGTACTTTTAAAAGAGCCAATAGGAGTTTGTGGCTTAATTACTCCATGGAACTGGCCCATTAATCAAATTACACTGAAAGTCCTTCCAGTGATTGCTACAGGATGCACATGTATCTTAAAGCCTTCTGAGCATACACCTTTATCAGCGATGGTTTACGCTGAAATTCTAGATGAGGCTGGAGTTCCTGATGGTGTATTTAATTTAGTACATGGAGATGGAGAAGGAGTAGGTGTGTCAATGTCTCGGCATCCAGATATAGAAATGATGTCATTCACTGGCTCAAAAAGAGGAGGCAAGTCAGTAACTATTGAATCTGCTGAAACTGTAAAAAAAGTAACTTTAGAATTAGGTGGTAAATCGCCTAACATTGTCTTTGCAGATTGTGACTTAGATGAAAAAGTAAAAGATTCAGTAAATGAATGCATGTTTAATACAGGACAATCTTGTGATGCTCCTACAAGGTTACTGGTAGAAAAAAAATGCTACGATGAAGTAATTGATATCGCAAAAAAAACTGCCGAAGAAATTAAGGTAGGTGATCCGACACTGGATGGTGACCATCTCGGACCACTCTTTGATAAAATTCAATTTGATCGGGTTCAAAATATGATTCAAGTTGGTATTGATGAAGGAGCAAAACTATTAGTAGGCGGCCTTGGAAAGCCCGATGGCCATGAAAAAGGATGGTTTGTAAAACCAACAATTTTTTCTGACGTAAACAACAATATGAGAGTTGCTCAAGAGGAAATATTTGGTCCGGTACTGGTTATAATTCCTTTTGATGACGAGGATGAGGCGATCAGAATAGCAAATGATACTCCTTATGGTCTTGCTGCCTATTTGCAGACGGGAGATAAAGAAAGAGCAGAACGAGTCTCAAGGCAATTAAGAGCTGGCGGTGTTCATGTTAATGGTGGCGGTTATAATTACGGCTCACCTTTTGGAGGATATAAGGAATCTGGCAATGGACGAGAAGGTGGAGACATGGGGCTAGAAGATTACCTTGAAACTAAAGCACTTCACATTGCTTAAGATATAATAAAAATTTTTAATATGCCAAAGTTGCTTTGGAGCCCATCTAAGGAAAGAATTGAAAAAACAAAATTATATAATTATTTTATTTTTTTAGAAGAAAACAACAAATTACAATTAAACTTTGATTATAGTAAAATCTGGTCGTGGAGTATTAAGCATCCTGCTGAATTTTGGCTAAGCTTAATTGATTATCTGGGCATAAAGTTCAAAGGAAGTTCTAGTCCTGTTATTGAAAAAGATAAATCTATATATAACCAAGAATTTTTCAAAAATATTAAAGTTAATTATGCCGAAAATATATTATCTAATCTTAACTCCTGCCCGATCACCTTTATCAATGAACTTGGGTTTAAGAAAAGTTATTATAAGGAAGATTTAGTATCAAAAACTTCAAGATTAGCTAACTATTTTAGGTCTATTGGGGTTAAGAAAGGAGATCGGATTGTAGCTGTTTCTGTAAACAGCGCTGAGACACTCATTGCATTTTTAGCGGTGAACTCTATTGGAGCAATATGGTCATCTTGCTCACCAGATTTTGGTGAAGTTGCTATTTTAGATCGTTTTAATCAAATAAAACCAAAAGTATTATTATATTCTAAAATATATTTATATGGTGGAAAAAAATTTGATATTGAAAAAAAGATAAAAAATGTAATTAATAAAATTCAATCACTCGAACATACTATTTGTATTAATTATCCAGACAAGAAACAGGATAAAGAAATAGAAGGAATAAGTTTAAGTTCAATTTTCCAAAAAGAAACTTATGAAGGAAAGATTATTTATGAAGAAAACTTATTCAATGACCCAATGTATATTCTATATTCTAGTGGAACAACTGGTAAGCCTAAATGCATAGTTCATAATACCGGTGGCCCACTGTTACAACATATAAAAGAGCAACAGCTTCATTGTGATCTAAAAATAGGTGACAAATTATTTTATTATACAACCTGTGGCTGGATGATGTGGAATTGGCTTATTACAGGTTTAGCGTCAGGAGTTTCATTAGTACTTTATGATGGATCCCCATTTTATCCAGAGAAAGAAACCCTTTTTCAAATTGCTGAAGAAGAAGAAATCACATGCTTTGGAACAAGTGCAAAATTTATAGATGCTTTAAGAAATGATAAGGTAAATATTTTAGAAAAATATAATTTGGATAAGCTTCAATCAATATTAAGCACAGGATCTCCGCTAATAAGTGAGAGTTTTGAGTATGTGTATGAATTCATTAAAAAAGATGTTCATCTGGCCTCTATTAGTGGAGGTACAGACATTGTGTCTTGCTTTGTAGGCGGTAACCCGATGTTGCCGGTCTATTCTGGGGAAATACAAAGTAAGTGTCTTGGAGTGAACGTAGATGTATTTGATGAAAAAAGCCAGAGTACACTCCAGAAAGGAGAGCTGGTATGTAAATCACCACTTCCATCTATGCCGATAGGATTTTGGGATGACATAAGTAAAGAGAAATATATTAAGTCATACTTTACAAAATTTAATAATGTATGGACACAAGGTGATTATGCCAAAATATCTCAAAATAATGGAATAGTAATTTATGGACGTTCGGACTCAACATTAAACCCTGGCGGAATCAGAATTGGTACTGCTGAAATATATAGGTCTGTCGAGCAAATAGATGAAATTGTTGAATCTATTGTAGTTGGCCAGTCTTGGGACAATGATACAAGAATTATTCTATTCGTGAAACTTCAAAATGATATTGAACTTGATCAAGGTATTATTGATAAAATTAAAGATAATATTAGATCTTCTAATTCTATAAGGCATGTACCAGCAAAAATTATTAAAGTAAGTGATATACCTAGAACAAGAAGTGGCAAAATAGCAGAAATCACTGTGAGAGATATAATAAATGGTATGAAAGTAAAGAATTTAGAGGCTTTGGCCAATCCAGTTTGTTTATCCGAATATGAAAATATTGAAGAATTAAATAATTAGTTTTATATTTTTTTATGGATTTCGATTATGACTCAAAAGAAATAAGGTTTTCTGTTGGAGATGAGCAATATAAGCTTCATCCTTTATGGATGAGAGAAAGGTCACTAGAAGAAGGTACGGTTGATCAAAACTCATTACAAAGACTTTATGACCCAGAGAAAATTTCTGAAAATTTAAAAATTAAGGAAGTAAATAAGTTAGAAAAAGATAAACTGTTAATCAAATTCTCAGACAATCATGTAGCTAAGTATTGTATTAAAAACTTGATTAAAGAGATCAAGAGGGCAAAAGGACTTCCCGATAAAGTTTTTTGGAATAAAGAGAATATCTCACTTAGAAAGTTTAAATTTGATTATAGTAAAAATGAAAATAAACAAATTTATGAGATATTAGAATATTATCATAGATATGGATTTGCAATTGTAAGCGCACTTAAACCCGAAGATGGTGAGATTATAAATTTTGCAAAAAGAATTGGATATATAAGAGAAACTAATTTTGGAAAATTGTTCAATGTTAAGTCTCAAAAGCAACCAAATGATTTAGCATATACATCTATTGAATTAGAATCTCATACTGATAATCCATATCGAAAACCAGTGCCTTCAATTCAATTTTTATTTTGTATTCATAATAGCTGCCAAGGAGGCGACTCAACTATTGTTGATGGGTTTAAGGTTGCAGAGGATTTAAAAAATGAAAATCTAAATGCGTTTAATACTCTTACAAATACTCTAATCAATTTCAAATTTAAAGACAAAGATGCTATCCTAGAAAAGACAGGTAAGATTATAAAGTTGAGTGAGCGTGGAGAGCTTAAGCAAATAAAGTATAGTAACAGACTAGATTTCGTTTTTTATCAAGAACCTAGAAAACTCGATGAATTTTACGCAGCAAAAAGAATTATGCATCAAATGATAAATTCATCAAAATATTTATTTAAGTTTCGCCTTGAGCCTGGAGACCTAATTATTATGAATAATTATAGAACACTTCATGGAAGAACAAGCTATAATACGGCTGAAGGTAATAGATGGCTTCAGGGCTTGTATATTGATCATGATTCCGCAGAAAGTAAATTTAAATTGTTGTCAGAGGAAATATAAATGAAAAAAGTTAAATTCACGCAGATGAAAGATGGCACAAAAGAAGATTATGATCTTTTAAGTAAATATGAAGAAAAGTTTTCAAAAGATCTCCCTGATAGAGTATTAGAGGCGTTGAAAAATTTAGATAGTTCAGTTGACGGTTATCAAGTAACAAGGTTAGAGCATTCACTTCAATCAGCAACTCGTGCAGAAAAAGATGGAGCAGAAGAAGAAATGGTAGTGGCAACTCTTATACACGATATTGGAGACAATCTTGCTCCCCATAACCATAGTCAGCTTGTTGCCGCAGTTTTAAGGCCTTACGTCTCAGAGAAAATATATTGGATCATGCTTCACCATGGCATATTTCAAGAATATTACTATGCTCATCATATAGGAAGAGATCGTAACGCCAGAGATAAATTTAAAGATCATCCTTACTACCAAGATGCCGTAGATTTTTGTGAAAAATGGGATCAAAAGTCATTTGATCCAAATTATGAATCTTACTCTCTTGAATATTTTGAACCAAAAGTTAGGAAGCTGTTCTCCAAGGAGCCAAATTTTTAGGCAATTTTTTTCACAATAACGTTTCCTACAGAGTAACCGGCTCCAAAAGAGCAAATAATTGCAAGCTCGTCTTTTTTTAGTGATTTATTGTGTTTGTGAAATGCAATTATAGAACCCGCAGAACTTGTATTGGCATATTCGTCGAGTACGACGGGAGCCAGATCTTTTGACGCTTCTTTGCCGAGTACATATTTAGAGATAAGAACATTCATATTTTCATTTGCCTGATGCAAATACATACCTTTTAAATCTTCAGCAGCGAGCTTATTTTCTTCTAAATGATCCTTTATTAAATTAGAAACTTTAGGGATAACTTCTTTGAATACTTTCCTTCCATTTTGATGGAATAATTTATCTGCCTTACCGACTCCTTCAGGAGAAGAGCTGTTAAGAAATCCATAATTGTTTCTTATATTATTAGAAAACTCTGTGAGGAGCTTTGTTCCAAGTATTTCATATGAGTTATTTTTATAAATATCCTCACTCATTCTTTCTAAAACCACAGCTGTTGCAACATCTCCAAATATAAAATGACAGTCTCTATCTTTAAAATTTAAATGACCAGTGCAAATCTCTGGGTTTACCATTAAGGCTGATTTAATACTTCCACTCTTTATCATATCAAAAATGGTTTGAATTCCAAAAGTAGCTGAGGAACAAGCAACATTCATATCGAATGCGAACCCCTCAATGCCTAATTCATTTTGAATCTCGATTGCTATCGCTGGGTAGGCACGTTCTAAATTTGAGCATGCAACAATGACTGCATCTATCTCTTTAATATCAATTTGTGAATTATTTATTGCCTCTTTTGCAGCAACTACTCCCATTTCAGCAAGATTCGATATTTGATCTTCAGATCTTTCATTAAGTCTGGGGCGCATAAAAGACGTGTCCAATATTCCTGATTTATTTTGAACATACCTGGATTTTACACCTGAAGCTTTCTCAATAAACTCTGAACTAGATTTTTCTAGTGGCTCCAAACTGCCATTATTTATTTCCTTTGAATTAGATGCATTGTATTCATCTACATACTTATTGTATGAATCAACTAATTCTTCATTAGAAATTTTTTCTTTGGGCGTGAATAGTCCTGTTCCCGAGATTTGTACTTTAAACATTAAAATAAGTATACTTAATGGAAACTGATTATGGCAATTAACTTTTTTAACTGATTATTACAAGGTGTAACTGACCCCATAATGAGGCCAGTTAAACATCTTTATATTCCTGGAATATAAGGAACACCGTCGCCCTTAATTGTCTCATTTATGCTTTGTAAAGTAGTACAAGCCGAAATCATGAAACTAAAAGCTAAAACTGTAAGAGTAGTACGCATGCTTATTCTCCTGTTGATTTATTGATACTATATTTATTTCAATGCCAAATACAATTAATATATCGAAAAATATGAGATTCTTTGTTTATATTATTGGAACAAAACACCCGAAACTACGAACATATGTAGGTTGGAGCAATGATGTTAAAAAAAGACTTAAAGCACATAATGAATCTAAAGGAGCAAAGTTTACAAGAGGATCTAAATGGAAATTATTATATCAAGAGGAATTATCTTCTAAGTCAGAAGCAATGAGGAGAGAGATTTATTTAAAAAAAGATAGACAATTAAGATCTCAGCTTAGAAATAAATTAATTTGAAATACCATAATTACTTCGATCTTTCTTTCTAAGTCCGTATGGACCAGCGATATAGATAGTGACTGGCTTGATACCAGGCTCTAAGTCAACTCTGTGCAAGTTATCAGCACTTCTAAAACCAACATAGAATCTGTCTCTCCAAATTTTATTTTTATTTTTATCTGTCTCCCAGTACCCTCCACTGATTATAATAGTAATATATGGAAAAGGATGATTATGAAGGCCCACACCATGATCGTCATCTAAAATATGATGTATTAATATATTAAATGGAAACCAGCGGGGTCTTTTTCTAAATAAAAGATAATATCTTGCTGTCCAAGGCTTTGCCAAGCAATATTCAGGATGCGATGGACCTCTATCCATAACAACCTTTTTCCTGCCTAATTTTTCTAGTATCTTAAGTAAAAGCATGTTACTTGAAATAATAATATAGATGCGTCCATAGCTCAACTGGATAGAGCATCAGACTTCGGATCTGAGGGTTGAGGGTTCGAATCCTTCTGGGCGCACCAAGAAAATATGAAGATATACAAACCATTTGGACCAACAATCGGAAAAACAAAACTGACACTAAGTGCAGTCACACGTTTGAACAAATTTTCTGAACAGGTATCTAACAATAAAAGACTTTCAAAAAGATATGATTATGACCACAGATTAGTAGGAAGTATGAAACAGCAATTTAGGATACCCTCAAAAATCATAAAAATTGGGATTGAAAAACAAATTATTAAATCTGTAAAAGATTATTATGATAAAACACTTAATATTAAAGTTAAAAAAATAAGAATTGAAAAGGCTTGGATTGTTAGCCAGTTTGCTGGAGATTTTAATCCACCTCATTTACATAGAGGCAACATTAGTGGAGTAGGTTATTTAAAGATACCGAGTTCAATTAAGCGTAATAAAGAAAAAGATTTAGCGGGGTTAATTTCTTTCTTTGATGGTCGAGTGTCTCTTCCAAGAAATAGCCCACCGCTTGTGAAACACCGAGAGACTTTTAAGCCAAGAGTGGGAGACTTATATATATTTCCATCATTTCTAATGCATGACGTCCACCCTTTCAGAGGAGATGGTGAAAGAAGGTGCTTTTCCTTTAATGCATTTGTTGATGCATAAGTCTTAATTACGCAAAAAATTTTTTTTTAAATTATTCTCAATTGATTTTTTTGAAACAGAACCTTTTCTTAAGAGGTTTATTTTGTTTTTATTCACTTCAACTAGAGTTGACTCTGCAAAGCTCATTCTGTAGTGACTACTTATCGCATGCGAAACATCATCATTATGAAGTAGGCTAAGACGATTGATATTATTACTATTTTTTTCTTGATGAATATTCGCACTCGTAGTTGCGAGTGGCTTATTAACAACCTTAAGTAAGTTCATAACATCTTTATTTTTTGGAATACGAATGCCTATTTTTGAAAGTCTTTTATCACCGTTATAGATATTTCTATTTTTTTTTCTAAGTATTAGCGTAAGGGGTCCAGGCCAGTAATGTGTTGCTAAGAACTCCTCAACATCATTGAAATATGCATATTTTTTTGCTTCTTTTATGGACTTTACAAATAAAATAAGTGGATAGGTTTTTGGTCTTTTCTTAATTCTAAAAATATTTTCAACCCCTTTCTCATTCGTTGCATCTGCCGCAATACCATAAACAGTGTCTGTTGGTATAATTATTGTCTTACCATTCAGTAGACTTCTAGCGGCTAATTTAATAGAGTTTATATTGGCTTTAATAATTTTTTTTGAATTCATTTATGACACAAACTTTTGTATATTTTGACGACTGTTTTAAAGGTCACGTACAATCTTTGGATTATCCAGAGTGTTCCGATCGTGTTCAAAATATCATTGAACTAATAAATAAAGAAGAGTTTAAAAATATATTAATTAAACAACCTAATAAAATAGAGCAATCACTTATTATTGCTGCTCATGAAGAGAAATTTGTTAGGGAAACTCTGGCAAGATTTCCATCTGATGATCAAATAGTTTTCTTAGATCAAGAAACTCCAGTTTCAAAAGGTTCTCTGGATGCAACCTTAAGAGCTGCTGGAGCGGGAATAGATGCTGCAGATGCTATAATGAGCAATAGTAGTCATAATGCCTTTTGCATTGTAAGGCCACCTGGACACCATGCATGCTATGATCGATCAATGGGCTTTTGTGTTTTTAATAATGTCGCAATTGCTGCAAATTATTTAATTAACAAGTATAAGTTGCAAAATATAGCCATTATTGATTTTGATGTTCACCATGGAAATGGCACTCAAGACATATTCTATAATAATTCAAAAGTTACCTATTATTCAACGCATCAGTATCCTCTATATCCTGGCACAGGTGATGTAAATGAAATAGGAGTAGGCAATATTGTTAATGTTCCACTCAAATCAGGAACAAATTCAGATCAGTATCAGCGGATATTTAATGAAAGAATTTTAAAAAAATTAGAAGAACAAAGGCCAGATTTCCTTCTAATTTCTGCTGGGTTTGATGCGCATACAGAAGATCCTCTCGCCTCCCTAGATCTTGTTGAAAATGATTTTAGGCTAATTACTAGCAAGTTAAGAGATATTGCCAATAAATATTGTGGAGGAAAAATAATATCGATGCTTGAAGGTGGTTATGATATAAAAGCGTTAGAAAATTCAATGATTACGCATCTAAGTGAGCTCCAAAAATGAGTAAAATTCCTGAGGAAATTAATAAATTATCTTTTGAAAAAGCAATGGAAGAACTATCTGAAATTGTAGAGAACCTTGAAAGTGGGAATATAGATTTAGAAAAATCTATTGAGTACTATACCAGAGGGTCACATCTTAAATCTCATTGTCAAAAGAAATTAGATGAGGCAGTCCTTAAGCTTGACGAAATTAAAGTATCACCTGATGGAAAAATTTTAAAAAAAAAGTAAATGAGGCATCAGACCATTAAAAAAGATTTGAGAAGTTTTAGTAAAGAATTTAATCCATTTCTAAAAAAAAAATTTATTACAGATAATAATACTTTAAATCAATCAATAAAATATTCGATAAATTCTGGTGGTAAAAGATTTAGGCCATATTTGGTTTATATATTTGGCAAAGAATTTCAATTACCAAAAAAAATAATTTTTAATTTAGGTTCTGCCATTGAAATGCTGCATAACTATTCATTAGTTCATGATGATTTGCCATCTATGGATAATGATAAATATAGGAGAGGGAAGAAAACAACTCATTACAAGTATAATGAATTTACAGCCATTCTTGCTGGTTGTGGGCTTCTGACAAAATCTTATTTAACTATAGCGAGTAAGGAATTTAATTTAAGTGGAGATAAAAAAATAAAACTGATAAAGCTATTGAGTGAATTTTCAGGAGAAAGAGGTTTATTATTAGGGCAATATATTGATTTAAGCTCTTCAAATACAAAATTAGGAGAAAGGATTGAACTTAATCAACTTAAAACCGGAATGTTAATGTCATTTTGTTGCCAGGCAGTGGCAATATCTGCAGGAAAGAGTAAAAAAATTGAAAAATCTCTTGCTGATATAGGTATGTATATTGGTGAAATTTTTCAAATAAATGATGATTTTGAAGACTTTCCACGTATGTCAGCGAAAAATAAAAAGTATTTTGAGAACTACAAATTAAAACTTTCTGAAAAAATTTTTAAAAATTTCAAAAAAATAAATCTTAAAAATAAGAAAACTTATTTACTTATTGAATATTTATTAGATCTTAAAGTTTAACTACACTGAGCTTTATTACGCATGATATGATCAGCTAAAACACATGCTGTCATTGCTTCAGCAATAGGAACTGCTCTTAAACCCACGCATGGATCGTGCCTTCCTTTTGTGGATATGGTGGTATTTTTTAATTTATTATTAATTGTCTTTTTTGTTTTTAAGATTGAAGATGTTGGTTTCACCGCAATACTTATATTAATATCTTGACCACTTGAAATGCCTCCTAAAATGCCACCAGAGTTATTCGATGAAAAGGAAATTTTCTTATTTTTAACTCTTATTTCATCTGAATTTTCATCACCAGAGATTTCAACAGACTCATTTCCCAGACCAATCTCAACACCTTTAATAGCGTTGATGCTCATCATTGCGGATGCTAAGTCAGCATCTAATTTACCGTAAATAGGCTCACCAAGTCCTGAAGGAACATTTTTTACATTTACGAGTATTCTTGCACCTAAAGAAGTTCCGTTTTTACGTGTAACATCTAGATACTCTTCCCATGTCGATATGATCTTTTTGTCAGGGCAAAAGAAACTATTTTTACGAACTTCATTCCATTTAAAATGTCTAGGGTTTATGCTCATTTTCCCAATTTGTGTTACTGCCCCTTGTATCAATATCTTTTTCTTTGAAAGATGACTGATAACTTTTCTGGCTACCGCTCCTGCTGCAACACGACTAGCTGTTTCTCTAGCAGATGAGCGACCACCTCCGCGGTAGTCTCTTATCCCGTATTTAAGAAAGTAAGTAATGTCTGCATGGCCAGGTCTAAATTTATTCTTTATTTCAGCATAATCTTTTGATTTTTGATCCTTGTTCCAGATTAAGAGTAAAATAGGTGTTCCAGTTGTTTTTCCATCAAAAACCCCAGAGAGAATAGAAACCTTATCATCTTCTTTTCTCTGAGTTACAAAACGAGAAGTTCCGGGTTTTCTCATATCTAAATATTTTTGAATATCATTTTCATTAAGTGGAATCATTGGGGGACATCCATCAATTACACAACCAATTGCTACACCATGGGACTCTCCCCAAGTGGTAAAACAAAATAATTTGCCAAATGTATTATGTGACATGGTTTACTTTTCTCTTATCGCTAAGTTATCTACTAAACTTGTAAGATACACCTTATATCTATTATCTTCAAATTTATTAATACTCGACTTTGCTTTTTCATTATATTTGAGCAGAAAATCAATCGACTTTTGATAAGAGTCAGTTTTTTCCATTAATTTTAATAAAACAGTAAGATCTTTCTTATTTCTTTTTTTCTTAAGAAATAGTTTTGCAATAATTACTTTTGATTTCTGATCAGAATCTCTAAAGCATCGGATCACAGGATATGTAACTTTTCCTTCGTAAAAATCCTTCCCAATTGATTTACCCATTTTATTCGAATGTCCAAAATAATCTAAGATATCATCTGACAACTGAAACGACATGCCAAAATAATATCCAAATTCATTAAATATTTTTTGAATTTTTTTATTTTGTTGTGCAATTATGGTTGGAAGAAAACATGATACTCTAAACAGCTCTGCTGTTTTAGCATTAATAATTGATAGGTATTGTTTTTCACTCAATTTTATATTTTGGGTATTACCAACATCTTGTATTTGACCTCTCGCTAACACGAGCGAGGTTTGTGATAAGATTTCTAAAAGCTTAAGTGACTTATTTTTGACCATGAGTTTAAATGCCTTACTTAAAAGATAGTCACCCACGAGGATGCTAACCTTATTGCCCCAAATTTCGTTAGCACTTTTCTTGCCTCTGCGTATTTTTCCAGTATCTATAACGTCATCATGCAATAAAGTTGCGTTATGTATGAATTCAATGCATACGGCTAGCGTTACATCAGCATTACCTCTATATTTAAGCATTCTGGAAATAATAAGTGTTAGGAGTGGTCGAATTTTCTTTCCATCAGAATTGAGTAAGTGACCAGCCGTTGCAGTTATGAGTTTCTCCTCATCCTTTATATTGTCTTTGATTTCTTTATTAACTCTTTTTAGAGAGGACCTTAAGGTTTTTGAAAGGGCATGAATAGGATGACTCATCTAATAAACTAATGTTTTTGTTTCATATTTTGCTGTAGTTATAATATAGTCTCGTATAATTAAAAGTTATAGATTTCTGGTAAATAATTTCAAATATGAGCATCTTTTCAACTAAAACTCGCATTAATATTGTTGGCTTAAGAGGAGTAATTGGTGACCTTGGTAGGTTCCAAAAAGGACTAACCCTTGAAAATTGTTCAAACATACTTGATAAAACTTTTACTTACAAAAAACCAAACGTTGTTGTTATCAAAATTAATTCTCCTGGCGGGTCTCCAGTTCAGTCAGAGTTGATTTATGATAGAATTAAAACTCTTTCAAACAAAAATAAAGTAAAAGTGATCACCATTGCTGAAGATGTCGCCGCCTCAGGAGGCTATATGCTAATGTGTGCAGGTGATATTCTCTTGGCAAATAAAAGTTCTATCGTTGGTTCAATAGGAGTTATTAGCGCATCTTTTGGATTTAAAAAACTTATTGATAAAGTTGGTATTAAAAGAAGAGTTTTTACTAAAGGAGATCGTAAATCATTTTTAGATCCTTTTGAGGAAGTATCAAAAAAAGATGTATCAAAATTAATAAAGGTTCAAGACAGCATTTTTGAAAATTTCAAAGACTTAGTCCTAAAGAGTAGAAAAAAGAAGATTAAGCCCACTCAAGTTTTCAATGGTGAATTCTGGACAGGAGAACAAGGGAAAAACATTGGATTAGTGGATTCCAATGAAAATTTGAACACCTATCTTGAAAAACATTATGGAAAAAACATAAAGATAAGACATATTGAGGAAAAAAAATCTTTTGTAAAAAATTTATTCAGTAGTAGATACGGCTCTAATGATCTGGTTGATCAATTTATTCAGGCAATAAAGGAAAACTCTTTTTGGAGCCGTTATGGTCTCTAAAAATATGGAAGAACTTGTTTCTCTTTGTAAAAGACGGGGCTTTATATTCCAATCAAATGAGATTTATGGAGGACTTCAGGGAGTTTATGATTACGGGCCACTTGGTGTTGAATTAAAGAATAACCTTAAATTGTCCTGGTGGAAATCTATGATTTATGAAAGGGATGATGTCGAGGGCTTGGATGCATCTATTCTAACGGGAAAGCAAGTTCTTAAACACTCAGGACACGAAGATACATTTTCTGATCCACTAGTTGATTGTAAAAGTTGCAATCATAGATTTAGAGCTGACCAACATAATGACAATAAATGTCCTCAGTGTGGTTCAATAGATTTAACTGAACCAAGGCCTTTCAATTTAATGTTTAAAACTGCGGTTGGACCAGTTGATGATGGTAGTAATTATGCGTACTTAAGACCTGAAACGGCGCAACAAATATTCACTAATTTCAAAAATATTTTAGACTCTACGAATAAAGTATTACCTTTTGGTATCGCGCAGATAGGTAAAGCATTCAGAAACGAAGTGACTCCTGGAAAATTTATTTTTAGAGTTCGAGAGTTTGAGCAAATGGAGCTTGAATTTTTTGTTGAACCTGGAAAAGATGAAACGTGGCATGACTACTGGGTCGCACAAAGGTACGATTGGTGGGTTCATCAAGGAATTGATCCTAGTAATCTAAAAAAACTAAATGTAGAAAATAGCGATTTATCTCATTACTCAAAAGCCACTGTAGATTTGATGTATGAATTCCCTCACGGTTTAGAAGAATTAGAGGGAATAGCTAATAGAACAGATTTTGATTTAGGCTCACACACAAAAAATCAGAGCGACTTTAAAATTTCTGCAGAAGTTATGAAAAATAAAGACTCTACAACTAAACTCGCTGTTCAAAATTCTGAAAGTAAAGATTGGTTTATACCTTACGTTATTGAGCCATCAGCAGGAGTTGATAGGGGAGTCTTAGCACTTTTAAATGAAGCTTACCGCGAAGAAAAGCTAGAAAATGATAACACGCGCATTGTATTAGCACTAAAACCCCACTTATCTCCAATCAAAGCTGCTGTTATTCCCCTCAAGAGGAACAATGAAGAACTAGTTAATCGAGCGAGGAACATAAAAAAAGATCTGCAATCACTTGGATTAGGCCGAGTAATTTTAGAAAATTCAGGCAATATTGGTAAAGGTTACAGAAGGCATGATGAAATTGGCACACCTATATGTATAACTGTTGATTTCGAAACCTTAGAAGATGAAACAGTCACAATAAGAAACCGTGATACTATGCAACAAAAAAGAGTCTCAATAAAAGAACTTACAGCTGAGTACCAAAAAATTTTTGAATAATTAAATATTTCTTCCAGGAAAATCAAATGTTTTGAATGGCCAAGATTCCTCTAGCCAATTTTTAATTGTGATTCCTAGTTCAGGTTCTAAACCCTCTCTCAAAAGATTTTCTTTAATCCAGAAAAAAACTTGAACTTCATATTGAGTATTCGCTGAAGGATAAATATAACAACAACCTATAATTTTATTATTTTCTGGAGATAAAACAGTATACGCAAAAGAATGACCTAAGGTAAATTCTCTTTGATGCCAACCAAGATCAATCAAATTTTCTTGCAAAGATAAACCTTTGGGCCATTCACTGTTATCCATCAGTTTATAAAGATGATCTACGCTACTCATTACCACTTCGTAGTCTTCTTCTACATACTCTATTGTGAGTGGACGTAATACAAATTTTTCGGTTATATATTCAGTTGGAGCATTAAATTCATCAGGAATGATTGACCTGCTGTACATTCAGATATCTAATCCAAAATCTACATTATTAATGCTGTGAGTAAGCTGGCCTATAGAGATACGGTTTACTTTTGTCTTTGCATAAGACAAAAGATTTTTTAAATTTATTTTTCCTGATGCTTCACATTCAAATCTACCATTTACAATTTTAAGACAATTTTTGACCAGGCCTGGTGTCATGTTGTCTAATAAAACCACTTCAACTTTTTGATCAATAATTTCTTTAAGCTGACTTATATTATCTACTTCAACAGTAATTTTCTTCCTTGGATTTAATTGCCTAAGTTTTTGAATGCATTCTTTTATGTCAGAATTTGTCTTCAAATGATTATCTTTAATGAAAAAGAAATCATCAAGTGATTCTCTATTAATATAAGCCCCTCCGATTGTTAATGCATATTTTTCAAGTTTACGAATGCCAGCAATGGTTTTACGAGTAGAATAGATTTTTGAGCCATATGGATTAGCTATATCTGAAAATTTTTTTGCTTTAGAAGCAATACCAGACATTAAGCCTAAAAAGTTCAGCGCAGTTCTTTCCGCAGCTAAGATATTTTGTGTTTTTCCTAAAATTGTAATTATTTTTTCTCCCTTACTTACGAGTTCGCCATCTTTTTTAAGAATTTTAATTTTTAGCGACTTATCTAATTTTTTAAAGGTCTGTTCAGCAAATTTAACACCACATATTACAGCTCTTTCTTTGACAACAATTGTTGCTTTTGAAATAGATGATTTAGGAATTAATACTTTTGATGTTATATCGCCCTCTCTTCCCATGTCTTCCAAGAGAGCAGTAAGTATTAGCTGGTTTATATATTTTTTAGTTAACAACTTGTTTATGATTTGCATTATCAGACAAATTTAAGATCTCTGTGATTTTGCTATCTAAATCTGAGAATTTGAGATCAAAATGCAAAACAAAATTATCTTCTGTATTTTTATAGTCAGATCTTAAATGGCATCCTCTGCTTTCTTTTCTCAAATACGCTCCAATAATTATAAATTTACTTACTAGTATCATATCATTTAGCTTAGCAGACAGCCCTTTCGACTCTCGTTCAATCTTAAGAATATCATGAAGCCCCCTTATAATTGAGCTATGGTTTCTTACAATACCAATATTTCTCATCATAGAAGAACGGAGTTGCCAAATATATTTCTTCGCTCTAATTCTATTTTTAGTTTTTTCTTTATGCATTCTTATTAAGTCAAGATTAATTTTTTTCACCTTTTTAATTGGTAAGCTATTTATATTTTTTGCAACAATTCTTCCAAATACCATAGATTCAAGTAATGAATTAGATGCTAAACGATTTGCACCATGTATGCCTGTTGCCGCAACTTCACCACAACACCAAAGTCCTTCTATTGAAGTTTTTCCTTCCAAGTCTGTTTTAACTCCTCCAATGTGATAATGAGCGACTGGAAGTATTGGTAACAAATCTATTTTTGGATTAAGGCCTGCTGCTTGACAGTACGATGCAACTTGAGGGTATTTTGTTTCAAATTCATTACTCACCTTGCGGCAATCAAGAAAGACAGAGTTTCCTTGCTCAATTTGTTTAAATAAATTTTGAGCAACTAGGTCTCTGGGTGCTAACTCATTTTCAGGATGAATCCCGAGCATAAACCTTTCCTCATTTTGGTTTACTAAATAAGCACCGTCACCTCTAATGGCTTCAGTAGCAAGTGGAGTGGGGTCTAAACCGAAATCAAGTCCTGTTGGATGGAATTGAATAAACTCCATATCAGTTAAAACTGCACCTGCTTGAGCTGCAAGAGCTATTCCCTCACCATAAGAGCTTCTTGGGTTAGTTGTATTTGCAAATATCCCTCCTAGGCCTCCAGTTGCAAGTACAACATTTGAACTTTCAATAACGACATGATTATCTGGAACATTATCTTGTACCAATCTTCCAATAACCCCATGTATAGTATTATTTTCTGACATAACGCTATCTATTGAGACGTTTTCCAAAACAGTAATATTGTGACTTTCACGAACTTTTTCTATTAAACCCCTCATAATTTCAATGCCAGAACTATCGCCTTTTGATCTTACTATTCGGTTACTGCTGTGAGCTGCTTCTAACCCTAAATCAAAAGAGCCATCGTCATTTTTATCAAAGTTCACACCGAAGCTTTCAAGATCACTAATAATATTTTCTGCCTCACTGACTACTTTGACAATGACATTTTCGTCAGCAAGACCTTTTGCAGTTGCTACAGTATCTTCAATATGACTTTTAACACTATCGTTAATTCCAACTGCTGCCGCAATGCCACCCTGGGCCCACATACTTGAGGTATTCACTCCTAGAGTACTTTTAGTAATAATGCATACTTTTCGCGGTTCTAGGTTAAGTGCTGTGGTTAGTCCAGCTACACCGCCTCCCACGATAACCACATCTGGTTTGTAGATAGCGTCAGCCATAATTAGCTTCTTCCAATTTCTAACATCCGATCAATTGATAACCGAGCCCGGTCAATAATATCTTTATCTACTTCTATCTGAAATTGATTAAAACGAATTGCATCGTATATTTTTTTAAGAGATATTCTTTTCATATGTGGACATAGATTACAAGGTCTTACAAACTCAACATCAGGATTTTCAATAGCTACATTGTCACTCATTGAACATTCAGTAACCATTATTACTTTTTGGGGCTGATTATCTTTTACATAATTACTCATTCCAGCTGTAGATCCTGCAAAATCACTAACAGCTACTACTTCAGGAGAACACTCAGGATGAGCAAGTACAACAATATCTTTATGTTGTTCTTTATAGGCTAATATTTCTTGAGCAGTGAACCTTTCGTGTACTTCACATCGCCCTTTCCACGAAATAATTTTTACATTAGTCGTAGCAGCAACATTTTTTGCTAAAAATTCATCAGGTAGAAATATAACACTCTCTGTTCCAAGTGCTTCTACAACTTTTTTTGCGTTACCAGATGTACAACAAACATCTGTTTCAGCTTTCACTTCTGCAGACGTATTGACATAAGTAACTACTGGAACGCCCGGGTATTTTTGCTTCAATAATTTAATATCATCAGCAGTAATAGAGTCAGCAAGTGAGCATCCTGCTCTCATATCAGGTATTAAAACATTTTTATCAGGACTTAAAATTTTTGCAGTCTCAGCCATAAAATGAACACCACAAACAATTATTGTTTCAGCATTTGAATCTCTCGCTTCATAAGCAAGCTTTAGCGAGTCTCCAACAATATCTGAAACACAATGAAATATCTCAGGTGTTTGATAATTGTGTGTGAGAATAGCGATATTTTTCTCTTTTTTAAGTTTATTAATCTCATGAATTAAGGGTGCGTGAAATGGCCATTCTACAGCGGGTATTATTTTTTCAACTCCTTTATAAAGTTCAGCTGTCGCATTTTGAACTTCAGGAGTAAAATTTGAAGGATATTTTAATTCTTCGCTTAACATATATTATTTTTAATATTATCTATTATTACAATTATAATTAAATGTATATATTTCAACAATACAACTTATCCCTATAAAATAGGGAAAATTTGCCGTCGTGCTGGAATTGGTAGACAGGCTGGTTTGAGGGATCAGTGAACATAGTTCGTGAGAGTTCGAGTCTCTCCGACGGCACCAAGTAAGGATATGATATAAATAAACCCTAATTATGAATATTTTATTTATAGGACCCACACGGATTGGAGATACCATTTTAGCGTCATCAATTATAAATTTTTTAATTGATCAAAATAGCCAATCAAAATTTACTATTGTCACCAGTCCATTTGCAAAGGATCTTTATGAAAAAATGCCTAATCTTGAAAAAATCATTGTAATAAATAAAAAGAAATATGGCTTGCATTGGTTAAATATTTGGAGTTCATGTATTATTAAAAAATGGGATCTGGTTGTTGATATGAGATCGTCTATTACAGCATATTTATTATTCACAAAGTCTCGTAAAATTTTTAAGGGAAATGACAAATCTCACAAAGTTATACAATTTAAAAATTTTCTTAATACATCAAAAAAAATATCACCATATATTTGGCATGATTCAACTGATGAGTCAGAAAGTGAAAACAAGATTAAAACCGGCGGCCCTTTTATAGCGGTATCACCCTATTCTAATTGGAAGGAGAAAGATTGGGCTATTGAAAAATATTTCGAGTTATTTAATAACGATTTTTTCAAGGGCTATACTATAATATTCACAGGCATATCAAAAGATATTCCAAATAGAGAAAATTTTTTTAAAATGATTGAAGATTCATCACTTAATATAATTAATTTATTTGATTGGGGAAACTTACGTCATATGATACCTATTTTTAACAAATGTAGGTTCTTTGTTGGCAGTGATAGTGGACTTATGCATCTTGCTGCTTCAACAAATTGCAAAACATTTGCACTTTTTGGGCCAACAAATGAAGTTGTTTATGGTCCGTGGGGAGATCACAAAGTTATCAAATCATTGGATTGTCCAGCGATTGATGATCCTCTTAACTTATCTGTTGAAAAAGTATTAAATATAATTAAGAAGGAAGTAGAATGATTGACCTGATTATTGAGGATGGAACAGTTGCATCGCACAATAAAGTTAGCAAAACTGACATAGCAATTAAAAATGGAAAAATATTCAAAATTGGCAAATTAAGTAAGGAAAAATCAAAAGAAAGATTTAATGCCTCAGGTCTCCATATTCTACCAGGAGTTTTTGATACTCAAGTACATTTTAGAGAACCAGGAAATACTAAAAAAGAAGACTTAAAATCAGGCAGCTACGCAGCTGTTGCGGGTGGCGTTACATCTGTATTTGATATGCCCAACAATAAGCCAAGCATTACAACAAAGTCATTATTTATAAAAAAATTAGGAATGGCAAAAAATAGAATGGTTTGTAATTACGCTTTTTACTTTGGTGCAGAGAAAGATAACATTTCTGAAATTAAAAAAGTTGAGAAGCTCAAAGGATGCTGTGGTGTAAAAGTCTTTGTAGGATCCTCTACGGGTACATTATTAGTATCAAACCATAAAGACATACAAAATATAATGAAAAATACAAAAAAAATGATTTCGTTCCATTCAGAAGACGAAGATCTTTTAAATATAAGAAAGAAGTATATTAAAAACAATCAACCTAAGTCACATGAAGTATGGAGAAATGTTGAAACTGCAATTAGATCCACAAAAAATCTAATTAAATCTGCAAATATAACAAAAAAGAAAATTCATATTTTACATATTACAACTGCTGATGAAGTAAAATTACTTCTAAGAAATAGAAAATACGTTACTTTTGAGGTAACCCCTCAACACATAGTATTATCGTCACCTAATTGTTATAAAAAAATTGGGACATATGCTCAAATGAATCCACCAATAAGAGGAAATAAGCATAGGGCTCATCTTAGAAAGACACTTAAAGAGGGAAAAATTGATGTGATCGGATCTGACCATGCTCCTCATTTAAAATCTGAAAAGAATAAATCTTATCCAAATACTCCCTCAGGAATGCCAGGTGTACAAACACTATTACCTATTTTATTAAATGAAGTTTCAAAAAAAATGATTTCTATAATGGATGTTGTAAAAATGACCAGTTTCAATCCAAGAAGAATTTTTAAAATTAAGAATAAAGGTTTAATAAAAGTTGGATTTGACGCAGATATTACCATTGTTGATTTAAATAAAGAGAAGAAAGTACTGAATAAAGATATGAAAAGCAAATGTGGTTGGTCACCATTTCATGGAGAAAAATTAACTGGTTGGCCTATTGCCACAATTGTGAATGGTAAAAAAGTTTTCTGGAATAATAAAATTGTAAAAAATGTTTATGGAAAGCCAATAGAGTTTAATTAACTTTTAGCTATAAACGACGTATTTTCAAAACCAGGTTTACCATACTTCATAATTTTTCTATCTAATGTTTTTATTCGACCTCCTGCATATCTTAGGATTGCATCCCCAGCAGCAATATCCCATTCCATAGTCCTGCCATGTCTTGGATAAATATTCGCGGTACCATCGGCGATATAGCATAATTTAATTGAACTACCTGATCTGATGATCTTATTGGCATTAAATTTCTTGAAGACTACCTTCTTAGCTTCTATTATTTTCTCCTTTGATAAACCATGGGAGCGACTAAACACTAAAACATTTTTCTTTCTTTTTTTAACTCCGATAACTTTTGCATTCTTTAGATTTCCCTTTTGATCAAATTTTGCAAAATATGAACTTTTATTTTTTGTATAATAAATTTTATTCTTAGCTGGCATATAAATTAAACCATAAACAGGTTTTTTATCTTTAATTAGGGCAATATTAACTGTAAATTCGCCATTGCCCTTAAGAAATTCTTTAGTTCCATCGAGTGGGTCAACAAGCCAAAATATTTTTTTATTTTTAATGTGACTATTATCCAATTCTTCAGAAACGATGGGAACTTTTGGAAAATATTTTTTTAATCCATTACAAATTATTCTGTTTGCCCTTAAATCGGCGTTAGTCACAGGACTATTATCTGATTTAAGCTTTTTAGTAACTTTTTTATTGTAAATTCTTACAATTTCTTGTCCTGCATTAAATGCCAAAGTAATCAATTTTTTTGATTTATCGCTGTCTATAACCATTTTATAATTAGTTCTTGTAGATTAGACAATATGACAAATATATTATACATACCAGTTGAATTTAATTACTATTATGCGAAGTACAACATCTGAAATAAGAAATAAAAAGCCGACAGTTGTAGCCATGTCAGGAGGCGTCGATTCTTCCGTAGCTGCAGCCTTAATGAAAAAAGAAAATAATAATGTTATTGGAGTTACATTAAGGCTATATGATGAGAAAAAAATATCTAAATCAAAATCCTGCTGTTCTGGCGTAGACATAATAGATGCTAAGAAGATTGCTAATGATATAACTATCCCACATTACGTTTTAGACTATGAGGAAATATTCAAGAAAAATGTAATACAGCCTTTTATCAATGATTATGAACAAGGTCGCACCCCGATACCATGTATTAATTGCAATGAAAAAGTAAAATTTTTAGATCTTATTGAATTTGCAAAGAGTTTAAATGCAAAGAGTTTGGTAACTGGTCACTATATTAAAAAAATTAAGGTTAATAATGAGTGGAGATTATATATTCCAGAGGACATTGATCGCGATCAATCTTATTTTTTATTTACAACAAAAAAGAAGGATCTTGATTTTTTAGATTTTCCACTTGGTTATCATAAGAAAGACGAAATAAGAAATATAGCGAAGAATTTAGATTTTCATTTACATGACAAAGAAGATAGCCAGGATATTTGTTTTGTGCCGGATGGTGATTATAAAAATTTCATTAAGGATAGCGTTAAGGACTCGAAAGGGGATATTATTAATACTGAGGGGAGAGTACTCAATTCACATGAGGGCATTCACAATTTCACAGTTGGGCAAAGAAGAGGGTTAGGAGTTTCAGAGAAAAATCCTTTATATGTTAAAGAAATAATTGCAGCAAAAAATCGAGTTATAGTTGCCGAAAAAGAAGAAGTAAAATCCTCAATTATAATTGTTAATAGACTAAACCTTCTTACGGATATAGCTGACTTAAATATATTGGTAAGAATAAGGTCTAGTGGAAGTTTATTAAAATCAGAAGTAGAAATTCAATCAGATAATAAAGCTATAGTTAATTTGTCAGAACCAGAAAATAGTGTTTCGCCAGGTCAAGCATGTGTTTTTTATACTGAAGATGAATATGGTACACGTCTCCTAGGCGGCGGTTGGATCCAGTCGACAAATTAATTAATTTGTATATTATGACCACCTTTGGCGGGGTAGCTCAGTTGGTTAGAGCGGAGGAATCATAATCCTTAGGTCGGGGGTTCAAATCCCTCTCCCGCTACCATAAACATGCTAGTGAATGATCAAAAGTATAAAATTAACTAATCTTCATTAAGAAATTTTATATTAATTAAGTCTTTATTTACTGACGAAAGGGATTCATTCTCATTTCTCTTAAGCTTTGCAGGTAAGGTATCATAATATTCAATTATTTTATGTAATTTGCTTGGGTCTCCATTAAAAAATTTATATATCTTTTTTACTAATTCAAAATCCTTTTTTGTATCTACTGTAATTATAACATCACTTCTTCTTAGATGCTTATTCTTAATTTTATATTTGTTAACTTTAAAATGATCAGGGCGATTGAGTATCCAGGACATATACTCAGTAACCGTTTTATCAACGAGCATATTATGGCATTTTAATAGTAAATCCGTTTGTATAATTTCTGATTCGGCGCCATCAGGAATACGATCTGCAAAAGTATATTCACTATTTAAATCAAGGTGACTTTCTATCATCTCATCCATGATTTCTGGATCTGTTAATGGATTATCTGCTGTTACTCTTACAATTGTTTTAGCATCAAGATCTTTAGCAACGTTAATAAATCGTGACATTACATCCATTTCATCACCTTGATAAAATGCTATATTATTTTTTTCAAGCAATCTGCACAATTCTAAGTCTTCCTTATTTGTTGAAGTACAAACTACAATCTTGTTAGTCAATTTATTTTTTTTTAGTCTTTGTATTAATTTTATTATTAAAGGCTCATCAAAGAGCTTGAGTAAAGCTTTCTTTCTCAAACGTCTGGATTTTAATCTCGCCGCAATCAAAATAGGGATTTTGTTCGTCATTTATTCTTAAAAGAAATTAGGAAGCAAAGTATCATTTCTTTTTATACTTTTTTTTATTTTCTTATTTAGATATTTTTTTATATCATTTTCACTTATTCCAATGTCTCCTGTTCTTAAAAAATAAAAATCTTCTAAATAACATTTTTCTCCAATAGCAATGTCTCTATTAGCTACAGCATATTTTTTTGAAAACTTTTTATATGCTAATTCAGCATCAGAATTTCCCATGTTTTTTGGATCACCAAAACTTTTAGATATAGATTTTAAATGATTTACAAATTCTCTAAATTCAGGAGGGTTTAATGATGAGTAATAGTCTCTACCTTTAAGGGATCTATCAAGAGTTATATGTTTTTCAATATATCTTGCTCCTAAGCTGTAAGCAATTGAAGGCACCATAAATCTCATTAGCAAGTCTTCTGCGTCAATATGATCAGCGTAGCCAATTTGCAAATTAAACTTTGCTTTCAATAAATTAATTTGGGAAAGATTGGAGTCTTCAATTTTAGTTGGAAAATTTTGAAAACCTGCCAGCAAAATTACATCTTTGACCTTGCTAAGTAATTTTAATGCATCTGAGATTTCTTTTAAATTAGAACCTCCTACAGCCAAAAATATTTTTTTATCAAATTGCGAAATTTCATTAAGATATAGTTTATCAGCAATACTAGCTGATGGAACCTTAATATGACAATCATGATATTTAATTATTTTTAAACTTTCATAATCAAAGATTTCCGTAATTATATCTATGTTCTTTGCTGTATACTCATCGAGTATAGCTTTCCATTCTCGAAAAGGAATTTCAATTTTACCAAAATCATCATATAGAGAATTATTTTTAGATAGTAAGTTAGATCTTTTAAATATCTGAAATTTAATTGCGGAAGCACCAGATTTAATTGCTGCATTTGCCAATTTTCTTAGCTTAGCAGGACTTCCTTCATGAGCAGATGCTATTTCAGCAATTATATACGGTAACTGTATCACTTGAAAATTAATTTAATTCAACTCTATCAAAAAGAATATTTTATAGCAAAGCATTATGTTATTCATTTAGTTACGGGTTAATAAAACTGTTTTATTTGTATCCTTTTAATAACTTCCTAGATATCGAAATTATGTTAAATAACATTGAGATATTCTTGAACTTTATTTTTCCAAATAAAAAATTCTTCGGCCCTTTCTTTTCCTCTATTGCCCATTTCTTTTCTTAGTCTTTCATCAGATAATAGTATATCAATTTTTTCTGTTATATCTTTTTGGTTTTCTGTCTCACATAATAGTCCTGTTTTTTTATCAACTAGTGCATCAGGAATTCCCCCACTATTAGTTCCTATAAGAGCTACTCCATGAAAAGAAGCGTCAATAAATGACATTCCAAATCCTTCAACTGACTCACCCACAATACTTGGCGTCATTGCAAAGAGATCTGAATTTTGTAAGATTAAGGATTTTTCTGGCTCTGAAATCCAGCCAAGGAACATTACATTTTTTTCTAATTGCAAATCCCTAACATATTTTGAAATTTCCTCTAAGTATGGACCCTTTCCCGCAATAAGATACAAAATATTTGGATATTTAGATTTAAGGGATTTAATAGCGTTTATAATAAATTTGTGTCCCTTTCTTTTTTCGACTCTTGCGAGTGTTGTAACTATAGGAGATGAATCTTTTAATATTTTCTTTACATTTTCCCGATCGTTTGCAAGTATAAATTCATTGTAGATGTCAACTCCTGGATGAATTACTTTTATTTTATTTGATTTAACCTTTAATGAAGCCATCATCAGATCTTTGGTATAATGAGAGTTAGCTACTATCCTATGAGAATTTTTATAGGATTTGACAATACGATTTCTTTTATAATTGTAGGTAATCTTGAAAGATGCTTTTAAGTAACTTTTAGGTATTTCAGTACCATGAGCTAAAACGACTGTTTTAATATTAACCCCATTTAATAATTCTATACTTTTCCAAGAGTCTGCATAAATTTTTTCTATATTCTTACTTTGGATTAGCCTTCTTATAAACCTTGCTTTTCTTCTTCTTCTTAGAGGCTTCCAGCCCGAAAATCTGACTATTTGATATAACTCGTCTTTATCAATATTATCTTTTTTCCCATCCGCTAATACAATTACCTCTTTCCCAACTTTGCTCATGGCCTCAGCCATACCAGTCATTAGTGCTTCAATGCCTCCAATCTTAGGCTTAAAACATTGAGTTGTGATTATAATCACAGATAAAATCTATTCTTTCCACTTTATAGAGCAGCCGATACTTGGTATTTGATCTTTTGGACCCATTCCTGTTTCAGCTATCTGAATCATTGCTCCAAGAAGTTCTTTTTTGGCATTAGGTACTAATTGTTGCTGCGAAGCTTCAAGCCTACCTCGATACTGAAGTTCATTTTTAGCATTGAAACCAAAAAAGTCAGGAGTGCAGACTGCATCATAAGTTCTGCCAGTATTTTGTGTTTCATCATAAACGTATGGAAAAGTAAATTTATTATTTTTAGCAAAAAGTTTCATATTTTCAAAAGAGTCTTCTGCACCATATTTAGGATCATTGACGTCATTAGACATGATAGCAATAACGCCAATACCTTTATCTTTTATTAAATTGCAATCTTCAACTATTCTTCCAATTACTGACTTCACGTAAGGACAATGATTACAAATGAACATAACTAAGGTGCCGTTGGGTCCTTTAATGTCACCATATTGGTAATTTTTTCCGTCTGTGCCAATTAAATCAAAGTCAGGTGCGTTCCAACCAAAATCGCAAATAGGAGTTTCTAATGCAACCATAATTCTCTTCAGTTTTTATTTTTTAAGGATACTATATATTTAAACAATATTTTATTAAATAAAAACCTATGATTTACTCGCTTGGTGACAAACAGCTAAACAGAGACAATTTGGATTTTTGGGTTGCTCCCAATGCAGCAATAATTGGGGATGTAACTCTAAAAAAAAATGCGAGCGTATGGTTTGGTGCCATATTAAGAGGTGACAACGACCCAATTATTTTAGGTGAAAATTCTAATATTCAAGACAATTCTGTTTGCCACACAGATGATGGCATGCCTCTGAACATAGGTGATAATGTAACTGTAGGTCATAAGGTTATTCTTCATAGTTGTACTGTGGGCAATAATTCACTAATTGGCATGGGGTCTACTGTTCTTAATAAGGCAAAAATTGGTAATAATTGTCTTTTGGGAGCGAATTCTTTAGTTACTGAAGGAAAAGAGTTTCCAGATAATTCACTAATTGTTGGTTCGCCTGCAAAAGTAAAACGAGAGTTGACAGATATGGAAAAAAAGATAATTGAATTAAGTGCTTTGCACTACGTTGAAAATATGAAAAAATTTAGAGATAATTTGAGAGAAGACAACATTGAATGAATACTTTTGACTACATAATTGCTGGAGCAGGTTCAGCTGGTTGCGTTTTAGCTAATAGACTCTCTAAAGATCCTGATACAAAGGTTCTTTTAATCGAGGCAGGGGGAACCACATGGCATCCATTTGTCAAAATGCCAGCAGGTGTACTTGAGCTAATTTCTGGCGAGGGTGCTGGTAAATTCTATAATTATGGATACTGGACAGAGGGTCAACCACATCTAAATAATAGAAAACTTTTCTTCCCACGAGGTAAAGGCTTGGGCGGTTCAAGCAATATAAATGGAATGTTATATGTAAGAGGTCACTCACGTGATTATGATATTTGGAGACAGCTTGGCAATGAAGGATGGTCATATGAGGAAGTATTACCCTATTTTAAAAGATCTGAAAAAAATGAAAATGGATCATCGGAATTCCATGGAAGCGAAGGAGAGTTAAGTGTTCAAAACCCAGTGTTTGAAAACAATCCTCTGCATCGTTGCTTTTTAAATGCTGGTAAAGAAGCGGGCTATAAATATATAGAGGACATCAACCAATTTGATAATGAAGGTTTTGGACCATGTCCTCAGACGATTGCAAATGGCTACAGAGCAAGTACTAGCTTTTCATTTTTAAATCCTATTAAAGATAGAAAAAATTTAACAATTGCAACTAATGCAACAACCAACAAATTATTATTTGAGGGTACAAAATGTGTTGGACTTGAGTATTTAAAAGGAAAAGAAGTAATAAAAGCTTATGCAGAAAGAGAAGTTATTGTATGTGGAGGTGCTATTAACTCACCGCAAATATTACAACTCTCAGGAATAGGTAAAGGGGACTACATAAAAAAATGGGGATTAAAAGTTGTAGCGGATCTTCCAGGAGTAGGTGAAAACTTACAAGATCATTTAGATGTATTATCTCATTATGAGTGTACGCAGCCAGTAACGGAAGCAAAATATACAGCTGGTGGACTCGCAGTATTTAGAATGGCTACAATTTTAGCTCAATGGATGATAACTAAAAAAGGGCCAGGAAATGACATTGGTTTATCAGGTGTATCATTTTTAAAAACAGATGACACTCTTGATCTTCCAGATATTCAAATGCATTTTATTGGATCACTTTTAAAAGATCATGGGAAAACAAGACCAGACTCACATGCGTTTAGTAATCACGTATGCATGCTTAGACCAGAAAGTAGGGGCTATATTGCCCTAAAATCTCTTGATCCCACAGTTCCTCCAATTATACAGCCTAATTATTTTGCAACTCAAAAAGATCGAGACACTCTTATCAAAGGAGTAAAAATGTCACGAGAAATAATGAATCAGTCTGCTTTTGATGAATACCGTGGTAAAGAGATGACGCCAGGTGTTCATGTGCAAACAGATGCTGAAATTGAAGAATTTATAAGAAATGCTGCAGAAACAATTTATCATCCAGTTGGTACCTGTAAAATGGGCAGTGATGAATTTGCAGTTGTAGACGATAAATTAAGAGTTAGAGGAGTAGAAAATTTAAGAGTAATTGATGCGTCTGTAATGCCAACACTAATTGGTGGAAATACAAATGCACCAACTATAATGATAGCTGATAAAATATCTGATCATATTCTTGGGAATGAGTTTCTACCACCACAGCACGTAAGCTACAAAGAAAAGAACGCTGCATAATTTTGAATAAATTATTATTTTCAATTCTAGGAATAGTTCTAGTATTTGTTCTAACAATGGTATTTGTTAATCAACATAATACTAGAAATTTTGCACAAACTAGTTTTTTAGAAATAGAAAAAAAATATTCTTATAAAATCGAAAGAGATCAGTTCGGAGTTCCTCATGTTTATGGGGATACTGACAAAGATGCGGCATTCGCATTTGCTTATGCGCAAGCAGAGGACGATTTAGAGCATGTAGAGATGATGATTAAAATGTCTCGTGGGGAACTTTCAAATTTAAATTTCAATTCGAAGACATTCTCAGCCATTTATTCTCTTATTACTGGTGATGGTGATATAATGGAAAACCTAGATGCAATTGAAGGAGTAGAATTAGATTTTTTATTTAAGTTTTTCAATGTTCATGAAACTGTTAATAAAAAAATTTCAGAAATTCCAGAGGAGACGATTAACTATATTAAAGGTTATGCCGATGGTCTTAACTATTATGCTGCAAAAAATCCCAACTTAGTTGATCAATCTTTATATCCGGCTACTGTAAGTGATTTAGTTGCTGGAATGACATTTCGAATGCCATTATTTTATGGAATAGACCATTCAATCGCTGAACTCATTAATTTAATGGATAATCAAGAAGAGGAAGTTGCAATGAACATGAACGCACTATCCAATAACCCAATAGTTGCAAGCATAAATACTTACTTTAAGCCATCAGGTTCAAACGCATTTGCCGTTTCTAAAAGTAGATCTCAAAACAATGAGACAATGCTTGTCATTAACTCACACCAGCCATTAACGGGTCCAGTTGCTTGGTATGAAATTCATATGAAAAGTGGAGAAGGCTTAAATATTATGGGCGGTACTTTTCCAGGCTCACCATTTGTGCATGTTGGCTTTAATGAGCATCTCGGTTGGGGAGCTACAGTAAATCAGCCAGATTTATCTGATATTTACGAATTAAAACTTAATTCAGAGAATAAAAATCAGTATGAACTAGACGGTGCATGGGTAAACTTCACTGAAACGGATCAAAATTTTAAAGTCAAATTGTTTGGACCTTTCAATATCACATATCCTTTAAAAATGTACCATTCAAAGCATGGACCAGTTTTAAAAGACGATAATAAAGCCTATGCCCTAAGGTTTGTTGGAATGAATGATGTAAACCACTCAACGGCATGGCTTAAAATGAATAAATCAAAAAATATTGATGAATGGCTTGATGCCTTAAGAATGGAACAGCTAGCTAGTTTAAATTTAGTTTACGCTGATAAGGATGATAATATCTTTTTTGTTCATAATGTCAAGTCGCCGGTAAGAGATCCAAACTATAATTGGAAGCAAGTGGTTCCTGGAAATAAAAGTGAATTAATCTGGACAGATTTTCATCCTTTTGAAAGTGTGCCTCAGATCTTAAACCCAAGCTCTGGATATATTTTTAGCACCAATCAAAATCCTTTCTTTGTTACAGCTAAGGAAGATAACTTATCTTTATCTAACTTCAATCCAACCATGGGCTTTCAATCACGAACAACAAATAGAGCGTATAGAGCATATGAACTCCTTGATGCCGACAAATCAATTTCATTCAGCGAACTTGATAAATATAAACATGACAATAAATTTTCCTATAATTCAAGACAATACAAATTTATGGAAGAAATTTTCAATCATGAATTTTCAGAAAGTAAATTAAAAAATGCTCAAGAGTTTTTAAGAGATTGGGATTTAGGCACTGATACAAATAATTTACATGCTGCCTTTGGAGTTTGCATTTTGTCTCCTGAGTGGTTAGCAGAAATAACAAGAAAGCCACGTCCTGATCCAATCGAAATCTTCATAAATTGTATTGAGGAATTTGAAAAAAATTTCGGTAAATTAAGTATAAAATGGAGTGATGTTAATTTCTTAGAAAGAGGGTCAAACTTAGTACACATTCAAGGAGGGCCTGACGTTTTACGGGCAATTTACGCTCCTCGAAGCGATGATGGTATACTCAAAGCTGTTGCTGGAGACGGCCTTTATATCTATGTAAAATGGGATGAAAATAAAAAACAGGTATCAAAAAGTATTCATCAATTTGGAAGCGCTACAATGAACATGGGTTCCCCGCACTATGATGATCAAATTAATTTATTTGCAAGCGAGCAACTCAAAGATACGTTCTTTAATTGAGCTTGTAGAAAAAAAATAATTATATAAACTTTTCTTATGTTGTTACATGGGCATTTAGAAAATGGAGCTGATAAAAATCCTAATCTTCCTTTCTCCGAATTTGAAGGAAATTCACTTTCTTATCAAGAAGCAGATTTATTAAGCAATCAATTAGCTAATAAATTAGCATCTGAGGGTTTGGAAGTTGGAGATAGATTTGCATTTCTTGCTAAAAATTGTACTGAAATGGCAATTATGTATTACGCTGCATCAAAAGTTGGCGCTGTTCCTGTTCCATTAAATTATCGTTTAGCAGATCAAGAATGGGCATACATAATAAATGACTCTGAAGCAAAACTTATAATAGTGAGAGGAAATGAATATTCGGACAGAATAAATCAGATTTCATCAGAATTAAAAAATATAAAAAAATATATTTCTATATCGCTTGATAACAGTATTGAAAAATTCCATGATTTTTATGATTGGCTTTCAGATAGTTCTAATGAAAAACCAACTTTGAAAATTCATGAAAATGATGATGTATATCAAATGTATACGAGTGGTACTACGGGTCATCCAAAAGGCGCTGTTCTTTTACAGAGAAATGTTGCAGCTAATATTAGGCAGTATTTAAATAGCTTAACTTTACCTAGGCCATCAAGAACTCTTTTAGTGGCACCGATGTACCATGCTGCTGCAATGATTAATATGTGTGGGTGCATTGCAATAGGTGGAACAATTGTTATTCAAGAGGATTTTATCCCTCAAGATGTAGTAGATTGTTTAGCAAATGAAAAAATCACGCATACAGTGCTGGTTCCTGCGATGATCCAAGCCTGCTTAGTATCAGTGCCAAATGTTGCAAGCAATGAATATAATGATTTAGATCAGATACATTATGGAGCCTCACCAATCGCTCCAGAAACTCTCAAAAAGGCAATGGATGTTTTTAAGTGTAAATTTGGACAAGGTTTTGGAATGACAGAGACAGTGGCTGTAATCTGCTTAATGACACCTGAGGAACACATCCGCGCGATCGAAAAAAAACCTGACCTTTTAAAATCTTGTGGAAGACCAGCTATAGATACTCAAGTTGAAATCAGAGATGAAAATGATAATCCACTTCCTGTTGGAGCGATAGGACAGATTTGTGCCAAAGGTCCTCAAATTATGAAAGGGTATTGGAATAAAAAAGAAGAAACAGAAAAGGCATTAATGGGAGGATGGATGCACACAGGCGATGCTGGACGTATGGATGAAGAGGGATTTGTTTATATCCAAGATAGAATAAAAGACATGATAGTATCGGGTGGTGAGAATATTTATTCAACAGAAGTAGAAGCAGCATTGTTCGCTCATCCAGAAATTATTGATGCCGCCGTCATTGGTGTGCCTAATGAA
Organism: uncultured Pelagibacteraceae bacterium; assembly: GCA_902517885.1. Lineage (GTDB taxonomy): Bacteria > Pseudomonadota > Alphaproteobacteria > Pelagibacterales > AG-422-B15 > CACNXQ01. The sequence continues at coordinate 60,687 of CABYDZ010000002.1, forward strand.
AAATATGGTGAAGTTGTTAAAGCTTGTATTGTAAAAAAAGAAGACTCCGATTTAACTGAGGAAGATGTAATTAATTTTTGTAAAGACAGAATTGCAAGTTATAAAAAACCTCAGTCAATTGATTTTATCGATGAAGTTCCTAGAAATGCTAGTGGCAAAGTTCTTAAAAAAGTATTACGTGAACCGTATTGGAAAGATCAGGATCGACAAGTAAGTTAAGCAGTAGCTGTACCACCGACAGTTAAGTTTTCAATTAACATAGTTGGCTGACCAACGCCTACGGGAACACTTTGGCCGTCTTTACCGCAAGTTCCGATCCCACTATCCATTTTTGAGTCGTTACCAACCATCGTCACTCTTTTGAGTACATCTGGTCCATTGCCTATTAACGTAGCCCCCTTTACAGGGCTTGTGACAACACCATTTTCAATCTTGTAAGCTTCAGTGCAAGTGAATACAAATTTTCCACTGGTAATGTCTACTTGCCCACCGCCAAAATCTACTGCATACAATCCATTTTTTACTGACTTCAGTATTTCTTTGGGGTCTCTGTTTCCAGACAACATGTGAGTATTGGTCATTCTAGGCATCGGCAAATGTGCGTAACTTTCTCTTCGTCCATTTCCTGTTGGACTAACACCCATCAATCTTGAATTGAGTCGGTCTTGCATATACCCTGTCAAGATGCCATTTTCAATTAAAGTATTACAATTCGTAGGTGTTCCCTCATCATCCACACTGAGAGATCCTCTTCTTGAATCAATGGTTCCATCATCAACTACTGTTATTGCTTCATCTGCAATTTTTTCTCCAAGTAAATTAGAGAATGCAGATGTTTTTTTTCTATTAAAATCTCCTTCAAGTCCATGTCCAATCGCTTCATGAAGAAGTACTCCCGGATATCCTGGACCAAGTACCACATCCATTTCACCTGCAGGTGTATCTACCGAAGTTAAATTTATTTCTGCTTGATTAATGGCATCGTCTACTTGTTGCTTCCAATGACTGGGATCTAGAAAAGATGAATAATCGACTCTGCCACCTGAACCCCTGCTTCCATTTTCCTGTCTACCATCTTTTTCTAATACAATTGAAATATACAATCTGACTAATGGCCTTAAATCTTCTATAACAATTCCTCCTGGTCTGTAGATACGAACTGCTTGCCACTCACCATTTAAAGATGCGGAAACTTGTTTAACCTGGGTATTTTTTGAACGTGCATATTCATCGATATCTTTTAATACATTAACTTTTTCAGAAAATTCTGTTTCATTAATAGGGTTCGTTTCTTTGTATAGTTTTCTATTAGTCTGGGAGAACGCAGCATTAAAATTTGCATTATTGTCTTTTGTAACAAAATTTACTGTATCAGATGCTTTTTTAAGAGACTTTTCATCTATGTCAGATGAATGAGCATAGCCAGAACTTTCACCTGCAACAGCTCTTAAACCAAAACCCTTCGATTTATCAAAAGAGGCACTTTTTAATCTTTGGTCATCGTAGACAAAGCTTTCACTCTCACAAAATTCCATGAATAGTTCACCATCATCGGCCTTGTGAAGGGCGTTTGAAACTATTTTATCAACACCGCTATTGTCCAGATTGCTTCTAGAGAAGAATAGGCTATCAGTTGATTGATTCTTTATGTTTTTGCTCATATTTAAATGATCAGTGAAATTACTCTAATTTTTAAAATTTATACTAAAAAAACCCTAAAAACTAATAAAAATTGCGTCAAACTGTCGCAAAATTACTCATAGTTTCTAAGAATTTAAACAGTATATATTAGAAGATAATGTTAACACCCATATTTTCAATATTTAGACTAACAATGAGCATGTTCTTAAAAGTTTCTATTTTAGTTTTTTTGCCTTTTGCAGCATTTGCTAAAGAGGGTAAATCAGAAAACTGGCAACTTAGCTTTCAGGAGCCAGCAACTGATTTGATGTCAGATATTATTTCTTTCCATAGTTACATCCTCATGCCAATTATAACTGGTATTTCTTTGCTTGTCTTAGGCTTGCTTCTTTTCATAATGTTTAGGTTTAACAGTAAGAGAAATGTAGTTGCATCTACGACAACTCATAACACAGTGATAGAAATACTATGGACTGTAATCCCAGTAATACTTCTAATAATAATAGCCATTCCATCTTTTAGATTGCTGTATGTTTCAGAAACAATTCCAAAAGCTGACTTGACCATCAAGGCAATAGGTAATCAATGGTATTGGACCTACGAATATCCAGATTACGAAGACATCGCATTCGACGCAAATATGCTTTTAGAAAACGAGTTATCAGACCCTAAGTTGAGACTCTTAGAAACAGATACCCAGATTGTTGTACCGGTAAATAAGGTTGTCAAACTTCAAATCACATCTGCAGATGTCCTTCATGCATGGACCATTCCAGCATTTGGTGTAAAAATGGATGCAGTACCTGGTAGACTTAATGAAACATGGTTTAAGGCTAATAAAGAAGGTATTTATTACGGTCAATGTTCAGAGTTGTGTGGGGCTAAGCACGCATTTATGCCTATTAATGTTAAGGTTGTATCAGAAAGTGAATTTGACGATTGGCTGGTCTTCGCAAAAGAAGAATATGCATCTTCTGGAATAGACTATTCAAATGAAACGTTTGAAATTGCAAAGAACTAAGTAATTTTTTTTATTAAAAGGAGTAAATAAAAATGGCGGACATAACAGCAGATCAAGTAGGGAGTCATGACCATCATCCAACTGGATGGAGAAGGTATCTATATTCTACAAATCATAAAGATATAGGAACCTTATACTTAATTTTTGCAATTATTGCGGGCTTAGTCGGAACTGGTATGTCAGTTTTAATGCGAATGGAGCTAATGTATCCTGGCGATGGAATATTAGGCGGTGATCATAATCTTTATAACGTTCTGGTTACCAGTCATGGTTTGTTAATGATATTTTTTATGGTAATGCCAGCTATGATTGGAGGATTTGGCAACTGGATAGTACCTCTAATGATCGGTGCCCCAGATATGGCTTTTCCTAGAATGAATAACATTTCATTTTGGTTGTTGCCAGCATCCCTAATTCTACTAATTGCGTCACTTTTTGTTGATGGTACATCCGGCGGCCCAGGTGTTGGAGGTGGTTGGACAATTTACCCTCCGCTTTCTGCAAATTTAGGCTCGCCAGGTCCTGCTGTTGACTTAGCAATTTTTTCTCTTCACTTAGCTGGTGCTTCCTCAATACTTGGTGCGATAAATTTTATAACGACAATCTTTAATATGAGAGCGCCAGGCATGACTTTACACAAGATGCCCCTCTTTGTTTGGTCCATTCTTGTCACAGCTGTTTTATTACTATTATCTCTTCCTGTATTGGCTGGAGCTATAACAATGCTTCTAACTGATAGAAATTTTGGCACGGCATTTTTCAGTGCTGCCGAGGGTGGAGATCCTGTTTTATTCCAGCACTTATTCTGGTTTTTTGGACATCCTGAAGTCTACATTCTTATTTTACCTGGCTTTGGGATCGTGAGTCATGTTGTAGCAACATTTTCTAAGAAACCTGTGTTTGGTTATCTTGGTATGGCTTATGCGATGGTTTCAATTGGTTTCCTAGGCTTTATTGTTTGGGCTCACCATATGTATACTGTTGGCATGGATGCAGATGTAAAGGCTTACTATATTTTTGCAACTATGGTGATTGCAGTACCTACCGGTATCAAGGTATTTTCATGGATTGCGACAATGTGGGGGGGTTCAGTAGAGCTTAAGACACCTATGTTGTGGGCCATAGGATTTATTTTCCTATTTACTGTGGGTGGAGTTACCGGAGTTGTTCTGGCTAATGCAGGCATAGATCACTCTTTACATGACACGTACTATGTTGTTGCTCATTTCCATTACGTACTGTCAATGGGTGCAGTGTTTGCAATCTTCAGTGGTTTTTACTACTGGTTTGGTAAAATGTTTGGAAGTGATTATTCTGAACTATTGGGCAAATTACACTTTTGGTTAACATTTGTAGGGGTTAATTTAATCTTCTTCCCTCAGCATTTCTTGGGTCTTGCAGGCATGCCTAGGAGGTATGTAGATTATCCTGATGCTTACGCTGGTTGGAACTATATATCTTCAATTGGCTCATTTGTTACTTTGATTGGATTAGCTGTATTCTTCATAATGCTTGTTCATGCTTTTGTGAGACAGAAACAAACAGCTGACAATCCTTGGGGTGAAGGAGCAACTACTTTAGAATGGACGTTATCATCTCCACCACCTTTCCATCAATTTGAGGAGCTACCAGAAGTAAAGTAGTTAGGTCGCATGGTAAATATATCTTCAGTTTCTGATAAACAAGAAATTGGGATTAACTCGTTTTTTTCAAAGGTTGGTTTTTATATCTCCTTATTAAAACCAAGAGTGATGTCTCTCTCTATCTTTACTAGCTTTGTAGGCATGATTATTGCTCCAGGATTTATAACAATCTATGAAGGAGCTTTAATAATTCTAGCTATCTCGATTGGATCAGGTGCATCTGGTGCATTAAACATGTGGTATGAAAGAAAGACGGACCTCTTGATGGAGAGAACTAAGAATAGAGTGTTACCTATGGGGCTTATCAGTGCGAATGGAGCTCTTATTTATGGAATTACTTTGTCAGTATTTTCAATTTATCTTTTATACTATGTTGCAAACTTACTGTCTGCTTCAATTCTTCTTCTAACTATATTCTATTACATTTTTGTCTACACAGTATGGCTTAAGAAACGAACTCCACAAAATATTGTTATTGGCGGAGCTGCTGGAGCGTTTCCCCCAGTAATTGGATGGACAGCTGTTACTGGAAGCATATCTCCTGAAATTAGCCTGCTTTTTATTTTAATTTTTTTATGGACCCCGCCACATTTTTGGGCACTCGCACTCTATAAATCTGATGACTACAAAAGGGCAGGTATTCCAATGATGCCACTGGTTGTGGGAAATAAGAAAACAGTTAGTTTAATTATTGCTTATTCATTAACACTCTTACCTGTAACACTTCTAATGAGTTACTACTATTCATTATTCTTTGGAACTTTGTCATCTATTATGGGTATCTGCTTTATATATTTAGCATTAGATCTTAGAAAATACGTGGATCACACCAAGTTATTAGAAAAAAAAGCACAAACTTTATTCTTCTTTTCCATTATTTATCTCTTTAATATTTTCGCAATCCTCCTTATTGATAATTTGCTTTGGAACATATTATGATTAATAAAAAAATAAAAAGAAGAAATATAATTACAGCATTAATACTTGTTTTTTTTGTCGCCTCATTCTTCACATACACAATTTACAGGTTAAGTCTCGTATAAATGAATTTTTTTAATTTAAAATATAGTTCGAATACTTCTCTAGCAGTAGGCCTGCTTGGTATTGTTATATCGATGGTAATATTAGCCTATGCATCTGTGCCACTATATAATTACTTTTGTAAAGTTACAGGTTTTGGAGGCACCCCAAAAATTTACTCTCAAGAAAGTGTTTATATAACTGACTCTCTAATAGATGTAAGACTTGATTCAAACGTTGGATCAACTCTGAACTGGGATTTTTTCCCTGAGCAAAGAACACATCAAATTCAAATTGGTGAAAATAAATTAATCAACTACGTTATAATCAATAATACAGATCAAGCACTGAATGGAACTGCGGTATATAATGTTTCCCCAGCTGAGGCAGCAAAATACTTTAACAAAATAGAATGTTTCTGTTTTCAAAATACTGAATTAAAAGCTAATGAGAAAAAGATTATGCCAGTATCTTTTTATATCGATCCTGAAATTAAAAATGATCAATATGTAGCAGATCTATCCGAAGTTACTTTGTCCTATACCTTTTACGAAAACAGTGATACATAATTCCTATGAGTTCACGTAATCCAAATTCTCATGAGTATCATTTAGTAGAACCAAGTCCTTGGCCACTTTTAGCCTCAATTGGTGCGCTCATCTTGTGTATTGGGGCTGTAATTTATTTTAGAACTGATGACTTATGGTTAATGCTTATTGGATTAGCTATTGTAATTTATGTTACATACATGTGGTTTAGAGACATTATTATTGAAGGAGAACACCAGGGCCATCATACGCCTGTAGTACAGATTGGGCTGAGGTATGGCATGACCTTGTTTATCGCCTCAGAAGTTATGTTCTTTGTTGCTTGGTTTTGGGCTTATTTCAATGCAAGTTTATTCCCGACAGAACAAATAGGCTCTGTTTGGCCTCCGGCAGAAATCCATTTAATGGATCCTTGGCATATACCATTGATAAATACTCTTATACTTTTGCTATCAGGTACAACCGTGACCTGGGCGCACCACGCATTAACTGAGGGAAACAGAAAAGAGCTGATCCAAGGTCTCTGGTGCACAGTAGGACTTGGCATTATTTTTACGGGCTTCCAGGTTTATGAGTATATGCATGCTGATTTCGCTTTTTCAGGACATATTTATGGAGCAACTTTCTATATGGCAACTGGTTTCCATGGCTTTCATGTACTGATGGGTACAGTGATGCTTATTGTCTGCTTAGGAAGATCAATTGCAGGGCACTTTAAGCCCGACCATCACTTTGGTTTTGAAGCAGCTGCATGGTACTGGCACTTTGTAGATGTTGTGTGGCTATTCCTATTCGCTGCAATATATGTCTGGGGCTATTATTAAACTTAATCTATCTATTGATTAAAAATTTCTCTTTCCATTTTATTTTTTTAGTAACAATTTGTTTTCTTTTATTGCTTGGTTATTGGCAAACCCAAAGATTAGAGTGGAAGACGAACATAATTAATTCAGTTGAAAAAAATTACATGCTCAAATTGGAAAAATTTCCTTTTGAAGGTGGTATAGATAAAGAATTTGAATTTATGCAAGTAGAGTTAAAAGGTTTTTTTATAAAAGAAAAACTTATGTATTTTTTTAAATCAAATTTAAACGGTATGTCAGGGTTTGAAATTGTATTACCTTTAAAAACTGAAGATGCAAAATATGTTTATGTGATCTTGGGATGGATACCTTATGATTTTAAAGAAAGTTTTAATCTCGATTTTATAGACTCAAACAAGGAGTTCATTGTCAATGGAGCCCTAATATATTCTAAAGAGAGAAAACCTTTAATACCTGAGAATGAATATTCGGCAAGTATATGGTACCTCCTAAATACTGATGAGATGGATAATTTTCATAAAATTGAATCAAGTCCATATATTCTTAAAATTATTGATCAAAATAAATTTGAGAATCTTTTAATTGAATTTGAGCCATCAAACATAACAAATAATCACATGCAATATGCAGTTACATGGTTCCTGCTATCAATTGTTATATTGATCATGTATATCTATTATATAAGACAAGGAATTACTAAAAATGAAGTATAGAAGTACAAGAGGAACTAACGAGGAGACTTTCAAGAAAGTTCTTTTTGCTGGATTAGCTGAGGACGGGGGGCTTTATGTGCCAATGAATTGGCCTCAAATAGATGTCCATAAGGTAGATAAGAATATTAGCTACAAAGACCTTACAAAATTAATTCTTTATCCATATGTTAAGGATTTTATTTCTATAATGGAACTGGAAAATATTATTAATACTTCCTATTCAAAACAGTTCTCATCAGAAAATCTTGTATCATTTAAAGAATTGAGTGATAACGAGATTATAGTTGAATTATTTAATGGTCCTACACTTGCATTCAAAGATTTTGCAATGCAATTACTTATTCCTTTATTTGATCATTTTTTAGAAAAAGAAAAGAAGAAAATAAATTTGATTGTTGCTACTTCAGGTGATACTGGATCTGCAGCAATTAATGCTGTAAAGCAAAGTAAGAACATAAGTATATTTTGTTTGTATCCTAGTAAGAGAATCTCAGATTTTCAAAGACGTCAAATGTCAACAGTTACAGAAAGCAATATCTTTTTGTGTGAAATTGATGGAACATTTGATGACTGTCAAAAAATAGTAAAAGATATTCTCAAGGATACTGAGTTCAGTTCCCAAAATAATATATCTGCAGTCAATTCGATTAATTGGGCACGAATATTAATTCAATGCGTATACTATTATTATACATATATAAATTATTTTGATGCATCCAGACCAACAGTTAATTTCTCGGTTCCAACAGGTAATTTTGGTGATATTTATGCAGGATATGTATCCTACAAGATGGGCCTACCAATAAATAAGTTAATCATTGCTACAAATGAAAATGATATCTTACATAGATTTATAAATACAGGAGTTTACGAGACAGAAAGCGTAAAAAAAACAACAAGCCCGAGTATGGATATACAAATAGCAAGTAACTTTGAAAGACTTTTGTTTGACATCATGAGTCAGTCAAATGAAAAAACAGCATCAGCAATGCATTTATTTGAAGAAAAGGGAAAACTAACAGTAGAGCAACAGGACTTGAATATGATTTCAAATATCTTTGCATCTGCAAGCACACATCAAGAAGATGTTAACAAAATAATATCAAATGTTCATGAAATTCATTCATACCTCATTGATCCTCATACAGCTACCGGCATAAATGCCTCAAGAAAGACAAATGATAGTGATCGCATGAATTTCACATTATCAACTGCTCATCCTGTAAAGTTTTCAGAGACAGTTGAAATGGCTGTTGAAAAAAACCTTGATTTATTAAGTAATTACAAGGATTTATTTAGTAAAGACGAAAAAATTCACTCCGTACAAAACAATACGGACGAAGTGAAAAAATTTATTTTAGAGAACAAAAATTAAATGTCCTTTTTAACTACATATTACCCAAAGAGAATTGAATTTGAGCTAAAAGGTAAAAATGTTTTTTTAAGACCTCCAGAGTATAAGGATTGGAAAGTTTGGTCATCATTAAAAGAAAAAAATAAATTTTATCTCAAACCGTGGGAACCTCTGTGGTCATCATCAGAACTTGAAAGAAGTTCATTTGTAAAAAGAGTTAGATTTTTCGAGAAGCTAGCTTTAGATGACAGTGCTTACTCTTTTTTAATTTTTGAAAGCAATACTAAAAATTTAATAGGCGAAATAAATATCAACAATGTTCAAAGAAGCGTTGTGCAGTCATGTTCAATAGGATATTGGATTTGCGAAGAAAAAATGGGTCAAGGTCTGATGAGTGAAGCAATAAATTTAATTAAAAAGTTCATATTTGATGAATTAGATCTTCATCGGTTAGAAGCTGCATGTTTGCCAGTCAATAAGCGATCTCTTAAAACACTTAAAAACAATGGCTTTGCTATTGAAGGACTTGTAAGAAAGTATTTAAAGATAAATGGTAATTGGGAAGATCACCTCCTTTTATCTTGTATTAAAGATGAAAGTTTATAGTATGCGCCTATGGTAGATCTTATAGGAAACCAAATTCCAGATATTAAGCTTGTAAAAATGGACAGTGAAAAAGGCCCACAACCTCTTTCTGTGTTAGACTATTGTAAAGACAAGAAAGTAGTAATGTTTGGTGTTCCTGGTGCTTTCACACCGACTTGCTCCAGGAATCATTTGCCTGGATTCATGGATAAAGCTGATGAAATGAAAGCTAGAGGAGTCGATGCAGTTATTTGCTTTGCTACAAATGATATATTCACATTGTCTGCTTGGGAAGAAATGTCAGGCTCCATTGGAAAGATTCTATTTTTATCAGACAGTAAGGCAAAATTTTCAAAATCTATTGGAACTGATTTTCCTGATAGCTTTGGCACATCAACAAAAACTCAAAGATGCTCGATATTAATCAATGATGGCATAGTAGAGAAATTTTTTGTTGAAGACGAAGATGGACAAGTAAGCGTTAGTAGTGCAGATAATATGCTCGAAAATATCTAATTTGATATTGCGGAAGTAGCTAATTTATCAGCTATTTCATTTCCAAAGTCACCAGAATGACCCTTAACCCATATCCAGTCGATATTATGTAGCTCAACAAGTTCATCAAGATCCATCCAAAGATCTTTATTTTTGACATCTTTTTTGTTTGCAGTTTTCCAATCATTTGTTTTCCATTTTAAGATCCATTCTTGGATACCTTGCATTACGTATTTTGAATCTGTAAAAAGTTTTATTTTTGAATTCTGATCAACGTACCGAAGAGCTTGAATAACAGCTACTAATTCCATTCTATTATTGGTTGTGTCTTCGTCAGATCCATTTAACTCAATTTTCTCAATACCTTTTTCAATATAAACCCCCCAACCACCTCGTCCGGGATTTCCAGAGCAAGCTCCATCTGTGTATATATGTAAAATATCAGAGTCCATATTCACTGGCTTTTCTTACTGACTGGTGGAACCTCAACTTAGAAATATACTCATTTGGATCTTTTTTTAAAATTAAATCACTATCTTCATGAGAATAAAAATCAAGAAGTCTTGTCAGCAAATATCTTAATGCGGATGCTCTGGCCAAGAGAGGCAGGGCTTCAACTTCTTCATTAGAAAATTTTCGTTCTTGGTTATAACTTCCTAATAGGTACTTAGCTTTGGTTGGATTGAATTCATTATTACTATCCTCAAAACACCAGGCATTGAGACAAATAGCAATCTCATATGCATAAAAATCATTACACGAAAAATAAAAGTCAATAATACCTGTTAGATTATTTTCTTCAAAAAAAATATTATCTGGAAATAAGTCTGCATGAATTATACCTGATGGTAAGTCTTTATTAATTTCCCTTGATAAAAATAAGAATTCATCTTCTATAAATTTTAGTTTTTCATCATCAATATGCTTTTTATAAGTTTTTAACTTTTCAATAATAATACCAAGCTTATCGAAACCAAGCTCATTTTCTCTTTTTATATTAAGTTTTTCAGAGGCATTATGCATTTTGGCGATGGTTAGGCCTAGATTAGAACAATGAATAGGTTTTATTTTCTCTAAAGAACTGCCTGTTAGGAATGAAGTAATAACAGCATGCTTTTGTTTAATAGAATTTGAGAAATTACCCTGTTTATCCTTAATGACCTCAGGACATTTGATATCATGGGCATTGAGATGATTCATTAAATCAAAATAAAATGGAAGATTTTCTTGATTTGTTCTTTCCTCAAAAATAGTCAGGATAAATTTTTTATTATCTGCAGTGAGTAAGTAGTTTGAATTTGAGGTTCCACCTTTGATACCACTAAACTCATTTATATTATCAATGTTATATTTGCTCAAAAAAACATTGAGTTCATCAATTGATATTTGTGTATATACAGCCATTAACTATATTTATAGCTCAGAATAAGTTAATTAAGTAATGATTTATGTCTTGAGTTTATTTATCTGGCTTATTGATTGCTCAACCAATTTTTTTGAGCTCTGTTCATTAATATTTTCAATGATAATTTTTTCAGCAATATTGACCGAATTCGCTACTATCTCCTCATTTACTTTCGAAATCGCTACTTTTTCTGCTCTTGATATTTTATCGATTGCTTGCTGCTCAGCTCTTTTTATAAATTCTTCTGCTTTAGCTTTAGAAGTTTCCTCATGATTCTTTGCAATTTCTTTAGCCTGATTAATGATGTTGTTTGCTTCTTCATCTGCTGACTGAACTTTTCTTTCGTATTCAGCAACGAGAGAATTCGCTTCTTCCTTTAGTTTTCTTGCATTATCTAATTCAGATTTAATATTTTCAATTTCACCATCAAGAAGCTTTGCTATCATTGACGGCGCTTTTATGAAAAGTGCGACTGCTATAAAAATTAGAAACGCTACAAATACCCAAAACGAAGGATCAGAAAATAAATATGACATTAGTTATAAATTTCCATATCAATTAAGCTTTTTTGAGATTTCATCATCACTAGGAACAGTCTCAACATACTTAGAAACGATAGATTTAATAGTGTCTATAGTAGCTTTTTTAATTTCCTGTTCAGACTGTTGTTTTTGTTGATGAATTTTCTTTTCAGACTCTGTAATCATTGCATTAATCTTGATTTCATTATCTTTTTTTAATTTATCTAAGTATTCATTCATAGTGGCTTTTGAACTTGAGACTATTTCATTTGACTCAAGAGATGCAGAATTCATTTTATCATCATAATTTTCTAAAATTTTACTTGCTTCAGAATTAAGATTTTCAGCATCGTTAATATCATTAGAAATTTTATCTTTTCTTTCTTCTATTGTTGTGCTCAGCCTTGGGATCACAAATTTCCACATGAATAAATACAAAGCTGTAAAAGTAACTATCAGCCAGAATAATTGTGATGGGAAAGTTGAAATATCCATTTGCGGAAGGCCAGCAGATTTCTGACCTTCAGCATAAGCTTCAGATAAGGGCAAAACAAAAATAAAAATTTTAAGAAAAAATTTCATTATGTTTTAACCAAAAAGAATTAGGAATGCTATAACGAGAGCAAATAGTGCGATTGCTTCAACGAGTGCAAATCCTAAAAGTACTTGTCCAAATGCTTGCGGTGCTGCTGATGGGTTTCTAAATATACCTGAAACGTATGCTCCAAATACTGTTCCTATACCAGCTCCAGATCCTGCAACACCAATTGTTGCTAATCCTGCTCCTATAAGTTTTGCTGCTTCTACTTCCATTTTTGTTGTCCTTTCTTTGTTTATTAAAATTTAATGATCCGGATGAAGGGCATCATTTAAATAGATACAAGTTAAAATAGTAAATATGTATGCTTGAAGAGCTGCAATTAATGTTTCAAGTGCATATAAAACTACAAGAAAAATTAATGGAGCAAAGCCAAGAAAGCCAAGCATCACGATAAATCCTGCAAAGATTTTTAATATACTGTGACCCGCAAGCATGTTTGCGCACAATCTTACGGATAAACTGATTGGCTTAGATAAATAAGATATGATTTCTATTGGAACAATTAAAGGTGCTAGAAATATTGGAATACCTGATGGATAGAATATTCTAAGATAACCAAGGCCGTTCTTCATGAAACCAATTATGGTTACCGCTAGAAAAATTAAACCAGCAAATGCAAAGGTAACAATAAGATGACTTGTTACTGTGAATGTATAAGGGATAAGGCCTATAAAATTACAAAAGAAAATAAACATAAACAAAGAAAAAATAAATGGGAAATAAGCTCTCCCTTGATCTCCGACCTGATCACGCAACATGTTGGCGATAAAATTGTATGATAACTCGGATAGCATTTGCATTCTATTTGGAATGATGGAGCGTTTTGATAAGCCTAATATAAAAAGAGTCATCGTGGCTGCTATCGCGAAGACCATGAATAGAGATGAATTGGTAAATGAAATATCTATGCCTGCTATTTGCATCTCAGCAATTTTAGAGATTTCAAACTGATGTATTGGATCTATAGGATTATCTGCAGCCATTGAGTTATTTTTTAGTTATTTTGAAGGCTTTTTGCAACCCTAAAAACATTAAGAATTCCCGCGGCGCTCCCCAACAGGAAGAAGATAATTATAAATAAGGGTCGCGTCTCAAAATAATTGTCTGCCAAGATCCCTATGCCAAGGCCAACGGCCATTGCTGCGACAATTTCTACCACCACTTTCATGATTTTTCCTATGGGTTTAGGAGTATTTGGAGCGTCTGGTGAGGATGACTTTTTGGCTGCTTGAATTTTTTCTTGCAGGTTACGAATGTCATTCTGATCAGATGACATTTAAGCAACAGCCCCAATTTCCTCAGCTTTCTTAAGATCTACGGAGACTATTTGACTAACTCCTCGCTCAGCCATCGTAACACCAAATAGTCTGTCCATTCTAGACATCGTCAGGGCATGGTGTGTTATTATTAAAAACTTAGTATTGGTCTTGTCTGTTATGCTGTCTAACAGGCCACAGAATCTTTCTACGTTAGCGTCATCCAGTGGTGCATCGACCTCATCAAGTACACATATCGGTGATGGGTTGGTAAGAAAAACAGCAAATATTAATGATAGTGCAGTAAGAGCTTGCTCTCCGCCTGAAAGAAGAGACATCGATTGCAATTTTTTACCTGGCGGACTGACCATCATTTCTAATCCAGCTTCTAACGGATCATCCGAGTCAATAAGTTCAAGATGAGCCTTGCCTCCATTAAATAATTTTACGAATACATCTTTAAAGTGACTATTTACAGTATCGAAAGCTTTCAATAACCTTGTTCTACCTTCTTTATTTAAATCTTCAATTGAGACTCTCATTTTTTTAATTGCACTTTCGAGATCTTCTTTTTCTTTTGTCATGTTCTCTAATTCATCATCGATTTCTTTTGTTTCTAAATCAGCTCTTAAATTTACTGCGCCCATTGTTTCACGTTGTTGCTTTAATCTGTCCAATCTCATTTCGGTTCTATCTGCATTTTTTTTCATCGTGTCTAGATCCTCAGCAATATTTAAAACACTTACGATGTCATGCGGTACACAATTAAACTTTTCTTTTGACTCATCTTCTAGCTCTTTCAATCTGGATTCTGCTAATTCTTTTGTTGCCTCTGTTCTTCCTTTTGACTCTCTAATATTAGCTAGATCATTTTGTGCTTTTCGAAGTTTGGCCTCAATTTTTTTGAGCTCATTATCTGCTTCAGCAAGTCTATCGGCAGCAAACTGCCTTTCTGTTTCTGCAAACCCTTTTGTCTCAATCAATTGCCCTCTTCGTTGAGCAATTTCTTCGGGCCTATTTGAAATTTTTTTCAATTCTTCTTCAGATTTTGTTTTTCTGGCTGCTAATTTTTCTATCTGCTCTTTGGACGATCTAATTGTTTTACTTAATTTTTGATATTCGTAGGTCCAATCACTTTGCTTTTGTTCAACATCTTTTTGTCTGAGTTGTTCTCTCAGTTCCAATGACAAGGTTGCAGCTTTTTTAGCCTCATTACTCGACCTATCGTAGACATTTCTTGCTTCTTGAGATGCCTGATTTGCGCCTATTACCTTTTCGGTTATCTCTTTTAAGTGGAAGTAGAATTTCTCCTTAAACTTAGATGTCCAATTATCTGGATCATCATAGCCTTCAACCTCTTTAAGAGTTGACTCTCGTGATTTTAAGTTTTCTGAAGTCATGAGTGTATCTTGCCATTCATCTCTTTTAGAATTTTTTATTTGATTGTACTGCTCTATCTCTTGATCGAGATCTAGAATTTTTGCTTCTAATTTTTCTTTTTCTACTTTTAGCTGATCTATTGTTTCGTTGCTTATTTCATCTGTATTTTGACCATTATCTTCTGTATCCCTTCTAGATTTTAATGCCTCAAGATCTTTGATTGCATCCTCAAGCTGAAATTGCTCTCTTTCATTGTCACTAATTATTTGTTGTATCGAATTTTCGAGGTTTCTCTTTTCATCTTTTATTCTTTCCTCTTCTTGATCAAGAGTGTCTCTCTCAAGAATAATTCGATTAAGCTTAGCAGCGGCTTCAATCTCTTTTTCTCTTAGAGGCTTTATCTTCTCATTAGATTTTAGTTGCTCGTTAGTTGCTTGGGTAACCTCTAGAGTAAATTTTTGAATTTGTGATTCACTTGTTTTCAAATCCTCATCAGACTTTTCGAAAGACTCCTTTAATGAGGTCCATTTTAAAAACAGCACTATGCCCTCTAATTTACTGATTTCAGAAGAGATGGATCGGTAAGTTTCAGCTTGTTCTGCTTGTTTTTTTAGATTGTTTATTTGAGTATTCAGTTGTTTCATCAAGTCTTTAACTCGCTGGAGATTATTTTCAGCACCTTTGAGTTTTAGTTCTGCCTCATGTCTTCTTGAGTGAAGGCCAGAAATCCCAGCTGCTTCTTCCAATACTGACCTTCTGTCTATTGGTTTTGCATTTATTAGAGCCCCAACTCGTCCTTGGCTAATAAGAGAAGGTGAGTGAGCTCCGGTAGAAAGGTCGGCAAACAGCCTCTGCACGTCTCTTGCTCTAACATCTTTGCCGTTAATTTTGTAATCAGAACCTCTTTCTACCTCAATTTTTCTTTTTACCTGAATTTCTGTTTGATCATTAAATTCTGATGGTGCCTTTCTATCTTCATTATCTAAATAAATTGTGACTTCAGCATTATTTCTTGATGGTCTATCTGCAGTGCCTGAGAAAATCACATCTTCCATTCCCGAGCCCCTCATACTTTTTGCTGATGTTTCTCCCATACACCATCTTAACGATTCAACTACATTAGATTTACCGCATCCATTAGGGCCTACAATTCCAGTAAGACCTTGTTCAATATTTAACTCAGTTGGGTCAACAAAAGATTTAAAGCCTAAGATTTTGATTTTTTTAAATTTCATTAATTAATTTTTTTCTCAATTATCTTTTCAAATTCTGAAAAAGACATATTTCCCCGATAGAGGTCTCCATCTATGATAAAAGATGGGGTAGAGGAAACATCATAATCCTCAACGGCTTCTATTCTCATTGTCAAAATAAAATCTGTTATTTCTTCATTTTCCATACAGGAATTGAATTCGTCCTCAGAAATGCTGAATAATGTAGAATATGTTCTTAATGCATTTGTGCTATTTTCTAATACTCGGTCACTTTGTTTTGTAACAATCCACTTTTTTTGATCCTGAAATAAAAGTTTTTCCATAGCAAAAAAATCTTTTTCGTCTGTGCAGTGTAGTAGTTTAAAAGCATTTAAATCAATTGCATTCAACGCAAAGGGTCTGACCTCAAATTTAATTTTTCCCGTATCAATATATTTCTCTTTAATTTCCGGAAAAATATTATTGCTGAAATCTGCACAGTAACTACAAGTTAAAGAACGGTACTCAACAATAGTCAATGGAGCAGCATCATCTCCAAGCTGCATTCCTGTTAATGTGTTACTTATGGCTAGCGATTGATAAGACACCAAGAGTGACACAAGAAAGATAGAGAATTTATGAATACTTTTCATTTTAATAACTATATATAGCCTACATTTTGTATACAATGCCTAAAACAATGCACAACATGTTGAATATACTCAATTTTTACCAATTTTAATAGGTTTTATTGTACAATTCATAATACAAAAAGAATTTGTCAAAATTTCGTCTTAGAAATTTTTGATGCAATTTTTTCAAAGCTTTTTTTTAGTTCTGGAAAATCTGATAGCTCTTCATATGTCTTATTTTTCTCTTTAATTTCACTATCTAATTGATTGAAATTAATATCTTTTCTGGATTTTTTATTTTTTAAATTGATTTGAATTATTTCAATCTTCTCAACCGCATAGTAGCCAAAAAATAAATTTATTTTATCTACAATTTTTTTATGCTCATGTTCAAAAGCAAAAGATATGCTTCTATCGACTTTAACCACAAGTTTGCCCTTTCCTTTAGGGCTCGAGTTCGATGTTTTGATTTTAGTTGGGTAGGACAATTTATTAAAACTTGTGCCAACAATTTTCTCCCAATTTGAAAGTAGTTCTAGTTCAAAAAATCCTCTGTTTTTTAATAATTTCTTTGCGTCATTTGGTAGAAGATTTGATAGAATTTGAGGTCCACTAAGTTTTTTATAAGACATATTAGAAATTAGCATGAAAACTCACAATAAAGATAAATATTTTTCAGAAAATTTGATCTTATGGTTTAAAAAAAACAAAAGAAATTTACCTTGGCGAAAATCTGTATCACATAAAGACTATCCGTACAGGGTACTCGTGAGTGAGTTTATGTTGCAGCAAACTACTGTTTCTACAGTCATACCTTATTTTAATAAGTTTCTTAAGATCTGGCCGAATATAAAAACTTTGTCCAAAGCTAATATTGATGATGTATTAATTCAATGGCAAGGATTGGGTTACTATTCAAGAGCAAGAAATTTGCTTAAGACTGCAGAAATAATCATGCTTAAACATCAGGGTGATATTCCTAGAAGTGAGAATGAACTTAAAAGTTTACCTGGTATTGGAGAATATGCTTCTGCGGCGATCCGATCAATAGCATTTAACAAGAAAGCGTCGGCAGTAGATGGAAATGTAAAAAGAGTAATAGCAAGATTTTATGGCCTAAAGGGAACCCTTGACGAAAATAAAAAAAGAATTGATGAAATTGCTAATAGGATTTGTCCCAACAAAAATAATAGAGATTATACACAAGCAATTATGGAAATAGGTGCATTAGTGTGTAAGGCAAAAAAAATTAATTGCGATGTTTGCTGTATATCCCAAAAATGTACTGCATATAATAAGAAGCTAGTTCATTCTATTCCTGAACCTAAAGTGAAAGTTAAGAAGAGAAAACTGAACTGCATTTCATTTATTTCAATTTTTAATGACAGATTTGTGTTATTGAAAAAGAGATCAAGTGAGGGAATTCTCTCTAATCAATGGGAGTTGCCATCAACAGCATGGAAAGCAAAATCTATTAAGTTTTCAAGAAAAGAAACTCCATTTCCTAATGCACATTGGGAAAAGACAGCCATAAATTTTAAGCATTCTTTTAGCCATATGGATATTCAAAACGTTGCTTATTATGCCAGGAATAATAATAAATGCTTATCAAGCAACTCTTCTAATTTGAAGTGGGTTAATGTTGATAAATTAAGTAATTATGCTGTTACCACAATGAGTAAGAAAACATTGAAAAAGTTTAATTTAATTCCGATCTAAGTTTTTGCCTTAGAATATCGATTGGTTTTAATTCACCTTCAACATCAAAATGCCAGAAAGTCCATCCGTTACATGCTGATGCAGATTGAACTTCAGCACCAATTTGATGAATAGAGCCTGTGTTGTTAGAGCTAATAACAGAACCATCGGCTCTAACTTTAGCTTTAAATTTTCTCTTATTATCATATAGCACGGTACCTGGCTCAATTAATTTTCTTTCTATTAACCACCCAAAAGGTATTCTAGGCTCCGCCTTCTTTGACTGGCTTATATTTAACGATTCAATTTCATACGAATTAATTTTACCTATGCGTTTTTTTGCGGAATTTACATAGTACTTATCCTTTTCAATACCAATATATTTTCTTGATAATCTTTTCGCTACGGCTCCTGTAGTTCCTGTTCCAAAAAAAGGATCCAATATAACTTCACCCTTATTTGTTGAAGAAATAATAATTCGGTGCAAAAGTCCCTCTGGTTTTTGTGTAGGATGCAGCTTTTTACCCTCATCATTTTTTAGTCTTTCATGACCACTACATATCGGAAGATACCAATCTGAACGCATTTGCATATTTTCATTGAGTGACTTCATAGCATCGTAATTAAAAGTATATTTTTTAGAATTTTTATCTTTGCTCGCCCAAATTAGAGTTTCATGAGCATTAGTAAAACGCTTACCTCTAAAATTAGGCATTGGATTTGCTTTTTGCCATATAACATCATTGAGTATCCAATAACCTAAGTTCTGCATGATATAACCAATCCTAAAAATATTATGATAGGAACCAATAACCCAAATGGTACCTGTTGGCTTTAATACACGTTGTGCTTCTTTAAGCCAGGCATGAGAAAACTTATCATATTCTTCAAAGCTCTCAAATTGATCCCATTCATCGTCTACGGCATCAACTTTTGAATTGTTTGGTCTGTATAGATTTTGATCAAGTTGTAAGTTATATGGAGGATCTGCAAATACTAAATCAACACTATTGCTAGGAAGATTCTTTAACTCTTCAATTGTCTCACCACAGATAATGTTGTCAGAATTTACTGCCGTATTTGCATGGACCGTTTTCATAGCGGGTAATATGATTCAAAATAGAATCCAGGTCAATAGTATTTAGAATCAATAACTTAAATAATCTTCTTAATTCAATATATTGTGTACTGGTTTAAAAGATTTCCGATGTATTGGGGTAATTCCATAGTTTTTTAGAGCTGAAAGGTGCTCTTTTGTTCCATAACCTGAATTGGTTTGAAAGCCATATTCTGGAAATTGCTTTGAATATTTAAGCATAATTTCGTCTCTATAAACTTTAGCAAGAATAGATGCTGCTGCAATTGAAACAGACTTAGTATCTCCTTTAATAATACTAATGGTGTTATTTTTTATATCTGGTTTGAAATTACCATCGATAAGTGTTGTTTTCGGAACGACTGATAGTCCATCACTTGCTCTTTTCATTGCTAATAATGAAGCTTGTAAGATATTGATCTTATCTATTTCTATCTCGGATGCGGCTCCATAGGCATAAATACTATTCTCTTTTATCTTTTCCGCTAACAATATTCTCTTAGCTTTAGGAATTTTTTTAGAGTCATTAATTTCTTCTGGAATATTTTTTCTATCAAGTATTACGGCTGCCGCAATTACTGGACCAGCAAGTGGACCTCTACCAACTTCATCAATACCAGCAATGGGCAAGGAAAAGTTATTTTCAAAAGCAATTAATTTCTGAGGGTCAAATTTCAATTTATATTTTTACTTTTTTCTTTAAACTTTTTAAATCTTCCCAAGAAAACTTTTTTTGAGCCGGCTGTCTTAATAAGAAAGCTGGGTGGAATGTAGGTAGTATCGGATACTTTTTTTTATTAATTTCTATATCTAACCACTTTCCTCTAATCTTGGTAATCCCCTCATTATTTTTAATTAATGCATAAGTAGCAGTGCTTCCTAATAACAAAATTGCTTTTGGATTTACTATTTCAATATGCTTTTTTATCATTGGTAAACATATCTCAATCTCTTCGTCTGTTGGCCTTCTGTTATTTGGCGGTCTCCACGGAACAATATTCGCAATGTAAACTTTTTCTCGATTTAGATCGATGGCCTCTAGCATTTTATCCAACAGCTTGCCACTTCTTCCTACAAAGGGCTTTCCTTGAATATCCTCATCATGACCTGGAGCCTCACCTATAAGCATGATTTTTGCACTTGGGTTTCCATCTGAAAAGACTATATTTGTTGCGCTTTTATGAAGTTCACAGCCTTTAAAATTTGACATGTATTCTTTTAATGATTCTAGACTATCAATATTGAGAATATCTTTTTCCATTTCATGCTGAGGAAAGTCTGTTTCTTCTTTTGACTGGAGCTTATCAGGCGATTTTATTGTTCCTTTTCCATACCTATTTTTTGCCATATTTCCTATATTTTCATCAACCCCGCTTAATTTATATTGATTTAGTAGTTTTATAGTATTTTGAATATCTAACTTCGTCATAAACAAATTGAATTATAATGCTTATAAACTAAATATATAGTTAATAATGGAGACTGATAATCAAAGAGAAGCGATGGAGTACGACGTAGTTATCGTCGGAGCGGGACCCTCGGGTCTAGCAACTGCTATCAAATTAAAGCAAATTAATGCTGATGCAAACGTGTGCATAGTTGAGAAGGCCTCAGAGGTCGGAGCCCATATTTTGAGTGGAAACGTATTTGAAACCAAAGCACTAGACGAACTATTGCCTGACTGGCAGTCTATGGAAGGCTGCCCTCTAAAAACCAAAGTATCAAAAGAGAAATTTTTAGTTCTATCCGAAAAAAGTTATTTCTCTGTTCCGTCATTTTTGTTGCCTCCCGTTCAACATAACAAAGGCAATTATATAACCAGCCTTGCTAATTTATGTAGATGGCTTGGGCAAGTTGCTGAGGGTATGGGTGTTGAGATATATCCTGGATTTGCAGCTTCAGAAATTCTTTATGATGAGCAAGGTAAAGTAAGAGGTGTTGCGACAAATGATATGGGTCTTGATATAAATAATGAAAGAAAAGACTCATATGAACCAGGTATAGAACTGCATGCCAAAGTTACTGTGTTTGCAGAAGGATGCAGAGGTCATCTAGGTAAACAATTAATTAATAAATTTAATTTATCAGAGAATTCTGATCCTCAGCAATATGGAATTGGTTTAAAAGAAATATGGGAAGTTCCGGAAGAGAATCACGACGAGGGAATGGTTTTGCATTCAGTTGGATGGCCTTTAGAAAATGATACTTACGGTGGCAGCTTTGTTTACCATGCAGAAAATAAACAAATTTATTTAGGGTATGTTATTGGCTTAGATTACTCAAACCCATATCTCTCACCTTTTGAAGAATTTCAAAGATTTAAAACACATCCAGCCATTAAAAAAATGTTATCTGGTGGCAAAAGAATTTCATATGGAGCAAGAGCATTAATTGAAGGTGGACTTCAAAGCTTACCAAAAATGTATATGCCAGGTGCGTTACTTATTGGATGTGACGCTGGTACTTTGAACATGCCTAAAATCAAAGGATCGCATACTGCTATGAAAAGTGGAATTCTAGCCGCAGAAGCTATCAATGAATTTATTTCCGAAAGAGTGTCTGATTTATCAGTTTATGAGGAAAAATTTAATAACAGCTGGCTTTATAAAGAACTTCATGCAGCACGGAACGTGAAGCCTTTCTTTACTAGATTTGGAACATTGTTAGGCGTCATGTTAGCAGGTATTGATCAATGGTTGTTTTGGGGAAAAATGCCATTCACTTTATCCCACAAGCACGCTGACCATGAAACACTTAGCAAAGCTAAAGACGCAAAAAAAATTGAATATCCTAAGCCTGACGGGGTACTAACCTTTGATAGGTCAAGCTCGGTTTATTTGACGGGCACATACCATACAGAAAATCAACCTGTTCACCTTCAACTAAAAGATAGTGAATTACCGATAAGTTATACACTGAACGAATACGACGAACCTTCACAAAGATATTGTCCTGTAGGAGTTTACGAAGTCCATCAAGAAAATGAAAGTGAAACACCTAGATTTGTGATCAATAGTCAAAATTGTATTCACTGCAAAACGTGTGACATCAAAGAGCCATCGCAAAACATCAATTGGGTGACACCTGAAGGTGGAGGTGGGCCAAAGTATGCAAATATGTAAAATTAGACGAGTATGAGTATTATAAGATTACTCTCTTTCATCTTAATATTAATTCTATCTTTCAGCTCAGCGAATGCCGCTAAAACAAATTTACCAAAAATAGGTGATTATTTAGTTGCAAACATATCAAGTAATTCAAATGATTATAAAATAACCAAAAGGTATTATCAAAAATTACACCGATCAAACCCAAATGATTTATTAGCTTTAGATCGATTACTACTTCTTAGTATCTTAGATGGTGACTTGTACAGCGCCAATAACTATTCATTTAAATTAGCTCAGGCAGGTTGTGATAAAAAAGTAAACTCATGCTGCATGAACAATCAGTCACCTCAGGGTCATCTCGTAAATGGCATTTCATATTTAAACTCTTACAAGCAAGGTTTTGCTGATCAGAGTTTTGCCAGTATATGGAGAGGAGAAATATCAGACAGTACTTTTGTTAGGCTTTTAAGGGCCTGGGTTTGGGCCGATAGTCCCTCTCTTGATAAGAGCATGGCATTGATCGACCTGATATCATCTGATGATCATCAATATCTTACCTTGGTTCATAAGGCTCTCATATATGACTTTGCAGATGAGATTGAGTTAGCAGAAATTTTTTATGAGCAATCACTGTCTATGCAAAACGATCTTTATGTAATGCAGTTATATTTAAATTTTTTGAACAGAAATAATCTTGTAAAAGAAAAAAATAATTTTGTAAGTGAATATTTGTCTGATTATGATGATGCTTTTATAGAGAAGTTTACTAAATCCAATAATAATCGAATTATTCAGAATCCATTGCAGGGAATTGGTATTGTTTTATTCAACGCACAATCATTAATCCAAAACGTTAATCAAGAATTGTCCCATATGTTGTTTCAATTGGCCTTAGAGACATCACCTAATATGCATGAGATAAAATATATATTTGCAACATTCTTGAGCCAAACACAAGATCAAGATAAAGCTCGAGATATCTTAAGCTTAATACCTAAAACTCATTATCTAGGACATTTTGCAGCAATTCAAATATCGGAAACATATAGTTATGAAGATGAAAGTGCAAAAGCTATCAATAACTTAAAAAACTTTTCAGAAAGTGAAGAAAATTTTGAAATATTTTTATCACTAGGAAATTTTTATCGATACGAAAAGGATTGGGACAACGCAATTAAGTCGTATCGAGCAGCACTCGATTTAGGAGAAGCATTAGATAAAGATAACTTATGGGAAGTTTATTTTAATATTGGGATAGTTCATGAAAGAACAAAAAATTGGAAATTAGCTGAACAAAACTTTATCAATGCGTTAGAACTTTATGAAGAACAGCCAGATGTATTAAATTATTTAGGTTATTCTTATATTGATATGGATCAAAATTTATCTACAGCCAAGGAAATGATTGAAAAGGCAATTTCTTTAAAGCCCAACGATCCTTACATTATTGATAGTCTGGCTTGGTATTATTATAAGGTTGGGCAATATGAAGATGCGCTCTCATTGCTAGAGTTTTCAATTGATATGATGCCTTATGATCCCACAGTTAATGATCATTACGGAGACGTACTTTGGATGCTTGGAAATGAAATACAAGCGAGATATTATTGGAAAAAAGCTATAGAACTGGACATTGATGAGCCTCTTCAAGAAAAGATTCATAGAAAACTACTTAAAGGAATCTGATATCATTGCACACGCATACATTACAATCATACGCAAAAATTAATTTATTTCTTGAAGTAATTAAAAAACTTAAAAATGGTTATCACGATTTATCTTCTATTATCACAAGAATAAGTATTTCCGATAAAATTAAAATTGATACAGCAGCTGATTTTTCTGTGAAATTTATAGGACCCTTTTGCTCGCAAGTAAATCAAGAAAGCAATATTCATACTTTGTTTCAATTCCTATTAGATAATAATTTTATCAACCATAGTAATTACGCAATTCTTATTGATAAACAAATACCAGTTGGCTCTGGATTGGGAGGTGGATCCTCAAATGTTGCCGAAATTCTAAAGTACTTAATGAGCGTGGGCGCTTTATCAAAATCACAATGTTTATTAGCTGCAAAAGAACTCGGTTCTGACATTGAATTTTTTTTAGATGAAGGTTCAGCATTAATTACTGGCACAGGTTCTGTTAAAAAAAGAATAAAATTATTCTCAGATAAAATTTTTCTCCTAATTTACCCACAAATTTTAATGAGTACGAAAATAATTTTTGAGCAGCATCAAATATTGAGTAAGAGTAATTTCCTTTACGAGGGCCAAAAACAAATTAGTGATATATTGCAGGAAACCTCAAATGATCTCGAGAAGACTGCTCTAACTCTTCATCAAGAAACAAGAATGGTAAAGCAGTTTCTCGAAAGCGATGAACGTTGTAATTTTACTAGAATGACAGGAAGTGGATCAGCATTTTTTGGATGTTACAATGATGAAGCTACTGCAAATAATGCTGTCACTAAAATCAAAAAACTCCATCCTAAATGGTGGACTTGCCTTGCTAGAATAATATAATCATTGCAAAATCTATTTGTTAAACTAAATAATGTATGAGTGTTGGGGCGTGGCCAAGCGGTAAGGCACCGCTTTTTGGTAGCGGCATTCGGAGGTTCGAATCCTCCCGCCCCAGCCAAGGAAAAAAAATATGAGCAACTTTTTAAACAAATATAAATCTGTATATGATGTGTTTTTAGATAACTGGAGTTATCAATCACATTTTGTCTTTTACCTTGAGGCCTTAATGCGCCAACAAACATTACTGCCCACTTATATTAAAGAAATGATCTTTGCCTACATATCTGGCCTCAATGGATGCCAATATTGTAAAAATATCCACGCTGAAATATCTAAGAAATTATTAAGAGACGCAAATGATGAACAGCCACTTCTAGATATTGAAAATGCTGGTATAGAAGAAAAGTATAAACCAATTTTGAAGCTAGCTCATAAAGTCAATGCGGATATAAAATCAATAGTTGATGAGGATGTAGATCAAATACTTCAATACGACTTCGACGAACAGGTAATTTCAGAAATTATTTCAATATGTGGTGCCGCACAATTTATGAATACAGTAGTGGTAGCTCATCAGATAAAACCTCTCGACGACGTTCAAAATATCGGCTCTGCAAAGATGATGATAGAAAAAGGTTATGATGGACTCGCTGAATATATGATATCAAAAAGAAATAAATAATCAGGCTATTCGTAATAAACTCATTCCTAAGAAAAAGGCTCCAACTGTTAGAGTGAACGTTCCAATTATATATAAAATTGAAATCAAAATACTACCATTTTGAATTAGCTCAAAAATATCCACATTAAAAGAAGAGAAAGTAGTAAAGCCCCCCAAGAATCCAATAGTTATGAACATTTTAAGATTTTCAGAAATATTAATTTTAGCTGCGAAGTAGCTCCATGCCAAACCAATAAGAAATGCACCTATAACATTCACTGTGAGAGTTCCATAAGGAAAAGAACTTACAAACGATTTATTAATTTGTTCTATAAGAACATATCTAGTAAGCGCTCCTATACCACCACCAATAAATATTGAAATAAATAAACTCATTAATCTTTTATGCCTACCAGATGAGTTAAAATTCCAAAGTGATCACTGGGATAAATATCATTTGATTTATTTCCTATTAGGCAACTTTTTACAGGTTGGCCCAAACCTTTAGGCCCTGCTTTTGAAGAAAATATATAATCAATTCTTCGGTCATACTCTAGAGTTTTCATTGCCCATTTATTTTCATTGGACCATGTATAACCTGGTTCACCTATATTTGTGAGGTTCCAAACGTCTCTGAGAACTGTTTCATTGATGGGCTTTTTGTGCCCAGTGATCATTTTTATTTCATCACTTTCAGGATCTGCATTAAAGTCACCACATAATAAAACTGGAAATTTAGATTTTTGCAGATGGCTTATATACTCCATTAACTCTGTAACTTGGCTTTCTCTTACTGGTTGATGCTCGTATTTGTAGTTAAGGTGCGTACATATTACATTAATTGTAATACTGTTTTTATAGAGTAACTCAGCATGTATAAATAATTTCTTCTCATCTTTCTTAGGGTCTGCTTTAAACATTATTACTTGATGATTTTGTATTGGATACTTTGAGATTATAGCATTTCCAAACGCAACACCGTCAAACTCAAAAGATTTTCCATAAACATATTGGTATCCAAGTATGTCAGCTATTATTTTTGCTTGGCTTTCATCTTCCTCTTCCCATACTTCCTGTAAGCACATTATATCAGCGGCTGTTTCTTGAAGCTCTGTTAAAATTAAATTTTCTCTTTCCTTATAAGATTCAAACCTCCACCATAAGTTCCAGGTCACGAGCTTAATTGTTTCACCGCTCTCTTCAATTATTTTTGCATCAGGATCAGGAAAAGATTTATCACTCATTCAGTTACGGAAAGGCAACCATAATCGTTTCAGCTACATAAGCTGGTTTATCTTGACCTTCAATTTCGAGGGATACTTCGCTGATTACTTGCGTACCACCGTTATCTAATTTGTTAACTTCGTTTATTTTAGCTGACATTCTTACTTTAGAATTTACGGGCACCATGTTAATGAATCTAACTTTGTTTAAGCCATAATTTATCACCATTTTAGCGCCTGAGATAATCCATACTTGAGCGCTCAAAGGCACTGAAAGAGAAAGGCTTAAAAATCCATGAGCAATTGTACTTTTAGTTGGCAATTCTTTTTGAGCTTTTTCTTCGTCAACATGTATCCATTGATGATCACTAGTTGCTTCAGCAAACTGATTTATTCTTTCTTGATCAATAGTCATCCACTCTGAATGACCCATTTCTTTGCCTTTGTATGACTCGATTTCATTAACATCAACTGTCAGCATAATATATCTCCCAATTCGTAATTTTTAATTGTAAAATCATAACGAAAATAAGCTAATAATAGAAGTTTTATAATGGAAAATATTCGACGAACTAAACCTGATGATGAAATAAATATATCTAGTTTGCTGGATGAAGCATTTGGACCAGGAAGATTAGCAAGATCTGTATATCGTTTGAGAGAAATAAGACCTTTCATTGATGAATTTTCATACGTCTACTTGAATGAGTCAAAAATTGCCGCAAGCATTAGTTATAGTGAAACGTATATAAACAATTTATTTAAGGGACTTTTACTAGGCCCCCTAGCAGTCAGTCCTTCCTTAAAAGGCAAGGGTCATGGTAAAGAATTAGTAAAATACACAATTAATCAAATAGAATTGAGCAATATTTATGACTTTATCATTGTTGTCGGTGACTTAGATTATTATTCAAAATTTAAATTCAATAAAGTTGAGAAGAACTTAGAATTTTATGGTCCTGTAGATAAGGATAAAGTTTTGATAAAATTGATTGGCACAAAAATAAATATAAATGATATTGAGCAGTATAAATTTACGTAGAAAAAAATAATGAGTGATGATCCAGTAAACTTGAAGGGTATAGAAACAATCTATAGTTTCAGTAAATCAAATAAGAAATCTCTTCCTCCAATTGAAAAATGGAACCCTCCGTTTTGTGGAGATATTGATATGACAATTTCTAAATCTGGAAAATGGTATTACATGGGATCAGAAATTAAAAGACCTGCCATGGTCAAATTATTTTCAGGTATTCTTAGATTAGAGTCTGACAATTCATACTATTTGGTTACTCCAGTTGAAAAAGTAAGAATTCAAGTCGAAGATGCGCCTTTTGTAGCGGTAGCAATAACAAAAGAGCAAAGTGAAGGAATGAATACAGTAACTTTTCGGACCAATCTTAATGATGAAATTGTTCTTTCAAAAGAGAATCCATTATCAATTGAAATAAAGAAAAATGATGAACCCTCTCCATACATAACAGTTCGTAATAATTTAAGAGCGCTTATTTCTCGATCAGTTTTTTATGAATTAGTAGACTTAGCTGAGACTATACTAATTGATGGTGTGCCGTACTTAGCGATAAAAAGCAAGGGGGAAATTTTTAAAATTCATAAAGTAGAAGATTTATGATCGAAATTTCTCAATTGAGAAAGCTTTTTAAAGGGCCTGAAATAATATCACACAAATATTTTGACCAATTAACTGATGATTTGATTACAAGAGCGCATCATCCGTTGGCAAAACTTAAAAAAGAAAGTTACAATTTGATACCGTCCGCAGTTTTAGTGCCAATTATTTATGAAGAAGACAATGTAAAGATATTGCTTACAAAAAGACCTACAAATCTTAAAGATCATGCAGGTCAAATAAGTTTTCCAGGAGGTAAAATTGAGACAGGCGATTTAACTCCTATAGAAACCTCTCTAAGGGAAGCGTCAGAGGAAGTTGGGCTTTCTAGAGAACAAGTTGAAGTGTTGGGAAATCTTGATGTTTACGTAACAGGAACTGGCTTCAGAATATTACCAATTGTTTCTGTAATTAAAGATTATTCGTCACTAAAAATTAATAAAAGTGAAGTAGATGAGGTCTTTTATTTGCCTTTAGAATTTCTTATGAATAAAAATAACCATCTGGAGGAAAGTGCGACTTACAGTCATGGCAATGAAAAATATGATTATGTTTATAGTGTTTTACCTTACGAAAACTATAGAATTTGGGGGGCAACAGCGGGAATGTTAATAAATCTTTATCAAATTTTAAAATAATATAAATATGCTCTTGCTATGAGCAATTATTCTTCCCTAATTTCATCTGAAGAAGTTAGTCAAATATTCAGAATTTTTGAAACTTTTAAAAAGAACAGCATTTTTCTTGTTGGTGGTTGTATCAGAGATGCAATTTTGCAAAAAGATGTTACTGACATTGATTTTGCAACATCGTTGACTCCCGATGAAACAACTAACTTGCTTGATCAAAGTAATATTCAGTCTGTGGATGTAGGTAAGAAATATGGCACTGTTACTGCGATAATAAATCAGAAAAAATATGAGATCACATCTTTTAGAAAAGATATTTCAACTGATGGTAGACATGCAACAGTTACATTTACCAATGACATGAAGGAAGATGCTCAAAGAAGAGATTTCACCTTTAATGCTCTCTATGTCGATAGTAACGGAAAAATATTTGATTTCTATAATGGCCAAGAGGATTTGAAGAATGGCAATGTTATTTTTATTGGAGATCCAAATAAAAGAATTAAAGAAGATTACCTTAGGATTCTGCGATACTTTCGCTTCTTTGCACTTTTTGAAAATAGCGATATTGATCCTGATTTACAAAAAGTATTTACGGTCAATAATGCTCACTTATCAAATATCTCCAATGAACGGAAATGGTATGAATTTAAAGAAATTTTGAAATTAAAAACACCTCATAATTCACTTCATATGATGGAGAGTGTGGGAATATTGAAAACTCATTTCGAAGGAGCTTTACTGGATGAAAACTTTAAAAACTTAATTGAAATTGAATCAAGAATTGGCGCCGTACCTAATCCGATAATTAGGTTAAGCACACTTATAGGAAGTTCACTTGAAAAAACAAACCATTTTATTAATAGCTTTCCATTATCTAAGACAGATTCAACAGAGTTACTGAAATTATCAAGTCTAAATAAAAAAATTGTTTCATACCTATCAATGAAAGAAGTTCGCTACTTATTGTATAAGCTTGGTAAAACTGAATTTCAAAATCAGATTATAATAAATTGGTCTCGAGATACTCAAAATAAGAATGAAGTTAACTGGAGATCTTTGTATGAAGTTGCGGATAACTGGACCAAACCTGATTTTGGAATTTCACCCAAAGACATTATAAACATGGGGATAGAGCAGGGACCAATGGTTGGAAGAATAATGTCTGAAGTTGAAGATTGGTGGGCCGAAAATGACTTTATCGATGATAAGTTTTCTCTTATAGAGCGCTTGAAAGCGATTGTGCAGGCTCAAAAGTAAAAATTCTTTTATTTAAATTCAACTTTTTTAATATCGTAATTCTTTTCACCTTTTGGTGTTGTCACGGTAACAAAATCTCCTTTTTCTTTTCCAATAAGTGCTCTCGCTACAGGTGACTTATAGGACAATAAGCCTGACTCAATATCTGCTTCATCATCACCAACAATTTGAAATTTTGTTTTAGATTCATCATCTAAATCTGACAACTCAACAGTTGCTCCAAAAACAACTGTCTTCTGAGACTTTGGAATATTATCAAGATCTATTATTTCAGCATTAGAGAGCATAAGTTGAATTTCTTGAATACGTCCTTCAATGTGACCTTGCTCTTCTTTGGCGGCATGATATTCAGCGTTTTCTTTTAAGTCACCATGCTCCCTTGCTTCAGCTATGGCTTGTATTACCTTTTGACGCTTATTATTAATAAGATCATTCAATTCATCTTGAAGTTTTTTTGCGCCTGCTACTGTAATTGGCTCTGTATCCATTTCTATTTACTTCCACTTTGCATTAGGTGGCATTGACATTAAAATCGCATCAATATTACCGCCACTATTTAGTCCAAATTTAGTTCCTCGGTCGTACAAAAGATTATATTCTACGTAACGGCCTCGTTTCAACAACTGAATTTCTTTCTGTTTTTTTGTAAATTTTTCAAACATTTTCCTACGAACAACATCTTTAATAATTTCAACAAAGGTTAAGCCTACGTCTTTTACAAAATCAAAATCATTATCCCAATCATCCATTTTGTAATCGAAGAAAATACCGCCGATACCTCTTATCTCTTTTCTATGCGGCATATAAAAGTACTCATCGCACCATTTTTTATATTTAGGATAATAATTCTTGCTGTGCTTGTCACATGTATTTTTAAGTTTGGAGTGAAAGTTCTTTTTTAGAATTTTGTCTTCTAAGCATGGCGTAGCGTCAATTCCTCCCCCAAACCAACTTTTGCTGGTAATAATATGTCGCGTATTAAAGTGCAGTGCTGGAACTTTTGGATTTACTGGATGGAGCACCACTGAAACACCTGATGACCAGAAATTATTATTTTTTTCAGTGCCGGGTATTTGCTTTGCAAAGTCTTTTGGAAATTTCCCAACAACGTTTGAAAATGCAACGCCACCTTTTTCAATTACATCACCTTCAATAATTCTATACTCTCCCTTTGACCATTTATTCTTCTTAAACTTAGCGGTTGATCCATATTCTTTTTCAAGCTCAAGAACTGCCTTACATATTAAATTTTGAAGTTCTATAAACCAGTCTTTACAAATCTTTTTATTATTATTTTTCATACTATATTATTTTTAACTGCCTTATGGCTTCCGAAATTACTATCGCAGATGATGTGGCTACATTGAGTGATCTCGCTCCAGCTTTCATATTTATCTTAAGAACCTCATCTGAATCTTGATGAACGTATTCTGGCACACCTGCACTTTCTCTTCCTACGATTAGATTGTCTGATTGATTAAAGCTATAATCATAATGAGATTTACTTCCTTTCGTTGAAAGTAATATTTTTCTTCCATTTCTTTTTTTCATGTAATCTTTCCAATCATCAAACTCGCTTATCTTCACATTTTTTATATAGTCCATTGCAACACGATTTAGTGATTTTTCAGACAAAACAAATGATGCAGGATGAATAATATCGATATCCACATCAAAACATGAGCAAATACGAATCATAGCACCAGTATTTTGAGGAATATCAGGTTCAAATATCGCTAAATTCAATTTTAAATTTACCCTTCTAGATTTTTAGAGAAATATGCGTCATCTTGACCCAATTTATCCTTCAATTGCTTATTTTATTTCGCATAAAAATGCTTATTTTAGAGTATATTAGCAATTAAATATTGGGAAGAAAATTTGTCAGACAAACCTGTTACAAGAAGAAACTTTTTGTACATCACAACCGGAACATTTACTGCTGCTGGAGCTGCTTCATTGATATGGCCTTTTGTAGATCAAATGAATCCAGATGCATCAGTAAAAGCTCTGGCTTCAACGGAAGTTGACTTAAGACCCATTGCTCCAGGTCAAAGCATTACTGTTTTGTGGAGAGGTAAGCCTGTTTTTATTAGAAGAAGGACACCTGAAGAGATTTCAGAAGCTAAAGCTGTATCTCTCGATGACTTACCGGATCCTCAAGATGATGCCGATAGAGCTATAAATCCAGAGTGGTTGGTAATGGTAGGAATATGTACTCACTTAGGGTGTATTCCACTTGGTCAAAAAGGAGAATATAACGGTTGGTTCTGTCCATGCCATGGTTCACACTATGATACATCTGGTAGAATAAGAAAAGGTCCAGCCCCTACCAATTTGGAAATTCCCGACTATGTATTTCTTAATGATAACACTATTAAAATTGGATAAATAACATGAGCGATAACTACGTACCAAAGTCAGCAGTTGGAAAATGGTTTAACGAAAGGTTACCTTTACTTGACCTAATCTATGGACACTTAATGCCATACCCAACTCCAAAAAATTTAAACTATTTCTGGACGTTCGGTGGAATATTAACTTTTTGCTTAGTTACGCAGATTATAACTGGGTTAGTGCTTGCTATGCATTATGTTGCAGATGCTGATTTAGCTTTTGCAAGTGTTGAGCACATAATGCGCGATGTAAACTATGGTTGGTTACTAAGATATATCCATGCAAATGGCGCATCTCTATTTTTCATGGCTGTCTATATCCACATGGCTAGATCTATGTTCTATGGTTCTTATAAAGAGCCACGAGAACTTATTTGGATTATAGGTGTATTTATCTTCTTATTAATGATCGCTACTGCATTTATGGGATACGTTTTACCTTGGGGTCAAATGAGCTTTTGGGGAGCTACCGTGATAACCAATTTATTTAGTGCAATACCGATTGTTGGAGAATCTGTGACTAACTGGTTATGGGGAGGCTATGCTGTTGGCAGTCCATTACTGACAAGGTTCTTTACATTACATTACTTAATGCCTTTTCTTATCTTTGCATTGGTAATTCTTCATGTTTGGGCTCTTCATGTTCCAGGAAACAATAACCCTGAGGGAATCGATGTTGTCAAAGGATCTCAGGATACAGTTCCATTTCATCCACACTACGTAGTAAAGGATTTATTCGCACTTGTTGTATTTTTAATCATTTTTGCAGGGTTTGTATTTTTCGTGCCAAACCTACTAGGACACACTGACAATTACATTCAAGCCAACCCTCTTCAAACTCCTGAGCATATTGTTCCAGAGTGGTATTTTTTACCTTTCTATGCAATCTTAAGGGCTGTCCCAGACAAACTTGGTGGGGTAATTCTGATGGTTTCGGCGATAGCTATTCTTGCTTTCTTGCCATGGTTAGATACGTCAAAAGTAAGATCAGCAAAATATAGACCTCTTTACAAACAATTTGTATGGCTCTTCTTTGCAAACACTATTTTTCTTGGTTACTTGGGGGCGCAAGTAGCAGACGGCTTATTTTTAATTATGGGAAGAATTGCCACTGTATACTACTTTGCTCACTTTATAGTAATTTTGCCATTGCTGGGTTACATAGAGAAAACCAAACCGCTTCCAAAAAGCTTAAGTGAACCTGTCTTGACCAAAGAGGAAAAAGAAATGTTAGCCTCAGGAGTAACTACTTAAGTTAAATGCAATATTTACCAAAAATATTAATTTTAACTCTCGTATATTTTGGACTCTCTCAAATAACTATACAGGCAGCAGAAATGAAAGAGCCGATGCATCCAGAATGGTCATTTCAAGGACCATTGGGTAAATTTGAGCGAGCATCATTACAAAGAGGTTACCAGGTTTATACTGAAGTATGTTCTGGTTGCCACTCAATGGAATTATTGAGTTATAGAAACTTAATGGAAGATGGTGGCCCTGAGTTCTCTGAAGCACAAGTGAAAGCTATGGCAGCTGCATTCGAGGTAAAAGGTGCTCCAGACGAGTATGGAGACGTAGTTATGCGGCCAGCTATCTTGTCAGATAAATTTGTTAGCCCCTATGAAAATGAACAACAAGGAAGAGCGGCTAATGGTGGAGCCTATCCTCCAGATCTGTCTGTAATGGTTAAAGCAAGACATGGTGGAGCAGATTATGTTTATTCACTACTGCTTGGATATGAAGATGCCCCTGAGGGCATGGTACTTGACGATGGTGTCTACTACAATATTTATGCAAAGGGACAAAAGATTGCAATGCCACAATTACTCTCAGCTGATGCTGTTGAGTATAGCGATGGGACGGAAGCAACGCCGGAGCAAATGGCTAGAGACGTTACTATGTTTTTGACATGGACAGCAGAGCCTAAATTGGAGGCACGTAAGAGAATCGGTTTTAAAGTCATAACGTACTTATTAATACTTTCATTCTTGCTTTACTTTACTAATAAGCAAATTTGGAAAGAGTCACACTAGTACAATTATAAATATACTCATTATTTCAATAATTTAATTTTTTTCTTTACAGTAATTTGTAAGCATCTTTATCCACAAGCAGATTAAATCTGTCTCAAAACCATTTTTTGATTAATATAGGCTTTAAGTTAATTAGATGGAGGAACTTAATGTTAGAAAATATTTTTAAATTGAATGAAAATGGTACGAGCGTAAGAACAGAAATTCTTGCTGGGCTCGCTACATTTTTAACAATGGCTTATATCATTGTTGTTAACCCAGCAATTTTATCAACTGATGGTACAGGCATGGATTTTGGTGGAGTATTTGTTGCAACCATAATCGCAGCTGTTGTTGGCTGTCTGGTTATGGGATTATGGGCTAATTGGCCAATAGCACTTGCGCCAGGAATGGGACTAAATGCATTCTTTGCTTTCGGCGTTGTATTTGGGATGGGGTACACCTACCAGCAAGCACTTGCTGCAGTATTTGTTGCAGGTATTGCATTCTTAATATTATCTATAACACCTGCTCGTCAGTGGATTATTAATAGTATACCCGTTAGCATGAAATTTGGAGTGGGAGCTGGAATTGGATTATTCCTTGCTATCATCGGCCTAAAGAATGCAGGAATAGTTGTTGACAGCCCAGCTACTCTAGTGACGCTTGGTGATGTTGCATCGATGCCTGTTATGTTAGCTGCTGTTGGTTTTGGAATAATGGCAGTATTAGATAAAAGAGGAATACCCGGTTCAATAATCATTGGTATTTTGGCAGTCAGTCTTATTGCATGGATCACAGGCGTGAGTGCAATTGACGGTGTAGTTGGATCTGTGCCACCGGCTGTGCATGCTTTCTCAATGGATTTTAGTTTATTAGCAACAGCTGGATTTATTGGTGTTGCCTTTGCGTTTCTTTTTGTCGATTTTTTTGATACCGCAGGAACACTAACTTCCGTAGCCAATCTAACTGGTAAAGTTGATAAAGATGGAAATGTTGATGGTATTGGTAAAGCTGTCTTAGCAGACTCTGCGGCAACGACAGTTGGCGCTTTAGTGGGAACATCAAATACAACTTCTTACATTGAATCAGGAGCAGGAATAAAAGAGGGTGGCAAAACTGGACTAACAGCTGTAACTGTTGCAGTTTTATTTGCTATTTGTTTATTTTTAGCACCACTGGCTCAAAGTATTCCTGCATTTGCTACAGCTCCTGCATTAGTATTTGTTGCAACTTTCTTCCTTAGAAACTTGAAGGATATCGAATGGGATGATGTTACAGAATATGCACCAGCAGTGCTAGCTGCGATCTTAATGCCATTAACTTTCAGTATAGCTCATGGAATAGCATTAGGTTTTATTGCTTATGTGATAATAAAAGCCTTAAGTGGCAGACAATCTGATCTTAATGCTGGATCAATTGTAATAGGAGCACTTTCGTTCTTATACTATATCTTCTTGTAAGATTTAATGATTGGCTTTGTCTTCCTCGTCCCAGGGGAAGACAGGCCAGGTATCTTGAGTTATTTCTTCAACATACGTACTAGCCAACGGCAACCCTCTCGGTTTAGCATAAATCACAGCTAAATGCATATTAGGCATATATTCTTTAAGAGCTTTTGCTGT
Organism: uncultured Pelagibacteraceae bacterium; assembly: GCA_902517885.1. Classification (GTDB taxonomy): domain Bacteria; phylum Pseudomonadota; class Alphaproteobacteria; order Pelagibacterales; family AG-422-B15; genus CACNXQ01. Next base: position 97,387 of record CABYDZ010000002.1, read on the forward strand.
TCCACCTTTATCTACAATATCGTCAATCACGAGGACTATTTCGTCGGTTTTTGGAGCGCGGTGAACAATGGCCTTCCCAGCCTCCCGATGAATATAGCTTTGTATGGATACGATATCTACGTCCTGTATTCCTAGAGTGTAAGCAACAACAGCAGCAGGCACAAAACCTCCCCTTGAGACAACAACCATTTTATCAAAATCTATATTTTTACTTTTGATTAAGTGTCCAAGCTTTACGGCTTTTTCATGCATTTCCTCATAAGTCGGGAATACTAATTTATGTTCCATATCTAATTATTAAATAAAAAATGCATTACGTCACCATCTTGTACAGTATATTCTTTACCTTCGCTACGCATCTTTCCTTGTTCCTTCGCTTTTATTTCACCCACACAGGCAATGTAATCATTATATGCAATAGTTTCAGCTCGTATAAAGCCTTTTTCAAAATCAGTATGAATCTTTCCTGCAGCCTGAGGTGCAGTTGTACCCAATTCTATGGTCCACGCTCTTGTTTCTTGCTCACCCGCTGTAAAATAAGTAATCAAGTTAAGTGTTTTGTAGCCACTGCGGATAATTTTATTCAAACCCGATTCTTCTAAACCTAAGCTTTGTACGTACTCCTTTTGATCCTCATCACTTAATGAAGAAATCTGGGACTCTATTTCTGCAGAGATAAGAATAATTTCATTGTTAAAACTATTTTTAATTTGTTCCGTGAATTCATTCCCACCAATAATTGACTCTTCATTGACATTACAGACATAGATTGTTGGTTTAAACGTAATTAAATTAAATTCCGACGAATTTGATTTTATCTCAGCTAAATTTTCAATTGTAATTGCGTGTTCGCCTTTTCCAAGATGGATTAGCAACTTTTCAGCTACTGAGATCTTTATTTTTGCATCTTTATCACCCTTTTTAGCTTGTTTTTCGAGACCAGATTTTAATTTTTCTAGTAGTTCAATATCAGATAAAACTAATTCAGTATTAATTGTCTCAATATCGTCCAAGGGATCAATTTTATTGCTTACGTGAGTTATATTGTCATCTTCAAAGCACCTAACCACGTGTATGATTGCATCGACCTCCCTTATATGTGATAAGAATTTATTCCCTAATCCTTCTCCCTTTGATGCACCTTTAACTAGTCCAGCTATATCAAAAAATGTCAGTGAGGTAGGTATAGTTTTTTTAGATTTTGCTATTTCTGTCAAAGTATTAACTCTCTCATCAGGAACGATTACGGTTCCTTCATTTGGTTCTATTGTACAAAAAGGATAGTTGGCGGCTTCAGCTGAAATTTTCTTGGTAAGAGCATTAAATAATGTCGATTTTCCAACATTAGGTAGGCCAACAATTCCGCATTTAAATCCCATATTATAATTTAATGTTATTTAAGAATTGAGATTTATTCTCTGATATCAGTAATTTTAAGTGCGATGAAATACTGATCTTTAATTGGTCAACAATTTCCAACTCCTTTTTTTTAAAGTTGCCTAGTACATGCCTGTTAACCAATTCACGGCTCCCTGGGTGATCAATTCCAACCCTTACTCTGTTATAATTTTTGCCTATACATGAGTCTATTGATTTTAATCCATTATGACCAGCTGGTGAGCCACCATTTTTTATTTTTACTTTTCCAAGAGAAATATCAAGGTCATCATGAAAGACATAAACTGAGTCTAGACCAAGTTTGTAAAAATTAATGAGTTTTGCAATACTGCCACCACATTCATTCATGTAATCGCATGACTTAAATGTGACTATTTTTTTTCTTCCGATTGAAAAAGTTGTTAAATCACCGTTGAATTTTTTTTCACTCTTAATAATTTCATTATTATCAATGAGTTCATCAATAACTATGAATCCTATATTATGCCTATTTAAGGAATGTTTTTGACCGGGGTTTCCTAAACCAATAAGAGCAATCATACGTTTAAGAATATAGAAATTATGTACTAGTTGAAAGGTAAAGTATTAATCTTTATTTTCTTCTTTTTTAGCATCATCTGTTGATGCCTCTTTAGCATCATCCGAAGTCTCCGCTCCCTCTGCTGCTGCTTCTTCACCTTCTACAGGAGCTTCAGGTTCTTTGACAACAGTTGGCGCGGCAACTGATGCTACAGTAAAGTCACGATCACTAATTGTAGGAGTGATGTCACTTGATAGATTGGCGGCAGATATCCTGATGGTATCACCAATTTCTAGACCATCTAAATCAAATACAATTTCTTCAGGAATATTATTTGCTGGGCAACTAAGTTGCACAGTTCTTCTGTTCACATTAAGTACTCCACCACGTTTAAGGCCGGGAGATGACTCTTCATTGATAAATCTAGTTGGTATATCCAGGGTGATTTTTGAATCTTCTGCCAATCTCAAAAAGTCCACATGAATTGGTTGATCTGAAAGAGGATCAAATTGTACATCTCTCGGGATTGCGAGACTTTTCTTACCTGCAATATTTAAAGAAATGATTCTTGTCAGAAACCCTCCAGAATTAATTTCCTTTTGAACAGATATTTTATCAAGGGCAATATTAAGAGAATCTTCACCTAACCCATAGATTACTGATGGAATTTTACCAGCAGCAAGGACTTTTTTTACTGCTGATTTTCCAGATTCAGCTCTTATCTCAGCATCTAAATTTGTTTCTTTTGACATAATTGTGTTGTGGTAATTAGATTAAATTTGCTTATATGGCAAGCATATTAATCAAAAATCAAACAGGCTGGATACCGAGCTTTCTTCAGAAATTCTTTTAATCGCTTCACCCAATAGATTGGAAATATCAATAGATCGTATTTTGTTACCATTATTTAATATATCCTGATTATTAATAGAATTGGTAATTACCAATTCAGTTAATTTTGAATTATTTATTCTCTCGAGCGCTTTTCCTGTAAGTACGCCATGTGTTACATAGGATGTTATACTATTAGCTCCAAGATCCATTATCCTATTAGCTGCATTAGAAATCGTTCCAGCAGAGTCAATTATATCGTCTAAAATAATACAGTCTTTTCCTTTTACATCTCCAATGATATTCATAACTTCACTCTCACCGGGTTTAGATCGCCTTTTATCAACAATGGCTATTGAAGCACCGATTTTGTTTGCTATGGCTCTAGCTCTTACTACACCACCAATATCAGGCGAAACCGCAACTAAGTTTCCAATATCATATTTTTCTTTTATATCTTTTGAAAAAACTGGTCCTGCAAAAAGATTATCAGTAGGGATATCAAAGAAACCTTGTATCTGTTCAGCATGTAAATCTAATGTTAAAACTCTATCAGCTCCAGCAGTTGTTATTAAGTTAGCAACTAATTTTGCAGATATTGGTGTTCTAGGGCCGGGCTTTCTATCTTGTCGTGCATAACCATAATAAGGAATTACAGCAGTAATTCTTTTTGCAGATGCTCTTTTAGAGCATCCATAATAACTAGTAGCTCCATAAGATTATCGTTAGCAGGGTGGGATAAAGATTCTATAACAAATACATCCTCACCTCGTATGTTTTCTTTAATTTCAACGTAAACTTCATCGTCGGCAAACCTGTGTATGGAAGCGTTCGTTAAGTTCTCACCAAGATAATCAGAAACACTTTTAGAAAGAGGTAAATTACTATTTCCCGCAATGATTCTCATGAATGAACTCCTTTTATAGTAATTGTTGAAATCATTCTACCATAATCATCCTCTTTTTTATGAAGTGACCGCCTGTAGCTGAAACAAAGGTGTTCGTCTTTGTAAGTATCAATGTTGACAGTGTCTATGTTTCCAACGCCTTGCTCTTCAAGCTTTAATCTAATGAATTTTTTTAGGGAAAACTGATATTTATCCTTATTGATTTCGATAAAAAATTGTCTATTTCTTATCGACTTGTCTACAAATATTTTGAAAAAGTCTGATTTCACTTCATATGAGTTTTGTCCAATACATGGCCCAATTGAACAATTTATATTGTTAATGTTTGCACCAAGGAGCTTCATACTTGATAGAGTATTTTCAATAATACCGTTCAGGGCTCCTTTCCAACCTGCATGACAAGCTCCAATAATTGATTTTTTTTGGTCAAAAAATAAGAGCGGAGCACAATCGGCTGTCAGAACTGACAATATTATATTCTGATGTTTTGTTACTATACCGTCACACTTATATTCTGTTTGCTGTAATTTAGGCTCAACTATTTTGCATATGTTTGAATGTGTTTGGTGCATTGTAATCAACTTAGACCTTGGAAGATTGAAATACTTATGAATTATCTTTAAATTATCTTCTACCAATAGAGGATTATCATTTGATCCTTTACCACAATTTAGTGATGAATATTTTTTTTTACTAAAGCCACCAATTCTTGAAAAAAAACAGTGATCAACGTCGCTTAAATTTTTTGAAAAAAACATTTAAATTTCCACTTCCAATACTTTGAAAAGACTTCCCATATGTTCATCATTAATTAATCGATTTAACTGTATTTTTATTTCCTCAGCTTTAGCTGGGTTTTGTTCGCACAATTGATTTGCTCTTTCCTCAATGCCGTTCAATTTCAAAAAAGCTGATTGAGTGACAAATTTATACTCTAAAATCTTTTTATTTTTTAAGATACTTATCAAGCAATCAAAATTCACAAGGTAAGTAATGTCTTGTTTTCCAATATCATTTAATACATCAGTTTTTTTATGATTTTTAATTGACTGGATAGTGCTTTTTAAAGGATGTTTTGCGTAGCCGTAGTCAATTAATAGAAGATGTCCTTTATTTTTTTCTAAAAAGTTGATGATTTTACTAAATACCTCAATTGTTTGTGGAGAGTATTCAAAGATTTGATTATTTTTTAAATCACATCTAGATTTTACATATATTTCACTTTCACTTCTTGCAATTTCAATATCAAATTCAAAATCTCCATCCAATGATTTTTTTACGACTGTCTCGTAATATGTGTTGCCTCTTTTTTTCAACTGTCTTAAGGGAAGCGCATCTACAAATTCATTTGCGATAAAAAAAGAATATCGATCAGGATAATCACCAATTACTGAATGAATTTTACATTTTGGAAATTGTGATTTTAGATTTTCGATAAAATTTTTATTAATTTCATTGAAGTGAAGTGAAATATTTATTTCAGGAGATAAATGTTTATTTAATACCCTTAAAATATCATTAATGAGAGTTCCCCTTCCAGGGCCTAATTCTATTAAATTAAAGTGTTTGATATTATTTTTATTTATAACCTGAAGAATCTTGATTGCTATTGCTTCGCCAAACATTTGCGATATCTCAGGAGCAGTTATAAAATCTCCTTTTTTACCAATAATCTCTTCAGAGACATAATATCCATGATCTTTATCACCATGCACTAGTTTAATAAACTCATCTAAATATATGTATGGGTTTTCGTTAAGATATTTTAGCAACTTTTCTTTAATCATTTTTTATTTGCTAAAAGTAAGATGCTCAATCCAGCTATAATCATTGGTATTGAAAGCAACATTCCCATGGTAAAAAAGTTAGCAATATACCCAACTTGTACATCGGGCTCACGGGTGAACTCAACAGAATATCTAAATACTCCATATAACAAGAGAAAGGCTCCAGAAACAAACCCGGGAGACTTGAGTTTATAATACCTAAAAATTAGAATATTTAAGATGATGAACAGCAATAGGCCTTCCAAGAATGCTTCATAGAGCTGACTGGGATGTCTAAATTGGTCATCTGCATTTGGAAAGATCATGCCAAACAAGAAATTTGCAGGCCGTCCATAAAGTTCACCATTAATAAAATTTGCTATTCGCCCAAAGAATATGCCAACAGGAGCAGAAACACATATTAAGTCACTAACTTCAAAAAAAGAGCACTTAAAGTTTCTTGAAACAAGCAAAGCTGCAATTATGATGCCTATCAATCCACCATGAAATGACAGTCCTCCTTGCCATAGGTAGAATATTTCTACAACGTTATCGCTATAGTATGGAAAATTATAAAATAATACGTATCCAATTCTAGCTCCAATTATGAGACCTAAAATTGAATAGAATACTAAGTCATCAACTAATTTTTCATTTATATTAGCTTTAACGTCATATATTTTTTTGTTAGAAGACAAGTATTTGATGTATCGCCAAGCAAATATAAAACCCACGATGTACGCTAATGAGTACCATCTAATTTCAAGTGGACCTATTGAGAAAAAAATTGGACTAATAGATGGAAAACTAAGATAAATCACGCTATTTTAAATTTGATATAAGAATAACCTAACACCATTTATGTATAGTAGAAATAAAATATTAAATAAAGTTACAGACATCTGTATAAGTTTATATGAGATCTCTTTATCTTTTAAAGATGAGATCAAAACAATGAATAAATTTAAAGAAGATAGAAAAAATACATCAGCTCAAAAGTCAAATGATAAATCTTAAAAAACAAAAATTTCTTATTATTGGCGCTGGAAATATGGGCTACGCAGTACTCAATTCATTGATTGAAAATAAGATATCATCAAAAAACATCTTAATTATTGAAAAAAAAATCACACCAAAATTAAAAAAGTTAAAGTCAAAATATAATCTTAAAATTGTCAAAAATGTTCGGTTGCTTAAATATAAATTTGTACCATCTATTTCATTAATTTCTGTAAAGCCAAATCAATTAAACGCTGCAGTTGACAGTTCTTTAGAAAAATTTTTGGCTAATTCTCTTATTGTGTCGATCGTAGCAGGAAAGAAGATTTCTGATTTAAAAAAAATATTTACTCTAAATAAAGGCATTGTGAGAGCTATGACAAATACCCCAGCATCAGTCAATATGGGTACAACTCTCGTTTGTTTTGATAAAACAATTAAAAGTGATCAAAAGAAAATAGTTAGAAATTTCCTATCATTACTAGGGCAAATAAATGAAACTAAAAATGAGAAAGTTATTGACGATTTTACAGCAATCTTTGGTAGTGGCCCTGCCTATATATTTCTTTTCATTGAAACGCTTATTAAAATAGCTGATAAGTCTGGGTTCAAAAATTCAAAAAATATGGTTCTTCAAACTTTTCTTGGGTCTCTTTTGCTTCTTTTTAATGAAAAAGATAGTCCAATACATTTAAAAAAGAGTGTTACTAGTAAGGGAGGAACAACTGAAGCTGCGCTAAAAATATTAGAAAACAAAAATGGCCTTAGTACTCTAATTTCTAAAGCCATAGATAAAGCAAAGAAAAGGTCCAGGGAGCTCAGTAAAGCTAATTAATTTTGTATTACTATAGCTACTTCCAAGCCACCTAAATAACTATCATGCAAACTTATTTTTCCGTTTATTGAGCCTAGTAGTGATTTAGTAGTTGCCAGACCTAAACCTGAATTTGTCTTGTTTTGATTTCTACTTTTGTCAATCCTATAGAAAGGCTTGAATACATTTGCTTTTTCTTCATCATCAATACCTGGACCGTTGTCGTGAATATTGATTTTAATCATTTTGCTATTCACCTCAGCTTTGATGATAATTCTGCCTGCTTTATCAATCGCATTATTCAAAATATTTGTAATTGACCGTACAAATACATTTTCATTTACCGTTGCAGCCTCATCGTTGAGTACCTCTAGTTCAATTTTGTGGTTCCTAAAATGAACATCATTTTTAATTTTAATGATAGCTTCAATAGGGTTAATCACAGACCTATCTTTTGAATCATCAGAGGCTGCGAAATCAAGGTATTCAATTAGCATTTCATTCATATGATTAATTTCATCATTAATATCTTGTTTTATATCCTTATTATCTAGTGTTTCTATTATTAGTTTCATTCTGGTTAAAGGTGTCTTTAAATCATGACTTACTCCAGCAAGCATTAGAGAGCGTTGATCAATTTGTTTTAATATTCGATTCTTCATTTTTATAAATTCTTTACCAGCCTGTCTAACTTCAAGGGCTCCTGAAATTTTAAAATTATCTAACTCTTGTCCTTTGCCAAATTGCTCTGCTGCCTTTGCCAAATTACTAATTGGTTTTACTTGATTTTTAAGAAATAAATAAGAAATGAGAACTAATATAAGTGCGGATATAATCTGCCAACCGAGAAAAATATGATTTCGAGCGGTAGTTATCCTATCTTTCGGAAAAGTAAGCATTATAAATGAGGAATCAAATTGTATAATCACTTCAATTGTATCATTAAGCGTCTCTTTGATTGAAAAAGGATTTTTAATTCTTGTGGCTAGTTCTTGACTAAAACTATTAAGAATTTGCGTATTATAATTTTCTGTCTCGATAAAAAATTCAAGCTGTTCATAAGTATTTATGTCAAACAGAAATATTTCATACATTTTAATTTTATCAATGTGAGAACCTCTGTCTTCATCATATTGTCTAGCTACCATTTGTATTTCCATTGCAACTGATCTTGACAGTCTATTAAGAGTACGCTCCCACAAACTATTATAGTAGTAGGATAAAATAATTAATTGAAACATAACTATAGGAAACAAAACTATTAAAATTGTTCGGCCTAGTAAGCTTGTAGGAAGTAAATTTCTAAACATTATCTAATCAATCCACAGTTCATATCCTGAACCTCTTTTTGTTCGCAAAAATCTAGGTATTTTGGGATTCTTTTCAATTTTCTTTCTTAACCTATTAATACATACATCTAATGTACGTTCCTGCGAAAAATTTAACTCCGTTATTAATTGATCTCTAGAAAATGACTTGCCTGGGTTAGCGGAGAGGAGTTGCAAAATTTTTAACTCATTTTGATTAAGCGATAAGTCTGCCGTTCTTCCTTTTATGGACCCACTTGATAAATCTATTACTATATTATCTAATTGGATCTTATTTTTAATATTTTTAGTTGATGTTTTATTAATTATGTTTCTTATTCTTAGTAGTAATTCCTTAGGTTCAAAAGGTTTACTTAAATAATCATCAGCACCAATTTCGAGTCCATGAACTCTATTCTCCGACTCATTCATAGCCGTTAGATGAATTATAGGCGTGAGAGATGACTGCCTTATATCCTTTGTGAGCTCGTAGCCATCTTGTCCTGGCATCATGATATCTACGATTAGTAGATCAAAAACTATATACTTAAGTAACTCTTTGGCCTCTTCTGCATTAGCAGCAGTAGAAATAAGAAAGCTATGTTCTATTAAATATGATTTTAAAAGGTTTCTAATTTTGTCATCATCGTCAACAATAAGTAAGTGTTGTAGATTGTTATTCATTATTTTTTTCTATTAAACTGTTTACTACCATATTAAATCCCTGAACAGCGTTAGCCCCAGATTTAACATAAGATTTTGAGAGTCTATCTATTAAAGGTTTAATAACATTATTTAATTTGTCTTTAGCAGTATCGGTGAGATATAAATTCTTTTTTCTGCCATCATCAGAATTAATTTTTTGAATAATAAATTTTTCCTTCAACAAACTTCTTAAAACTCTATTCAAACTTTGTTTTCTGATATCAAGAATATTTAACAGTTCATTAAATATTATCCCAGGATTTAAGTTTATTATTAAAAGACATCTAATATCAGCCATGCCAAGCTGTTCATCATCTAAATTATTAAATATTTCTTTTTCAAATATTCTATTAGCTTCAAAAAAATTATTTAATGAAATTTTGATACGGTCTTCACGAAGATAGAGCAAAGAAGATGCTTTGCTATTGGATGTATTTAAGTCAGCCACTATGACATAGTTACGATAAAAATATATATTAATCAAGGAGTTTTTCTGTTATGTAATCTATTCTTAAATTAAATAAAAAATATATGGAAATACCACCATTTGATAACAGAGATGGCTTTATATGGATGAATGGCAAATTTATTCCATGGAACGATGCTAAGTGTCATGTCATCACCCAGGGACTTCATTATGCAAGTTCTGTTTTTGAAGGTGAGAGGGCCTATAAAGGAAAAATATTTAAATCTGATGAACATACAAAAAGACTATTTAAGTCAGCTGAAACAGTTGGCATAAAAATTCCCTACACTCAGGAAGAAATTAACAAGGCTAAAGATGATTTAATCAGTAAGATGGGTTATCAAGATTGCTATGTTCGTCCAATTGCCTGGCGTGGAAGTCAGCAGATGGGATTATCGACATCTAATGCTGATATAAATGTTGCCATTGCCGTTTGGGATGATTGGGCATCATATTTCAAAATTGAAGATAGAAAAGCGGGCCTAAGATTGATTACATCACCCTGGAAACGACCAGCACCTGATACTGCTCCATGTGAGGCTAAAGCATCAGGACCTTATGTTATTTGTACAATGTCAAAGGAATATGCGGAGAGCAAAGGTTACAATGATGCTTTAATGCTGGATTACAGAGGTTATGTAGCCGAAGGAACAGGGGCGAACATATTTTTCATAAAAAATAAAACAATACATACACCTATACCAGATTGTTTCCTAAATGGCATAACTAGGCAAACAGTTATTGAGATGGTGACAAAAAAAGGATTCTCAGTTGAGGAAAAACATATAATGCCGGATGAAATGGCTAACTATGAAGAGGCTTTTTTAACTGGGACAGCCGCTGAAATTACTCCAATACAATCAATTGATAGTATTCAATTTAAGACTGGCGATGAAAGTCAAAATTTTCAGTTCATGCAAGATTATCACGATCTAGTAAGATCTTAGTTAAAAAATCTTTCTATAGTATTGATAACCACTATATAACGACGCTATCATGGCAATCCATAAAAGCGCTATGCCAAAATTGTTAATTAATAATAAACTACTGTACACATCAGCCAAGAGTATCAAAAATAAGCCGCTCATTTGAGCTGCAGTTTTATATTTACCTAAATTTGATACAGGTATTTCTTTTTTGTTATCATCACTTGATGCATATTCTCTCAAGCCAGAAATAAATATTTCTCTAGCTATAATTAGATATGCAGGTATCAGATGTATTCCTAACAACATGCTATCTGAAATAAAAGTAATCAAGATAAGAACTACAAAGAGTTTATCAGCGATGGGATCAAGCATTTTTCCAAAGTTTGATGTATTTTTCGTCTTTCTGGCAATTAATCCATCAAGATAATCAGTAATCGACATCACAATAAATAAAACTATTGATAAAAAATTTGTTAAATTTGAATCAGAAAAAATCAATATTATTAGGACTGGAAGCAGTACTATTCTTGAAATTGTTAATATGTTTGGCAACTTGGACATCAATCATTAAAGTAAGCATATATTTTTTCTGATAGCAACCTGCTTATTCCCTTAACCTTCATAATATCTTGAGATGATGCAGTTTTAATATTTTTAATTGATCCAAAATGATTCAGTAGTAGCTTTTTTCTTACTCGTCCCAGGCCTTCAATTGGCTCTAATTCTGATGTGTGCATTTCTTTTTTTCTTTTGTCTCTGTGAGCACCAATAGCATATCTATGTGATTCATCTCTGAGCCTTTGCATAAAGAAAAATGAAGGTGTATCTTTCTTTATATAATTTTTCTTATCATTGAAAATAATCTGATCTAGGCTCTCCTTTCTTCCTTCGCCCTTAAAAATTGACGCTAATTTAATTTTATTCAAATTTTTCTCGTCTAATATTTTTTTAGCCAGATCATAATGGCCTTTGCCACCATCTATTATGAGAAGCTCAGGTAAATTTTGATATTTTTTTTGATTTTTTATTGCTTCAGAAGAAAATCTTCTCTCTAGAACATGTCGCATCATGCCATAGTCGTCCCCAGGTTTAACCTTGTTTGAATCAATATTAAATTTTCTATAAGATTTTTTATCAAAACCTTCGTTTGAAAATACAATCATGGCTCCAACAGCATTTTTGCCAAATAAGTGACTGTTATCAAAAGCTTCTATTCGATTAATATCATGGGTAATTCCTAAATCTTTTTTTAAGGCTTTTAAATTTTCTTTATCAGAGAACGACTGGGTAATATGATTTTTTAGTGATAATTCAGAATTCCTTATTGCATAATTAATGATTTCTAATTTTTTACCTTGTTTCGGGATCGAAAAATTTGTTTGATAAGAATAAATCGATTTTAGAGAGTTTTTAATGAGTTTAGAATTATTAATGGGAATATTTATGAGTACATTTTTTGGAGGTGAGTACTTTGTGTAAAAATCAACTATAAACCTCTCCAATATTTCATAAGTTTCAACTTCTTCTCCATGTTTTGGAAAGTATGATCTATTCCCCCAATTCTGGCCTGATCTGTATATAAATACTTGCACGCAAGATTTGTTTCCTTTTCTTGAAATAGATATCACGTCAGTATTTTTAATGTCGTGCAAGTTTATATTCTGTTGACTTTGTATTTGAGTTAAAGCTTCAATTTTATCTCTATAACTTGCAGCCTTTTCATAATTCAAAATTTCACTTTCTCTTTCCATCTTCTTTGAAAGCTCTGCCTGTAGAGTACTGTGATGGCCTGAAAGAAAATTCTCAGCATTTTTAACTGTTGAATTGTAGTCTTTTTTATTAATTGTATCATTTACACAAGGACCGCTGCATCGTTCAATTTGGTAAAGAAGGCAGGGTTTTGATCTATTTTCAAATATTGTGTCATCACATGAACGCAGTAAGAAAACTTTCTGTAATATTTTTAATGTATAATTAAGAGAGTTAATTGTTGCAAATGGCCCAAAATACTTTCCTTTAAATTTTTGCTTACCTCTATGTTTTGTAATTTGTGGATATTCCTGTTCATGGTTAATAAAGATATAAGGAAACGATTTGTCGTCACGAAGAAGTATATTAAATGGTGGCTTTAGTTTCTTGATTAAATTTGCCTCTAAAAGCAATGCTTCTTTTTCAGTTTGTGTAATTACAACGTCAATAGTTGATATTTTACTGACCATTCTTTTTATGCGGTTTGATAAATTATTAGCATTCAGGTAACTTTTAAGGCGATTTTGAATATTTTTGGCTTTGCCTACATAAAGTATTTCATCTTTTTCATTCAGCATTTTATAAATGCCTGCAGAAGTAGGGGATTGATTTATAATTTCTTTTAGATTTTCTGTACTATTCATTTTTAAGCGCGTGAGCGCTCAATTTCAATACCAGCACTCGCAGCCTCTTTTATTGCGTCTAATTTTTCTAGCCTAATTTTCATTGTCTCAATTCTTTTATTTTTGAAACATTCTTGAAATATCTTTTCAGCTAACTTCTCAAGAAGAATTGTATGTCCAGCACCTATAATTTTTTTAATTTTTTTTGATATTTGATTATAGCAAACAACACTTTGTAATCTGCTGTCATTAATTGTTTTAGGGTTTTTAACTTTAGCAATAACATTTATTCTAAGTGGCTGTCGTTTCAACTTTTCATGTTTGTAGACACCAATGTTTGCGTCAATCATGAAATCATTTAAAAATATCAAATCATAACCTGACAACGGATCTACTAAATCCGTATTTGATTTTAAATCTCTAATTTTTAGTACATTTTTATGATTCATGATAAATGCTCCCCCCCGTCAACGGCTATAAATTGACCTGTAATTGACTTTGATTCAAGCAGAAATTTAACTGATTTTGCTATTTCTTCCGGAGGTGAACCAATCTTTAAAATTGTATTTTTTAATGACTTATCAAAGTGTTTCTTTGATTGATGAATATTTTTTAAAGTTGGTCCGGGACCAATTGAATTAACTCTAATATTTGGAGCAAAAGATTTGGCTAATATTGGCGTTGCCGCATAAAGAGCAGCCTTTGCAATTGAGTAAGAAAGAAATGAAGTATCAGCGTTGACTACGTTTTGATCTAAAATATTTATGATATGCCCGTTGGAGTTTTTTGGTAAGTGCTTTTTGAATTCTTTGGATAATATCAAAGGCGCATACAAATTTATATTCATATGATCGTACCACAAGCCATCATTGAGTGTTTCAATATTGTCATTTAAAAATAGAGAAGCATTGTTAACAAGAAAATCGACTGATCCATAAATTTTTTTTGATTTTAATATTATTTTTGAAACTTGACCTGGTTTATTTAAATCACACTTAATTATTTCACATTGATTTCCAGATTTTATCAGACTATTTTTTAAATCTTTAGCCTCTTTAATAGAGCTATTATAATGAATAACAAAATTTAGATTATTATTCCTCAAACTTAAAGCAATGGCTTTACCAATTCTTTGAGCTCCTCCAGTAATTAAAATAGTTTGTTTTTTCATGATACTGAATAAGTTATATATACCACATATGACACTAGAAAACCCAAAGCAAATATTTTATTCAATTTCATTTTTAATAATGACATTGCTGTAATGATTAATGTCACCAATACCAACACATTAAGATGTATTAAATCTGTATTTTCTAATGAAAAATCTAAGTTTCTTGATTTAATTATTATTGCACCTGGCAAGAAAACAAAAAGAATATTCATTATATTACTTCCAATAATATTACCGATGCCAATAGAACCTTTTTTTCTTATGTAAGAAATTACTACAGTAGCTAGCTCGGGAAGTGAGGTGCCAATTGCTAAAATAGATATTCCTATTATTGTCTCTTCTAATCCAAAAGCTGTAAATATATTAAGTGAACTGTCTAAAAATATTTTTCCACCAATAAAGATGCCAATAAATGAAAATAAAAGAATTACATAGGCTCTATTACTAAATTCTTTGAATTTTACGTCTTCATTATCAGACCCATAATTTTTAAGAAGGTTCAAAAAGAGTATTACAAAAACTATTAATCCAATAATAATTAAAACGCTTAGAGAGCTTGCAATATAGAACATTGCTACAAAATAGGATGTCAGTATTAGCAAAAAAATAATATTTTTAAGTCCAATGTTGCTCAAATCTATTTTAAAAAAAAGTGAGGCAGTGCCTAAAATAAGTAAAATATTAGCAATGTTTGAGCCAATAATGTTACCAATTATCGCGTCTGTTGCTGGAATTTCTTTAAAAGCTGCGAATAAGGTAATAACAAGTTCCGGAGCTGATGTACCGAATGCAACAATTGTTAGTCCTATAAGAATAGGTGACAATTGGAATTTTTTTGCAATTAAATCAGAGGAATTTATCATTACGTCAGCGCTGTAAAGCAATAGTGCAAGTCCAATCAATAGTATTAAAATATCGACAAACATTTATGTGAAATACTTCCTTTTACTTCTTCTATTCTTTTTATATTGTCTAAGATTATTCGGTGTCAATTCTAATTGATTATTTTCAAGCCTTTTTATTTCATCTCTTAACTTAGCGGCTTCTTCGAAATTCAAGTCATCGGCTAGATCAATCATGTTCTTTTTAAGCCCTTTGATATGCTTTTGCAAATTATCTCCTACAAGATTCTTATTCTCACCGTCTAATTCAACGTTAACCCTATCATTTTCATATATGCTCTCTAAAATATCACTAATATCTCTTTTAATAGTTTCAGGAGTGATATTATTTTCTAGATTAAATTTTTTTTGAATCTCTCTTCTTCTATCAGTCTCTTTTATTGCTTTTTTAATACTCTCCGTCTCTTTATCGGCATAAAGAATCACCCGGCCATCGACATTTCTAGCTGCTCTTCCAATGGTTTGAACAAGCGATCTTTCAGATCTTAAGAATCCCTCTTTATCAGCATCAAGAATAGCCACTAACGCGCACTCAGGTATATCGAGTCCTTCTCTAAGTAAATTAATTCCAACTAGAACATCGAACATACCTTTTCTTAAATCTCTAATTATTTCAATTCTTTCTAAAGTATCGATGTCTGAGTGCATATACTTAACTTTAATTCCGTTCTCGTGCATATACTCTGATAAATCTTCAGCCATCCGTTTGGTCAAAGTTGTAACCAAAACTCTATATTTCATATCAATGATTTTTTTACATTCGGATATAAGATCTTCAACCTGTGTTTTAGCAGGCCGAATCTCAATATCTGGGTCTATCAGTCCAGTTGGCCTAATGATTTGTTCAGTAAATACACCTTGAGTTTTCTGCATTTCCCAAGGCCCTGGCGTAGCAGAAATAAACAGACTTTGGGGCCTCATTGCTTCCCATTCTTCAAATTTTAATGGCCTATTATCAAGGCAAGATGGAAGTCTAAATCCATATTCGGAAAGTGTTGTTTTTCTGCTTCTGTCACCTTTATACATGCCTTCAAGCTGAGGTACTGTTACATGACTTTCGTCTACAAATAATAATGAATTTTCAGGCAAGTACTCAAATAATGTTGGCGGCGCTTCACCCGGTTTACGACCAGACAAATATCTTGAGTAATTTTCAATTCCTGGGCAACTTCCAGTTGCTTCAATCATTTCTAAATCAAAACGCGTTCTTTCCTCTATTCGTTGAGCTTCAATTAATTTATTTTCTTTTTTAAATTCTGGAACTCTGAGTTCTAAATCCTTTCGGATTTGTTTAATTGCAGTTTGTAACGTAGGTCTTGGAGTAACATAGTGACTATTTGCATATATTTTTATCGTTTCTAGCTCATCTGTTTTTTTTCCTGTTAAGGGATCAAATTCATTTATTGTTTCGAGCTCATCACCGAAAAGAGATAGTTTCCATGCTCTGTCTTCATAATGAGAGGGAAATATTTCTATAAGGTCTCCTCTAACTCTGAAAGTGCCTCTGTGAAAATCTGTATCATTACGTGTGTATTGAAGAGTAATAAGTTTTTGTATAATTTCATTACGTCCAATTTTTTGATTTTTTTCAAGTTTTATGGTCATGGACCGGTATGTTTCAACTGAGCCAATTCCATAAATACATGATACACTCGCAACAATAATAACATCCTTTCTTTCAAGCAATGACTGCGTAGCCGAGTGTCGCATTCGATCAATTTGCTCATTAATTGACGCTTCTTTCTCAATATAAGTATTTGATCTCGGCACGTAAGCTTCTGGAATATAATAATCGTAATACGAGACAAAATATTCAACTGCGTTATCTGGAAAAAATGATTTCATCTCACCATAAAGCTGAGCAGCTAAAGTTTTATTGGGAGCAAGAATCAATGTTGGTCTTTGAACTCTTTCAATGATTTTGGCCATAGTGAATGTTTTACCTGATCCTGTTACACCAAGTAAGACTTGCTCCATTTCATTGCCGTTAATGCTTTTCACAATTTCTTCGATGGCCTGAGGCTGATCTCCTGCAGGGCTATATTCGGATGTGACTTTTAGTAGCTCAGTATTAGGCATTAATTATGTATTTTTTCAATTTTAGTTGAGTATACTTAATTTCTAATATAATTGCTGATTAATCAAATAACAATTATTGGAGAAAAAACATTGGCAACTCTATCAAAAAGTATCAAACGAATAAAGCCTTCAGCTACTATGGCGGTTACTCAGAAAGCTCAGGAGTTAAAGGCTCAAGGTAAAGATATAATTGGATTAGGAGCAGGAGAACCAGACTTTGACACTCCTGATAACATTAAGAAAGCAGCTATTGATGCAATCAAAGACGGTGATACAAAATATACTGCGGTTGATGGAACACCCGCACTTAAAGAGGCTATTCAGGCAAAATTCAAAAGAGAAAATAATTTGGAATATGAATTAAATGAAATATCTGTTGGCACAGGCGGGAAGCAAATTATTTTTAATGCAATGGCCGTAACACTAGATGCTTTAGATGAAGTTATAATTCCAGCACCTTATTGGGTAACTTATCCTGATGTAGTAAATTATTTTGACGCAAAGCCAATCATCATTACTTGTGGGGAAGAAGCAGGCTTTAAAATTACACCTGATCAACTTGAAAAAGCAATTAATAAATCAACGAAGTGGTTTATTTTAAATTCACCTTCTAATCCTACTGGCTCCTGCTACACGGAAGGTGAGCTAATTGCCTTATCTAAGGTCCTAGAAAATCATCCTCACGTTAATATAATGACTGATGATTTATACGAACATCTTATTTATGATGACGTTAAGTTTCATACGCTCGTAAGCGTTGCTCCTTTTCTTAAAGATCGTACTCTAACTCTGAATGGCGTGAGCAAGGCTTATGCTATGACAGGGTGGAGAATAGGGTATGCTGGGGGAAACAAGGATTTGATTAATGCAATGGGAAAATTGCAATCGCAATCAACGAGTAACCCAACTTCTATAAGCCAGGCAGCCGCAGTTGAGGCCTTAAATGGTGACAACTCTTTTATAGCTGAGAGATCTGAGGTTTTTAAGAAAAGAAGAGACAAACTGATTTCTGAATTGAATAGTATGAATGGTATTTCATGCAGAAAACCTGAAGGTGCTTTTTATGTATTTCCTTCATGTCAGGACATTATTGGTAAGACAGACAATTCGGGTAATATAATTAGCAACGACCAAGAATTTGTGACCTCTCTATTGGAGCAAGCTGGAGTTGCTGTAGTTCAAGGATCAGCGTTTGGACTTGAGGGATATTTTAGAATTTCGTATGCTACTTCAGATGAAAATTTAGAAGAAGCATGTTCTCGCATGCGGACCTACTTAGAAAATTTAAAATAATTTAAGTTTTCTCTGCTAGAAACTTTTCTGCTTCAAGCGCAGCCATGCATCCCATGCCAGCTGCAGTCACAGCTTGACGGTAAGTTTTATCTTTTACATCACCTGCAGCGTAAACACCGTTAACGTTTGTTAGAGTTGAGTCAGGTTTTGTAATAATGTAGCCTTCATTATCCATCTCAACTTGATTTCTGAAGATTTGTGTAGCAGGATCGTGTCCTATTGCTATAAACACTCCGTCTAATTCAATATCTTGTATCTCATTAGTTTTTACATTTTTGACTTTAATACCTTTTACATTGAGAGGATCTTCATCACCCAGAATGTCCTGCAGTTGATGGTCCCAAATACATATAATTTTTTTATTATTAAAAAGTCTATCTTGAAGTATTTTTTCAGCTCTTAATTTATCTCTTCGGTGTATTAAATAAACTGTCGATGCAAAATTAGTTAAATACAAGGCTTCTTCTACAGCTGAATTGCCACCGCCAATAACAGCAACTTTTTTTTCTTTAAAGAAAAAGCCATCACATGTAGCGCATGCAGAAACTCCATATCCTTGAAATTTTTTTTCAGACTCTAGACCTAACCACCTTGCTTGAGCACCTGTTGAAATGATTACTGAATCGGCAGTATAAGTTTTACCAGACTCACTTATGGCTTTAAAGGGGGTTGATTTAAAATCTACAGTTTCAATAATATCACTAATAATTTTTGTTCCAACATTCTTTGCTTGGGCTTCCATTTGTTCCATAAGCCAAGGACCTTGGATTACATCTCCGTAACCAGGATAATTTTCAACATCAGTTGTTATTGTTAATTGACCTCCTGGTTGAATTCCCTGCACAAGAGTAGGTTCAAGCATAGCACGCGCAGCATAGATAGCGGCTGTATATCCTGCAGGTCCTGAACCAATTATGAGAACTTTTGAATGCATTTGGCTTTTAGTATAATCTATATATTATCAAACTAATTAAAAGAATATTTATATTCAGATTCTAAATAATATCTAAATGAATAATTTCAAGACTAATAAGTTAGCATGGTGTTTAACTGATGGCTCAGCCGGCATGATTAGTCAAGTCAGAGGTCTTGCCGAAGCACTTAATGTAAATTATGAACTTAAAGTGGTAAAACTTAATTTTCCATGGAGTAAGCTGCCAGTTAATTTATTACCATTGTCAAATGTGATGTTTAAGAATTTAAATGACTTCAATCTAGATTCAAAAGCTCCAGATATATTGATTTCGTGTGGCAAAAGAAGCATCTATGCATCACTGTTCATTAAAAAGAAATCTATTAAACGGGTATTCTCTATCCATATTCAAAATCCAAGAGTAAACACAAACAATTTTGACATTGTTGTTGCCCCATCTCACGACAATGTGATTGGAGACAATGTCATCACCACTGATCTTGCTATTAATCATATAACACCAAAACTACTTGATAAGCATGCAGAAAAAATGAAGGATAGCTTTGGGTCAATTCAAAAACCAATTTGTACGGTTTTTATTGGTGGTAAAAGCAGAAATTACAAATTTGATCAATCTAATGTTATCGAATTAGCAAAGACTCTAGACAAAGTGATGAATAATAATAATGTCCAAATGTTTATTGTTTTTTCAAGAAGGACAGACGAATTTATAAAAGATTATTTAAAAAAGAAATACTCAAAACAAAATATTGTTTGGGAAGGAAAAGAGAATCCTTACTTAGCTCTTATGCATTACTCAAAATACCTAATCTGCACTTCAGACTCAGTTTCAATCATATCTGAATCAGTGTCTGCAAAAAAACCAGTTTTTATATACAAGTTACCTACATCAAAAAGAAATAATCGAATTGAAAGTTTTATATCAACTTTGGTCAAAAAAAATTATGTAAAAATATTATCAGATAGATTAGAGGATCATTCTAATTCTTATGAGAATGAAACAACGGAAGTAGCCAAAACAATTTATGAAAGATATAGTAATCAATAATGTCATTAGTTAATGCTCTAAAGAACGATTTAAATCATTTCAAAGAACCGTTTAGTCACTGGACATTGGAAAATCCATTGTCAGAAACTTTAATAGACGAGGTTTATGATATTAAATTTCCAGAGGGTGATGTGATATTTGATGGAACTAGAGCAGGCGATAAAACAGGAAATAATCTTTTAAGTAAATTAAGAGTTTTCATTACAAAGGAAAATTCATCTGATTATTCTGAATTGTATAAACTTGTAAAAGAAATGCAATCAAAGGAGTGTACAGATTTAATTTCAAAAATGATTAACAGAAATTTATCAAATTCCTTTGTAAGGGTTGAAGTAATTGCTGATAAAAATGGTTTTTGGCTTGAGCCTCACTGCGATATAAAAGAAAAATTAATGTCGTCAATTTTATTTGTTAATAGATTTGGAGAAAACGAAAATCTTGGAACTGATTTTTATACCGCTGATCTTAAAGTTGCAAAGACCTTACCTTATAGAAATAATTTTGGGTATATTTTCACTTCAGAAAAAGACTCTTGGCATGGCTTAGAAAAAAAATATATCAAAAATGAGAGGCGATGCTTGCAATTAAATTATGTTACTTTTGAAACAGACTGGCCAGTATATTGATGGTAAAAAAAGCGCTCGATAGTATAGATTTAAAAATACTAAGGATACTTCAAGATGAGGGAAGAATATCCAATCTAGATCTTTCAAAAAAAATTGGTATGTCACCACCTCCGACCCTTAGAAGAGTGCGTGACTTAGAAGCCAATGGCTATATTGATGGATTTAGAGCTAACCTTGATCCAACAAAATTAGGATATGACTTAACAGCATGGATTTTTATCAGTCTAAAGAACCAGAATGAGGAGAGCCTGAGCGCTTTTGAAAAACAGATATGGGGATGGGAAGCAATAAGGGAGTGTTTTATGCTTAATGGCGAAATTGACTTTATTTTGAAATGTGTTGTTAAAAATATGAATGAATTTAATGATTTTTTGACGCAAAACATCACACCCAATGAAAATATCTCAAGTGTTAAAACTGCATTTGTAATAAAGAATACTAAAAAACTAGGTAACGTTCCTTTAGACTAGTGAAAGCTAGTAATTTGATTAACTTCAAGATCGTTGTTGCGTAATTCCTTAATTGAATTTATGGCTGCTCTTGCCCCTGATATTGTGAGAAAGTAAGGCAGGCTCTTCATTAATGCTGTTCTTCTTACACTAAAGGAGTCATTTATAGATTTTCTGCCCTCTGTTGTGTTTATTAGTATATCTATATTCTCATCTAATAAATCTTCCACAATGTGAGGTGAACCTTGAGACACTTTATTAATCTTACTGACATTAATTCCTTGATCCATTAAATATGAAGCCGTGCCATGTGTAGCCTTAATTTTAAATCCAAGTTTTTGAAAGGACCTAACAATAGGTACTATTTTTGGTTTATCAGAATTCTTAACAGATACGAATAAATTACCTTTCTTTGGAAGAGGGTTTGATGAAGCTAATTGGCATTTAATAAATGCCGCTTCAAATGACTTATCAATCGCCATGACTTCTCCTGTCGATTTCATCTCAGGACCTAATATTGTATCAACATTTGGAAATCTTTTGAAAGGAAACACTGGTTCCTTAATTGAAATATATTCTTTTTTACTTTCTTTGAAATCTCTCTTATTTAATTTCTTACCCATTGCAACATTTAGTGCAATCTTAACAATGGGGTTTCCTGTTGCTTTTGCAACAAAAGGAACTGTTCTACTACTTCTAGGATTAACTTCTAAGAGGAAGATATTATTGTTTTGTATAGCAAATTGAATATTTAAAAGGCCTTTTACATCAAGTGCTATTGCAAGTTTTTTTGTTTGTTTCTCAATATCTTTTATAATTTTTTCTGATAATGAGTACGGAGGTAGTGTACACGTTGAGTCGCCTGAATGTATTCCTGCTTCTTCAATATGTTCCATAATACCTGCAATAATTACTTTATTTCCATCAGACACTGCGTCTACATCAACCTCAATTGAGTCTTTCAAATAATGATCAATTAAGACTGGACTATCTCCTGAAACAATAACCGCTTCTTTGAAATATTTCTTGAGCTCATCTTTATTATGAACAATTTCCATTGCTCTGCCTCCTAAAACATATGAGGGTCGTATGACAGCAGGAAATCCAATCTTATTAATGACCTCGAAAGCTTGCTTTTCTGAAAATGCTATGCCATTTGCAGGTTGTAGAAGATTTAAGTCCTCTGATATTTTTTTAAATTTTTCTCTATCTTCAGCGGCATCAATTGAATCTTTGGAGGTTCCAAGAATTGGAATTCTCATCTTATTTAAAAATGATGCTAGTTTAAGAGGGGTCTGGCCTCCAAACTGTACAATGACACCAAGCAATTTGCCTTTAGTTTTTTCTTTTAATATTATGTCGTATACATTCTCTTCAGCGAGTGGTTCAAAATACAGTCGATCGCTTGTATCCGGATCTGTTGATACTGTTTCTGGATTACAATTTATCATAATCGTCTCATATTTAAGCTCTTTAAGTGCAAATGACGCGTGACAACAACAATAATCAAATTCAACCCCTTGACCAATTCTGTTAGGACCACTTCCCAATATGATTACTTTCTTTTTACTCGATGGATTTGACTCGCATGTATCCCCATTGAGATAACTTTTTGAATATGTCGAATACATGTAAGGAGTCATTGATTTAAATTCAGCTGCACAGGTATCAATTCTCTTGAAATCAGGGAATATTTTATTTTTTTTCCTTAAGTCAAATATTCTATCTTCGCTCAATCCACATAGTTGAGATATTTTTCTATCTGAAAACCCTAATGCTTTAATTTTTAAAATCTCCTCAGGGTTTTTTGGAAACCCTTTTGACTTAAGTTCAATCTCTTTATCTACAATTCGCTTAATTTGTTCAATGAACCATTTGTCAACTTTTGAAGCATTATAAATTTCTTTGACTGATTTCCCAAAACGCAAAGCTTGCGCAATAAGTAAGAGACGATCTGCTAGAGGTTTCTTAAGTTCACTGATTATATTTTTTTTATTTAGTTTTTTATTATTTATATTTATTTTTACTTCATCAAGCCCATCTAATCCAACCTCGAGAGATCTCATTGCTTTTTGAAGTGACTCGGGAAATGATCTACCTATGGCCATGACCTCACCGACAGATTTCATGGAACTAGAAAGAAGTGGCTGTGTGAGTTGGAATTTTTCAAAAGTAAATCTTGGAATCTTTGTTACTACGTAGTCAATTGTTGGCTCAAAGGAAGCAGGAGTTACTCTTGTAATTTCATTCCTTAATTCATCTAAAGTATATCCTACCGCAAGCTTTGCAGCAATTTTAGCAATTGGAAATCCTGTAGCTTTAGAAGCTAATGCTGATGATCTTGACACTCTAGGGTTCATCTCAATGATAACTAGACGACCATTTTTTGGATTTACAGCAAATTGAACATTTGAACCACCAGTTTCAACTCCAATTTCTCTCAAACAAGCTATTGAGGCGTTCCTCATAATTTGAAATTCTTTATCTGTTAATGTTAGTGCAGGAGCAATAGTAATGGAGTCGCCCGTATGAATTCCCATTGGATCTATATTTTCAATTGAGCAAATAATAATACAATTATCATTTCGATCCCTGACAACTTCCATTTCATACTCTTTCCAACCGGCAACAGACTCTTCAATTAAAATTTCACTAATAGGAGAACTGTAAAGACCTGAATTGGCTATTTCATCAAATTGCTTTTCTGTAGTTGCAATTCCTCCTCCTGTACCACCCAGAGTAAAAGAGGGTCTAATAATTACTGGAAGTCCAATTTTTTTTAGAGCTTTTTTTGCATCTTTAAAGTTTCGGGCTATTTCTGCTCTAGGACATTCAAGACCAATTTTTATCATTGCTTTATAGAATCTCTCTCTTTCTTCAGCTTTTTTTATTGCTTTGAGATTTGCTCCAATGAGCTCAACATTATACTTTTTAAGGGTACCATTGTTAGAAAGAGCAATAGCAATATTCAATGCTGTCTGTCCTCCCATAGTGGGCAACATTACATCAGGTTTTTCTTTGGCTATTATCTTAGTTACAATTTCAGGAGTAATTGGTTCAATGTAAACCGCATCAGCTGTATCAGGGTCAGTCATAATAGTAGCAGGATTAGAATTAATTAAAATTACTCTATACCCTTCTTCTCTTAACGCTTTACACGCCTGAGTACCTGAATAATCAAACTCACATGCTTGGCCTATAATGATTGGTCCAGCGCCTACCACCAGTATTGATTTAATATCATTCCTTTTAGGCATTACTGTTTATCATCCTTTTAAATTTTTGAAAAAGATACTGGCTGTCATGAGGTCCAGGGCTTGCTTCTGGATGGTATTGAACTGCAAAAATCTTTTTATTTTTATGCTCTATACCCTCAACACTGCCATCAAATAAAGATTTATGCGTAATCTTAACATCTTTAGGGATAGACTTTTCAGTAACTACAAAACCATGGTTTTGAGATGTTATCTCTACCTTTTTGTTTTCTAAATTTTGAACAGGGTGATTAGCCCCTCGATGGCCTTGAAACATTTTTTTTGTCTTAGCGCCAAGCGCGAGAGATATTAATTGATGCCCTAAACAGATGCCAAAAATGGGAATCTTTTGATGAATTAAATCTTTTATGGTTTGTATAGCATATTTACCCGTAGCTTTTGGATCACCAGGACCATTTGATAAAAAAATTCCATTAGGATTATATTCTAATATTTCATCTGATGTAGTATTTGCAGGAACTACAATTACATTTATATTCAATTCAAGCAGGCAATTTAAGATATTTTGCTTCATGCCATAATCAATTGCTACTATGTTTAATTTTGACTTTGATTTACTTTTAAATTTCTGAATTTTTTTGCGTGTTACTTCGATTGCAAGATCAAGATTGTTAAGTCCCTGCCATTTTTTTACTTCTGAAAGAAATTTTTTTTCATGACGTTTATTTATAAGTTTTTTAACAATTCCTCCTTTTGGAGCTCCCTTAGATCTTATTCTATTGGTAATTGATCTTGTATCTATATTGCATAATCCAGGAATACCTTTTTTTTTAAGCCATTTATCTAAATGCTGTATAGATCTGAAGTTAGAAGGATCGGAAATATCACAATTAATTATTATGCCTTTTGCATAAGAAATTGATGACTCATTATCTTCAAAGTTTGTCCCAACATTTCCAATGTGAGGAAATGTAAAATTAATTATTTGACCTGCATATGATGGATCAGTAATAATTTCTTGGTAACCAGTCATTGAAGTATTGAAACAAACTTCGCCAATAGAATTGATATCTGATCCGATTTTTAAACCCTCGAAGGAAGTACCGTCTTCTAGAATTAGCTGTCCTGAAATAGGTTTAGATCGAGCGGTTATGCGATCTTTTTTCAACCTATTCGTCTTTAACATAAGAAAATGATTCTAGATTTATTGGAATTTAAGGCAAATGAATGCCCGATGCAATAGTAAGATAATAAAATATTATTTTAACTTTTATTGATACTTAAGATTAGTTGATGTAGTTTTCTTATTCGTCCCGTATGAAAGATATAATCACAAATGAATTGTCAAAGGCACTGAAAAATGGTGATAAAGAGAGATTACATACATTAAGGTTAATAATCGCCACAATAAAAGACAAAGAAATTGCTAGCCGCTCTTCTGGTGAAGACTCAGAAATACTAGAAGATACAATCATACAACTTTTAAAAAAAATGGTTAAGCAACGAAATGATTCGATCGATATGTTTGAAAAAGCAGGTCGGACTGAGTTAGCAGAAAAAGAGAAATTAGAAATCACAATTATCAATGAATTTTTGCCAAAACAGCTAAGTGAAGAAGAAACAGCCACAATATGTGATAAAGCAATTAGTGTAACAGAAGCTTCAAGCCTCAAAGAAATCGGTAAAGTAATTAAATATCTTAAAGATAACAGCTCTTCTTCATTAGATATGTCGCTTGCAAGTAAATTAATAAAGGAAAAGCTACAAAATTAGTCGTAATTTGCTAACTATTTTTTCCTGTAATTAGGTACTATACTTTGTTGATGCCCAGATACTCAAAAGAATTTATTACTGAAATTAAGTCAAGACTCAGAGTTTCCGAGGTTGTTGGTAAATTTGTAAAGTTGACTCAGCGCGGAAATGAATTTGTTGGTTTAAGTCCATTTAAGAATGAGAAGACACCATCATTTACAGTTAATGATGATAAAGAGTTTTTTCATTGTTTTAGTAGCGCAGAACATGGAGATATATTTTCATTTCTTATGAAGCATAAAAATATGTCTTATCCTGACTCAATTGAATATCTTGCAAAGCAGGCTGGGCTAAATCCTGAATCTGGAATTATAAAGGACTCTAATTATGTTCAAAATAATTATGCAAGCCTAAGAAGCATTATGACTGAGGCAAACAAATTTTATACGTCAATGCTAAAACAGAGTGAGGGGATTAAGAAATATTTGGAGAAAAGACAAGTTAATAATGATATGTGGGAAAAATTTGAGTTAGGATTTGCAGGATCTCAAAGTAATCAACTTTATCTTCACTTAAAGAAGATTGGAGTAAATATCGAAGATGCTTTGTTACTGGGACTTATAAGAAAATCAAAACATAAAGAAAATGAATATTACGATTTTTTTAGAAACAGACTTATGTTTCCAATTAAAGATTATAAATCAAATTTAATTGCATTTGGAGGAAGAGCGATAGATAGCTCTAATATTAAATATATAAATTCTTCTGATAGTCCAATTTTTAAAAAGAGCTATAATCTGTTTAATCTTAATTTGGCGATTGAAGAGAATAGAAAAGTTGAAAATCTTATTATAGTTGAAGGCTATATGGATGTGATATCCTTATTTCAGAATAACTTTAAAACCACTGTTGCTCCCTTAGGTACTGCGCTCACCAGTTATCAACTGCAAAGAGCATGGAAAGTATGCAATAGTCCAATTATTATGTTTGATGGGGATGAAGCAGGTCAAAAGGCAGCTGAGCGAGCAGCAGTTTTAGCTTTAAGTAATATATCATCAGACTTATCAGCAAGGTTTTGTATTTTGCCGAGTGATTATGACCCCGATGATTTTTTATTACAAAATAGTCCCGAAGAACTTAAGAAGACATTGAATAACTCATATTCTTTATCAGAATTTATTTGGAAGGTAGAATTAGAAAAACAAGATATTTCAACTCCAGAAAAAAAAGCTGGATTTGAAAAAAGAATTAAGGCAATGACAAGCAAGATTGAGGATCCGACTGTAAGAGATTATTATATCAAAGAATTCAATGATAAAATTAATGTTCTTAAAAGACCACATTTTCAGAAGAATGCTTCATACTCTCGTTATATTGATAATAAAGTTTCAAAAGAGATTACTAATAGTGATAGGGTAAATCAATCTAGTCACGATTCAGTAGTCAGAGAAAAAATTATCTTAATGCACGTTATTGAGAACCCGTTTCTTTTATTAAAGTATATTGAGGAACTGGGAAGAATTAGCTTTAATGACCTTAAATTAGCAAATTTAGTGTCAGAAATCATTGAATTTGGATCAATAAATTCAGATAAAGATCTTGAAAATTTTGACTTTAAGTCATATTTACTAGATAAGGGTCTCACAGAAGAAATTGCACTTATATATAAGACTAATTTAATTAAAACTTACAGATCAGTCATAAAAAGTGATTTTGAAACAGTTGAAAAAAGTTTTTTAGGACTACTTGACTTACATAACAAGCTGCTTGAAAAAAAAGATCTGTCACAAGCTTTCAAAGATTTAGAGCAGAATATGGATCAGGAAAGTTATGAAAATTTTTTAAAAATAAAAAAAGAGAGTTTAGCAAAAAATTGATATGAAAAAACGTGGTAGAAAAAAAAAGCAGTCAAAGCAATCACTAGAGATTAATATATCTCAACCAATCGATCAAGATGGACCTGTTTTAGATTTAGAAAAGTCTATTATAAAGAAGTTAATCAAGCAAGGGAAGAAAGACGGATATCTAACAAATGAACTGATAAAAAAATCATTTCCAGAAGATAAGTTTACTTCTGAACAAATTGAGCAGTATACAACTAAGTTGTCACAAGCAGGATTTGATATTATTGACTCAGATGACTCAGATAATGACGACGATAAAGAAGATGATACTGCTGGCAGTAAAACAGGAACAGAAAAAACAGATGACCCGGTAAAACTCTATCTTAGAGAAATGGGTACAGTTGATCTTCTTTCACGTGAAGGTGAGATAGCCATTGCCAAAAGGATTGAAGCTGGACAGGAAGCTATGATTTCTGGATTATGTGAAAGTCCATTAACATTAAAAGCAATTCTTGATTGGAGAGACGATATTATTGAAGAAAAAATTACTCTCAGGGAGGTCATAGATCTTGAGTCTTTGTTTGAAGAATCTCCTAACAAAAAAGAACTTAGTAAAAAAATTAAAGAAGCAAAAAAAAGAAAGGAACAAGAGGAAAAGGAAGAAATAAGAAAGCGAAAAGAAGCTGAAAAAAAATCAGCAACTTATGGAAATGATACTGAACCGATGATAGAAACCTCAGCGGACCAGTCAGTAGAAGAATATGAAGATTCTGATGATGAGTTGAATGTGTCTATTGCCATTATGGAAGAGGAGCTAAAACCTATTATATTAGAAACGTTTAAAAAATTAAATAAAAGTTTTAAAAAATTACAAAAGCTTCAACAAGACAAAATCGCTTTTCAAGAAAAAGGAAAAGAATTTCCAGCAAGATCAGAAAAAAATTATCAACTGTCAAAAATTGCTGTCGTTGAATTAATCAAAGGCCTTCAAATTAATACAAGTAAAATTGAGGAACTGATTAATAAGCTCTACATAATCAATAAAGAAGTCGTATCACTAGAAGGAAAATTACTTCGCTTAGCCATGCAGCACAAGATCACTCGAGAAGAGTTTTTAGATAAGTATGTAGGCAATGAAAACAATCCATACTGGTTAAGAAAAATTACGAGACTGTCGGGGTGGGAAAAGTTTGTTAAGTTAGAGAAAAATAGTATCAAGAATATAATGAACGAAGTAAGAGCATCTGCTAGCAATATAGGATTAACATTAAATGAATTTAAAAGAATTGTTAGTAATGTTCAAAAAGGCGAAAGAGAATCAAGTATTGCAAAAAAAGAAATGATTGAAGCTAATCTTAGATTAGTAATCTCAATTGCTAAAAAATACACAAACAGAGGGCTTCAGTTTCTTGATCTTATTCAGGAGGGAAATATCGGACTCATGAAAGCTGTTGATAAGTTTGAGTATAGGAGAGGATATAAATTTTCAACTTATGCTACGTGGTGGATTAGGCAAGCAATTACTCGCTCAATAGCGGATCAGGCGAGAACTATCAGAATACCTGTGCATATGATTGAAACAATTAATAAAATTGTTAGAACACAGAGACTTCTATTAAATGAAATTGGCCGGGAACCTACTCCAGAAGAAATATCTATCAAATTAAATATGCCTCTTGAGAAAGTAAGAAAAGTATTAAAAATTGCAAAAGAACCAGTAAGCCTTGAAACTCCTGTGGGAGACGAAGAAGACAGTCACTTAGGCGATTTTATACAAGATGACAACGCTGTCATTCCAATCGATGCAGCGATAAATTCTAACTTAAGACAAACAACCACTAAGATATTGTCCTCGCTTACTC
The DNA here is from genome assembly GCA_902517885.1 of uncultured Pelagibacteraceae bacterium. GTDB lineage: Bacteria > Pseudomonadota > Alphaproteobacteria > Pelagibacterales > AG-422-B15 > CACNXQ01. The sequence continues at coordinate 127,579 of CABYDZ010000002.1, forward strand.
CAAGAGAAGAACGTGTACTAAGAATGAGGTTTGGTATTGGAATGAATTCAGACCATACTTTAGAAGAAGTTGGCCAACAATTCTCAGTTACTAGAGAGCGAATTAGACAGATTGAAGCTAAAGCCTTACGAAAATTAAAGCATCCTACAAGAGCTAAACTTCTCAAAAGCTTTTTAGATAAAAACTAATTTATTAAACTGTAAATACGTTTATTTATTGTATATAACAAATTTAAAGGGGCCCATAGCTCAGTTGGTTAGAGCCCTCCGCTCATAACGGAGTTGTCCTAGGTTCGAGTCCTAGTGGGCCCACCAAATAATACAATGACTTAGGTTATATCTTATCTACTTTTATATTTCGAAACAAGATCAGATCGTCATCTGATCGTCATTGGTATTACAAATATATTATTGCTATTAGATCTCATAAATGTATTATTCATGTATGAAAAAAATATTTATATCTCTTACAATGTTACTATTCATATTTGCTTGTGCTAAACCGTATGTTGTAGAAACAAGACAATATGGTGATGCCGATAAATCGTGTTCGCAGTTAGATAGTGAAATTTATAGAACTGAGCAAGTAATAAGGGACGCTAAGGAAGAGAGAGGTATGACTGGAACTAATGTAGCTGCAGTATTATTTTGGCTTCCTGGATTAGCTGCAACTTACATGAATGTAAATGAAGCTGTTGAGGCTGGTGAAGAAAGACTTGATGTACTTTACAATTTAAAAGCAAAGAAGAATTGTTAGAGAACTCTGAGTTTCGTCATTTAGTGTTAACTAATCTTAAAAACCAAAGATATACAGATTTAAATTTATTATATATCCTGGCTTAAATAACAATTTGCTACGCCAATAACGGAGTTGTCCTTGGTTCTAGTCCTAGTGGCCCACCATGATCTGAATATTTACAAAATAAAGTTTATTGAATAATCTTATTAATAATGAATTTCAATATAACTGTTTCTGATCAAGCTTGTGGCGCTGAAATTTCAGGAATAGATTTGAAGAGAGAACTCTCTGAGAGTCAGATCTCAGATATAAGAGATTTGTGGCTTGAGCACCACGTGTTGAGCTTTCCAAATCAATCTTTAGACGATGATGCTCTTGAACGTTTCACACTTTGCTTTGGTTCATTTGGAGATGATCCCTTCATAGCACCTATTCCAGGCAGAAAAAATATTATTGCTGTTAAAAGAGTAGCGGATGAGAAGGTTCCAATTTTTGCAGACAATTGGCACACAGACTGGAGTTTTCAAGAAAATCCTCCAGCAGGTACTTGCCTTTATGGAAAAATTATTCCAACTAAGGGCGGCGATACTTTATTTTCCAATCAACACATGGCATTAGAAAAAATGCCAGCTCCACTTAGAAAAAAACTTGAGGGTAAAAATGCAATTCATTCAGCTTCGGTTCCTTACTCGCCAGGAGGAGGATATGGAGATAGAGATAGAGAAATGGGACGAAGTATGGATATACGCGCATCTGATGAAGCATTTTCAAAACAATTACATCCTATAATAAAGAAGCATACTGAGACAAAACGGGAGGGAATTTATGGTACAATAGGTTATATCATTGGCATTGATGGCATGGATAGCCAAGATGCGATGAAACTGCTGATGGAATTGAGTGCTTGGCAGTGTCAAGAAGAGTTTATTTATAAACACCAATGGAAAAAAGATATGTTAATTATGTGGGATAATAGAAGCGTCTTGCATAGAGCTACAGGAGGCTATGAGGGTCAAGAGAGGCTCTTACATAGAACAACAATTGCCGCTTATGAAGAATAAGCTAATAATCTAATTTTTTCTTGCCTCAATCACCATATTGCTTGCATTCTTTTTAACTACTTTGCAATTCTTAAAGCCTGCTTCATTTAATATATCTATTAGTTTTGAGGGCCCAGCTTGTGCGCCTAAAGCTAAGCCAACTTCTTGTGATTTTGAAGTTGGTATGCAGCCTATTGTTGAAAATGAATAATACATTTGGCCAAAAAGATTGAAGTTATCTTGTGGCTCATCATTTGCAGTGGGCTCGATTAATATCACAGATCCATTATCTTCAAGTTGATCGTAAGCATATTTAGCAGCTCCAACAGGATCCCCCATATCGTGTAGGCAGTCAAAAAATGCAATATAGTCGTGCTTACCATGATAACTTTTGGCATCAGCTGTCGTATATTTAATTCTTTTATCCAGTCCTGCTTTTTTAGCTAACTTCTCAGCTTCTTTAATTGAAGGCTCGTGAATGTCATAGCCACATACTTTTGCGTTAGGAAAAGTTTGAGCGATAATCATAGTTGACAAACCATAACCACAGCCAATATCAGCAAAGCTGGCTCCTGTATTCATTCGTTCTTCAAGATTTTCAATTTTTGGTAGCCAACTCGTCACCAAATTCTTTTCATAAGAAGGTTTAAAGAAACGGGCAGTTCCTTGAAAACATATTGGACAAGAATCTTTATAATCAACACCATCTCCAGTTTTGAAAGCTTCTTTGACCTGACCCTCATTATGTATTGCACCAGTCAACATATCATAAGCTCCTATCATTGATGCTGGACCATCATCCTCTGCAAAAACTGCAACTTGCTCAGGAGTTAATGAAAATTTTTTTATTTCTGCATTGTATGTTGCAAAACCAGCAGCTGAAACTGCATACAACCACTCTCTTAGATATCTCTCATCAAGTGCTGTTGCTTTTGCTAGTTCATTTGAACTGACTTCTCCTATTTCACTTAGTTTCTTAAATATACCAAGCTGATCTCCAATTCTCATCAATGGAATTATCGCTGAAGCAGAAACATCCTGCATGATTTTAAGTTGTAGCTTTTTCAGTGTTTCGGGATTTATTTCTTTATTTTCCATATTGTATTGCTCCTAAAATTTTTTTTACAACTTAAATAATAGATTAAGTAGGATACAAGTGTTAATCTAAATTTTAATAATAATTTTCAACAACAAATAAATAGATATGTCCTATTCATTAATTATCTTAATCATCGGATTGCTTATTATCCTTGGGTTAATTTATTCTTTCTTTAAATCTTTTAAGAATGATGTTCCAAGAAATATAATAGAAGCGAGATATGCAAAATCGGAGTCTAAATTTATTACACTAGATAATGGTTCAAGAATACATACTCTAGTTAAAGGAAATCCAGATGCACCCGTATTAGTTTTACTTCATGGCTACTTAGCTTCATTGTTCACATTTGATAAAGTTGTACCCCAGCTATCTGAAAAATATAAAGTAGTCTGCTTAGACTTTCCAGCATTTGGTTTGACTGGAGCAGTCCCAAATAAGGATTATTCAATTGAGACTTTTATTGAGACAGTAAATCAAGTAGTTAAAAAATTAAGTATAGATAAATTTTACCTTTTAGGTCATTCGATGGGTGGCAGAGTTGCGTGGCGTTATACCATTAAATATCCAGATCAGGTAAAGAAATTAATACTTGTTGGATCAGGAGTTCTTCTTAATGAAGGCGATCTTGAGAGATTTGAAAGGCAAAATATTCCTAAAGCATTCAGATATATCGGCGCTAATTTTCCTTATAAAGAAAAATTTGTTTACTTCACACCAAAATTTTTTGCAAAACAAGGGGCGAAGGTTTCGGTTTATGACCAAAACTTAGTTACAGATGAAATGGTTGATCAGTATTATGATTTACCTCTGCTTGAAGGTTCAAGGCAGGCATTAGCTGACATGGCATTAATGAATGAGGTAAAAGATTTGTTGTTAGATGATGAAAATTTATTAAAACAAATAAAAGTACCATCTTTGATGATACACGGTGACAAAGATAATATCATTGGTTTGTGGGCAACAAAACCATTTGAGAATAATATAAATAATTTAAAAATAAAAATTTTTACGAATATGGGTCATATGCCAATGATCGAGGACCCCATTGGCGTCGTAAAAGAAATCAATGACTTTATAAAAATAGATTAAGTATAATCTTTCAAGTTTTGAGGGTTTGACCTTTTAAGTTTGCTGGAATTGCAACATCCATCATCTTTGGATTAGCTAAATTAAGATTATCCATAATTTCGGCATATTCAGCTGCTGAATTCACTTGAAGTCTTGGATTATTTTTCTTTTCACTACCGATTGTTGAAAATTGATTGCCCTTATAATCATGCGCTGGGTAAACTAAGGTCTCTTCAGGTAATTTTAAAACTTTATTAAAGAGAGAGTCATAAGCTTCGCTAGCGCTTCCATTTTGGAAATCAGTTCTACCGGTGCCATTTATCAAAAGTGTATCACCAGTAAAAATACGATCGTTCATTAAAAAGCAATATGAGTCATCCGTATGTCCTGGTGTATAAAGAGCTTCTAAATTAATTCCGTCAATAATTATTTTATCATTGTCCTTTACTTTTAAGTTAACCACTTCAGATTTTGAATGTTCTCCCATAACTGTTTGGCAATTTGTTCTTTCTTTTAATTCTGCCATTGCAGAAATATGATCAGCATGAATATGGGTATCGATGACTTTAACGAGCCTTAAGTCTAAATCATTTAATAAATCAGTATAAATGTAAGTATGTTCAATTACTGGATCAATTATTAAAGCCTCGCGGCCCTTACCACTGGCAACGATATACGTGTAGGTAGATGATTTCTCGTCAAAAAGTTGTTTAAAAATCATTATGAATCAACATCTTATAAAAATTTGAACAGAAAGCAATCTTGTTTATAATAATTCTAAATTAATAAAGGGGAATTAAATGACTTTAAAAATTAATAGCATGTGTCCAGATTTTGAAGCTAAGACTTCAGAAGGAGACATTTCTTTTCATGAATGGCTAGGAGATAGTTGGGGAGTATTATTTTCTCACCCTAAAGATTTCACACCCGTTTGTACTACGGAACTAGGTGTATTAGCTGGAATGAAAGATGAATTTGATAAAAGAAATGTAAAAGTGATTGGACTGAGCGTCGATGGTGTTGAAGATCATATAAAATGGTTAGACGATATTAAGGATGTTTCAGGCATAAGGCCAACTTATCCAATAATTGCTGATGAAGATTTAAAAGTTGCTAAGCTTTTCAATATGCTTGAAGGCGATGCTGGTACATCATCAATGGGAAGAACTGCCGTAGACAATGAAACTGTTCGGACAATATTTGTTGTAAGGCCAGACAAAAGAATTGGCCTATATTTAACATATCCTATGGCTACAGGAAGAAATTTCCATGAAATTTTGCGTGCAATCGACTCTATGCAGCTTACCGCTAATCATAAAGTTGCAACTCCAGCTAACTGGAAAAAAGGTGAAGACGTTGTAATACTTCCAGCAGTTAAAAATGAGGATGCAGAAAAAATATATCCTGATGGATGGGAAACTGTAAAACCTTATTTACGCAAGGTACCTGATCCCTCGAAATAAATTGGATAGTAAACTCTTATACAAACAATCTCAGCATTGGGAAAATAATTTCCAAAATAAGCCTGAGATGTTTGGAATAGATCCCAGTATAGCTGCTATCAAATCTGCAAAAATATTCAAATCCCATAGAATTAATAAAGTTTTAGAAATAGGAGCTGGCCAGGGTCGTGATACTCTATATTTCGCTAAACAAGGTTTCAAAATTGACTCTTTAGATTACAGTAAAAAAGCAATTAATGACATAAGTGAAAAAAGTAGAACGAATCGTCTAGAAAATCTTATTACATCTAAGGTTCATGATATGAGATTGCCCTTACCTTATAAGAATGAATGCTTTGAAGCATGTTATTCACACATGCTTTACTGTATGGCATTTTCGATGAATGAGATTATATCATTAAATAATGAAGTTTTAAGAATATTAAAAAAGGGAGGTATAAATATTTTTACTGTTCGTAATACATTGGACGGTGATTACAAAAATGGCATTCATAGAGATGAAGATTTATATGAAAATGATGGATTTATTGTACATTTTTTTTCGATAGAAAAAATAAAGAAACTTCTAAATGGGTTCGAATTAATAAAAATTGATGATTTTAATGAGGGAAAGTTTCCGAGAAAATTATATAAAGTTGTACTTAAGAAATTATGAAAATTGATAAAACATTGCAACTTCCTTGCGGTGTAGAGATAAAAAATAGATTTTTAAAATCTGCAATGACTGAAGGTATTGCAAATAGTGATGCATTATCAAACGAACGTCATGTAAAACTATATGAACGCTGGGCAAAAGGGGGTACAGGAATCTCAATTACTGGCAATGTACAAATAGACCATCGGTACATTGAGCGCGCTGGAAATGTTGTTATAGAAGGGACACAAACAAATGAAAGCTTAGCAGCTTTAGCAAATTGGTCTCAGGCTGGAAAACAGAACAATACCCAGTTATGGATGCAGCTCAGTCACGCAGGGCGTCAAACCCCATTTTCTATCAATAAAAAATCAGTAGCACCTTCAGTCAAACCTATGCCGACTTTAGGTGGAGTTTTGAAGTTTGGGGTACCCGAGGAACTCTCACACACTCAAATTCTAGATATCATTGATCGATTTATTAACGCTGCTGAAATTGCAAAACAAACTGGTTTTACTGGCGTACAACTGCATTCAGCGCATGGATATTTATTATCAGAATTTTTGTCACCAAATATAAATAATAGAACTGATCAATGGGGTGGGAGTATAGAAAATAGGTCAAGATTGTTGATTAGTATTATTGATGGGATCAGAGAAAGAGTTGGAAATAGCTTTCCCATATCTATAAAATTAAATTCATCAGATTTTCAAAAAGGTGGTTTTACCCATGAGGAAAGTATTGAAGTTGCCAAACTACTTAATTTAACCTCATTGGATTTGCTTGAGATTTCTGGAGGTACATATGAAAATTTTGCAGCCTTGGAAATTGATTCTTTTAACCTAAAAAAAATGAAAACAATAAAACCTCAAAGAAGTACAGTTGTAAGAGAGGCTTATTTTTTAAAATATGCAGAGGAAATCAAAAAGTTTCTTTCAATTCCTCTTGCCGTAACCGGAGGTTTTCGCACTATTGATGGAATGAATAGTGCACTCAATAGTGGAGCCTGTGATGTTATAGGTCTTGGAAGACCTTTATGCTCCGAACCTGAAATTATTAATGAATTGATAAGTGGAGAAAAAAAGTCAGCTACACTTTATGAGAATATTCTTCAATTTGGACCTTGGATATTTGGCCTTAACAGTCCGATTGCATTGATGAGGTCTAATAATAAAGCAGCTCAAGTATATTGGTGCTATCGACAAATTTTAAAAATGGCTAACGGTGAAGAAGTTAATAACAAGCTTAGTTTAACAAAAGCTTTATTTGATCATTTTAGAGAAGATTCAGCCAACAGTAAAAAATACCAAGAATATTGGAGTGATCTAAATTGAAGAGATTAATCATTCTTATAATTCTCTTTTCAAATTTTGCTTATGCAGATCAAAAAGATGGTCGCTTGATTGAGCTTTTTGATAAGTTATTTTTAAGTACTAATAATATGGAGGCTAGTAAGCTTCTGTTTAATATATGGGATATATGGTCTATAGCCGATAATCAAGAAACGCAGATTTTATTTGATGAAGCAAATCAATTCATGGATGTTGGTGAATTAGATAACGCAATTGAATTATTTTCAAAAGTTATTGAGCAAAGCCCAGAATTTGCCGAAGGGTGGAACAAGAGAGCCACTGTTTATTTTTTAAAAGGTGAATTAAATAAATCTATATCAGATATTGAAAAAACGTTATACCTAGAGCCTCGTCATTTTGGTGCACTTGATGGCTTAGCAGAAATTTACTTGATTAAAGATGATCTGTTAGGTGCTGCAGCAACATATCGACGAATTTTAGAAATTATTCCCTCAAGTAAAAAATCTCAAGACCGATTAAGATTAATTAATGATTTATTAGTTTGATGTGTGGGCGTTACGTACTTTCAGACACAGAAGTGGTTGAAAAAAAATTTAAAACTAAAGTACAAGCATCATATAACATTGCTCCATCACAAAATGTTTTAGTGCTTAAACCGAACCCTGAAATGATTAAGTGGTCTTATTCTCCAAAATGGAAAGAGGATATGAATCTTATCAATTGTCGCCATGAAACTTTACTTGAAAAGCCATCTTTTAGAGGTTCCATGCGATGTGTTTTTGTGGCTAATGGATGGATTGAATGGCAAAGATTAGAAAATGAAAAAAAACCTTTTTTTCATTCAATAAAAACTGAGCTCATATATTTTGCTGGAATTTATAATTTAACAAGTGGTTGCGCGGTGGTAACTTGCCAATCAACTCAACGTATTGCTCAAGTTCATCACCGTCAGCCATTGTTGTTAGAAGAAAAACAGATACGTGAATGGCTTTCGGGCAAACATCAAGTAGAAAGAAAAAAAGACGATCTAGTAGATTTTTATGAGATATCTAAACAAATAAATAGTCCAAAAAATAACAACAGCCAGTTGTTGGAGCAAATTTAAAATATATAATTCTTTCATGACTAAGTTATATCATTTCGTAGACAGCACATTTATAGATTTAGGAAGACAGTTTAAACTAAGTTACTTACCACCACTCATGATCTACTTAGCTGCTGGTGTTGCTGGATTAACTGGTATTGTTGGAACTTTTTTTGTCAAGGACTATCTCAATTTATCTGCTGCATTTCTGGCAGGTCTTGGTTTTTGGGCTGGAATTCCGTGGGCCTTAAAAATGCCTTTAGGTCATTTGGTTGATTTGATATGGGATCAAAAAAATTACCTTGTGTACATAGGAGCGTCATTAATTGCCATAAGCCTAGGCATCATGTTCGGCCTTATTGCCCACACAAGCTTTATGTCACAATTCCTTAATATTGAAACCTGGTATGTAATCAGTGTATTGCTAGCGCCGATCGGATACGTTGTGCAAGATGTCGTAGCTGATGCAATGACCGTTGAAGCGGTTCCAAGTCTAGATGAACAGGGCAATCTTTATTCACCTGAGTTAATAAAAAATATGCATACCACTATGCAAACTTTGGGAAGATTTGCAATCATTGGAGGAACTGTTGTTGTCGCTCTGATTAATGTAATTATTTTTAGTAGTGTTGAAGCTGAAACTGAACAAGAAAAAATATTGCTATATGCAAATATTTACCTTTTTGCATTAATCATTCCTTTAATTTCAGTACTAGGCGTATTTCTCTCAATTTACCTTAAAAACAAAAGAAGAAATAAATTATCATATGCTGGCGTTGAAGAGAAGGTAGCAAGTGAGAAGACAAAAGTTGATTGGTGGATACTTGGGGGTTCACTTATTTTTGTCATATTTACTCTTACTGTAGGTGGCTTCAATCTTCCTTATGCTCAAGAGATCGTGTTTGTAGGATCAGTAAGTATTATTTTCTTCTTGATGGCTAAGTTAATGCGTGAGCTTCCTGAGTCAATGCGACTAACCATTTTAGGAACTGCAATCATAATATTTATTTTTAGAGCCATGCCAGGTCCTGGGGCAGGTTTGACTTGGTTTGAAATAGACAATTTAGGTTTTGATGAGCAATTTTTTTCAGTCCTTTCTTTACTCGCTTCATTTCTAACATTGCTGGGAATAATTGTTTTAAGACCGTTTATGGTAAATAACTCGATTGCAAAAATTATAGTTATTTTATCTATTGCTGGCGCAGTTTTATTTTTACCAAGTGTGGGCATGTATTATGGGTTTCATCAATGGACCGCCTCCCTAACCAATGATGTGGTTGATGCGCGTTTCATAGCTATTTTTAATACCGCGCTTGAATCACCTTTGGGGCAAGTATCGATGATTCCATTGCTTGCTTGGATTGCGAGAAATGCGCCCGCTCATCTTAAAGCGACGTTTTTTGCCGTATTTGCGTCTTTTACTAATCTTGCTCTATCCGCAAGTTCATTGTTTACAAAATACCTTAATCAAATTTATGAGGTCACAAGGGAAGTAAAAGACAAGATTACAAATGAAATTCTTTCAGTTGCAGATTACTCTGAATTGGGCATTTTATTAATTGCTGTAACACTTCTCACTCTTTTGGTCCCAATATTTTCTGTTATAATTATTCAGAGAACAAGGTTGAAAACAAATGAGTAATATTAATTTATGAAGAATGTACTGCAAATACTTGGAGTATTTTTTATTGGTGCATTAATTGGTTTTATACTCATAGGTTTTGGTTTGTCAGTTGATGTATCGATGATGGCAGGTACAGCTGTGATATTGGTTTTAGCTTATTTAGTAACTAAGCAAAATAACAAGGGGAAGAAATAAATGGCAACTATTCCAAGTGAGCAGATTAAAACTAAAGAAATATTAGACTGGAAGGGTTTACATTTACTCAATTTTAGAACATCTTCTTGTTCACAAAAACTTCGAATTTACCTTAACTTAAAAAAAATCAGTTGGACTTCGCACAGTGTAAATCTCGCAGCAGGAAAAAATTATACAGAATGGTTTTTAGGTATCAATCCTAAAGGGCTCATTCCAGTACTTGTGGATGATGGACATGTTGAAATTGAAAGCAATGACATACTGATGTATCTTGAAAAAAAATACCCTCAAAATCCTTTATTCGACGATCATGAAGAGGAAAATATTAATACTCTTCTTAAAGATGAGGATGTTCTTCATGAAGACATTAGAAACATTGCTTATCGTTATATGTTTGGTGGTCTAGGCAAAAAGAGCTCTAAGGGACTCGAAGTATTCAAAAACTATAAATCTTCTAATTCTGAACTTGATAAACTTAAGGTGAAAGAGGTCGAATTTTATGAAACCTACGACAAAGAAGGAATTACTGATGACGCTGTAAAACAGTCATTGGTTAAATTTTGTGACCGTTACGACAAATTTGAAGGCCTTCTAACTAACCAAAAATATTTAATGGGCGATAAGCTTTCGTTGCTAGACCTTGCATGGTTTATTTATTCATATCGGCTCTATGTATCTGGATTTCCTTTTCGTAAGTTATATCCACATGTATCAAATTGGTTTCATGACCTTTATTCACAAAATGAATTTTATAAGGAAGTAAACGACCCTTTGATTCTAAAATTAATTAGACAGTATGCAAAAATAACAACAGCGCTTAATAGAAGATCAATAAAGGCATTAATGCCAAAATAATGACCAAAGATCGTGACGTTAAACTTGAGGGATATTACAAATCCCATTGGCCAGTAGAATGTGGAGGCAACCGCAGACAAAAAGCTGCCAATGGAAGATTGGATGTAAAAAATAAACAAGCACGAGTAAAAAGCATTTGTAACGAAAGATGGAACGTTATGACCATTTTTCGAGAGCGCGAAGAACTTTTTCTTGGAGGCACTATGCCAAGTTTTACTGGTCCGCCTCCTTTTGGTTGGGTTCAAAAAATTGACCCTCAAACTCTTGAAGTTATTAATGAGACACCTCGACTTCCCTGCGGTGAGCATGTTTGGTGCGGGGCTATCGCTGCTCATCAAAATGGGAATATTATAAAAGTCAATGGCAATTACATGCACAGTATTTCGTCTAATTGTGAGGTTGAAATTGAAAAAAAGCTACCGATTGACCAAGCACATAACGGGTTATTGGTCTTGTCTGATGGTTCTATTGTAACTAAAGACCTTCGCCTAGAGGGCCAGGGCAGATCAACCATTACGCGTTTGAATGATAAGCTAGAATTACTGCATGAACCTTTTTTATTGCCTGAAGGTTCAATGGGTAGGATCGCTTCAGATAAAAATGATGATGGTGAATTTATCTACATACCTGGAATAAAAAAAATTTGGAAAATCAGGGCTGATGAAAAGCTCTCTGTGGATAGGAGCTGGTCGCCAACCTATCGTTCAACCGATGATAATCAAGGCCTATCTTGGGATGGGTGTATTTCAGATGAATCGATGTGGTTAATGAATAATGGTGATATAGACTCACTAAGAGCAATATATTCAACGCATCCTAATGGCAGGTTTAATAAGGCACCAAAGGAATTAAGTTGGAGAAGAAGTGCGCCATGGAGCTGTAAGCAGAGACTGTATAAGTTTGATCTTCACTCCGATGAGTTCCAGTTCATAGAGCCATTTGAAAAATCTGGTGGAGGCATAATAGCCCCACCTGTAAATATTCCAGAGCATAACATATGTGTCTGTTGGGATAGTATAAATGGAGGATTAGCAGGCATTGATACTGCAGAAAAAAAATTAGATCTATCTTGGAAAATTGATCAAATTCGTCCGACGATGCAGCCTGTTGTATTTCCTGAAAGTAAAGAATTAGTTATTAATAGTTTTGAAGATAATGACGATAAATTAGTTGTGATTGATTTAACTAATGGCAATATTTTAAGCAAAGTCTCCCTTAAGTCGCCGTTAGCAAATGGTATGTTTTTAACACCCGGTTTAAATAATGATATTTTTTACTGTTCGACAAGAACAGTAGCCAGAGTGAGTTGGACATAACATGCATTTAATTATTAGTTCTTTTCATTTGGTATATCTTTGAGCTAATATCTTGTTCTAAATTATAAAGGAGAAAATATGGAATTTTGTAATGCTGTGAGGGTTAAAGTTAAAGAAGGTTGTGAAGAAGAATATTTGGAAATCAATAAAGGCTTTGAAAATTTACCTGGTCAAAAAATGAGTCGTCTATTTAAAACTGGAGACCGAACATATTGCTATATTGGCATTTGGGAATCAGAAGAAGCAATTGCTGCTCAGAGAGATGCAATGATTGCAAATTTGGATAAGATGAGACACGTACTAGAGGAATTATCACCTGAATTAGGTGTAACTGATCCTGTTTCAGGTACAGTTGTTCTTGATTATGACGGATAAATCAGGTTAAAATCTCAGTATGAATATAGATCTACCTGAGTTGTTATTTGGTATTCCGTTACACTTAACACTTTTGTGTATTTCTAAACTATACGCAAACAGGTCATATGATGAAGCAGCAGGATATTTTAGTAAGGCGGGTAAAATTTAAAAATTTATTACCTCCTTTAATAAAGCTAGTCATCAAAAGAAAATGCAATCTATGTTTTATCGATTTAAACAAAGCTACGAGAGCTTCTAAAACATATCATTAATAATATGAGCTTAACCGACGAAGGACATTACGGTCCCAAACAATTAAATATGCTTAAAACCATCTGGGGTGAGGGATTTTTGTCACCGGGGGGCACTGATGAAATTGATCAAATTTTAAAAGGATTAGACTTAAAAGGGAAAAAAGTTTTGGATATTGGCTGCGGCACAGGAGGAGCAGTTTTTCACATGATAGAAAAATATGGTGCTAATGAAGCAATTGGAATAGATCCAGAACCATTAGTTATCGAAACTGCAAATGATTTAGCTATAAAGAAAGGCATATCTGATAGAGTGAAGTTTATCTGTACTAAGCCTGGTGAACATAAATTTGAAGATAAAAGCTTTCAAATTATCTTTAGTAAAGAAGCCTTTTTACATATCATTGATAAAAAAAAATTACTCCAAGAGATAAATGATATCTTAGTTGATGATGGAATCCTTTCCGTTGGAGATTGGATGCGTAATGATGATAACGAACCATCGGAGGATATGAAGGAGTATATTGCAGCAGAAGGTCTAGATATGTTCATGTGCTCACTCGAGAAGTACGAAAGTCTTTTAAAAGAAACAGGATTTAAAGTTCTCTCGTTAAATGATCGTAATAAATGGTACTTAGAAAAAGTTAAGACAGAAATATCAGATATAAAAGGCCCCCTTTATGATGAGGTGACAAGGCTAATCGGAAAGGAAGAAGCAGATGGAGCGCTTGAGATTTGGGAAAAATTGCTTGGTGTAGTTGAAAAAGGTGAACATCGCCCTGGTAATTTTCAAGCTATAAAGATATCAAACTAATATGGAGAATAAATTATCCCAGGGAGATACTGATCGTATTATTGAAATGGCTTGGGAAGATCGCACAACGTTTACTGATATAAATAATCAATTTGGACTTAAAGAAAAAGAAGTGATAAAGATTATGAAAGATAACCTTAAACGCAATTCTTTTCTGAAATGGAGACAAAGAGTTAGGGGACGAAAAACAAAAATAAGTTCAATATCAGATCGTTTTAAATCTTCTAACCAAAAAACATAATAATATGAGCTCAATACAAAATATTTCATCTGAAGACTGCTTTAAAAAATTAAATGAAGATCAGAATTCTTACCTAATTGATGTAAGAAGTCCAACTGAGTGGAATGTTGATGGCATTCCGGATGAAGACTCTTTTGAAGGTATCCTCTTTAAATTAGCTATAAGAAATGAGGAAGGTATTCAAAACCCTAATTTTATTGAGGAATTTAATTCTCTTGAGATACCAAAGGACTCAAATATTTATTTTATTTGCAAATCAGGGGCACGTTCTAATCTTGCTGCCAACATGATCGAGATTGAAGGTTATAAAAGTCTATTTAATGTTGAAGATGGCTTTACTCTTGGTTGGAAGCCAAAAGGGCTTCCTTCATCAGAATATTAATCAGAAACTGAAACAATTTTTTCAATTAGCTTATCCAAATCATAGTCATTGTTTGCAAGAAAAGACTGAAATTCTTCTCGCTGTGCAATCACAAGACTGATCCCCTCAATGTTTAAGTCAATGATTTTTATTTGATTGTCTTTATTCAGAAGTCTCCACTTAAGATTAATTTTGAGTGTGTCAGTTCCTTCTCTAATAATATTACTTTCGACAATCACGTATTTCCCAGCTTCTTGGGATCTAATTACATCGACTTTTTCACCCGTGTATTGATCGAGCTTATTAGCGTATGAGCTTACAAAGTAGTCCTTGAACGCAATTAAATATGCTTCTTTCTGTTCGTCTGAAGCATTTTTCCATGCTTTAGATAAAACAAATTTTGAAATTAAATTTAGATCAATTGATGACATTACTAATTCTGTAAAACTTGAAGTTCTTTCATACTCAGAAAGTGAATTATTACTTAAGATAGATATAGCTGAGTTAGCAAATGAAGTTACGAAATTTTCTTCTTCTGTGTAATTTGATGCTAAAACTGTTAGATTGAAACTAAAGCAAAGA
The DNA here is from genome assembly GCA_902517885.1 of uncultured Pelagibacteraceae bacterium. Taxonomy (GTDB): domain Bacteria; phylum Pseudomonadota; class Alphaproteobacteria; order Pelagibacterales; family AG-422-B15; genus CACNXQ01. The sequence continues at coordinate 142,614 of CABYDZ010000002.1, forward strand.
AAAAGTATATAAATATGAAATCTAATTTTAGTCATATGTAATCTCTATATCTGGTCCTACATAGCTTTCATCTATCTCAAAGTCATCAAAAATATCATTTTCTTGTTCAGATGAATCAATTTCAAGATTGCTAGCCGCTTGACTCTCCCTTCCCTGTGAGTAAAAACTTCGGACTGCTGCATAATAGTCGACTGAATTATTCTGCAGGTCATCAAGTATTTCAACATTTTGAGATCTAAAATCAACAGCACCTGTTCCTAATCGATAAGTTCTCAATGAGTCAGGAGCGCTTCCCCCTCCGATTTGATACATTGGATCTAAAAGAGATGTTGACAGAAGTCCTGCAAAGTCTCGAGGATTAGATGGGCCCAAGAAAGGCAATACTACGTATGGACCTGAGGAAACACCCCAAACAGATAGTGTCTGTCCAAAATCTTCAGTTTCTGTAACTAATCCCATGCTTGATGCTGGATCAAAGAATCCTAGCAATCCAACAGTTGAATTAATAATAAATCTTGATGATGATATTCCAGCTTTTCTGAGTTCTCCCTGAAGAAGATTGTTAACTGCAGTTATTGGCATGCTTAAATTATTTAAGGAATATGTAATTCTATTTCTAACAAATCCAGGAACAATTGCTTTATAAGTTACAGCGATTGGCCTTAAAATGATTTTATCAAAGATAATATTAAAAGAAAATACAACTCTATTTACTTTTTCAAATGGATCATTAACTGTTGATACCTCTTGTTGTGATAAAGAGCTATTCAATTCAGTACTTTTGGAAGCACAACCCTGAAAGACCAGAGTAGATCCAATAATTAGCACTAATAGTATTCTCAAGTTCATTAGATTAATGCTATTCTATATAAATTTTGTAAACAAATTAATACTTTAATTGAGTTTAAATTTATGAGGCATTTTAGACAATAAATGGAACTATTTTGAGAACCAAAGATATCATTTTAGTATTAATGATAAATTTTGCTTTTAGTTTAGCGTTTATTTCAGCAAAGATTGGCGTAACAGAATTTCCTCCATTTCTCTTCACGACAATGCGCTTTTTTCTTATAGCCCTCATTTTAATTCCATTTCTTAGGTTTCACAAAGGTCAGATGACTAATATTTTGATTGTTTCCATCCTTGGTGGAGGCATACATTTTGCATTCTTTTATTTAGCACTCGATAACTCTCAGTATATTTCATCCGTAGCGATCGTTCTTCAACTTGGAGTACCATTTGCAACTATATTGTCAGTGATATTTCTCAAAGAAGTGATCCGATGGAGAAGAATATTGGGTATCACCCTATCATTTGGAGGTGTAATTATATTAGTCTTTGAGCCAACAATTTTTTCCGATTTGGGAGGTGTCTATTTTGCTCTTCTTGCTGCTTTTTCTATAGCTGTAAGTCTATTATTTATGAAAAAATTAGAAAATATAAAAGTATTTGATCTGCAAGCGTGGATTGCATTTATTAGCTTTATTTTCTTAGCAACAGTCTCACTAGTTTTTGAAGATAATCATATTGAAGTAATAACAAATGCAAATTTAGTTGGTTGGTATGCAGTTTTATTTACAGCTTTTGCAGCAACATTAATAGGTCATGCAGGGTTTTATTATTTAATTACTAAGTATGAACTTTCCAAAGTAACACCTTTAACTCTTATGGCGCCTGCATTAGCTATAGTAAACGCATTTATAATATCTTTATTTTCATTGTATGAGGGTTTTGATGAGGTCATTACTGTGAAAATTATTTTTGGAGCTCTAATTACTTTAGTAGGAGTTGCAATAGTGATGACTCGTGAACCAGAAGAGAAAAAGGTTCCAAATTCGCCATGAAATTTCAATTCTTAAATTCTCCCAATTTTGATAAAAGAAAATATAGAAAAATAAAATATCTTATAATTCATTATACAGGCATGCTTTCATCAGCTGAGTCCTTAAAAAGACTGCAATCAAAAAAAGCCAAAGTCAGTTCACACTATTTTATAAATGAATACGGAAAAATCATTCAGCTCGTAAAAGATCATGACATTGCTTGGCATGCAGGTATCTCTTTTTGGGGATCAGACAAAAATCTCAATTCAAAATCAATTGGAATAGAGATTCAGAATAAAGGTCAAGAATTTGGCTATCATAAATTTAACAAGTCTCAGGTAAATGCTATTGCAAAGTTAATATTATATTTAAAAAATAAATATCAAATTAATGATGCGTTCATTTTAGGACACTCTGATATCGCTCCATTAAGAAAACTAGACCCTGGTTATTTGTTTCCCTGGAAAGCATTAAATAAAAAAGGCATAGGCTTGCTTCCAAAAAAGAATAATTCTAATAAAGAATTAAACCCATCAGATATAAAAAACCTACAAATGTTATTGAGTGACTTTGGTTATAAAATTTCTATTAATGGATTAATGGACAAGGAAACCCTTCAAGTTATTCATGCTTTTGAAAGTCATTATTGCCCTGAAGAACTAGAAGAATTCTCTGTTAAACATAAATTGATAGGATATCTGCGAAATTTATTAAAATTTAAACACAGAAGCTTGACCAAAAAACACTAAGACTGTAAATGATATTTGCCAGATAATTGGATGACTGCTTTACTTGTAAAGAGGAAAGTCCGGGCTCCACAAGACAATGGTGCCGGGTAATACCCGGCGGGGGCGACCCCAGGGAAAGTGCCGCAGAAAATAAACCGCCTTAATTGAAATTTATAAGGTAAGGGTGAAAAGGTGAGGTAAGAGCTCACCGCTTTTTTGGTAACAAAAAAGGCATGGTAAACCCCGCCAGGAGCAAGATCAAATAGAGTTACAATAGTTAGTCTTGACTGTAACTGGGTTGATCGCATGATTCGTGTGGTAACACTCGAACTAGATGAATAGTCATAGATTTTTATTAAATCACAGAACCCGGCTTATAGATTATCTGGCAATTTTATATCTATTTATTTTCAATAACTTATAAAATTTGCTTAAAGTAAAAAATCACATAAGCTGCTGAAAAATATAACTAATCCAAAAAAAGCTATAGACATTACCCATTAGATCCCATACTATCCCATGTAATCCCAATTTAACCCAAACGAGGTAATTTGTTGATTATTTTAATAACTAACTTTTTTTATAAAATGGCATTGTTTCTATCTACTTATATTAATCGCATAGACAAGAAAGGTCGTGTTTCAGTACCTTCATCATTCAGAAGTGTACTTGAACAAAATGGTCTTAAGGGAATGATTTGTTACCCTTCACCAACCCTTCAATCAATTGAAGGCTGTGCAATTAATCGAATGCAGAAAATAAGTGATGCGATTGAGTCTGCTGGACCTTTTAGTGAAGAAAGAAATACTTTTTCATCTTCTATATTTGCAGACAGTCATCAAATTCATTTTGATCAAGAAGGTAGAGTAATAATACCTGGTGAATTAATTGTATCAGCAGGAATTATTGATCAAGTTTCATTTGTAGGGATGGGGGAAACATTTCAAATGTGGAACCCGACTACGTATGAAGACTATAAAAAAGATAAATCAAATAGTGCGAAGAATAATTTAGCAAATCTCAAATGGAGTAATCAATAACTAATGAAAACAGGAGGGTAATTTCATGGTTTTAAATTTAAGCGTTCCAGAACTAAAAGAACTTAAGCCTAAGATAACTGTGTTTGGAGTCGGAGGTGCAGGCGGCAATGCGATCAACAACATGATTGAAGCAGGTTTATCCGGTGTTGAGTTTGTGGCAGCCAATACAGATGCACAGGCCCTTTCTAAATCATTAAGTGACTCTAAGATGCAACTAGGAGTTCAAGTAACAAAAGGTCTTGGCGCAGGTTCACATCCTGATATTGGAAAGTCTTCAGCTGATGAAACTAAGCATGAAATCATGGAACGTTTAGAGGGAACTAATATGCTTTTCATCACGGCTGGTATGGGTGGAGGCACTGGTACAGGTGCTGCACCAGTAATTGCACGGGTAGCAAAAGAATTGGGCATCCTCACTGTTGCAGTTGTTACAAAACCATTTCAATTTGAGGGAGCTGGCAGAATGCGTATCGCTGAGCAAGGCCTCAAAGAATTAGAGCATTTAGTAGATACAACAATTGTAATACCTAACCAAAACTTATTTAAAGTCGCTGATGAAAAAACAACTTTCGCAGATGCTTTTTCAATGGCGGATAATGTTTTACATGCAGGGGTAAGAAGTATTACAGATTTAATGGTTGTTCCTGGACTTATAAATTTAGATTTTGCAGATGTAAAAACAATCATGAATAACATGGGGCGCGCCATGATGGGAACAGGAGAAGCTTCTGGTGAAAATAGAGCCATTGAATGTGCCCATAATGCCGTAACGAACCCATTACTTGATGACTATTCACTTGATGGAGCTAAAGGACTTCTCATTAATATAACTGGTGGGACTGACCTTACTCTTCATGAAGTGGACAAAATTACAAACGAGATTCGAGAACAGGTTCATCCTGATGCAGATGTAATTGTGGGATCAATTTTTGACGACAAACTTGAAGGCAAGGCAAGAGTTTCTGTTGTAGCCACAGGATTAGACTCACATCCAAAGCCAACTAAATCAATTGTAGATTTACAAATAACAAGAAATTCTGCTGTATCATCAATGGCGGCTACACCAGCAGCAAATTCAAACTCAGTACAAGCTTCGTTAAGCAATGAAGAGATAAATGAAGAAGTAAATGAAAATTCTGATCCATATATGTTCATGGATAAGGAGGATTCTAATATTCACTCTGAAACTGATATTGAAGATACCCAAGTTGTGATAGAACCAGAAATGGCAGCTGAAGAAGAAGTTGAGCCAGAGCCAATCACTGAACCAGAAATGGCAGCTGAAGAAGAAGTTGAGCCAGAGCCAATCACTGAGCCAGAGCCAATCACTGAACCAGAGATGGTTACTGAGGATGGGGCTCCTAATAGCATAATGGATTTAATAAATGCTAATAGAGAAAATAATGAGTCAGATGCACCTGATCTTTTTAGTGGTCAAAACATTCATCAATTAGACGACATAAATGATACTAAGGATGAAGAAATAGCTGAAGAAAGTGAAACTGATCAGGATTTATTAGAAATTCCTTCATTCCTTAGAAGACAGAGTAAATGACGAGTAAAGAATTGGCTCACAAGCCAGTTCTTATAAATGAGATAATAAAGTTAACCAGGCCTAAAGATAATGAAACGTACTTCGATGCAACATTTGGAAATGGAGGATACTCGAAAGAATTTCTTGAGCTCACTAACTGCAATATTATTGCAATTGATAGGGATCCATTTGCTAATCAAATTGCTAATGAATTTAAAAAAAAATATGGCAAAAGGTTCGATTTTTTCCATTCTAAATTTAGTAAAATTAACGAAGTTATGGAAAAAACCGAGGAAAAAGAAATTGACGGTTTCGTATTTGATATAGGAGTTTCATCAATGCAATTAGATTTTCCAGAAAGAGGTTTTTCTTTTATGAAAGAGGGTCCATTAGATATGCGAATGGGTCAAGAAGGAACAACTGCGTATGATGTGGTAAATTCAAAAAGCCATGAAGAATTAGCTGATATCATTTATTATTATGGTGATGAAAAAAACTCCAGAAGAATTGCCCGAGAAATTGAAATTTACCGTAAATCAAAAAAAATTGAAACAACTTTAGAACTAGCAGAAGTTATCAAAAAATGTTCCTCAAATAAATATTATAAAAAACATCCTGCTACTAAAACTTTTCAGGCTTTAAGAATTTATATAAATAATGAATTAGAAGAACTACATTCTGGCCTTAATCACGCATTAAAATATTTAAAAAAAAATGGAAATTTATGTGTTGTTACCTTCCATTCGCTTGAGGATAGACTTGTGAAAAACTTTTTAAGAATAGCAAGTCAAAATAACAAGATAAATAAAGTTCTCAAACCTAGTAAAGAAGAGATTGAATATAATTCACGCTCAAGATCAGCCAAGCTAAGGTTTTACGAGAAGAATAATCTAGAATTTGGTTATGTACCTATTGAAGATTTGGGATTTAAACAATCATGATTAGTGGTTTATTTAAAATTTTCTCAGTGATCATCTTATTAATAGGATTGCTTGCAATAATGATCATAAAAAATATCTCAGCTGAAAAACAAAACTATATCAATGAACTAGAAATTACCCTTAGAGAAGAGCAAAATAAGAGTGAGCTTTTTAAAATAGAATGGGATCATATGATCTCACCTATCAATTTAAAAAAGATATCTGAAATGGTCATATCCAATGATTATACTAAATACTTCGTAGTTTTAGACAAAGATGATCTAGGTCAAGAAAATCAAGTATTCCAGGATATCATTGCAGTTGATATGCCTTCAAAGAAAATTATAAGCCCTGCACGTTAGAATTTTGTGAGAAAGAGAAAAAATTCTGGAAAAAAGAAAATAGATATTTATCAAAAAAGTTTTTCATTTACTCATCGATACAATGCTGAAAAATTTGCTATTGAGAAAATAAATTCAATAAAGCAAAGCTTCGCAATTAAGATTAATAATCGTCTAATTTTGTCAGCAATCATATTCAGTACTTTGTTTATTGCTATTACAATTAAAATGATTGAAATTAATCTCTTCTATGTTGAAAAAAACCGCTATTTTGTGTCATCGATAGATGAGGAAAGGCGTAATATATTAGATAGAAACAATATTTCTCTAACAGCTAACTTACAAATGTCTGATGTTGGTATTGATCCTAAAAAAATCTATGATCGTGAGTCATTCATAAAGAAAGTCTCATCTTTGTATTATGACATATCAGCAAATGATTTAGAAAATAGAATTAACTCTGGTAAATGGTTTTACTTGAAGCGCAATATAAGTCCCAATGAACTTCAGAAAGTTATTGACCTTGGAGAAACTGGTATAGAGATTAAAGATATTTATAAGAGAAAGTATCTTCATAAAGAGCTATTTAGCCATCTGATAGGAAAAGTAGATATTGATAACGAGGGTGTTTCAGGAATGGAAAAATCATTCAACGCATCATTAAATAATCAAAATGAAAGCGATGTTATCTCCTCAGTAGATACAAGAATACAACATATAGTAAGAGATGAAATATTGGATTCTATGAAGTTATACAAAGCGACTGGTGGATCAGGGCTTGTTATGGAGGTAAATACTGGTGAAATTTTGTCCATGGTTTCACTTCCTGACTTTGATCCTAATAGTAAAAATTTTGATGAAAATTCGACATTTAATAAAAACACTCTGGGTGTTTATGAATTTGGTTCAGTTATGAAAATATTTACAACCGCAATTGGAATTGAAGAAAATATATTTAAGCCTAATACACTTTATGAAATTGATGATCATATTTATATTGATAAGCATAAAGTGCATGATGTTCATCGCCCCTGTGAAACTAAAAAATGTACAGTTGAAGAAATATTTGTGCATTCATCTAATGTTGGCACTATTAAAATGATTAGAGATATTGGGCCTGATTTACAAAAAAAATATCTATTAGATCTCGGCTTATTGAATCAGGTAATTATTAATTTACCAGAACGAGCAGAACCACTCGTTCCTGATCCTTGGACAATGGCTAGTACTGAGTCCATCTCATATGGCTATGGACTTTCAATATCTCCTCTTCATTTAGCTTTAGCTACTTCAACGGTATTAAATGGAGGTTACATAATAGAGCCGTCATTGATAAAAAAAGATAATCAATTATTCAAAAATCAAATATTTTCAGAACAAACAAGTGAGATTATGAGATACTTACTCAATCGCGTCGTAGACGAAGGAACAGCAAAAGATGCCTTTGGTAAAGAGTCGAGTAAAAAATTCGTAGGTAAAGATAGTGATTACAGATACTTAGTTGGAGGAAAAACAGGCACTGCAGAGAAAATTAGTAATAAGGCATATTCAAGCGATAAATTAACTACTTTTATATCATCCTTTCCAATCAATAAGCCTAAATATCTCGTGCTTGTTTCACTAGATAATCCAGAAGGAGTAATTGGTGAGTATGATACTCCTTATAATACATGGGGTTATAGCGATGCAGGATGGAATGTAGCTAGAACTTCACGATTAATAATTGATAGAATAAGTCCTATTTTAGACACAAAAAGTAAATATTTACCAAGTGATAATTTATTAATTAATACATCACTGCAATAAATGACAAATAGTCGTCTCCTGAAAAAAATAAATTCAGACAAGGTTAAGTACAAAGATATTTGCTCTGACTCGAGAAAAATAAAGAAAGGTGACATTTTCTTTGCAATCCCCGGAAGTAATGCTGATGGGCTGAAGTATGTGAATGATGCAGTAGCTAAAGGTGCCTCTGCAATAGTTACTCCAATCAGAAAAAAAATAAAGATTTCATCAAATATCCCAATTTATAAGGTAAAAGATATTCGAAAAGAAATTTCTTTAGCAGCATTCGTAGTCCATAGTGAAACAATAGAAAAAAAAATCGCTGTGACAGGAACAAATGGAAAAACATCAGTAACTTATTTTTTAAATTACATATTATCAAATTTAGGAGAAAAAACTGCAACAATAGGTACGTTAGGTAATTCTCTGATAAAAAAATTTAATACTGAAAATCTAACTTCTCCTGAGCCAGTTGACTTATCAAAACAGTTAAGAAAATTAAGTAATAATAAGATTAAGTATCTTGTAATGGAAGCATCAAGTCATGGCTTACATCAAAAAAGGTTTTATGGATTAAAATTTGATGCTTGTGTACTTACAAACATTTCACAAGATCACTTAGATTATCATAAAACTATGTCACATTACATAATGAGTAAGCTCAAACTATTTTCTGATTATGTAAAAAAGGATAGTAAGATTATAGTTAACTCTGAAACTAAATATATTGATAGAGTTAAAAGATATTTAGAGAAAGAAAGCAATATTAGTCCAATATATTTTCAAAAAAATAATAAATTTAAAATAGTTAAGATAAAAAAAAATAAGTACAACGTAACGATAGTCGATGTAAAATTTGGTAAAGAGATTAAAAAATTTAAGTTTGCTAACTTTCCATTATTTCAAATACACAACTTCTTATTGGCAACATTAACACTTTATTCTATGGGTCACAATTTAACTAAGATTCAAAAGTTAAGTCTAAAATGTCCTTCAGTACCAGGTCGCATGGAATTTGTTGGGAATACAAGAAACAGTGCCTCTGTATATATTGATTTTGCGCACACACCTGATGCTCTTCAAAATGCTTTAATAGAAGGTGGCAATCTTTGCAAATCAGAGCTGCATGTCGTTTTTGGATGTGGTGGAAACAGAGATTACTCAAAACGCCCAATAATGGGTAAAATTGCATCAAAATACGCAGATAATGTTGTTATCACTGATGATAATCCACGCTTTGAGAATGCAAAAAAAATTAGAAAAGAAATCATTGATGATTGCAAAAACTTTTTGGAAATCTCAGATAGAAGAAAGGCCATAAAACATGCAATCAATCAACTAAGAAAAGGAGATTTACTAATTATTGCAGGTAAGGGGCATGAAAAAAATCAAATTATTAATGGCAAAGCTTACCCCTTTGATGATGTGAAAATATCTAAAGGTTTACTAAAATTATGAAAGCAAGTCATATTTCAATTTTAGAGATTAATAATCTGTTTAATGCCAAGCACAGCGAAATAAAAATTACAGGTGCATCACTTGATACAAGAACCTTAAAAAAAGGAAATATTTTTTTTGCAATTAAAGGAAAAAATAATGACGGACATAAATTTATTAATCAAGCAGAAAAAAAGGGTGCATCTATAGCTTTTGTTCAAAAAATTAATTCTAAATCTAACCTTAAGCAAATTAGGGTAAAAAATACTCTATCTGCATTATTATCTCTTGCTAAATACTACAGGTCCTTACTCAATACTCAAATTATTGGAATTACAGGCAGTGTAGGAAAAACTGGAACTAAGGATGCGATTTCGTTTATTTTAAAAGAGCATAAAAATATTTTTTGCTCGAGACAGTCTTATAATAATAAGTATGGAATGCCAATAGAAATTTTAAATATGCCAAGAAAAACAAAATTTGGTTTTTTTGAATTAGGCATGAATCATTCTGGAGAGATAAAAAGATTAGTAAAAATATTAAAACCAAATATTTCTATTATTTTAAATATTGAAAACGTACACTTAGGTAATTTTAAATCTTTAAAAGAGATTGCTGTAGCGAAAAGTGAAATCTTTACATCTTCAGAAAATATTGATTCACTAATTCTTAATAAAGACACCAATCATTATAATTTGTTATATAGAAACTATAGAAATACTAAGATAAAAAATATTTATAATTATAGCAAAAAAAATAATTCAAATGTCTATATAAAAGAAAGAAAGGTAACAAAAAAAATTATACAGCTTAAAGTTAGTCTTCCAGGAGGCAAATTAGTTAGTTTTGGTGTCAGAATTGATCAGGAAAATCTAATCGATAACTGCTTAGCAATTCTTACTTGCTTACATGCACTTAACATTGACCATAGATTTATTAAAAAGTTTAAAAACGTACCATTCACCAGTGGGCGAGGAAATATGATTAGATGTAAATATAATAGTCACGAACTTAAGCTTTATGATCATTCATACAATGCAAGCCCAATTTCAATGAAGCAAACAATTGATATATTTGATAGCTTAAAAGAAAAGAATATTGTTTATTTGATTGGTGATATGAATGAACTGGGTCAAAAGGCTAGTTACTACCATACTAATCTAATTAAATTTTTAGATAAGAAAAAATTTGAAAAATGTTTATTTATTGGAAAGCATTTCAAAAAGTTAGAAAACAAAATTCATAATAATAAGATTTCTTTTTTTAAAGACATCAATCAGGTTATCGACAATCTTGATGAAATAATAGAGAGTAATTATACAATTTTTGCTAAAGGATCTAATTCAATTAACATAAGAAGATTAATCACTCATCTTAAACAAGAAAACATATGATATTATATATTTTAGAATACTTAAATATCCCAGGCTTATATAATTTCTTCAATTATCTGACTGTAAGAACTGGCTTCGCTCTTTTTACTTCTTTCTTCTTCATATTGTTATTTGGTCCTGCATTAATTAAAAAGATTAGTTCTTATCAGTCTATCGGACAGCCTATTAGGGAAGACGGGCCAGAGTCTCATATAATAGCTAAAAAGGGAACGCCTACCATGGGTGGAATCATCATATTGCTTTCCATTGTTGGATCTATTTTGCTTTGGGTAAACCCAGAAAGCTTTATATCTTGGCCTGTTATATTTATACTAGTTTCTTTTGGCTTAATTGGATTTACAGACGATTTCAGTAAAGTTAAAAATAATTCAAGCAAAGGCATTTCAGCCAAAATAAGAATATTTCTTCAAATTATTGTTTCACTTATTTTTATATATTGGATAACTAAATACCATCACATTGATATTAAGCTCTTATCATTACCTTTTTTAAAAGATATTTTTATTAATTTAGGTCTGTTCGCAGTACCGTTTATTCTAATCGTTATCCTGGGATCAGCAAATGCAGTAAATTTAACCGATGGTCTAGACGGGCTTGCAATTGTCCCTGTAATGATTGTTGCAGCAACATTCGCTGTAATTTGTTATTTGGCAGGCAATATAATTTTTGCTGAATATTTATACATAAATTATTTGCCAGGGGCGGGTGAACTTACTGTATTGTGTGCAGCAATAATAGGATCAGCGCTAGGCTTTTTATGGTATAATGCTCCTCCTGCAATGGTGTTTATGGGAGACACAGGCTCGCTTTCATTGGGAGCAGCATTAGGATCGATTAGTATTTTATTAAAACAGGAAATAGTTTTAGCCATTGTTGGAGGTATTTTTGTTGCTGAAGCAATATCTGTAATATTGCAAGTCTCATCTTTTAAATTAACTGGAAAAAGAATTTTTAAAATGGCACCATTACACCATCATTTTGAAAAAAATGGTCTACCAGAATCAAAAATAGTTATTCGTTTTTGGATAGTTGCAATAATTTTAGCACTAATTGGGCTAGCGACACTTAAAATCAGATAAATAGATGATTAAACTAAAATCATTTAAAAATAAACACTTCCTTATCATTGGAATGGGAATTACAGGTATTTCCGTTTCCAATTCACTGCTGAAAGGTGGTGCAAATGTTTATTTTTGGGATGATGATCTTAATAAAAGAAAAGCATTAAGAAAAAAAGGTTATTCTCTAATTAACGATAAGAATCAAACTAACATAGAATATATAATGCCAAGTCCTGGTATTGCTACTGAAGGAAAAAATGTACATAAATACATTAAAAGATTAAAATCTAAAAAATGTAAGATAATTAGTGAACTTGATTTATTTCAACATTTTATAAATAGCATAAATAAATTAAAAAAAATTAAGATTATCGGTATCACTGGAACTAACGGAAAATCTACAACTGTTTCCATGATTCATCATTCATTAAAAAAAAATAACGTAAACTCAGTTTTGATAGGTAATATTGGACAACCTATATTTTCTTCAAAAAAGTTAAATCGTGGTGTCTATATTTTAGAACTTTCATCATATCAGCTGGAGCAAGCAAAAATATTTAAGCCAGATATATCGTGTATATTAAACTTAACACCTGATCATTTAGATCGTCACATTACAATGCATAAGTATACTACCGCAAAGTGTAATATATTTCAAAATATAAGTGCTAGGGATGTTTGTTATTATGACTCCAATAAAAATATAAAAAAAATTGCTAATACGAATTTAGATAAGAAAAAACTTAAACTGCTAATTCCTGTAAAAAAAATTAGTAGCAGTTTTAAAAATAATAAAAAAATTAGCCTGATATCAAAAAAACACAATATGCAAAACTTATATTTTTCTTTTTTAATATTAAAAAAATTAGGTTTAAAGACGTCAGATATTTATAAATCTTTCTCTTCATTTAGTGGACTGCCTCACAGACAAGAGATAATTGTAAAAAGAAAGAACTTTATTGTAATAAATGATTCTAAATCAACAAATTTTGAATCTTTAGTGCCAGCGTTAAATAACTTCAAGAACATAATTTTGATTTGCGGAGGACAAATTAAAAGTAAAAAAATCAATATATTAGATAAAAACCGACACAATGTCATTAAGGCCATTGTAATAGGTGAGACTAAAAATATTTTTTTCAATTATTTTAATAAGTATGTGGATACTTCATATGTAAAAACCTTAAATAAGGCAGTTAAAATGTCATTATCAATTGCAAATATTGTGAATGAGAATTGCACAATTTTATTTAGTCCTGGAGCCGCATCGTTTGATCAATACAATAATTTTGAAGAAAGAGGAGATGATTTTAGAAGAAAAATAAAAGTTGAGATTTTAAAATGACTAAGCCGCAAATAGAAAAATCCATTATAACTGATTGGATTTATGAAATTAATAAACCAATATTTTTTTGTGTACTTGTACTTATTGCAATTGGACTATTTATAAGTCTTACGATTAATCCTGGTACATCAAGGTATTTAAACAATAATCTTTTTTCATACTTTAATATTCAGGCACTTTATTTATTGTCTGGTTTTATTATATTCATTTTATTTTCGTTTATTAATTATGAACGAATATCAAATATATCAATATTTGTGTTTGTAATTTTAATAGTCATTTTATTTTTAACATTAATTTATGGAGTTGAGATTAAAGGATCGAAGAGATGGATTAATCTAAAATATTTCACAATCATGCCTATTGAATTAATTAAACCATTTTACTGTATCGTGCTTGCAGCTATTTTATATAACCCAAGTTTAAGAAATAGTTTTAGAAGTTATGCACTTAGTTTCAGTATTTATGCATTGATGGCTGCAATATTAGTTTTTCAGCCAGACATTAGTCAATTATTTCTTGTTTCAGCAATATACTTTTCATCCATATTTATGAGCGGATTTAGTATAATTGTTCTTGCATCAATAATTTTTGTTGGTGGTATATTTTTTGTTTTTATTTATTTATTTAATTTTAATGTACAAAATCGAATTAATTCTTTTCTAGCGCCTAATGATTATGATGCAACACAGACTGAATTATCACTTCAGGCAATCAAACAGGGCGGTTTCATAGGTGTAGGTCCAGGAAATGGTGTATTAAAAAATAAAATTCCTGAAGCGAATTCAGATTATATATTCTCTGTTATTGCAGAGGAGTATGGTTTATTAGGATGCCTAATAATTTTAGCAATATTCTTTATTATTTCTTATCAAGGATTCAGAAAAATATACAGTAGCAATAACCACTTTATACAAATAAGTTTATTTACTTTAATAATATATTTTTGCCTTCAAGCTCTTATTCATATTGGAGTCAATATTAGACTGCTTCCAACAACTGGTATAACACTTCCTTTTATTAGTTATGGGGGCTCATCTGTTATAGGTATGTCAATCACATGTGGCTTAATATTATTATTATCTAAAAATAGACATAGTTAATGAGTAAAAAATAGCATGAAAAAATTCTTTCTTGTTGGCGGTGGAACGGGCGGTCATTGCATACCCATGAGTGTATTATATTCTGAGATAATTAAAGAAAACGAATGCTACATTTTAACAGATGAAAGAGGGCAAAAATACTTTAAAGATATTTCAGATAAAAAAAAAATATTAATAAAGAATCTAATTAATAAGCAAGGTAAAATCTCTAATTTGATTAATCTTCCATATATTTTTATTCAGTCAATTCCATATTATTTAAGATTAAGACCTGATTTTGTCTTAGGCTTTGGTGGCTATTTTACTGTTCCTATCATAATTGCAGGATGGTTAATGCGGTTTAAAATCTTTTTACACGAAGGCAATGCGATTATCGGCAAAGCAAATAGATTTTTATTAAACTTTACTAAGGATCTACTAACAAGTTTTGAAAATACTTTAATCTCTGGAAAGAAAATAAATATTAATAATAAAATGGTAGGCCTTCCTATAAGAATAAATAATGATGATAAAGTTTTAAATAATAATTCTAGTAATGATTTTGTGATATGCATAATAGGCGGCAGCCAAGGAGCACATAATTTATCTATTAATATTGCTGAATCCATTAAGAGTGTCCAGGATAACAGCGAAAAGAGGATTATAGTTTATCATCAGTGTAGATCAGAGGATTTAGAGCGTTTACAAGCTTTCTATCAGACTCATAATATCAATAATGATGTAAGAGTATTTTTTGATGAAATGGCACAAGTACTGTCAAAATCTAATTTAGTTATTTCAAGGTCAGGTTCATCAACAGTCAATGAAATTATATATTATTGTATTCCTTCAATACTGATACCTTATCCACATGCGTCGGATAATCATCAATATTACAATGCAAAAAACTTGAATACATCAGAATGTACAAAAATTATTTCCAACGATTCGGTAAATTTAGAAAATATTATTAATTCAATTAATGAAATAATGAATGATAATGAAAGAGTGAATTTAATCAAAAAACGCTTGAAATCCAGACGCATAATTAATCCATCTAAAAACATAATAGATTATTTAGAAAGCCATTCGTGAAAATTACTAAAAATATATTGATACATATAATTGGAATTGGTGGAATTGGCATGAGCGGTATTGCCGGAATATTATCAGATATGCGGTATCATGTTCAGGGCAGTGATATAAATATTAACTCAAACATACTTCGCTTAAACAAAAAAAATATTAAGACTTTCAAAGGACATAAACAAGAAAATTTAAAAAATGTTAACTTAATTGTATATTCTACAGCTGTAAAAAAAAGCAATGTTGAATTAACATTTGCAAAAAAAAATAAAATTCCATCAATAACAAGAGCGGAAATACTATCTCAAATAGTAAAACTAAAAAATTCAATTACTATTTCAGGATCTCATGGAAAAACAACAACTACGTCTCTTATTTCTTCAATTTTGAATGCTGCTAAAATGAACCCAACGGTAATTAATGGAGGTATTATTAATCAGTTCGGTACAAATACAAGACTAGGTTCAGGAAAGTGGATGGTTGTTGAAGCGGATGAGTCAGATGGTACTTTCGTAAAACTACCTTCAACTATTGCTGTAGTAACTAATATTGATAAAGAACATCTAGATTTCTATAAAAATTATAATAATTTACTAATTCAATTTAAAAAATTCATTACGCAAGTTCCATTTTATGGATTTGCCATAGTATGTATAGATGACCCATCAATAAGAAAAATAATAAATAAGATTACAACAGCAAATATAATTACATACGGAGAGACTGAAAACAGTGACATACAGAGTAAAAAAATAAGGCACAATAGTAATGGAGTAGTTTTTAATGTTGAGTTAAAAAAAATTAATAAAACAATTAAAAATATAAGGTTACCTATGCACGGTAATTATAATATTAGTAATGCTTTAGCTGCTATAGCACTCGCTTCAGAACTCAATGTAAATCATGGCACAATAAAGAAAGCCTTATCTAAATTCAGTGGCGTACAAAGAAGACTTACGCAACTATGGAACAAAAAAAATGTTAAAGTTATAGATGACTATGCCCATCACCCAACAGAAATTAAGAACGTTATAGAGGGTCTGAGTCATTCAAATCCAAAAAGAAAACTTATTATCATTTTTCAGCCTCATAGATATTCACGACTAATACATTTAAAAAAGGAATTTAGTAAATGTTTCGTGGAATGTGACCAGGTCTTTGTATCGAATGTTTATTCGGCAGGAGAAAAGATGCCACACAATTTTAAATTACAATCACTCATAAAAGGTATTAAAAAAAACTCTAAAGTTAATACAGAGGCCTATGAAAATGATGAGCAGCTGCTTAAATTAATTAAATCTAGTAACGACAAACTCACTTTTTTATTTTTGGGCGCAGGAACAGTAACTCAGTGGGCTGCAGATTTTGCTAAAAACTTGAAAAAAATATATGAATGAGAACCAACAAATTCTAAATGAAATATTTTTAAGAAATAAAGTTAAAGGTAAATACAAATTTGATTATAATCTATCTAAACATAGTTGGTTTGGAGTTGGAGGTAATGCCGAAATCTTTTATATTCCCTCAAGTTTTGAAGAATTGCAGTTAGTGCTTACTGCGAAAGAAGAAGATATAGATGTCTCAGTTATCGGTTTAGGTTCAAATATAATTATTAGAGACGGAGGTATTGCAGGCCTTGTCATCAGATTAGGCAATGGATTCAGTAATATTTATCATGATAAAAATATGGTTTTTGCAGGAGCGGCAGTGCAAGATAAGATTTTATCAAAATATTGCTTGAAGAATTCAATAATAGGATTTGAATTTTATTCTGGGATACCTGGTACTGTAGGAGGGGCTGCATGCATGAATGCGGGATGTTTCGGATCTGAGACTAAGGATATTTTCATTAAAGCAAAATGCTTGAGTAATCAGGGAGAGCCCATAGAACTGAATTATTCTGAAGAATTATTTTCTTACAGAAAAAATAATTTTTTAGATAAACACATAGTCTGCGAGGTTCAATACAACAAAGAAATTGGAGATCCATTAATAATTAATAAAAGAATCGTTGAAATAAATGATCAAAGAAAAGAAACTCAACCTCAAAAAGTGATGACTGCTGGAAGTACATTCAAAAATCCTTTTGATCTTAGCGAGCTCAAAGCTTGGCAATTAATCGATAAAGCTGGATTAAGAGAATATGAATTAAATGGAGTTTCATTCTCAGAAAAACATGCAAATTTTATAGTCAACAGACAGAAAGACTCTGCTAATTTAATTGAAGATTTTGGTGAAAATATAAAAAAAGAAGTAAAGAGTAGATTGGGTATTGAATTAGAGTGGGAAATTAAAATTTTGGGTAATAGATGAGTATATTCAATAAAGTTATGTTGCTTTATGGAGGCGTATCGGCAGAAAGAGAAATAAGTATCATAACTTCCAAAGAAATATCTAGGGCGCTAGTGAGATTAGGCTATGAGGTAATTGAAATTGATGCAGACTTAGATCTTTCAGATCACATCTCCGAACATAAGCCAGATGTAATATTTAATGGCTTACATGGCACATGGGGAGAAGATGGAGAGGTTCAAAAAATTCTTGAATTAAATAATGTACCCTATACGCATTCAGGAATTAAAGCTTCTCAATTAGCAATGGATAAACATAAGTCCGCAGAACTATTTATTAAAAATAATTTTAATTACCCAATAACTAATCTGGTGAATATTAATAATATTAATGAACACGCATTTCCTGAGTATCCATTTGTTATGAAACCTAGAAACGAAGGCTCCAGCGTAGGCGTTGGAATAATCAGGAATCAAGAAGAAAAAAAAAGATATTTAATGGATAACTCAGATAGAAATGAGATTCTAGTTCAAGAGTTTATAGATGGCCAAGAAATAAATGTTGCTGTAATAGGAAATGAAAAGGCTGGTTCAATAGAGATTGATCCAAAAAACGAATTCTATGACTATGAGTCAAAGTATTTTGATAACGGCAAGACTAAGCATATAATCCCACCAAGAATCAATAAAAATCAACTAGAAGAGGTAGAAGACCTAGCCTTAAAGGCGCATAAAATTCTCGGATGTAAAGGAATTTCAAGAACAGAGTTTATTTTGGAAAAAAATAGTAATCAGTTTTATATTCTTGAACTCAATACTCAGCCAGGAATGACACCAACTTCATTAGTGCCAGAAATAGCAAAAGACAAGGGAATAGAATTTGATGAACTTATTAATTGGATCTTAGAGGATGCAGGAACAAACCGTTAAATATATAAATATTATATGTTCTATACTGATTACATTTATTTTACTAATTTCAGTATTGATATATTACTTTCCAAACTTAGCATCAAAATATTTTATTTTATCTCAAATAACCATTAACGGTTCAGAAAAATCAAATATAAATATAATTAAAAAAGAAATATATAATCATACCTCTGATTTATTATCTTTAGATTTAAAAGAAATTAAAGAAATTCTTGAGCAAGAGCAATGGATCAAAAGAGTAAACCTAAAGAAAGTTTATCCATCCACATTAGTATTAGACATTATTGAAAATGATCCATATGCAATTTTAAGAGATAAAGGTAAATATTATCTAGTGGATATTGATGGAACAATTATTATTGAGAAAAATAAAGATTATGAACTTGAAAATTTTATTATTATTTCAGGTGATGAGTCTCATCTAGCACTTAAAGGTCTTGTTAAGGAGCTGAATATTCATTTTTCTGAACTGATATCACAACTGAATAAATTAGATTTTATAGAGAGAAGAAGATGGAATATAACTTTAAAAAATAATTTATTAATAAAATTACCCGATTCAAAAATTGATAAAGCACTAGAAAACTTAAAGAATCTATTTGTTAATGAAAAAGTATTGCAGAGCAATATAATTGAAATTGACTTAAGAATTGAGGGTAGGGCATCGTTAAAGGTAGATCAGGGAAAGATTAATTATGGTTTAAATGATATCTAATGTCACAAAGAAATATTTTCAGCGCAATTGATATACGTTCCGATAAAATAATTTGTTTAATTGCGCAAGAGTTGGAAATTATAAATCGTGGTAAAATTCTTCAATTAATTGGTATTGGCATCTCAAAACTGCCAATAAATTGTATCAAGCCGCTCTCACTGCCACACGTGGAAATTAGCGATTATATAAAAAGTGCAATTACAAAGGCTGAATATGAGGCAAATGCAAAAATATCAGATGTTTTTGTAAGTATCTCAGAAAATATGACTTCAGAATATATTGATTTTAAAATTGAGAATGAAAATAATTTGATTGGCGAAGATCACATAAAAGATTTTTTTAGGTCAAAATTATTTACTGGTTTATACACAAAGTTAAAAGAGCCATTGCATTCTTTTCCGATAAGTCACCGTATTGATAACAAAAAAAGTGTATCAGATCCTATTGGAATGAAGGCTAATAATCTTCTTACAAAATGGCATATAATCTCAGTATCAAAAGATTATCTTGAAATAATATATAAAACATTTCTTGAGATGGATCTAAATTTAAAACAAATAGTTTCTAGTAATTATTCAACAAGTCTAGCAGTATTAAATGAAGAAGAGTCTGACCAAGGCGCTATAACTATTGAAGTACAAAAAAATAAAACGGTCTTATCTTATACTTTTGATGGTCAATTAATTGGATTTGATATAATAAGAATTGGAACCTTCCATTTCACCAATGATATATCACAAATAAAATCTCTTACACTTGCGGAGGCTGAGAGTATTAGAAAAAAGATTGATTTTTTTGATAAAGATAAAAAAAAGGATAAAGAACTCGATAAATATTATGATATTTATTTGTCTCGAGCTGAAGAGCTGACAAAAATTATTTCGACTACAGTAATGAAATCAAGATTTAATTCGTTAGTATCAAACTCAATTATACTTACAGGGTACGGAGCAAAATCTATTAGCATTCAAAAATTAATTAAAAATAAATTTACTAATTCATCATTCAGATTGGGTTCAACTAGAAAAATAAATGGTTCCAAGACCTTTCTCGACAATCCGTCATTAACTTCAAGCTTCGGTTTACTTTCTTATGCTACAAATCACGACTTAGAGGGTGAGACAAGCGATGAAAATCCTCCAAAAAAACCAATATTATCAATAATTTATAATTTTTTTCGAAACTTATAATACGTAACAAAAAGTAATAATCTTTGTCTATCACAAGAGTGATATTCAAATTATAAAATTTGATAGGCATGCAAAAAACCCTTAAAAAAAATTTTACACTATCAGGCATTACTTTACATAGTGGCGAAATCAGCAATATAAAAGTTAACCCAGCTCCTGCAAACACTGGAATACTATTTAAACGCACAGACCTTAAAGTGTCTCATATTGAGACTTTGTTGAATGCAAAAATTGAAAACGTTGTGTATTCTGAATTATGTACTAAATTGTCTAACGAATATGGTCACACCGTGTCAACTATCGAGCACTTGATGTCTGCGTTCCATGGTTTGGGAATAGATAATGCAATTGTTGAGATAGATAAAGCAGAGCTCCCAATTCTTGATGGCAGCTCTTTAGAATATGTATTAGAAATAGAAAGAGCAGGTATTAAAAATTTACAGGCAAAAAGAAAAATTGTTAATATTACCCGACCTATCATATTTAGAGATAATGATAGCTACATAAAAGTTACCCCAGCAAATAATATGTCAATTAATTATACAATAGTTTATGATCATAAATTAATTAATGAGCAAAATTTTATATTTGATCTAGATTCAACATACAATTATAGAAATATTATTAGCAATAGCAGAACTTTTGGATTTAAGGACGAGGTAGAATTTCTTAGAGACAAAGGGCTCATAGCTGGCGGCTCTCTTGAAAATGCAATTGTTCTAGATAATGATGGAATAATGAACCAATCAGTACTTAGACATGATGACGAGTTTGTGAGACACAAGGTACTCGATTTTATCGGTGACATATACTTACTTGGACATAGAGTAAAAGGAAGTTTTGAAATATTTAAAGGAGGACACAGACTTACCCACGAACTTGTAAAGTCAATTATGTCTGATAACTCTAATTGGAAATATGATTATGACAAATCTGATTTAGATGATCTAACATTTTCAACTTTAGACCATAAAAAAGAGCTCTCAGCGTCATTATAAATCAACAGATTTACTCTTTAATCTTAAAAAATATTCATTAAAATCAATTCTAATGTCTTATCTTAGAGTCAATACTTTCTTATTTGTAATCTTTATCGTATTCACTGCTTGCTCAGACACTAAACTTATAACTCCAGAAACAGAAGGAGAAAAGCTTCAGATTTTATATAATGATGCAATGGAACTTGTTAAGAAAAGAGATTTTGTTGATGCTGCTGCATTATTTGAAGATATTGAAAGACAATATCCTTATTCCAAATGGTCAAACCAGGCTCAATTAATGTCAGGTTTTTGTTATTATAAATCTAATATGTATAACGATAGTTTAGATGCACTTGAGAGATTTATAGCTCTTTATCCTGGAAGTAGCAAAATCTCTTACGCGTATTATCTTCGAGCTTTAAATTATTATGAACAAATAAATGACATTGAAAGAGACCAAGAAACCACATCAAAAGCAAAAAAAGCCTTTAACGAGGTTATAAGTAAATTTCCTGAATCTGAATTTGCAATAGATGCTCTTACTAGAATAGACATCTTAGATGACAGGCTTGCAGCTAAGGAAATGGAAATTGGAAGATTTTATCAGTTTGATCATCAATGGATATCTGCAATAAATAGGTACAATGTAGTTTTGAATGAGTATAAAACATCAATTTACACTGAGGAGGCTTTGCATAGACTTGTAGAGATATATTATTCACTTGGTCTTCATGAAGAAGCAAAAAGATACGCTGCCACCTTACAATTTAATTTTCCTGGAAGTGACTGGTATATAAAAAGCTATGAACTTGTAAAAGATCTTTCATAATTAACCTAAGTGACAAGTAATCAAGAAAAAAAAACTAAAGATATAATTGATAAGATTAATTATCATAATGATCTTTATTACAATAAAGATAAACCTGAAATCAGCGATGCAGAATATGATCGTTTAATTGCTGAATTTAAAAAAATTCAAAAAAATTTACCTAGTTTAAGTGATGATGACAACCCACTTATGATGATTGGTGGAAAATCATCCGATGAGTTTACAAAATTTAATCACCCTACAAGAATGCTTTCGCTAGACAACGCAATGACAAAAGAGGACATAGAAAATTTTATAAAAAAAATAATTAGATTTCTATCTTTGAAAGATATTAATATCCCATTTTCAATTGAACCAAAGATTGATGGTTTATCTGTTAACCTTATATATGAAAATGGTCAGTTAACAGTTGCTGCAACAAGGGGTGATGGGTTAAGTGGTGAAATTATTACGAGTAATGTATCAACAATCAAAGAAATACCTCAAAAACTTAAAGTTAAATCCCCACCTAAAAAGCTAGAGATAAGAGGGGAAATCTTCATTACAAAAAAAGACTTCTTAGATTTAAACGAGAGATCTAAAAATCAATTCGCAAACCCTCGAAATGCTGCCGCGGGGAGTTTAAGACAATTAGATGTAAAAATAACTGCAAGTAGACCATTAAAATTTATAGCTCATGGCTTTGGAATATATGATGAAGGAAAAAAAACTTACTATGATCAAATGAAGGAATTTAAAACTTGGGGAATACCGATCAGTCCTTACTTGAAAGTTTCAAATGATATTGATGACTTATTAAACAATTATAAATATATAAATGATAAAAGATCAGAAATCCCATATGATATCGATGGGTTAGTATACAAGGTTAATGACACATTGTATCAAACTAGGTTAGGAACGGTTGGCAAGACGCCAAGATGGGCAATAGCACATAAATTTGCTTCAGAAACAGCCAAGACAAGTATCAAAAAAATAGATATTCAGATTGGCCGAACAGGTTCGGTTACACCTGTTGCAAGACTTGAATCAATAAATATAGGGGGCGTTTTAGTCTCAAATGCAACTCTACATAATTTTGAGGAGATTGAAAAAAAAGACATAAGAGAAGGTGATACAGTTGTTATTGAAAGAGCTGGTGATGTAATACCGCATATTTTAAATGTTGTATTAGATAAAAATAAAAAACGATCGAAGTTATTTAAGCCGCCCAAAAAGTGTCCTGTATGTGGCTCCAGTATCATCATTGATCCTGACGAAGTAGTAGTTAGATGCTCAGGTACATACATTTGTGAAGCACAGATTGTTGGAAGATTAAAGCATTTTGTATCTCGAAGTGCCTTAGATATTGAAGGATTAGGAGATAAACAAATAAACTTATTTTATAATAAAAAAATTATCAAAAATTATGGCGATATTTTTAAACTTGAAAAAAATAGAAATCAAATTGTGAATATGGAAGGGTGGGGAGAGCTCTCTTTTAAAAATTTAATTGAAGCTATTAATGATAAAAGAAAAATTGAGCTTTCAAAATTTATATATTCAATTGGAATTAGATTTATTGGTGAAAAGAATGCTCAAATAATTGCGCAAGCTTTTAAGAGTACAGATATATTTACTAGGTTTTACAATAATGACCAAGATGTCAAAAAAGATATATTTAATATTTTAGAAAATACTAATGGACTTGGTCCCAAAGCAATAGAGTCTTTTAAAGAATATTCAGATTATAAAGATAATAGAAATCAAATATTGTCACTTATAGAAGAAGTTAACCTAGTCATAAGTTCTTTAAAAATAGTCAAATCTCCAATTACAGGAAAAAAAATAATCTTTACGGGTACTTTAAATTCTATGTCCAGGGCTGAAGCAAAATCTATGGCAGAGAAACTAGGCGCTAAAGTTGTTTCAAGCATTAATAAATCTACTGACATATTAATTGCAGGAGAAAAATCTGGCTCGAAATTAAAAAAAGCCAATGAACTCGGAATAGAGATTATGAATGAAGAGAGCTGGAGAAAGTTATCTTTGTTGTAAAGGTGCAGTCTGATTAATAAGCCAATCTCTCTCATTAGAGTTCATTGATGGTGTTAATATATTTCTAACTCTTTTATGATATCTATTTACCCAATTAATTTCATTTGTTGTTAATAAGGATTGATCTATTAATAATCTTTCAAATGGGGCTATTGTTATGGTTTTAAAAGTTATCGTTCCGTTTGACAATTTTGATAGAATTAAATTTTCGATCCTAATGCCGTAGTGATTTTCTTTGTAATAACCAGGCTCATTTGAAACAATCATACCATCTTCAAATTTAATTTTTGAATTTTTAGAAATTGAAGGAGGATTTTCATGAACATTAAGAAAGCAGCCGACCCCATGTCCAGTACCGTGATCAAAATTACAATTAATTTCCTTCAATGGTTTCCTTGCTAAGTAGTCAAGTTTTTTACCTGTTTCACCATACTTTATTTTACTTGTTGCAACTGCAATGTGTCCTTTTAAAACTCTTGTATACATTTCAATTTGTTCTGGTGAAGGCGTGTCAAAGCAAATTGTTCTGGTAACATCTGTTGTACCGTCTAAATATTGAGCTCCTGAGTCTACTAAAAATAAATCTGAAGTCTTTATTGTTTTGTTTGTTTTTTTGTTAGCTCTGTAGTGAACAATAGCTCCATTTGAACCAGTTCCTGCTATAGTAGGAAAACTTAATGAAAAGAACTTTTCATTTTTCTTTCTTTTATTATCCAAGTACTTAATTGCATCTAATTCTGATATTTTCTTGTTTTTTACGTTATTTTTTATCCAATAAATAAATTTTGTAAGAGCTATGCCATCTCGTTTATGACATTCTATCATTCCATTTTTTTCCAATCTATTTTTCTTTGATTTTAATAATTGGATTAGATCGCCTTCAATTTTTAATTTTGCTTTATTTTTAATCTGGTTAGCTAGACTGAATGACACAGTATTTGCATCACATATTATCGTATCTTTTTTGTGTAAATTATTCACAAAATTAATAACTTCTAGAGTATTCCTAAACTCTATATCAACACCAAATTTTATATTTTTAGAATTATTAAAATCAGAAAAAACATAACATTTTCCAGATTTATGAATTAAAGCTTTTGATAGGAACAAAGGCGAATATTTTATATCTTTTGCTCTTATATTGAATATCCATGCGATCGAGTCACATGCGGTAATTAAATAGTAGTCTGCATTAGAATTGTGCAAATATTTTTTTAAGTAATTCACTTTTCCCGAAGTATTTTTGCCACCTACTGCAAATGGTTTAGATTTCTTTTTTTTAGGTTTATCGACCCAGATTTGATCTATTAAATTTTTATCGATATTCTTAATCTTCACTCCTTTGTCTATATTTTTTTTAATATGAGCTACCCTCTGATAAGTTATTGTATTCCCATCAATACCTATTGCCTTTGGTTGTTTATTTTTTAGTAAATCAATTGGAGATAAATCTGAATAATTATAAATCTTGAAGTGTTTCCTATTTACTTCTTGAGATGCTTGAATCGTATATCGGCCATCAACAAAAAGAAACGCTTCCTTATTGCCGATAATAATATCCCCAGCAGAACCACTAAAATTACTGATCCATTCTAGCCGTTTGCTGTAGTCTGGTAAGAATTCATTTTGATATTCATCTGAATGTGGAAGAATATAATACTGAATATCGTTTTTTTTTAGTAACGATCTTATTTTTGATAATTTATTGTTGTTGCTCAGCATGGCTTTAAGAAATCAGAAATTAGCTTTTTTTTACCGTATTTGTCAAAATCAACAATGGCTTTTGTTCCATCTATGTCTTGTATTGTCCCAATGCCAAACTTTTTATGTTCAACAGTTTGTCCAATTTGCAGGATAAGATCATCATTTATATCTCTTACATTTTCAATCTCCATATCTACGACAGTTCTATAGCTAGATACCTCATTATCTTGAAATGAAATCTTTTTTGGTTTTAAACCATAATCTTGGTTATATTCGTCAAAATGAGGTTCTTGAAAAGAATTCAAATGATGAGAAGCGTGGTTGATTGTCTTTATGATTTCTTGATCCAATTCATCAATAAACCTTGATTGAAGTGAAGGCATCCAATTATTTTGAAAACGTCTCGTCATGGACGTTATAATATTAATTTTTTTCTTAGCTCTGGTTATTCCTACATAAGCCAGCCTTCTTTCTTCTTCTATGCCCTTATTGCCGCTTTCATCTATTGTTTTTTGATGCGGAAACAATCCTTCTTCCCACCCTGGCAGAAAAACAAAGTCATACTCAAGTCCTTTGGCAGCATGCAATGTCATTATACTTACTTTATTATCTGCATTATTTTCATCTACTGCAGTTACTAATGAAATATGCTCTAAAAATTCCTCAATACTATTGTAGTCTTGCATTGCAACTATAAGTTCTTTTATATTTTCAATTTTTGTTTGAGCAGATACATTTTTATCATTCTTAAGCATATTCATATATCCAGACTCATCTAATAAGACTTTCAAAATATCATAGAATGGAACACTCTCGATCATTGACTTGCCTCTATCTATAACTCCAATAAATAATTTTAAACTTTCCGAAATTTTTTTTGTTAGTTCATCAGTATCAATCATATTTTTAGAAGCTTGGTACAGGGAAATTTTATTTCGATTTGCAAGTGAGAGGATATGATTAAAGGACTTTTCACCTATACCTCTTTTTGGAACTGTGAGCGCTCTTTCAAAGGCGACATCGTCCTGACTTTCATAGACTAATCTTAAATAAGAAACTGCATCTTTTATTTCAGATCTCTCATAGAATTTAATTCCACCTATAATTCGATATGGAATAGAATACTTTATTAAAGATTCTTCTATTTCTCTAGATTGAAAAACAGCTCTAACTAAAATGGAAATGTTATTTAAATCAGTATTATCTTTTTTATAATCCAAAATTTCTTGTGCAACGAGATTGGCTTCGTCACGACTTGAATTAACTAAATGTAGATAGATTGGTTCGCCAGTTCCTTGATCAGATATTAATTCTTTTCCAAGTCTCATTTCGTTATAACTTATGAGGGATGATGCAGATTTTAAGATATTATTTGTTGATCTATAATTTTGTTTTAATCTTATTACTTTTGCGTTCTCGAATTCTTTTTCAAATTTTAGCATGTTATCTACTTCAGCTCCGCGCCAACTATAAATGGATTGATCATCATCACCGACGCAGCATATGTTAAGGTGTTCAGACGCGAGAAGCTTTAGCCATATATATTGTGCTGCATTCGTATCCTGATACTCATCCACATGTATATATTTAAAATTTGATGAATATCTTTTTAAAATATCATCTCTCTTGAATAGATTTATACATTGCAGAAGTAAATCTCCAAAATCTAAGCAATTAATTTCAAATAATCGTTGCTGATAGATTTTGTAAATTGTCGAACTTTTTTCATCAATAAGACTATCAAGACTCTCAGCTTTAATATCATCCGGGTTCAATGCTTTATTCTTCCATTGGTCAATTTTTGATTGAATAAGTTTGGGTGAGAATTGAGATTGATCTAGGTTTTCAGCTTTAATAATTTGTTTTATGAGAGAAAGCTGATCATCTTTATCCAATATTGTAAAACTTGACTTAAGACCTAATACCTCGGCGTGATTTCTAATAATTTTTGCTCCAATTGAGTGAAATGTGCCGATCCAGGGAATTCTATCCATACTTTGATTTACAAGCTGCTGAACTCTATCAGCCATCTCACGAGCAGCTTTATTGGTAAATGTAACGCAAAGTACTTGAGATGGAAAAGCAAGGTTAGTCTCTACAATATGCGCCACACGTGCTGTCAAAACTCTTGTTTTTCCTGTTCCTGCTCCTGCAATAATTAGGTTTGGACCTTCAGTGCTGCATACTGACTCATGCTGTAATTCATTTAAATTGTCTAGGTATTGGGTATTGCTCATTTTCGATTTTTTAAGTGATTCAAGACGTATAGTCTAATAGCACTTGATAAATTTGAAGTTGTTTTTTTCTGATCAATGTCAGAAATAAGTCGATCGGGTGTAGTATTGTTTTGCTTACTTAAAGAAACTATTTCTTCCCAAAATTCTTTTTCTAAAAATACACTCGTAATATGACCATCTAGATTGACTGTACGCTTTTTAGAGTTCTGCATTGAGCCAATCAATACGAAGAGATCATCTTACTGGGACTGAGAAGTAATTTAATTTTCTTAGTTTCTAAATATTTCAAAATTTTATTTGCCTCTACAAGTGATATATTTTTCTTATGGGCTAATTTTGCCAACTCAGCAGCTTTAGTGTAGCCAATCTCTGGGGCTAAAGCCGTTACAAGCATTAGTGAATTTTCTACTCCTTGCTTAATATTTTTGACATTAGGCTTGATCCCTTTAAGGCATTTATCATTAAAATTATTAATCGCTGAAGCAAGTAAATTAATTGAATTAATTATATTTAGGCCGATGAGTGGTTTAAATGCATTAAGTTCAAAATGACCTTGTGAACCTGCCATTGAGATAACATTATGGAAACCCATGACTTGTAAGCATACCATTGTTAGAGCTTCACTTTGAGTAGGGTTTACTTTACCTGGCATGATAGATGACCCTGGTTCATTTTCAGGCAAACTGAGCTCACCTAAACCTGAACGAGGACCTGATGCCAGAAGGCGAATATCATTTGCAATTTTAAATAGATCAGTGGCAATAACATTAAGTACTCCAGATAGTTCTACTATTGAGTCATGAGATGCCAGTGCTTGAAACTTATTCGCAGCAGGTTTGAATTTTACTTTAGTTATCTTACTTATTTCTGAAACCACCAGTCGGTCAAATCCACGCTTCGTATTTAGTCCAGTACCTACAGCGGTTCCTCCTTGAGCAAGGTAACTTAAGTTCGTTAAACTTCCCTCAACTCTTCGTATATTTGAATTAATCTGGGCTTGATATCCAGAGAATTCTTGTCCAAGTGATAGAGGAGTTGCGTCTTGCAAATGAGTTCTTCCAATCTTTATAATAGCTTTCCATTTCTGAGATTGGGATTTTAATACTTTTTCCATACTTTTCAGCGCTGGAACAAGTTCACTTAGAATTTTCAATTTAGATGCAATATTTATAGCTGAAGGGAAGCTGTCGTTAGTTGACTGACTCTTATTAACATGATCATTTGGATGAACAGGGGAATTTGTGCCAAGTGTTTTTGATATTTTCTTATTTGCTATATTGGCAATAACTTCGTTTACGTTCATATTTGTTTGTGTTCCAGATCCAGTCTGCCAAACGGAAAGGGGAAAATGTTCGTCATATTTTCCTAAATAAATTTGCTTTGCGGAATCAATAATTGCACTAGCTATTTTAGGGCTTAGAAGTTTTTGTTTTTGGTTCGTTTTTGCACATGACATCTTAATAATGGCTAAGGCATGTATTATCTCAATTGGCATTATGTCGTTGCCAATTCTAAAATTCTTTAATGATCTCTGTGTTTGTGCTCCCCATAGATTGCTGTTGGCAACTTTAATTTTGCCTAAACTGTCCTGTTCTTGTCTTGTTTTTTGACTCATGATGAATGTACTATAGTACCTTAATATATTACATATGGTAAGTGATTACACTTTTTCAATGATAATTCTGTTATACTACTGCAAATCCGAAATGAAATGCCAGTAATAACAAGAAAATTAGTGAGAGTGCAGCTAGGTAGTAAGGAATCATAAATTTCAATTATCAGAGTCCATAATTTTTAAAACTAGTAATTTTTAGACATTTTAAAAGTGAATAAGTAATTTAAGCTTAACTTTTATGTTTAAAATACGACAGGAAAGTCCGTCAGGTAAATTTTTAAGTTTTGAATTGATTAGAGAAGAGAACGGAATTTTCTTTTTTGAAATAATTTTTCCACCCGAGACGGCAAGTCCACTCAATTTAGTTCAAGGCGGGATGATCGATGCTGCTTTAGACGAGGCCACATCTATGACAGCATATATTGCTTTTAAAGAGGAAAAACTTCCACTTACTACGGATCATCATGTTTTATTTCATAGGCCTATGCCCTTAGGTAAAGCTACTATGCAAACTAAAATCATTAAATACGGTAAAACGGTTACGACCATTGAGGGAAAGTTATTTGATCAAAATGAAAGGTTAGTCGCAACCATGCTACATACAGCTTTGCCCACTAATATTCCAAATCAATAAGCAAGTATTTTAATCAAAGCATTCGGCTGCGGTAAATGCACATGTTGAGTAATGAAATATTGAGCTAGCAGTATCTGTTACTGTTGAAGCAATTGTATCAGCAGTTTTTACCGCAGTACACCCACTACAAAACAAGAATATTAGTAAAATAGTTATTATTTTTTTGTTATCATTCATATTATTAAGTGGGAGACTTCTGTTGCCCGGCGTCTCCCAAACCGCGCTTGCCTAATTATATTAAGCAGCGAGCGCTAATTTATTGTTAGCATTTAAAAGTTAGCCCGATAACGGCGGTACAATGCCGAGAGAAAAACTTACCTTTAAACATTCGTCGATCCTATATCACCCCCTAAGAAATGGTGGAGGTGCCGGGTACCGCCCCCGGGTCCGTAATGGGTATTATGTAAGCCGTTTATCTCTATAGCTAGGATATCCCCAGCAATCTGAATATAGTTTGATATTGAATCTTTTTAAAGAGGCTATTCTTATTATAATATGCCATTAATATTTGATTCACAAAAATGCCTGTAAATAAAGAACAACTTGAAGAGATAGAAGCTTTACGCTCTGAAAAAACTGAGACTGCCAGAGTTACTGCTCCAGAGTTAGAGGCTGTTTTGTACCAGCCCATTGAAGTTCTTGACCATGGCTTCGTTCGCGTTATTGATTATATGGGTGATGACAGTTCTGTTGTTCAATCAGCAAGAGTTTCTTATGGTAAAGGTACAAAGAAAATTTCAAATGATAAGGGTCTAATTAAATACTTGATGAGACATCGCCACTCAACGCCATTTGAAATGTGTGAGATTAAGTTTCATATAAAGTTACCAATTTTTATTGCCCGTCAGTGGATTAGACATAGAACTGCGAATGTGAATGAATATTCAGCTAGGTATTCAATACTTGATAAAGAGTTCTATATACCTTCTGCAGAAAATTTAGCAGCCCAATCACAGATTAACAATCAGGGTCGGGGAGATGCGCTAACTGATGACGAAGCATCAAATGTTATTCAAATTTTAAAAAATGATGCAGAACAAACGTATGCAAACTATGAGACACTTTTAAATGAAAATTCCTCAGGAGGAGTTTTAGATGAGAGCAAGTCAGGTATTGCTCGCGAACTTGCTAGAATGAATCTTACATTAAATACGTATACGCAATGGTACTGGAAAATAGACCTTAACAATTTGCTCCATTTTTTAGCTTTAAGAGCCGATGATCATGCTCAATACGAAATTAGAGTTTATGCCGATGTAATGCTTGATCTCGTAAAAAAATGGGTTCCTTTAACTTATGAGGCATTTGAAGACTATCGAATGGGCGGAACCGAGTTATCTGCAAAAGAAATTAAATTAATGCGAAAACTTCTTAAGGGAGAAAAAGTTTCATTTGAAAAAGAAGGTTTATCTAAAAGAGAGTGGAGCGAGCTTCAAAGAAAATTTGACATTAATTAGTATTGGATAGTTTTTCTAGCTTTAGCCTTTTAATTAAAGTCTCTGCTAACTCATTAAATATTTTACTCACTTTGTGGTCTGGCACTAAATCGGTTAAAGGGTGACCTTTATCACTTTGCTCCATGAGCAATGGGTCATGAGGTAAATTAGCTAAAATTTCATAATCATATTTTTCAGCTATATCTTTGGTTTTGCTTTCACCATAAAGGCTGTACTCTTTTCCAGTATCTGGCGCTAAAAAATAACTCATATTCTCGACTATACCAAGAATAGGTACTTTAGTTTTTTCAAACATTTTTAAACCGCGTACTACATCGATCAAAGCAATATCTTGAGGCGTCGTTACGATAACACTACCTGAGATACTAATTTTTTGAATAAGTGATAATTGAACGTCGCCAGTGCCAGGAGGTAAATCAATGACCATTATATCAGCATCTCCCCAATTAACTTTGTCGATCAATTCATTAATTGCTTTCATGACCATAAGACCACGCCAAATTATAGGATTTTCATCATTCACCATATAGCCCATAGACATTGTGGAAATACCATATCGATCTATAGTTTCTATTTTTTCTCCATCAGAAGATGGCTTTTCATTCACGCCAATCATTTTAGGAACTGACGGCCCATAAATATCTGCATCTAAAAGACATGTTTTAAGACCTAGAGATTTGAAAGCGCAAGCAAGGTTTACAGCCACAGTTGATTTGCCAACACCTCCTTTTCCAGAAGCTACAGCCAGAATATATTTTATTTTAGAAGTACCAGCGTTATTTGATTTTTTTATCTGAGCGGTATTATCTTTTTCATTAGCTAAATTTTCTTTATGGTAAGTTGTAATAATATTTACTTTTGTAATCCCTGGAATTTCATTAAGGGCAGCCTGAGCATCATTAAAGATTTTTTCGTTCTTCTTTTGATCAATTTCATCAAATTCTAATATACAATCGATTTTACCTTCAGCTGCATTGATATTTTTTACCATACCTAGAGCAACGATATTCTCGCCTTTGCTGTCATTCATTACTTGTCCAAGTAAGTGTAATGCCTGATTTTCTAGTGTTTCTACCATTTTTTTGAACTTGTATTATAGTAATTAATCACAATATGTAATATGTATACTTGTAATTAATTGCTTTTAATCATTTTTACCATATATAAATAATTCAATATGTCTTGGTCTGATAATAATAATAATGATCCCTGGGGATCCTCTGGTAACGGTAGCGGTAGACGCGGTCCTGGTCCAAATATGGACGATGTAATCCGTAATGCGCAAAATAAATTCAAAGGCATGATGCCTGGCTCCTTCTTTGGTAAACTGGGACCAATGGTAATTATTGGAATTTTAATATTAATTTGGTTAGCAAGTGGTTTTTACAGAGTACTCCCTGATGAACAAGGGGTAGTACTTCAGTTTGGAAAATATACTAACACCACTCAACCTGGATTAAATTATCATCTCCCTTATCCAATTGAGAGAGTTTTTACTCCAAAAGTTACAAAGATTAATAGAATAGATGTTGGCTATCGTCAAAGCCCTGACTCACGGGTTACGGCAATTCGTGATGTTGAAGAAGAAAGCCTGATGTTAACTGGAGATGAAAATATTGTAGACATTGATTTTTCTGTTTTTTGGTTAATAAATGACGCTGGCAAATTTTTATTCAATGTTCAGTCTCCAGAATTAACTGTAAAAAGTGCAGCTGAAACTGCTATGCGTGAATCTATAGGTCAAGCTTCAATACAATCTATATTAACTGAGGGTAGAACTGAAATTGAAGACAAAACCCGAATCTTAATTCAAGAAATACTCGACGAGTATGGAACTGGAATTACAATAACACAAGTTCAAACACAAAAAGCTGATCCACCTGCTCAAGTAATTGACGCGTTTAGAGATGTCCAAGCTGCACGTGCCGATAGGGAGAGACAGAGAAACGAGGCAGAGTCTTATGCCAATGATATTATCCCAAGAGCACGAGGAGAAGCAGAACAGATACTTCAATTGGCTGAAGGTTATAGGCAAAAAGTGATAGCTGATAGTGAAGGTAAGGCTGCGAGATTTTTATCAATTCAGGCCGAGTATGCAAAAGCTCCATCTGTAACTAAAAAAAGAATTTTTTATGAGACAATGGAAGATGTTTTCTCAGACATGGATAAAGTAATTATTGATAAAACAGGCGGTGACTCCGTAGTACCTTACTTGCCATTACCAGAATTAAAGAAAACACAGGATTAATTTATGAGAGCATCTAGAATTTCACTTATTATAGTCGGTTTAATTGCGGTCATTTCATACTTTACTTTGTTTACGGTACTAGAGGTAAAAAATGCAATAGTACTTCAGTTTGGTGATCCAAAAAGAGTTATAACTGAACCGGGTTTGAATTTTAAAATTCCATTCATTCAGAACGTTATATTTATCGATAATAGGATACTTGATATTGACGCCCCTGCTGCTGAGATTATAGCTTCAGATCAAAAGAGACTCATAGTTGATGCATTCGTAAAATTTAAAATTGTTGATGTATTAGAGTTCTACAAAGCTCTTGGAAATGAAAATGTCGCAAGATCAAGAATATCTGCAGTTGTAAACTCAAGAATTCGTGGTGTTCTTGGTGAAGAACCTTTAGCTGCAGTACTTTCAGAAAGTAGATCAAAGTTAATGAAACAAATTACATCACTTGTTGAAGCAGAAGTTAAAGACTTCGGTATTGAGATAGTTGATGTAAGAATAAAGCGCGCCGATCTTCCTGAGGCAAACAGCCAGGCGATTTTTGCTAGAATGCAAACGGAAAGAGAGAGAGAAGCAAGAGAATTTAGAGCACAAGGCGCAGAAATGGCACAAAAGATAAGATCAACTGCTGATAAAGAAGTTACGATTATTAAATCGCAAGCAGAAAAAGAAGCGAACATTATTCGTGGTGAAGGTGACGGCATGGCCAACAAAGTTTTTGCTGAAGCATTTGGTAAAGATCCTGAATTCTTCGGTTTCTATAGGGCTATGCAGGCCTATACAGAAGGTCTTAATAGTAATGATACAACAATGATTTTATCTCCTGAGAGTGAGTTTTTTGAATACTTTGGAGACTTTGGCGGATCAGATAATTAAAACTCATATCTTTCAAAATTAAATATGACTCAATTCATATTAGGTTCCTTAGGCATGTTACTGATAATTGAAGGTCTTCTTTACGCCTTATTTCCAAGTAGAATGAAAGCAATGATTACCAGTATGTTGAATATGGAAAATGACAAATTAAAATGGGGTGGACTAATGTCAGCAATATTGGGCTTTATAATGCTGTGGTCTGTAATCGAATGATAAAAAAAATATTTTATTTTTCCATTATCTCTATTCTTATACCTGAATGGTATAATCATTACGTTTGCCTTCACAGGCCCAGACACATTTTCTGACTTAGCAGAGAGCGTGTCTCCATCAGTAGTAAATATTTCTACAACTGGTGTAATAGAGCAAACAGGACCTGAAGTACCATCTATAGAAGATTTTTTTAACTTCCCGTTTAATATGCCACGATCGGAACCCTCTGAACGGGAGTTTAGTTCTTTGGGCTCTGGTTTCGTTATATCTGAAGATGGCTTTATAGTTACCAATAACCACGTAGTTGAAAATGCATCTGATATACAAGTAACATTTACAGATGGTACAAAAATAGAGGCGGAGTTGATCGCGGCTGATGCTGAAACTGATCTAGCTCTTTTAAAGGTTAATGCAAATAATCTTGATTATCTAGAATTTGGTGACTCTGATACAGCTAAAGTTGGAAACTGGGTCATGGCAATTGGAAATCCACATGGTTTAGGGGGAACTGTCACTGCTGGGATAGTCTCTGCAAGAGGTAGAATGTTAGGAGGGAGATACGATGACTTCATTCAAACGGACGCCTCAATTAACAGGGGTAATTCCGGTGGACCACTTTTTGATTTAGATGGTAAGGTAATAGGAGTGAATTCTATGATTATTTCACCTAGTGGCGGATCAATTGGTATTGGTTTTGCAATTCCTTCTAACCTAGCGAAAAATATTATTGATCAACTAAAGGATACTGGAGAAATAGAAAGGGCATGGTTAGGGGTAAGAATTCAAGAAGTAACCGAAGAGATAGCCCAAAGCCTGGGTCTTACTAAAACTTATGGAGCTTTAGTTCAAGGCTTAACACCAGACAGTCCCGCTCTTAGCGGTGGTGTAAAAGAAGGCGATATAATTATTGAGTTTAATGGCAAAGAAGTTGAGTCAGTTCAAACACTTCCCAAATTAGTTGCTGAGGCGAATATAGGTGAACAAAGCACTGTTGTTGTGTGGAGAGATGAAAAAGAAGTTTTATTAAATGTCAATCTTGGTAAACAGCCGTCTCTTGAAGAGCTTGCTAGTATTGAAAATAATGGATCATCAATTAACGTAGCTGAACTTGGCATTAAAATACGAACAATTTCAGATGAAGACAAAGACAGACTGCAACTGCCGTCAACTCAGCAAGGTGTTGTAATATCTGAAATAGATAACGACTCATTTCTGATAAGGCAAAATATAAAAAAAGATGACATCATAATTGAAATACAAAATAAAGTTGTAAGTTCAACAGGAGATGTTTTAGAAATTATTGATGAAGTAATTGCTCAAGGTAAAGAAAATATTTTGATAGTTTTTTATGCTGGTCCTAATTCAAGAAAATACATAGGCGCAAAACTATCACTTGATTGATTATACATGTCTAAAGATTTAATAGTTATCTTTGGACCTACAGCAAGTGGAAAATCAAAAAAAGCAATCGACATCGCTTTAAATCATAAATCATCAATCATTAACTTGGATAGCATGCAGGTTTATAAAGATTTAAAAATCTTAACTGACAGGCCTACTGAAGTAGACTTAGGTAAATGTGATCATATTCTATATGGTTATCTTAATGGAAATGAAAAAAATACCGCAGCATCGTGGTTAAATGATGCTGTAGATGAGATTAAGAAATGTTTCTTAAGCAAAACACTCCCTATTTTGGTAGGTGGCACTGGAATGTATTTGAATGCTTTAAAGAATGGTTTAGCTGATATTCCAGATATCAATGCAGCAACAAAAAATGAAACTCAAAAACTATTTGACAATCATGGTCTCAGCTTTTTATATGATGAAATAAAGAAAAACTATTCATCAACTAAAATTCAAGAAAACGACAGACAAAGAATATTCAGAAGCTATTCTCTTTTGAAGCAAACAGGCAAGGTATTAGAACAATGGCAATTCAATACCTCTCCAGAAATTGATGATATAGATTACCAAATATTACTAACCACTACTAATAGAGATGAATTGTACCCTAAAGCTGAGCTAAGAGTAGATCGTATGTTTGAAGATGTTGTAATAGATGAGGTAAATGAATTATTAGGCAAAGGTTATGAC
The DNA here is from genome assembly GCA_902517885.1 of uncultured Pelagibacteraceae bacterium. Taxonomy (GTDB): domain Bacteria; phylum Pseudomonadota; class Alphaproteobacteria; order Pelagibacterales; family AG-422-B15; genus CACNXQ01. The sequence goes on from CABYDZ010000002.1 coordinate 180,243, forward strand.
AATAATTTGCCAATCATGAAAGCTATTGGAGTTAGAGAAATAAGCAGGTTATTAAATAAAGAAATTGATCTCGAAGAGTGCAAAAATATTATCAAAAAAAATACCCGAAATTACATCAAAAGACAGATAACTTGGATAAAAGGTAATAATATTACGCAAAATATAGATAATAAGAAATATATGTAATATATTAATCTTATATTCTTTTCATTAATTTAAAAATATTTGACATTTATTATAAATCTTCATAGAAGATCACTTCAAACATAAGGGGAATTTATGGTTAATATTCAGATGACAGGCGCTCAAATGGTTTTAAAAGCATTTGAAGACCATCAAGTAGATACAATTTTTGGTTACCCTGGCGGGGCAGTTTTACCTATATATGATGAGTTAGCCAAGGAAAGAGATACCAACCAGCCTATTAGGCACTATTTAGTTAGGCACGAACAAGGCGCATCTCATTCTGCAGAGGGATATGCTAGATCAAGTGGTAAAGTTGGGGTCATGCTTGTTACGTCTGGTCCTGGGGTTACTAACTCGGTTACCGGTTTAACTGATGCCATGATGGACTCTATACCAATTGTTTGCATAAGCGGGCAAGTACCCACCCACCTAATTGGCACTGATGCTTTTCAAGAATGTGATGCTGTAGGCATCACAAGACCATGTACAAAACATAATTGGCTTGTTAAAGATATCAATGATCTCTCTAGAATTCTGCACGAAGCTTTTTACGTTGCTTCAAGTGGAAGGCCAGGACCAGTTTTAGTTGATATACCAAAAGATATTCAATTTCAGACAGGAACATATATAGGACCTGAGACTGTAAAACATAAATCGTATAGACCGAAGTTAAAGGCAAATATTGATCAAATTGATGATGCACTAAAATTAATTGCAGAAGCTGAAAAACCTATTTTTTATACTGGTGGAGGAGTGATTAATTCTGGTAATGCTGCTGTTCAATTACTAAGAGAATTCGTTCGGCTAACCGGTTTTCCTATTACATCTACGTTACAGGGATTAGGAGCCTATCCTGGTGATGACTCACAGTTTATTGGCATGTTAGGCATGCACGGCACTTACGAAGCTAATATGGCTATGAACGAATGTGACTTAATGATTAACATTGGAGCCAGGTTTGACGATAGAATAACTGGTAAAATAGATGATTTTTCTCCAAACTCGAAAAAAATCCATATTGATATTGATCCTTCATCAATCAACAAGATTGTTAAAGTTGATGTGCCATTAATAGGTGATGTTGCTCATGTACTAGAAGACTCAATAAAATTATGGAAATCTAAAGTTTATAAAATTAATAAGACTCCTCTTAAGGAGTGGTGGAAAACTATTGATAAATGGAAAGAAAAAGATTCACTCAAATTCGCTAGTGACAAAAACACTATAAAACCACAATACGCGATCCAGAGACTTTATGAGTTAACAAAGGAAAAAGATGTATTTGTTACAACTGAAGTTGGTCAGCATCAAATGTGGGCTGCACAATATTATAAATTTTCAAAGCCTAATAGATGGATAACATCGGGCGGCTTAGGAACAATGGGTTTTGGCTTACCTGCCGCGATTGGAGCACAGGTAGCTCATCCTGATAAACTTGTTATTGATATAGCGGGTGAAGCTTCTATTTTGATGTGTATTCAAGAAATGTCGACAGCAATTCAACATAAGCTTCCTGTTAAAATATTTATTATCAATAATCAATACATGGGTATGGTTAGACAGTGGCAAGAGTTATTGCATGATCAGCGTTACTCCCATAGTTATACTGATGCATTGCCAGATTTTGTTAAACTGGCTGAAGCTTATGGCGCTAAGGGTATAAGAGTACAAAAACCTAATGAGTTAGATAAAGCGATAAATGAAATGATCGAATATGATGGTCCAGTAATATTTGATTGCGTTGTTGAACAGAATGAAAATGTTTATCCAATGATTCCATCTGGTAAGGCCCATAATGAAATGCTACTTGGGGACGAAACAAAAAAAGAAGAAATTTCAGATGAAGGAAAAGTTTTAGTTTAATGAGTGAAATAGTTTCAAAGCATACAGTATCAGTACTAGTTGATAATGAACCAGGTGTTTTAGCTAGGGTTATAGGTTTAATTTCTGGAAGAGGTTATAATATAGACAGTTTAACAGTAGCAGAAGTCGATACTGAAAAACATATTTCAAGAATTACAATTGTGGCCCCAGGGACTGAACAAACTGTCAATAAAATGATAAGTCAGTTACAGCGGATTGTTCCTGTTAAAAGAGCAGCAAATGTGACTTTTGAAAAACAAGGTATTGAAAGAGAAATGGCGTTAGTAAAAATTGTATCTACAGGGGAGAAAAGGGTTGAATCTATGCGTTTATCAGATGTTTTCAGAGCCAGGGTAATCGATACTACTCATGACTCATTTGTGTTTGAATTAAATGGCTCCCCGAGAAAAATTGATGCTTTTATTGACTTAATGAAGCCACTTGGTTTATCAGAGGTATCTAGAACAGGTGTTGTGGCAATTGCCCGTGGCACAGAAAAAATGTAGAGGTGATTATATGAAAGTTTACTATGAAAAAGATGCTAATTTAGATCTTATTAAATCCAAAAAAATAGCAATATATGGCTATGGAAGTCAAGGACATGCTCATGCGCTTAATTTGAATGATTCCGGTGCAAGTGATGTAGTTGTTGCATTAAGAAAAGGTTCTTCAAGTGCAAAAAAAGCTGAAGCTGAGGGTTTAAAGGTAATGTCACTTTCGGATGCAGCTGAATGGGCTGATATTATGATGATGCTTATACCTGACGAGCTTCAAGCTGATGTATGGAAAAATCATATTGAGCAAAGAGCAAAAGAAGGTTCAGCGCTAGCGTTTGCACATGGATTAAATATTCATTTTGATTTAATTAATGCTAGACCTGACATGGATGTCTTTATGATTGCCCCTAAAGGTCCTGGCCATACTGTTAGATCAGAATTTAAAAGAGGTGGCGGTGTTCCATGTTTAGTAGCAGTTGATAGTGACAAAACAGGAAATGCTCTTGACCTAGCACTTTCATATGCATCTGCGATTGGTGGTGGCAAAGCAGGCATCATTGAAACTACTTTTAAAGATGAGTGTGAAACAGACTTGTTCGGAGAACAAACAGTTCTTTGTGGCGGTGTAGTAGAACTAATTAGAAATGGCTTTGAAACTTTAGTTGAAGCTGGTTATCCACCTGAGATGGCATATTTTGAATGTCTTCATGAGGTTAAACTTATTGTCGATCTAATCTATGAAGGTGGGATTGCTAATATGAATTACTCAATTTCAAACACAGCTGAATATGGTGAATATGTTTCTGGCCCTAAGGTTGTTGATAGTGAAACTAAAGCTAAGATGAAAAAGGTATTGGACAAAATTCAGTCAGGGGAATTTACTCGAGAGTGGATAGAAGAATATAAGAGTGGAGCCAAAAATTTTGAGGCAATGAGATCAAAAATTGACAATCACCAGATTGAAAAAGTTGGCACTGAATTGCGTGCAATGATGCCCTGGATTTCAAAAAATAAATTAGTTGATAAAGAAAAGAACTAGTTATTTTTTAGTTTTCAGACATAAAAGATACGATATAGCCCAATATTTGTTCAATTTTGAGTAATTTATTGCGAATTTCTGAATATTCATATATTTATCCTTTATCTTTGAAAACTAACTAAAGTGCATATTTTGCAATGAAAAAAATATATTTAACTAATTTCTGCATATCATTAGGGGAATGCACTCTTCTATCTCTCTTGCTGTTAAAACTGCTTAGCAGCCCCCGGGCGACTTAAAACTTGCCTCAGGGGGATACTTAATTTTAACACAATTTATATATAACCAAGGGATTTAAAGATGACTAAACATAGTAACCACATAAAAATATTTGATACTACATTAAGAGATGGAGAGCAATCTCCAGGTGCTTCAATGAATATTGAAGAGAAGCTAAAAATTGCTGAGGCATTAGAGGAATTAAAAGTTGATATTATTGAAGCTGGATTTCCTGCTGCTTCTAAAGGTGATTTTGAAGCGGTTTCAGAAATATCAAAAAAAATCAAAGACTCATCAATATGTGCTTTGAGTAGAGCTTCTAAAAGCGATATTGAAACCGCAGCTAAAGCGCTTAAAGATGCAAATGCTCCTAGAATTCATACATTCATTTCAACAAGTGATTTACACATGAAGCATAAATTGCAACTAAATGCTGAAGAAGTTTATCAAAAAGTAATTGATAGCGTCTCTTTTGCAAGAAACTTGTGTGACGATGTTGAATGGTCGTGTGAAGATGGGACAAGAACTAATCTGGACTTCATGTGCCGTACTGTTGAAGCTGCAATAAAGAACGGCGCCTCAACTATTAATATACCAGACACAGTAGGCTATTCAATTCCAGATGAATTCACAAATATAATTACTCATCTTATTAATAATGTACCTAATATTGATAAAGTAACGATTTCGACACATTGTCATAATGACCTTGGCCTTGCTGTTGCCAATTCTTTGGCTGGCGTTAGAGCTGGAGCAAGACAAATTGAGTGTACTGTTAATGGCCTTGGTGAAAGAGCTGGAAATGCTGCGATGGAAGAAGTGGTTATGGCAATGCGAACTAGAAATGATATGATGCCATACGAAACTAGCATTGTAACAGAAAAACTTACCAAGACTTCCAAGCTTGTGTCTGCTGTTACTGGATTTCCTGTTCAATTTAACAAAGCAATTGTTGGAAAAAATGCTTTTGCGCATGAGGCAGGAATTCATCAAGATGGGATGTTAAAAAATAATAAAACGTATGAAATCATGACACCTGAAAGTGTCGGCGTATCTGAGTCTAATCTAGTTATGGGCAAGCATTCTGGAAGACATGCATTTAAACAGAAGATAATAGAACTTGGTTATAGCGTTAATGACAATGTGATTGAAGAAGCTTTTGAAAATTTTAAAAGCTTGGCCGATAAAAAAAAGAACATATACGATGAAGATATTGTAGCTATTATCGATGACCAGGTAATTAGAATTAATGATTCAATAATCTTAAAAGACTTGCAGGTGATTGCAGGCACAAAAGGGCCTCAACAAGCTGAAATAAATTTGATGATAGAAGATAAATTAAACAACATTACCTCTACAGGCGATGGACCAGTTGATGCAATATTTAATGGTTTAAGTAAATTAGTACCACACAAAGCTAAATTACTCTTGTATCAGGTACATGCTGTAACTGAAGGAACAGATGCTCAAGCTGAGGTATCTGTCAGACTTTCAGAGGATGGAAAAACTGTTGTTGGTTTAGGATCTGATACGGATACATTAGTAGCTTCAGCAAAAGCTTATATCAATGCATTAAATAAGTTAGTTGTCAAAAGAGAAAAATCTGCACCAGCTAAAATGTCAGGTATTTAATTAAGGAGAATAGAAGAATGTTTAATAATTTAATTGGTTTGTGGTCTTCTGATATGGCAATAGATCTTGGCACTGCCAATACCTTAGTATATGTCAAAAATAGAGGAGTAGTTTTAAATGAACCTTCAGTGGTTGCAGTACTCAATCAAGCTGGAAAAAGTAAAGTTATTGCAGTGGGTGAAGAGGCAAAAAGTATGCTGGGCAAAACGCCGGGACATATTCAAGCAATCAGGCCAATGAAAGATGGAGTCATCGCTGATTTTGTTGTGACTGAGGAAATGATTAAACATTTTATTCGTAAAGTTCACAACCGAAAAACATTTGCTAATCCAAGAATTATTATTTGTGTACCAACAGGCTCAACACCAGTAGAACGTAGAGCAATACACGACTCTGCTCTTGCCGCTGGCGCCAGAAAAGTATCACTAATAGAAGAGCCAATGGCTGCAGCAATTGGTGCTGGACTTCCAGTAAGTGAGCCAAGAGGCTCGATGGTAGTTGATATTGGCGGTGGTACATCCGAAATCGCTGTTATTTCGCTTGGTGGAATAGTTTACTCCAGATCAGTTAGAATCGGAGGAGATGCAATGGATGTTGCTCTAATCAATTATATGCGAAAAAGATATAATTTGCTGATTGGTGAAGCCTCAGCTGAGATGATTAAAAAAGAAGTAGGAATTGCTTTAGCTCCAAAGAATGGAGATGGCAAAACTATCGATATAAAAGGAAGAGATTTAGCCTCTGGGGTTCCGAAAGAAATAGAACTCACACAAAGTCAAGTTTCTGAAGCCCTTTCTGAGCCAATTCAAACAATTATTGATGGCGTTAAGTCAGCACTAGAAGATACTCCACCTGAATTAGCAGCTGATCTAGTTGATATGGGCGTTGTTTTAACTGGAGGAGGAGCACTACTCGAGTCAATGGATGAGGCAATAAGAGAGGCTACTGGTTTACCCGTTACAATAGCTGAAGAGCCGCTCTCCTGTGTTGCTCTTGGAAGTGGAAAAGCTTTAGAGTCAGAGAGTTCTTTCGAGCCAATTTTATCATCAGCATATTAAATTAAAAAAGGTTTGAAAGTGAGGCTTTCAAGAAATTTAAGAGTCCAAAAAATACTAAATCCAAGTAGCAGGGTTTTTATTTTTGCAATTATACTCTTTGCCTTCTCAGTTATTTTATTTATTGGAAGGTTTGAATTAACACAAACGGCAAAGAACTTGAGATCACAAGTTACCAGTGTCTCTTATTCTATTTCACATATTGTATCAATGCCGTCAAACTTAATAAATTCAGGAATACAATCTATTATAGATTTAAAAAAAATTTATCAGCAACTTGAAAATTATAAAAAAAATCAACTCAGTAACTCTTCTTCATTTCAAGATATTGTTTCTATGAAATTAAAAATTGCTCAATATGAAGAGCTATTAAATCTAACAGCTGACCTAGAATATGATTTTATTACTTCGAGAATAGTGGCAGATTTTTCAGATAAAATTATTGGGACCATCTTAATAAAATCTAATGAAACTGAAAAACTATTTGTTGATATGCCAGCCACAGGCCCGACTGGCATTTTAGGTAGAGTATCATCAGTAGATAATAAAATTGCAAGAATATTACTGCTCAATAATATTAATAGTAGGTTGCCAGTCAGTATTTCTGAAAACGCGTATCAAGGAATTATGATTGGGCAGGGTCAAAAAAACCCAATAGTTGAGTATGTTAGGGAATATAAAAACATAAACGTTGGAGATATAGTTTCAACTTCTGGAAAGGGAGGAATTTTTCCACCCTACTTAGTTGTAGGGCAAGTCGCAAGTATAGATGGTGAAAGGATTGAGGTTGAATTAATTGAAGACATTAGTCAACTAACACACATAAGATTGTTAAACTATAAATTTAATCAGAATAATGAGTAAGAAATTTTATGATTGATCTTAAAATAGGCAATTTATTAATTTATCTTATTTTATTTTTTACTACATCATCAAATCTTGTATTCAGTTCGACTTATTTTGACCTTACATTGATTAGCTGCTTGATAATATATGTTTTAAGGTGGAATGAAGAGAATTGGTTCATCTGTATCATATTATTTATGTTAGGAATCTATAATGATATCTTAATCTCAACTCCTTTTGGCTATACAAGTTCTCTATTCCTTTTCTTTTATTTAATAGATCGAGTAGGAAATTTCTTAAGTATACCATCAAATACAAACATCAAATTTATTATATTTTCATTATTCGTACTAATATTGTTTTCCATAAATTACTTTACGATTTATTTTATCTATAGCACATCAATACCGTTCTTTGTAAATCTTGCATCTTATATGGCAGTAATATTATTATACTATCCGTTAAATTTTATAATTGAATCAATTCAAAATAAATATGTCAGAGTCAAATAAATTTATCTTTAAGAAATATGATGCAAATGTGTCAATTAACAGAAGAACAGCAATTATAACAATTGCAAAAGCTGGATTATTTTCAATACTAGGCGCAAGACTTGCTTACCTCCAGATTGTAGATAAAGATAAATACGAAATACTTTCAGATAATAATCGAATTACTCATCGTTTAATAGAGCCTCAAAGGGGAATTATATATGACCTACAAGGTAAGCCTTTGGCAATTAACCGTCAACGATATGAAGTTGTAATTATTAGAGAAGAAACTTCAGACTATATAAAATCTATTGAAAATTTAAAAAAAATATTACCTGATGTAAATATAGATACCGAGAAACTGTATTCAGAAATAAAAAAAACAAAAAAATTTATTCCAATAAAAGTGTTAGATGATTTATCTTGGGATCAATTTTCCCGACTTAACGCCAACATTCATAAAGTTGATGGACTATATCCTCAAATTGGTTTTAAGAGATATTATACAAGTGGACAATCTCATTCTCATATTATTGGGTATACAGCTCCTCTCGATAAAAAAGAAAAAGACACTAATACATTAGCTGATTTAAGTTCAGCAAAATCAGGAAAACTAGGAATTGAAAAAGCCAAAGACGTCAGTTTAAGAGGTAAATTGGGCAATAAAAATGTTGAAGTTAATGCAAACGGGAGAGAAATTCGAGAATTAGACAGATATGAAAGCATTCATGGTGAAAATATTCAACTTACAATTGATTCAGACCTTCAAGACTATTGCTACAAAAGCTTGAATGATCAAAGTGGATGTGTGGCGGTTACAAATATTAAGACTGGAGAATTTTATGCATTAGTCTCATCACCATCATATGATCCCAACTTGTTTTCCAAGAGTATATCATCAGAAAAATGGAATTCTCTTACAGAAAATATTTATAAACCTCTAATAAATAAATCAATTTCAAGTCAATACCCCCCCGGTTCGACAATTAAACCATTTGTGGCACTTGCGGCATTAGAAAATGGTGTCAGTGAAAAAAGAGAAGTTTATTGTAACGGAAAACATGAAATTAAAGATACAAGTCTTGAATCAGGCATTAAAACTTTTCACTGTTGGAAAGAAGAAGGTCACGGTAACGTCAACATGAATGAGGCACTAAAAGTTTCGTGCGACGTATATTTTTATCAAATATCTAGAGAAATTGGCATCAACAAAATTGCTGAAGTATGTAAAAGGTTTGGGTTTGGGCAAAATGTTTTTAATTCATTTTATGAGGAAAAAAAAGGAATTGTTCCTTCAAAGAATTGGAAGTTAGAGTCTATTGGTACACCTTGGATGGTTGGAGAAACCCTCTCAGCAGGAATTGGACAAGGTTATTTTCTTACAACCTCTGCACAATTAAGCCTTGCATTAGGTCAATTAATCAATGGAGGAGAGAAAATAATTCCTACAATTGTTATGGATAAAAATAAGGATGTTCAGAAAAATCAAAAAATATCTTTAAATCCGAAGCATCTAGCTATCATCAAAAAGGGTCTTGAGGATGCAACCAATACACAAGGTGGAACATCATTTAGATCACGTATTCCCGGCAATCTAAAAATGGCTGGTAAAACTGGCACTTCTCAAGTTAGAGTTATTAGCTCGCAAGAAAGAGAAGAGGGCTTAAAAAAGAACAATGAGTTACCGTGGGAAAAACGTGATCATGGTTTATTTATTGGATATGGACCAATAAATAATCCTCAATATGCAGTATCAGTAATAATAGAACATGGAGGAAGTGGCTCTGGAGCCGCAGCACCAGTTGCTTCAAAAATATTCAAATATTTGTTTGATAATAAGTTAAACTTAAAAAGTAAGAGCATTTCCAATGTTTAGTGAAAGTAAAGCTGAACTAACGATCTTTGATAAACTTAGATCTATAAATTATTTTTTACTATTTCTTATATGTACTATATTTTTCATTGGGACTCTTGCGTTATACAGTATTTCTAATGGCAATTTCAGTGAATGGCCCATAAAGCATCTGCAAAGATTTATCCTCGGCCTAATTATTTTTTTTATTGTAGCATTGTTAGATTTGAAAATAATTTTTAGATTTGCATATCTGATCTTTATCGCCAGTATTGCCGCGCTAATAATTCTTCTAATAGTTGGAGATGAGATTAATGGTGCTAAACGATGGATAAGTTTTGCAGGATTCAGTTTACAACCATCAGAATTTGTAAAATATACTTTAATCTTGGCTCTAGCTAAATATTTTCATTCTATGGAGGATTATCACGAAAATTTTATTTCTAAATTAATCATACCTAGTTTTATAGTAATTATACCAGTTGCATTTGTTGTAATTCAGCCTGATCTGGGAACAGCATTAGTGATCTTTTTAGGTGGTGTGAGTGTCATATGGATCTCAGGCCTTAATTATAAATATTTTATCTCTGGGATTTTAGGGTTCATACTATCTTTACCAATCTTGTGGCAGTATTTAAAGGAATATCAAAAAGACAGAGTTTTCACTTTTTTTAATCCAGAGAGGGATCCTCTTGGAAATGGTTATCATATCACTCAATCTAAGATTGCTTTAGGATCGGGAGGCATTTTTGGTAAAGGATATATGGAAGGCACTCAAAGCCATCTTAACTTTCTCCCTGAAATGCAAACAGACTTTATTTTCACAATGTTTGGAGAAGAATTTGGATTTATTGGATCTATAATTTTGATTTTACTTTACATGGCACTGATTGGTATCGCTATCAGAATGGCACTGACGTCAAAGAGTTTATTTAGTAAATTTTTATCTTTAGGAGTTTGTTCAGTATTTTTTATTTATGTTTTTGTTAATATTGGCATGGTGACAGGACTTTTACCTGTAGTTGGAGTACCTTTGCCGTTTATATCATATGGAGGAAGTTCTATGTTAGCCGTGATGTTTGGATTTGGGTTACTGACTAATTGTTATATTAATTATAATACAACTTTAACAAAGGGTAGCTTTATATAAAATTTACTGTTTTGGAAAGTAATCTTCCTTTTGACCTTCACGATATACATCTGTGGTTGCGCAGTGAAGTGCGCCACCGAACGGATAAGCATCTCTAAAAGGAATAGGAATAACTTCAAAACCTAATTTACTAATTTGTTCACATTGATAGACCTCACTCTCTTCTACACACACAGTTTTTGGATCTATAACCAAAACATTCATGCTCAACCAAATGCTAGAATAGCATAAAGGAGGTGGTTCATTATGTGCGGGCTGAGCAGCATCAATAATTTGCCATTCGTTTTGTTCAAAAATTTTTCTCTGCTCGTCAGGTAATCGCCTTGTTGGGTTATTAATTATGAGACCTGGTTTTAAAGGAGTGAATGTTGCATCTATGTGAATAGGATAGGGATCACCTGGAAAATTTAAGGTATGAATTCTATGTTCCTTGAAGTGCCTCTTGAGCCAATTGCTTCCTTTTAAATTAGTTGTAAACCCATGTTGTACAAATAAATCTTTTCCCATTCTTAAAATATCTGCGGCATCAAATAGTATTTCTTTTTCGGTTGTCACGAATTCCCTTTTTGCAACCATATCTAATCGTTCATCTAACGATATTTCATCATTTAAATAATTTTCTCGATAGCTACTATCTGTTAATCTTGGTTTGGGTGCAGTTTCCATTCTCATATCTGGATCTTCATTGTAATATTTTTCTAATAATGGTCTGTAACAAAGATATTCAAACCATCTCGACCTATAGGACATTGTGGCTTCAAGCATTTCATTCCCAAGAGTAAGAATAACATCTCGAGGAGGCATGCAGCCAAACATTGATCCATTTTCCCAGTCGGGTGTCGAAATTTTTTGATTAAAGTCAAGCGGAGTAGGTCGATCAACTTTTATTCCTCTTTTTTCTAAAATATTTGAAAAATTATCCAGTTGATAGTTAGCCTTATGTATAGATTCTTCACTTCGGGGGCCATGCATTCCCTTCATATCACTATCCTCAGGTATCTTTGGATCAGTTGCAGGTTCGGCAGGTGGTATGCAACAGTTATCTGCTTTTCCAACTATTATGTGTTTGAGTGGATCCCACTCATTCCAGGAATTTACAATTTTAACCATAGTTTTCTGACAATAAATTTGAAAAAATATTGCCTTGAATTCAAGCTAAATTGAAAGTAAGAGTCAAGCAATTTTCATTAAACAAGGAGTTGATCTTGGTAAATAATAATGAGAGTTTTGACACTGTTATCGTTGGCTCAGGGCTATTAGGGCAGATTTGTGCACTGCTGTGTAGTAAATTTAATTTAAAAACATTATTAATCTCAAAAAACTCTATTAATGAAAACGCCTTAAAAGAGATCTCGTTTGATGAAGAAACAGCAAGATTGTTAGACGGCATTGGAGTTTATTCCAAGATTAACGATTTAATCAATATGCCTACATATACTGATTTAGTAACTACAGACTCTACTATTGTGCAACGTAGTCCTGTCATTAAAGCAAAGAATAGCTTTCCTTCTTTAATGACATTTATTCCAGGCGATCTTGAAGAAGAAATGCTTAAAAGTTGCAGTGAAGATCCAAATATAAAGGTGTTAGATAATTTTTTTATTTCTCATTTTGAGAGTGGTACAAATTCTTATTCTCTCAAAAATGCTAATAGCACAATCAAAGTTGAAGCACCTTTTTTGATTTGCTCAGACGAAAGTGATGAATTTGTAAATAAAAAATTAAATATCAATTATGATGACCTTGGTTACGCAAGAGAGTGGCTTATAGTAGATATTTCTCTTAAAAATAGAGATGATCTAGAAAACGTTTTTAGACAGATATGCGATCCGATCAGACCAACATCATATATTGCACTTTCTGAGATACGATACCGATTTCAATTTCAGCTATTAACTGGAGAAAAAAAAGAGGATATGTGTTCAATAAGTAAAGTTCATGATTTAATCTCAAATTGGCTTACTCCCCATCAGTACAACATTGAATATTTAACAACTTTTGAGTTTAAGGGTAGGTGTGCATATAATTTTCAAACGGAAAATATTTTTCTAATTGGCAAGGCTGCATATCAGATTCCGCCATATGCAGCACAAAGTTTAAATAGTGGAATAAGAGATTTAGTAAACCTAATTTGGAAAATAAATTTAATAACAAATTACAAAGCTAAAGATAAGATTATTTATTCTTATAATGTCGAACGAAATGCAAAAATTAGGCAAACAATCAAGTCCTCTATTGTGCTAGGACAGCTAATCGATTCTATTTCTGTTGCTCTTCAAAATAATACTCCTCTTGAAGAAGCCATAGCACCTGAAGCAAGAGAGCAGGCATTTGGTAAGATGAGTAAATTTAGTGATGATATTAATGAGCCAGGCATTTACAATTCTATAGCTCACGATATCTATACAGGAAAACGTTTAGCAAAAAACTTAAGAGATAAAAATAATACCCTTATAGATATGGATAAAAACATAGGTTTTAATTTTTCTATAATTTCGAAAAATAATATATTCGATCACCTTGAACATGATACTGTTAGTAAATTAAAAGAACTTGGTTTTAAATTTCTATGTAATATTCAAGAAATTGATTCAGACCTAAATCTAACAGAGGTTTTGACATTGGGAGATATTATTGTAAGGCCTGATATGAAAATATTTGGCGTATCTTCGGAGAAATTATCTATCGAGCAAATGTGCCAGGATTTATTGAGCCAAATCACTTAGAATCAAATATTTAAAATACACTTAAAAATGAGTGGTATAAATATCACAATTTTTCATAGCATGTGAATAATCAAGTAAAATCAATATCTTAAAGATTACAAGAACCTTGTTTAGCTATATTTTGAAGTTAAAGTCTGTATAAATACTACATATAGTATTTAATAACATGACAAATAAGGGGGAGTTATGATTAGAAACGCACAAAACGCAATAAAAGCCTTAACGAGTCTTGGGCTTTCATTATTAGCACTGGGAATTGTAATAGGTCTATTAAGTGGTGGTAGTCTGCCATTTGTAGGAAATATTGCCAGCAATATAGTTTCTCTTGTAAGCCAATTAGGTAATGCAGGTGTAGTCGGGTTGATTGCAGTTGGTGTTATTCTTTGGTTGTTCAGAGACTAATTAAACTTTCACTTCCTTGCATTAGCAGGGAAGTGAATTTAAGGTAACTAATGATATCCAGAATTAAGCAAATATTGAGAGAAATCATAGACTTTGGTCTATTACTGATTGCTATAGCAATAATTTTGGAAGTACTTTTTGGCCCTTCATCTCCATTTTTAGGTAAAGGTATTACTGATAACTTAGTTGGATTATTCAACAGACTTGGAAGTGAGGGCGTTGTCGGGATTATATCTGTTGCAATAATAATTTATCTTTGGAACAGACTGCAGAGATAATACTGAAAAACTAACATTTTTCTTGCTCATTTCATTTTTTTATTAGAACCTAGCAATCTATTATTACAATTTGGAGGTATTTAAGTGAGAAATTTAAAATCAATAATGGTAGGGCTAATGATATCAGCTTTATCGACAGCTGCATTTGCTGACGGTCACTGGTCTACAATAAAAATTGGCACTGAGGGTGCTTATGAACCATGGAACTTTACAGACTCAGACGGCAACCTAGTTGGAGCTGAATTAGATCTTGCAAGAGACTTATGTGCTCGCATGAACGCTGAATGTGAATTTGTACAACAAGACTGGGATGGAATCATTCCTGCATTGGTAAATGGTAAGTATGATGTAATCATGGCTGGGATGTCTGTTACTGAAGAGCGAAAAAAAACAATAAGCTTTTCTAAAGCTTATATGACTGAGCCAGCGAGATTTTTCGCATTAAATAGCTCGCCATTGAGTACGTTTTCATCGGCAAAAAATTTGAATTTGGATGATGATGGGGATTCAACTTCTGGAACTATTAGTGCTCTAAATAATGCAATGAAAGGCATGAATGTTGGTGTTACAGTTGCAACAATCCATGAGGATTTTGCAAATAAATACCTTGATTCAAATCTGAAGGTTTATCCAACTCAAGATGAAATGAACCTTGATTTAGCGGCTGGTAGAATCGATGCAATGTTATGTGACGTTGGTACAGCTGAAGCATTTATGGAAACAGCTGGTGGTTCAGATGTAGTAACTTTTGGTCCAAATGTATTTGGAGGGTTACTCGGTGAAGGTGTAGGAGCTGGAATCAGACAAGGTGATGCAGATTTAAAAGCAATGTTTGATAAAGCTATTGCTGATGCAGCTGCTGATGGAACTATTTCTAAAATTTCTATGCAATGGTTTGGAAAAGACTTGGCTCCATAATTTTGTTAACAATAATATAAAAAGACGGCTGTTTTCTTAAAGCAGCCGTTTTTTTTTATCTAAATATATGTTTGATGTTTTTGCATTAGGTCCAACAGGATGGGGAGACGAAATGCTCATGGGTGCCGTAATGACGGTTCTTGTCAGTTCATCATCATTATTACTTGGAATAACACTAGGAATAGTCTTCGCGGCATGCAAGCTATCTAATTTTTTCATTCTAAGAGCTATCGCAGCAGTTTATACAACAATTATTAGAGGCATACCTGAGCTATTAGTAATCTATTTACTTTTTTTTGGAGGTAGTAGTGCCGTTATGTATCTAGCTAAGATATTTGGATACATGGGTTATATTGAACTTAATGCTTTTACAATTGGTACGATTGCTGTTGGAGCAATCTCAGGTGCATATTCGACAGAGGTCATAAGGGGAGCAGTCAACTCAGTGCCTAAAGGACAGTTTGAGGTTGGTAAAACGCTGGGTCTCAGCGGATATAGTTTATATGGAAAAATAATTTTTCCTCAAGTTGCTCGTATTGCATTGCCAGGCATAGGGAACGTTTGGCAAATCACGTTGAAAGATACGGCACTAATAAGTGTAACAGGTCTTGTAGAAATTATGAGACAGTCACGTATTGCTGCTGGCTCAACTCATGAACCATTTATATTTTATACTGCAGCGATAATCTTATATTTACTGATAACTCGTCTTTCGAATATTTTTTTCGATAGCGCTGAAAAGAAATACTCAAAAGGCTATGTTGCTAAGGAGGCTTTATGAGATTTGAGCTAATGTATGAGTCATTCTTTAAAATAGTTGAAGGAATCCCTCTTACTTTGCAGGTAGTCTCAATCTCTACAATATTAGGTATTTTTCTTGCGGTAGCAGTTGCATTAATGAGAATTTCTGGAAATAGATTAATGTCATTACCCGCTTATTATTTTGTATATCTCATAAGAGGCACACCTCTGCTGTTACAACTTTACTTTGTTTACTATGGACTAAGTCAATTTGAGGTTATTAGAGAGAGTATACTATGGCCAATATTAAAAGAACCTTACTGGTGTGGAATTATCACACTAACCATAAGTACAGGAGCATATTCTTCAGAAATAATTCGTGGGGGAATATTATCCGTTTCAAAGAATTATATTGAGGCTTCAGGAGCTCTTGGATTATCGCAGATAAAAACTTTCATCCTAATTACATTGCCAATTACGGTGAGACAAGCGCTTCCAGCATATGGCAATGAACTTATTTTAATGGTTAAAGCAAGTTCTCTCATTTCTATTGTTACCTTGATGGAAATAACTGGAATAGCGAGAACAATTATATCTAAAACCTATGCTCCAGTTGAAATATTTCTCGTAGCTGGTTCAATTTATTTGGTGATAAATTTCATAATTGTCATCTTTGTCAACCTTGCAGAAAGAAGGCTTGGAATAGAAAAGGCTACGTAAGGTTTTTTACGAAATTATATTCTACAGTATCACTGATGTCATACAATCTTCTTGTCTTCTTTGATTTTTCATAATCCATTTTTAAATACATCTTATGAGCTTCCTTAAACCTAGTATCTGTCCACAAGATTACTTTTGATTTATTCTCTCTCACGGCAATATTTTCAACTTTTTTAACCAAATGTTTTGCCAATCCTTTTCTTCTAAATTTTTGGTCAATGTATAGTTTATGGATTTCAATTTCATTTTTTTTACTCGGAAGATAACCCATACATCCAATAATTTTATTTTTATCTTCTACAACCCAAAACTTCCCTCTTTGTCTGCGGAAATAAGAGTAAATATACTTTAGTTCTGGTGAGTCATTGTCAACATCGAGAAAGCAGTTTTGATAGTCTTTAAAACATTTTCTGATTAATTTAATAATCTGTTCTGAGTCTTTATTTCTTGCTAGTCTGAGATTCATAAGATTTAATTATACTTTAAATGAGCTATTTTAATAATAAAACGATATGGATTACAGGAGCTTCTTCTGGAATAGGCGAGGCATTGGCCGTACATCTTTCAAAACTAAATGCGAACCTCATTCTTACTGCTAGACGAAAAGACGAACTAGAAAGGGTCAAAAATAGATGTGGCAACAGCAATGTGCATATTTTTCCTTGTGATCTAGAGAATATAGATAATATAAATGAACTATCAAACAAAGTTCATGCTCAGTTTAAACAAATCGATATTTTGATAAATAATGCAGGAGTATCAGCATGGTCATCTATAAAGGATACAGATTTTGATGTATTTGAAAAAGTTATGAAACTCAATTATTTGTCTGTCGTTAAATTAACACAGTCTGTACTGCCAAAAATGATTGAACGTAAGTCTGGGCAAATAGTCGCAAATACAAGTTTATTAGGCGTTTTAGCAATAAAAAATAGAGGAGTATACGCATCTTCTAAGCACGCAATGCATGGCTTCATGAATGTTCTGCGGGCAGAAATGCATGAACACAACATCAAAGTGAACACTGTCGCCCCGGGTTTAGTGGATACAGAAGTTGGGGTTAAGGCCTTAACTGAAGATGGCTCAACATATGGAAAAAATGATAGAGGTCATGCTACTAAGGGAATGTCAGCAGAAGATGCTGCTAACATGATATTGAATGCAATAAGAAAAGATAAAAGGGAAACTTATATCATTCCAATGTTTAGTATTTCAAAAATTGCAATTTATCTAAACAGGTTTTTGCCTGGCATAGCATCAATATGGTCACGAAACTATAATGAAGTAGAAGATTAAAATTTGAGTTTATTTCTGAATATCTTCAATTAAAAATTTCATACTGTCTATGCCCCAAAACATTTCATTTTCAAGATAGAATGTAGGCACACCAAATGATCCTTTTCCAATAGCAAACTCAGTATTTTCCCTTAATTTGTTTTTTGTTTCATCACTTGATATGCCCTCAGAAAATACATTAGCATCAATTCCAGATTGGTTTGCAACTTGGGTTAATATTTCTTGATCATTTAAATTCATTGCTTTCACCCAAATAGACTCAAACATCGTTTCCATGTATTTTTCTAAAAGCCCTTCTTTTTGTGCTAATACTGCGCCTCTCATATGAGGAACAGTAAGAATTGGAAAGTAAGGATTCATTTTGAATGGAATATCTAACTTCTTTGACCAACGAGTAATATCCTTAAACATGTATTCACCTTTTTTTGGCACTGAAGCAGGAGGTTGGTTTCCTGTAGCCTTGAAAATACCACCAAGTAAAACAGGCAATATTTCAACTGATGCTCCAGCATCTTTAAGAGCACTTAAGTTATTATAGGCCAAATAAGAGTAGGGACTTCCAAAATCAAAGCAAAATGTTACGTTTTTAGACATATTTGATGGTATATATATAAAGAAAAAAAATAAATAGTAAAATGAAGATTGCAGTAATTACAGGA
>CABYDZ010000003.1 GCA_902517885.1 uncultured Pelagibacteraceae bacterium
CAGGAGTGGTTGAACTGTACTGACCGCCAGCTTCAAAAATAGACAAAGAATCAATTCCACGTGCTGTATTTTTTTTAATTGATGCTAATAAGTTGGGAATAAGGCTAGGTCTTAATATATTTAAATCCTCTGATATCGGATTGATTATTTTTAATTTTTCAACTTCGCCAAAAAAACTACTTTTCTTAGAATCTGAAAAAGAAAATGTAATAAATTCATTATATCCCTCTGACGCTATGAAATGCTTTGCCTTTGATATAATTTTTTGAGTACTATTTAGTATATCTTTGTTGACCTTACTGATAGCTCTAATGTTTGACGTAGGAATATTTTCATACCCTTTAATACGAATAATTTCCTCACTTATATCTGCTTCTCCGTGGATATCCTGCCGCCATGATGGAATTGTACAGTGAATATTCTCACCACTTTTCTTTGCACCAAAGCCTAAAGAGTTCAAAATTAAAATAATTTCATCATCTGTGATCTCTAATCCCAATCTTTTAACTATATTTTTACCTGAAATATCAATTGTATTAGGTGTTTCAGATATTTTTCCAGCTAATACAATTTCACTGCATTCACCACCACATATTTCAAGTATTAGTTGAGTTGCATAGTGAATTCCCTCTAAAGTTGACCTTGGATCGATTCCTCTTTCAAATCTGTATCTTGCATCGCTCAATATAGATAAATCTCTCCCTGTTCTTGCAGTATTTACGTTGTCAAAAAGTGCAGACTCTAAAAGGACATTAATGGTATCAAAATTACACCCTGTGCTTTCACCACCCATAATGCCTCCCAGACCTAAAACCTTTTCTTCATCTGAAATTGTGCACATACCCTTTTTTAAATCATAGGTCTTTTCGTCTAAAGCTTTAAAGCTTTCACCATCTAGAGCTGATCGAACTATAATTTTTCCTTTAACTTGATCAGCATCGTAGACATGCAATGGTCTATTTTGGTCAAACATTACATAATTTGTAATATCGACTAAAGCGGAAATGGGCCTTAAGCCAATTGACTTTAATTTTTTCTGCAGCCAGTCAGGACTTGCTACATTTTTTACATTTTTTATATAGCTTCCTGCAAATGCTGGGCACATATCATTATCTTGTATTTCAATTTTAATTGGGGACTCGAACGACCCTTTTTCTGTCTTAAACTCTCGGTTCTTTAACTTCCCAACACCTGCTGCAGCTAAATCCCGTGCAATACCCAAAACACCCAAACAGTCTTGACGGTTGGGTGTAATACCTATTTCAATTAAAATATCATTCATTCCAGACGAGTCTGCAAATGAGCTGCCAACCTCTATATCTTGCTCTAAACTGATAATTCCGTCGTGCTCATTTGAAATTCCAAGCTCATACTCTGAACACATCATTCCATAAGACTCTACGCCACGAATCTTGGCTGCTTTTATTTTCATTTGATTTACAGGAATGACGGATCCAACAGGTGCATAAACAACTTTCATCCCTTTTGTAACATTGGGAGCTCCGCATACTACATCAACTTTTTCTCTACCGATATCTACTTTGCATAATTTTAGTTTATCTGCATTAGGGTGTTTTTCTTCTTCCAAAACCTGGCCAACAATAAAGTCTTTATAAGCGAGGCCTGTATCTTGAACACTCTCTACTTCCAATCCAATTGCCGTTAATTTATCAACTACTTCATTATATTGATGCTCTGTTTCTAGATGCTCTTTTAGCCATGAGTAAGTGAACTTCATTAGCTTAAGTCCCTGATAAGAGAAGGAAAGTTCAGTGGAGAAAAGCCATAATGCTTATTCCATCTTAAATCGCACTCAAAAAAAGTCCTTAAATCGCTTATACCGTACTTAAGCATTGCAAGGCGTTCTATGCCCATGCCAAAGGCATACCCTTGAAAACTATTCGGATCAATATTTACATTTTGTAGAACTTTTGGGTGTACCATTCCACAGCCTAATATTTCTAGCCAGTCATCACCTTCACCAATAACTAATTGATTCCCTTTTTTTGTATAACCTATATCAACTTCTGCTGACGGCTCTGTGAACGGAAAATGACTTGGTCGAAATCTCATTTTAAGTTTATCTGTTTCAAAAAAAGTTTTAAGAAATATTTCAAGGCATCCCTTGAGATGACTCATATTGCTTTCTTGGTCGATTACTAATCCCTCAACTTGATGAAACATAGGAGAATGTGTTTGGTCATTATCGCACCTAAATGTTTTCCCAGGAGCAATCAGTCTAATAGGTGGTTTATGCTCAAGCATGCTCCTGATTTGTACAGGCGATGTATGCGTTCTTAACACATTCTGCATATTGTCTGTTTGCGTTTCTACATAAAATGTATCATGCATTTGCCTTGCCGGATGGTGTTCTGATGTATTTAGCGCAGTGAAATTATTATAGTCCGTTTCGACTTCTGGCCCCTCTGCAACATAAAAATCTAAGTCGCCAAATATTGTGACTACTTCCTCAATGACTTGAGTTATAGGGTGAATTGATCCCGAAGAACTTGATACTGGCAATGTTATATCGAGTGTCTCAGAGGATAGTTTTTCATTTAAATTCTTATCGTTTAGTTCCTCTGTCTTGTCTTCTATAAGACTCAAGGTTTTATTTTTAAGAGTATTTAGTATTTCAGCTTGTTTTTTTCTATCTTCGCTTGAGAGGTTAGTAAGCTCCTTCATTAAAAGAGAGATCTCTCCTTTTTTACCAAGATATTTTACACGGCATTCATTCAAGCTTTCTAAATCTGCAACTTTAGATAAAGAATTCGTAATCTCTTGCTCTAGTTTTGTAAAATCAACCATAACAATACAACAATATCAGATTTAGTTTTTTCTGTAATAAGAATATATTTATGTAAAAGATAATAAGCTAGTTATTTAGCGGCAGATTGAACTTGTTCGGCTAAATGCTTAAACGACGATGGTTCATTCATTGCTAAATCTGCTAGGATCTTTCTATCGAGTGAGATATTCAATTTTTTCAACCCACTTATAAAAACTGAGTACGATATACCGTACTCTCTTGCCCCAGCATTTATTCTTTGAGTCCATAGAGACCTGAAGTCTCTCTTTTTGGCTCTGCGATCACGATATGCATATTGTAGAGATTTTTCAACTGCCTGCTTTGCTACTTTAAAGGTGTTTTTTCTTCGACCTCTGTAGCCTTTAGCTTGCTTGATCACCTTCTTATGTCTTGCGTGTGCAGTAACTCCTCTTTTAACTCTTGCCATAATAAAAACCTATCTATGCGTACGGTAAAAACTTTTTAACAATGCGGGCGTCTTGATCAGACAGAATAGTTGACCCTCTCTGATTCCTTATCTGTTTATTAGTCCTTTTAATCATGCCGTGCTTTTTACCACTTTGGTAAGATTTAACTTTCCCAGATGCGGTAACTCTGAACCTCTTATTAGCGCCCTTTTTTGTTTTGAGTTTTGTCATAATGAATGAGCAGGGTTATATCCCCTGGATAGGAAAAAATCAAAGGTTTTTATATTTGAAGAGAATATGAAAAAATAGGCTAGTTAGGAGTAAAAATCATTGTAAATTGCCTGCCTTCTAGTTTGGGCTCTTGCTCAATTTTACTGGTTGATCCCATAGTCTCCCTTATTCTTTCCATCAAATTCTCGGCAATATCGTGATGCTCGAATTCACGCCCTTTAAACCTGATAGTAAATTTTACTTTATCGCCAGCAGTAATAAACTTTTGTGCTGCTCTTACTTTAAAATCATAATCATGAACATCTATCCCTGGCCGCATTTTTATTTCTTTTATTGTAACTTCTTTTTGTTTTTTCTTTGAAGTACTGGCTTTTTTTTGGGCCTCATATTTAAATTTTCCAAAATCTAGAATTTTGCATACCGGCGGATCAACTTGTGGGGATACTTCAACAAGATCTAATCCTACCTCTACAGCTTTTTTAATAGCTTCATTGGTATCAACAACTCCAAGGTTGTTACCTTTTTCATCAATTAGTCTAACTGTGGAAGTGGTTATGAATTCGTTAATTCGGAATTTAGGGCCTTTAGTAGATTGATTGTATCTATTATTTTTCTTTTGAAGTGCTATTTTAATCTCCTATATCTATTGTTGTGATGGCATCATACATTTTTTTATAAAAAAATCATTTAAATTTTCAAACTTTATTTTTTCTTGCTTATCGCTTCCAAATGCTCTCATTGTTATAGAACGTTCTTCAATTTCCTTCTTTCCAAGAATTAATTGAAATGGAATTTTTTTAAGTGAATTCTCTCTAATTTTATAACTAATTTTTTCGTTACGTAGATCTTTTTCAACCCTTATTCCCGCGTTTTTTAAACTTTCATAAACTTCTTCACCGTATTCATTTATTTCAGTAGTTATTGGTGTAACTACCGCTTGTACTGGTGAAAGCCATAGTGGGAGAGCACCAGCATAATGTTCTATTAATATTCCTGTGAAACGCTCTAATGATCCAAAGAGTGCTCTGTGCAGCATTACTGGATTATATTTTTGTCCATCCTCAGCAATAAAATGCCCACCTAATCTTTCAGGCATATTCAAATCAACTTGCAAAGTACCACATTGCCATTCTCGACCTATTGCATCTTTAAGAATGAATTCAAGCTTTGGACCGTAAAACGCCCCTTCACCTGGATTCAATGAATATTCTAATCCTGTAGCTTCCATGGCTTGTCGAAGAGCTTCTTCGGACTTATCCCATATTGCATCACTGCCAACTCTTTTCTCAGGTCTATCAGAAAATTTAATTGAAACTTTATCAAATCCAAAATCTTTATAAATACTGAGAACAAGGTCGCAAACTTTTTTGCTTTCTTCAGTAATTTGATCCTCAGTACAAAATATATGAGCATCATCCTGGGTAAATGCTCTAACTCGCATCAAACCATGCAGGGCTCCAGATGGTTCATATCTGTGCACTTTACCAAATTCTGCAACTCTTAATGGCAAATCTCGATAACTTTTCAATCCCTGCTTATATACTTGAACACATCCTGGACAATTCATTGGCTTTAATGCATAAACTCTATCTTCCCTTGCTTCAGTGGTGAACATGTTGTCACCAAATTTTTCTAAATGTCCTGAAAGTTCCCATAGAGATTTGTCCATAATATCAGGAGTATTAATCTCTTCATAACCAGCTTCCTCTTGGCGATGCCTCATGTAATCGATTAATGTTCTGAATAAGGTCCATCCTTTTGCATGCCAGAAAACAGACCCTGGAGCTTCTTCTTGAAAATGAAACAAATCAAGTTGCTTACCAAGTTTTCTATGATCTCTTTTTTCAGCTTCCTCTAAAAGCATTAAGTAGTTTTTTAATTCTTCTTCAGTTTCCCATGCCGTTCCATATATTCTTTGCAGCATAGGATTATTAGAGTCACCCCTCCAATATGCTCCTGCGACTTTTGTTAATTTAAAAGCCTTACCAATCTTTCCAGTTGATTCTAAGTGTGGACCTTTGCATAAATCAAACCAATCACCATGGTAGTATACTTTTAACTCTTCACTTTCAGGCAAATCTTTAATAATTTCAACTTTATATTTTTCACCCTTATCTAAAAATAATTTAATTACATCTTCTCTTTTCATTACTTTAAAGGACGTCTTCACATCTCTATTCACAATTTCTTTCATCTTCTTTTCGATGACACTAAGGTCTTTATCAGTAAAAGGATCTTTGCGATCAAAGTCATAGTAGAACCCATTCTCAATAACAGGTCCAATAGTGACTTGTGTTTCAGGGAATAACTCTTGAACAGCCATGGCAAGAACATGGGCAGTATCGTGACGTAATGTGTCTATAAATTTTTCTTCATTTTCCATAAAGGACATAACTAATATATCATCTATCTACAAATGAGAATCTATTTTCTCAATGACCATGTCAGGTGTGAGTTCATGTAAATTTTTACTGGAAATACTATGAAAATTATCTGTCTGAATGCTTACTTTCTCAGGAGATGTATGGCTTCCAAATATAGCTAAGCCTTTACAGCCCAAATGAGCCGCAAGGTGTGCAGGTCCAGTATCATTTGAGATTACATATTTTGAGCCAGCCAATATCTTCGATAATTGAAAGAAATTTGTATGATCTTTATTATTCATTAATATTTTGACGTCATAATTTCTTGCTTTTTCATATTCTCCTGGCCCTGGAACAATAATGATATCGATGTCTGGATATTTTATTTTTAATTTAGTAATTAAATCCTGGTAATGAGGCCATAATTTCTGACGATGCTTAAGGGAGCAAAATGGAAAAAGTGTAATATAATTTTTCTTTATTGATGAGGGTATAGCAAATTCTTGATCAATCATCCATGTAACTTGAGGTTTATGTGTAAATTGTACATTCACATTAGCCCTAGATAATTGAATATTAAATCTCTCAAGTATACTTTTTTTATCAAACTCTTCTTTTCTTTCATTTGGATTTAATATTGTTCTTGAAGAAATCCATTCAATCGAATTCAATAAATATTTTCTATAGAACTCTGTTCTACGTGAATTTTGTAAATCAAATATTTTTTGAAATTTTAAGTTTATAATTACATTTTTAATCTTTAGTAAATAAAAAATATTCCACCTAGATTTTCTTTCATCAACTATAACTCTATCAATGTAGGGACATCTTTCAAAATAAGATCTAAACGCAGGTGTAGTAAGAATATAAATTTCATTATCAATATAACTTTCTCGTATATCTCTCAGGCAACCATTAATTTGTATAATATCACCAAATGATCCATGTTTTATCACTAAAATTTTGTTGGTCATTTATCCGATTATTTCATTATAAAAATTTAAAGTTGAGTCACACATTTTTTTATCTGAATAATTTTTTTGAACATTCGTTATGCATGCCTGTCTAACTGTTTCTGAGCAGTGTTTATCTTCATTAATTGCTTTTAATATTTTAGCAGATAAATCATTCTCATCGGCGTTATTAAATAAGTAACCTGTTTCATTATTAATAATAGTTTCAGTTGAGCCCCCATGATTAGAGGCTATAACAAATTTGCCCATTGCTTGCGCTTCAACAGAAATTCTACCAAAAGCCTCGGGATCTGTAGATGGTGAGACAACTATATCTGCAATGCTGTAAAAGTTATTAATATCATTTCTTGCACTGATAAAATGCACATTACCTTCAATATCTTTTTCATGAACAAAAGTCGTTAATCTTTTTTTAAGTGAAGTATTGTCGTCAGGCCCTACCATTAATAATTCAAGTTTTTTCTCAGTTTGTTGGCTTACTTGCTCAAACGCTTTTAGTAATAGTAAATGACCTTTCCATTCTGTCATTCTCCCAGGCAACATTATTTTGATAGCATCTTTATTTATTTTTAACTCTTTTAAAATGTCATTTTTGATTTGTTGATCTATAGATGCTACATTGAAAAATTCTAAGTCAATGCCTCTCGGAATTATTTTAATTACTTTTGGCATTTTTTGATATTTGGTCTTGATCTCGTTATATATAAATTTGGAAATCGCAATTGTGCCATCAGTCATTAGCATGACTGAATTATAATACTTTTTCAAAGCATTATTAAAATTATAGGTTCCATGAAAAGTAGAAACATATTTAGTGCGCGTCATTAAACAAGCAAAATACGAACTCCATGCAGGCGCCCTACTTCGCACATGAAGGATATTTATACCAAATAATTTAATAATCCTTGCAAGCCTAAAGATATTCAAAATTATGATTAAAGGGTTCTTTGAATGTACGGGAACTTTTATAACTTTAGTTTCATGTTCACTAACTTTCTTTATATTTTGTCCTGAATTTGTTGCAATGTAGGAATTATAATTTTTTTCTGTCAAATAATTTGCAACATCTACACAACCTTGTGAAGCCCCACTAACGTCAAGATTAGGTATAACTTGCAATACACAAATTTTTGATTGCATATAGTATTTCTAATAGTTAAATGCTTAATAGTAAATCATTATGCTCAATAAAATAAAATATCATAAATCATCTCTAAACGATCAAATTGCATATTTGCATGAGAATCAGAATTCAGAGATCTCCATATTTTTTTTTGGAGGCTACAGCTCTAGTATGACTGGAACAAAAGCAACTGCTTTAAGTGCATGGTGTAAAACAAATAATTTAAATTTCATAAGATTCGATTATTCAGGTCATGGATCGTCAGCAGGTGAGTTTGAAGATGGGGGTATTAGCAAGTGGTCGGAGGAAGCTCATGAGATTTTCAATTTATGTAGATCAAAAATTAATATAATTGTTGGATCAAGTATGGGGGGTTGGATTTCTCTAATAGTAGCTAAGAGAAATCCCGTAACGATCAATGGATTAATAGGCATCGCATCGGCTCCTGACTTTGTCGTTGGAGAGTGGAATAGGTTGAGTAAAGAACAAAAAACTCAGATTAAAAAAAATGGAAAAATCATTATCAATTGGGACAAATATTCGGAAGATTATACGATAACTTATAAATTCTTAGAAGACGGCAAGAAGAATATGATATTACACGAGCCAATTAAAATAAAGTGTCCTATAAGATTGCTTCATGGACGACTAGACCAAGTTGTAAGTTTTGAGACTTCTGAAAAAATTATTAATAAGATCGAAAGTGAAAATAAACAACTGAAAATAATTGAAGATGGTGATCATAGTTTGTCTAGAGATCAGGATCTAAAAATATTATTCCAAACAATCACAGAGTTAGCTCTGTGAATTCCACATTAAATAATTATTTTCTTCTAATCTTTCTTGGTGCTGTGTGGGGCGCATCATTTGTTGCAATAAAATTTTGTAATTTAATGTTTAACCCAATTGAAGTTGGTTTTTTTAGAACGTTTATCGGTGCTTTAATATTATTATTGGCTGTTCTTTTTCGTTCAGGAAATTTAGAACTCTTTCAAAAAAATTCATTTACTTATGCAATCATAGGATTATTTAATGCAGCAATACCATTTACATTAATTCCATATGGGCTTATGTCGCTGCCAAGTAATATTGGAGTGATAATCATGTCTGCTAATCCTTTCTTAGCTCTTGTACTCGCACACTACTTTACTGAAGATGAAAAACTCAATTTGAGAAAAACAATTGGAACGATTATAGGCTTTTCAGGAGTCGTATTTGCTGTAGGTGTGCAGGTTTTTGTTACAGATATGTCAAGTTTCATTGGTGCCCTTGCTATATATCTTGCAGGTTGTTCATATGTGATATCGAATTTAATTATCAGAAAAGTCTCGGACTTGCCATCTGACATGGTAACAATGAATACGCTAGCGTGGGGAAGCATATGGCTTATTCCGTTTATGTTCATTTATGCACAGCCAATGAGTTATGAAGTAAACACTGCAGCAATAACTGCCGTGATTTATTTAGGAATTATTCCTACGGGTTTAGCTTTTAGCTTAAGGCAAGTTTTAATTCGCTCTGCAGGCACCACATTCATGATGCAAGTTGCTTATTTAATACCTGTTTTTGGAATATTCTACGGGTGGGCCTTGATGAATGAGCCTTTGAAATTTTCACTATTAATTGGGGTTATTTTAGTCGTGATTGGTATCGCAATAAGCCGTTTACAAGTTGAAACAAATTCTGGAATTTAAGAAATTAACAATTAATAATTTTATTATAGCCCTCAATATATGTTGGGTACTTTAATATTACGCCTAATTCCTCCTTTATAAGTTTATTATTAACCTTTTTATTTTCAGTGAAGAAACTTTCTCTTTTTTCATCTTCACTTAATTCTGAGTATT
Source organism: uncultured Pelagibacteraceae bacterium (assembly GCA_902517885.1). Lineage (GTDB taxonomy): Bacteria > Pseudomonadota > Alphaproteobacteria > Pelagibacterales > AG-422-B15 > CACNXQ01. The sequence goes on from CABYDZ010000003.1 coordinate 9,755, forward strand.
GCACTTCTCGATCAATTATTATTCCTGTTTTCTCAGATATATATCTGACAACATCATTTAAAGATGATGGTAGATCATCAGCAACATTGTAAATTCTTATGGGATTTGGTTTATTCATTGAAGCATTAATTATATGTACTAAGTCATCAATATAAATTCTCGAAAAAAAATGATTATCTTTAATTACATTAATAAAATTTCCTGAACTCATTCTATCTATAATGCTTCTTTGCGGTCCATATATGCCTGCAATCCTGAATATATGAAGAGGAAGATTATATTTATTTGAAATATCAATCCATTGATCTTCTGCAAATTTTCTATTGATACCTCTAGTGGACTTTGTAAGAAGTTCAGAGTTCTCACTTACGAATTCACCTTTATGATCTCCATACACACTTGTAGCTGATAAATATCCAACCCACTTTAAATTTTTAAGAGATTGTAAATCTTTATTGAAATTATTTAAAAACAGATCCCCATCATCACTGGGTGGGACTGAAATCAATAGATGGGTTATTTTATCACTGTATTCCTTTATTATTAAATTTGTTTCACTCGGTGCAATAAGTTCAATATTATCATTGATTGATTTTTTCTTTTCACAATTCCGAGAAGTTGCAATTATCTTGTTACTAATTAATATCTTACACAAATGTTGAGAAGTATAACCATATCCATAGATAAAGATCATGATGCTAATCTAACCATTCTGCTTTAACATCTTTATCTACCTCTAAAGATATATGCTCTTTTCTGAAATTATTGAAATCATGAGTATCTGCTATTTGTTTAAGAGCCCACACGGCCATTGACCTAACTAAGCTTGACTCATCATGAAGAAGGTCTTTTACATCCTCAATAAAAACCTTATTTTTACTATTTCCCACCGCAATCAATACATTTCTAATAAATCGATGCCTTCCAATCCTTTTTATACTTGATCCACTAAATTTCTCTCTAAATTGTGTATCATCAAGTTTGATAAAGGATTTGAGATCAGGTTCTATTAGTTCTGCTTTAGGATGAAAATTTTTTTCATTGGATAATTTGGCAAATTTATTCCACGGGCATACAGCTAAACAGTCATCACATCCATAAATTCTATTTCCTATTAGAGACCTCAAATTTTTATCTATTTTACCTTTATGTTCGATGGTGAGATAGGAAATACATTTTCTTGCATCTAGCTTATAAGGTTCAATTATTGCCCCAGTAGGACATATGTCTATACAATCCGAACAGGAGCCACAATGATTTACCTCAGGTTCTGAAAATACAATTTCTTTATCGACAAATATTGTTGAGAGGAACAGCCATGATCCAAAGTCTTTTGAAACTAGATTTGTGTGCTTTCCTTGCCAACCAATTCCTCCTAACATACCTATAGGTTTTTCCATTACTGGCGCTGTATCAATGAAGTATTTATAATCACAATCATACAAATCTGAAATTTGTACTGATAAATGTTTTAAGTTTTTTTTGATAATTTTATGATAGTCGTTATTTCTTGAATATACTGATACAATTCCTTTTTCCTTATTTGATAAAAGCTCAAGTGAATTGCAATTAAAATGATAATTTACTCCAAGTACTATTATTGATTTTGCTTTGTCCCAAAGTGATTTTGGATTAGATCTCAGATGTGATCTTTCAGACATCCATTTCATATCACCATGATGGTTGCTATCTAAAAATTCATTAAGCTGTTTTTTAAAATCTAATTTAGAGCTTACTGGTATAACTCCAAAAACATCAAAACCATTTTCTTTAATTATTTGATCAAGTTTTTTATAATTGCTCTCTGTAATTAATTGACCAGCTTCAATTTTTTTTCGAAACCCAGAGGTTGAACTAATATGTTGGCTATCTCTTTCGGACATACGTGAATGAATTTTAATTTTTCTGTTTCCCAGTTATCTAATATATTTTTGGCATGCAAACTTAATGTATTTTGATGGTGATTAAGAATAATTTGGTAAAGCTCATTTGTCCAATAATCTGAGGAAATTGTATCAAAGATTAAAGTGTCTGGATTTACTCTTAAATTGAAATTTTGATCCTCATCATATATAAATGCCATGCCACCAGTCATTCCGGCCCCAAAATTGTCTCCTGTTTTTCCTAGTATTACAACATTACCACCAGTCATGTATTCGCATCCATTTGAACCACATCCTTCCACTACAGTTGTTGCACCTGAGTTTCTAACAGCAAACCTTTCACCCGCCTCACCAGCGGCATATAATTCACCAGACGTTGCGCCATACAGTACAGTATTTCCAATGATTGTATTTTCGTTACTAATTAAAGAACTTTTTTTGTGAGGCCTAATTGAAATTGTAGCTCCTGATAAACCTTTTCCAACATAGTCGTTTGAATCCCCAAAGAGGTTTATTTTTAATCCTTTAATTCCAAAAGCGCCAAGTGATTGTCCAGCTGATCCTGTGAGATTGATAGTCAAGTGCTCCTTATTAACTTCAGTGTTTTTGAATGTTCGGTAAATAGTTGATGATAATCTAGTACCTACCGCTCTATCGGTATTTTTAATTGGATAATTTAATTCAGTTTTCTGTCCGGTCTGTAAAAATTTCGAGGCATCTTGAATAATTTTTTCATCAAGAGTAGATCCTACGTCATTAATTGTAGAGTGATTGAAGTACTCAACATCTGGATCCTTCTCGGCTTGAATTAAAAGTGAATTCAAATCTAAATCATCTAAATGAGTTGATCCCCTTGATATTTGATACAATAAATCTGTTCTTCCAATAACATCATTTAAACTTTTCACGCCTAAGTCAGCTAAAATTTCTCTGACCTCTTCTGCTATAAAGCTAAATAGATTAACCACTTTTTCTGGGCTACCTGAAAATCTCGCTCTCAAATCATCATCTTGCGTACAAACACCTACTGGGCATGTGTTTGAATGACATTGCCTGACCATAATACATCCCATAGCCACTAAAGATGTTGTGCCAACTCCAAACTCTTCAGCTCCCATCATCGCAGCGATTACCACATCTCGACCAGTCTTAATTCCACCATCTGTTCGGAGTACTACGTTCTGACGCAAGCCATTTAATGTCAGAACCTGATTTACTTCGGTCAGGCCCATTTCCCAGGGAATGCCTGCATATTTAATGCTTGTTTGTGGGCTCGCTCCAGTGCCCCCATTGTGACCAGAAATAAGAATTACATCTGCTTTTGCCTTAGCAACACCCGCAGCAATTGTTCCTATGCCAGAAGAAGCAACTAATTTTACACATACTCTTGCATTAGGGTTTACTTGTTTCAAGTCATAAATAAGTTGTGCAAGATCTTCAATAGAGTAGATATCATGGTGTGGAGGAGGACTAATTAATGTTACTCCTTGAGTTGAATGTCTTAATTTAGCAATTTCCGCTGTGACTTTAAAACCTGGTAATTGACCTCCCTCACCAGGCTTTGCCCCTTGTGCAATCTTAATTTCAATTTCTTCACAATTGTTAAGATATTCTGTAGTCACCCCAAACCTTGCAGAGGCTACTTGTTTAACTCTTGAATTTGCACTATCCCCGTTCTCAAGTGGATATGATCGTTCAATTGACTCACCGCCTTCACCAGAGCAAGACGCTCCTCCAATTCTATTCATTGCAATCGCGAGTGTTTCATGGGCTTCTTTTGACAAAGCGCCATGGGACATGCTTCCTGTTCCAAACCTTTTTCTAATTGATGTAATGGACTCAACTTCAGAAAGATCTAAACCATTTTCTGCTTCTTTAAACTCAAGAAGGTCTCTTATATTGATTGGCGCAAAATTCCCCATTGAGCTTGAGTACTTTTTATACATATCATAAGAGTCCTCGGCCACTGATGTTTGAAGAAGGTGTATTAATTTACCTTCATAAGCATGTGTTTCTCCTCCACTTCGATATCGATATATTCCACCTATAGGAAGTGTTTGAACGGTATCTGAATAAGCGTAATCATGTAATTCAATAAGTTTTTTCTCAATTCCAGTAAGGCCTATTCCCGACATTCGGCTTTGCACACCAAGGAAATATTCATTTACCGTAGAACGGCTAAGACCAACTGCTTCAAAATTAAAACCACCTCTATACGCACTAATAACGGATATACCCAGCTTCGACATTACTTTTAGGAGTCCTTGGTCAATGGCTTTTTTATATCGATCAACACACTCTTCATAGGACATGTCACCAAATAACCCTTTCTGGTGCCTCTCATAGATACAGTCTTGCGCCAAATAAGGATTTACAGTTGTTGCCCCAACGCCAATTAATACAGCGAAGTAATGAGTATCAATGCATTCTGAAGATCTGACATGTAACGAGACAAATGATCTTATTCCTTTTCGAGTAAGATCTGTATGAACTGCAGCAGTAATGAGAATTAATGGTAATGCAATTTTTTCTTCATCGGCATTAATATCTGATAAGACTATGTGAGATTTTCCACTTAGTACTGCAGTTTCAGCTTCTAACTGAATACGCTTAATTTCTTTTTTTAAATCAAATGACTTTTTTTCTACAGTACAATCAATATTTGTTGTTGTCTGTTGACCACGTGATGAAATTTTTTTAAAAAAGCCATTAGTAATAAATGGACTATCTATTACAAAAACATTTTCTTCATATGGATTTGGATTCAAAATATCCTGAAGATTTCCAAATCTCGTTTTTAAACTCATTCTACTTTGCTCTCTTAGGCTGTCGATGGGAGGATTTGTAACTTGGCTAAATTTTTGTCTAAAAAAGTGTGACAATGGTCTGTACTTATCCGACAATACCGCTATTGGCGTATCATCGCCCATGCTGCCAGTAGATTCTTTCGCATCCGAAACCATTGGGTGCAGGATGAGTTCAAGTTCCTCCATTGTATACCCAGCAGCAATCATTTTCTTTCTTAACTTGGCTTGATCAGTAACCGTTGATTCTTTAGAAATTTTAACTCGTTTATCTAATCGTATTATTTTTTTGACATACTCTTCATATGGCGCTTCAGATGCTAATCGTTCCTTCATTTCATGATCTCTAAATATTTTACCTTCTTTAAGATTGATACCGATAATTTCACCTGGTCCTAGTTTACCTTTTTCTATTATTTTAGATTCATCAACTGTCACCATCCCTGTTTCAGAACCTACATATATAAGATTATCTCTGGAAATTGAGTATCTCATTGGCCGTAATCCATTTCTGTCCATACCTCCAACGATCCAATTTCCATCAACTGCTGCTATTGCAGCAGGACCATCCCAAGGTTCAACAATAGCGTTTGAAAATTCATACATATTTCTATGCTCAATTGGCATAAGCTCGCTTCTTTTTGACCAGGCTTCCGGTATCAAAAGAGTTTTTACAAGAGGAACTGATCTTCCCGCTCTCACATAAAGCTCAAAAGCCGCGTCTAAGGCCGATGAGTCTGAAACGTTTTTTTCAATAATTGGCTTAACTTGCTCACTGTCATCTCCAAAAATTTCAGTGGTAATTCTTGTTTGGTGATTCCTCATCCAGTTAGTATTTCCTGATATTGTATTAATTTCACCGTTATGAGCTAGCAGTCTAAAGGGCTGAGCTAAACCCCAAGACGGAAAAGTATTTGTTGAGTACCTTTGATGAAATACAGCAAAAGATGAAATAAATTCTTCATTCGCTAAGTCAGGATAAAAAATTGATAGTTGTTCGGCTAAGAAAAGTCCTTTGTAGATAATTGACTCGAAACTTAATGAGCAAACATAGAAACCATTAATTTGTTGCTTAGCTATTCTTTTTTCAAGTCTTCTTCTCACAAGATACAACTCTTTTGCAAAATCAAAGTCTTTATCTCTTTCTGTGTTATTTACGAACATGACCTGTTCAATCTCAGGACGAGTAGAGTTTGCTTTTTCCCCAATTACACTGTTATTTATTGGAACCTGTCTCCAACCATAGATGTAATAACCATGATCTAGCAGTTCGGACTCAATAATTGTTCTACATTTTTCGAGTGCGGCATAATCATTCCTTGGAAGAAACATCATGCCAATACCGAGAGGTTCATCTCTTTTTTCATGGCCTGTCTTAGCTATCTCATCGTCAAAAAAATTATAAGGAATCTGAGTAAGTATGCCTGCTCCGTCACCAGTTTTTCCGTCGGCATCAACAGCACCTCGATGCCATACAGCCTTAAGGGCATCAATGCCACCTTGGACAACTTCACGTCTTTGTTCGCCATCTGTAGATGCTACAAAGCCTACGCCGCAAGAGTCATGTTCATGTCCCGGATTATATAAAAAGGCATCCTCAAGATTTTTTTTATTTTTTAAATATCTTTTTAATTCAATTGTCATGAGGCTTTAGTATTAATATTTTTTGCATTATTTTTTTCTTCAATATAGTCATGAATAGAATTTGCTACATCTCGTCCATCTCTGATTCCCCAAACTACTAAAGAAGCTCCTCTGACAATATCGCCTGCAGCAAATACACCCTCAAGACTGGTCATCATGGTATTAAATCCTACACGAACCGTACCCCATTTAGTGACTGGAAGTTCTTCAACTTCAAACATTCTTGGCAAATTTTCAGGAGAAAAACCTAAAGCGGCAATTACTAAATCCGACTCTAATTCAAAATCAGAACCTGCAATTTCCTGAGGTGTTCTTCTACCATCAGAGTCAGGTTCACTTAACTTCATTTTTATACAGTTTAAGAGGTTACCGCTATTATCACTTTCAATTTTTTTCGGAAGAGATTGCCATAAAAATTCTACGCCTTCTTCCTCAGCATTGTTAACTTCTCTCGCCGAGCCAGGCATGTTCTCCTTATCTCTTCGATATAGACATTTAACAGATTTTGCTTCCTGTCTAATTGCTGTCCTTACACAGTCCATAGCTGTATCCCCGCCACCAATCACAACTACATTCTTACCTTTGGCGTTGAGTAATCCATTATCAAAAGCCTCTACATTATCTCCCAAGCCTTTTCGGTTTGACGCAATAAGAAAATCTAGAGCAGAAACAACTTTGGATGCATCACCTTCTAGAGAAATTTCTTTCGCTTTATAAACTCCTGTTGCAATTAATACAGCATCATGTTTTTTTTGAAGATCCGAAAATTGAATATCTTTTCCAATTTCAGTGTTTAAATGAATCTTAATATTTGACTCCTCGAGATATTTCATTCTTCTTTGAACAATATCTTTTTCAAGTTTAAAATTCGGAATTCCATAAATCAGCAAACCTCCAGCGCGGTCATAGCGATCATACACATCAATTTTGTAACCCCTTTTTCTTAATTCCTCAGCGGCGGCAAGACCTGCGGGACCCGCACCAATGATACCAATGCTATTTTCTTTTTCTAAGTACTCAGGAACTTTGATCGGTTTAATCCATCCCTTTTCGAACGCATTGTCAGTTAAATATTTTTCAACTGAACCAATAGTGACTGAACCATGACCTGATTGTTCAATAACACAGTTTCCTTCACATAGTCGATCTTGAGGGCAAATTCTTCCACATATCTCCGGCATATTATTTGTGCTCGAAGATATTTGAAAAGCCTCTTCAAGTCGGTCCTCCGCCGCAAGCTTAAGCCAATCAGGAATATGATTATGCAAGGGACAATGGACGGTGCAATAAGGAACCCCGCACTGAGAACAACGACTTGACTGCTCTTTAGCGCTGTTCTTTATAAAGTTCTCGTAAATCTCCCCAAAATCTTTTTTTCTATTTTCTGAGGACCTTTTTTCAGGGTATTCTTGATTTAAATTAATAAATTTAAGCATAACGTTTTTTATATGTCACAATATATGACATATTTGAATTTCTCACATTTATATGAAATTTTATAACATTTAAAATATATAATAATAGTCATATAGTATGACACAGTTTAAGTTTTTCTTGCCTAAATGGCGTAAAACAGTATTTTTTTAATTCTTATGGCTTTTTTACCAATACTACTATTAGGAATTATTCAGGGTATTACTGAGTTTTTGCCTATTTCAAGTTCAGGACATTTATTAATTGCCGCTGAAATAATGAGTATTCCCGAAAGTCTGATGTTGGATGTAAGCCTGCATTTGGGCTCTCTTTTGGCTGTCATCATCTATTTTAAAAATGATATTAAAATATTAGTTTTTTTGCTTTTACCATTCAGCGTCAAATTAAGTAAGGATGAGAAAAATTTAGCTTTCTGTCTCATTGTTGCAATTTTACCTGTTGTGATTGTTGGAGGCTTACTTTTTCTTACAGGCTATGCTGACATTTTAAGGAATATAAAAATTGTTGGACTAGCAACAATAATTTTTGGACTTCTTCTCTATTATTCTGATAGTTACACTAATGCCAACACTAAAGGCATTGAAAGATTATCAATAAAAAATGCCCTCATTATTGGACTTTTCCAAATACTGGCGATTATACCAGGGGCAAGTAGAGCGGGAGTTGTGTATTCAGGTTCAAGGATAATTGGTTTAAATAGAATTGAAGCTGCAAAGCTTTCTATTTTACTATCAATTCCAGTAATTTTAATTTCTTCTGCCATACCAATTCTTAAACTCATAGAGTCACCAACAAGTACTAATATTTCTTATAGCTTTTTTGGATTTTTGACCTCATTTTTTGTGGCTTATATTTCAATAGACTATTTACTTAAATGGTTGAAAAAAAATACTATGAAACCATTTGTTATCTACCGAATTGTTATAGGAACACTTATCTTAATTTATCTTTAGAAATTAAGAAATATAATTACTTATGATATCTCTTGATGATTTTGCAGTTATTCCTAACGAACTGAGATTGTATGGAGTATCAGATACTATGTTGTCTTTCTTTAACATCTTGACTTGATCAAATGTAATCATAGGAGATGGTGATAATTTCATTAATAACGCAGTAGCATTTGCAAAAGATAGAGGCAGAGGAAGAATAATTCTTTTAATTTTTAATGTGTTTAAAATTAATTGATAAATTTCTTTAAGCGTCATAACTTCAGGTCCTCCAAATTCATAAATCTTTCCTGCTGCTTCGTTATCTTCTAAAAGCTTGATCAGCCCCTCGGCTATATCCTTAACATAAACGCATTGAAACTTGTTATTGCTAAACAAGGGAATGATTGGAAGGAGCTTTACCAATTTTGACTGCAAGGTGAAAAATCCATCGCCAGGCCCAAAAACAATCGATGGCCTAATTATTGTTGCAGGCGAAAAATTATCTAAAATATTCTTTTCACCTATTCCTTTAGATACTTGGTATTTTGCATCGCTATCAACATCAGCGCCTATAGATGAAAAGTGAATTAAACGTTCGATTTTGTGTTCAGAGCATATTTCTGCAATGTTTTTTGGTCCAACTGCATGGCAATTATTAAAAGTCTGATCACCTGAAGATTCATTAAGTATACCTACAAAATTAATGACAATATCAGATCCAATTATATGAGGTTCAATAGTGTGTTTTAAGTTAATATTTCCCTTAATTATATCTAGTTGATCAATGGAACCCATCATTCTTAAATGCCCAGCAAGATGGGTATTTCTGCATATAACTTTTAATTTATGCCCGAGTTTTAGTAATTCTGAAATGCAATATTTGGCTAAAAAACCAGAACCTCCAACTAAAGTAATTCTTTTTTGCTTCATATTTGATAAATATACCTTATGTACTTCTCTGAAATAAGTTAATTTTCATACAATGCAAACAATTTTACATAAAAACGATTTGTCAGATGATATTGAATTTTCAGATCTTATAGCTGCTGATTGTGAAATGATGGGTTTGCAACCTGATAGAGATCCATTATGTCTAATACAACTATATGACGGACAAGGTGATTGTCATTTAGTTCAATTTATTGATAAAAAATTTGATGCTCCCAATCTTAAAAAGCTTCTGAGTAGCAATAAGACATTCATTTTTCATTATGCAAGACATGATTTAGCGGCAATTAAGCATGACTTAGATGTTATGATTAAAAGTGTTTACTGCACAAAGCTAAGTTCAAAAATTGCCCGAACATACTCACAAGGTCATGGATATAAAGATTTATGTAAAGAACTCCTAAACATTGATATTTCAAAAAAACAGCAATCAAGCGACTGGTCAAATCCTGATTTAACCAAAGAACAAATCAATTATGCAGCAACTGATGTAATGCACTTGCATGATATAAAAATTAAACTAGATGAGATTCTCAAAAGGCAGAATAGAGAGCAACTTGTCGAGTCATGCATAAAGTTTCTACCAATTAGAGTTGAACTTGATTTAAGAGGTTGGGAAAATGATATTTTTTCTCATTCCAATTGATACTATATATGAGCGCAAATAGGATTAAAAGTTACGGAAAATCAGTTATAGAAACAGAAATATCTGGGGCTAAAAAACTTTTTAAGACAATCAATTCAGATTTTGTCAAAGTAATCAGCAAACTATCAAAAATTAAGGGGAAGGTAATAATCACAGGTGTTGGAAAATCTGGTCATATTGCAAGTAAAATTTCAAGCACTATGAGTTCAACTGGTACACTTTCTCAATATTGCTCTCCAACAGATATGAGTCATGGTGATTTAGGAATAATTACTAAAAATGATGCCATAATAATTATATCTAATTCTGGTAAGAGTGAGGAAATTAGAGCTTTGTTAGATTTTGCAAAAAAAAATAGAGTTTTTGTTATAGGGATCACATCCAATACAAAAAGTACTCTCTATAAATTATGTAATATTCCATTATTAATTCCGAATTCAAAAGAAGCATGTTCAATAGGGTTGGCACCTACTACTTCAACCACCATGTCATTAATCTTAGGCGACGCAATCTGTGTATCTCTAATGAAGGTAAAGAATTTCAAGCTTAAAGACTACAAAATTATACATCCTGGAGGTGCTTTAGGTGCTAATATGCTTCAGGTTGAAGATATAATGCATACTGGGAAAAAAATGCCAATTGTTCGTGAAAATTCTTCAATGAAGTCTGTCATTGTTGAAATGACAAAAAAATCATTTGGTCATGTAGCGGTAAAAAATAAAGAAAATAAACTGATAGGAATAATTACCGATGGAGATTTAAGAAGACACATTAAAAAAGCCTTATTAGATGTAAATGTAAAAGAAATTATGTCCTCTAAACCGATGCTAATATGCAAAGAAGAACTAGTTATTAATGTGCTGCAAAAAATGAATGCAAATAAAATTACATGTTTATTTGTAGTAAACAATTTAAAAGAAAAAAAACCGATAGGTATTATCCATATCCATGACTGCATTCGATATGTTAATTAAGAACATTTTTAAATTATCTATTTTCTTTTTATTTATATTAATTTTATTTCAGTCTAAGATTTTTTCCTATGAGAACCTTGAAATTGAAATAGACAAACCAAAATTTTCTGAAAAAGGGCTTGATAATAGACTTTATGAAATCAAAGCTGAGAAAGGTATTCAAAAAGAAGATCATTTGGAGTTATTTATTGTCGAGGGCAAACTAAGAACTGATTCTGGTATTTGGATATATTTAAATGCTAAAAAGGGTAACTTTGACCAAGTAGAAAATTTAATAGAGCTTAAAGGTGATATTAACTTCTATACTGATGAAGAAGATAGGTTCCAGTCTGATAGTGCACTGTTTTATATCAATGATGATTTAGTCGAATTCAAAAAAAATGTAAAACATTTTAGAGGCAGCAGTATTATAACTGCCGATGAGTCAAAAATAAAAAGTAATTTTAATCATATTACCTACAAAGGTAATGTGAGTACTTTCTATAGTGTAGATTAATTTATGTTTAAAAATTTTTTTGTTACTTTCTTATTCATTTTATTTGTAAATTCAGCTAACGCTAAACAAATAAAAATAATATCTGATAAATTAGAAATCATAAGAGCAAAGCATATTTCAATTTTTTCAGGAAACGTATATGCAGTAGAAGATAATTTAGAAATTTGGTCAGACGAATTAATTGTGACCTCAAACAAAGATGAAAATGAAATTAAGGAAATCAATGCTCATGGTAATATAAAAATAATAAGAGAAGAATTATCCATTAATGGTGATAAAGTGCGGTATGATCCCATTCAGAATAAATTATTTGTTTTTGGTGAAGTTGAAGTTTTTCAAAATCAGAGTACCATTCTATGTGATAAAATAATTGTGGATCTAGAAAATTCATCAAGTATTATGAGTAGTGACTCAAATAAAAGAGTAGAAGCATTAATAATCAACGAAGATTAAAAATATAATGATTAAAAAACCTAAATTAGTTTCCTCAAATCCTGGACTTGAAGTTAATAACTTAAGAAAATCGCTTTCAGGGAAGCAGATCGTAAGAAATATTTCAATGAAAGTTGAAAAAGGAAAAGTAATAGGTTTACTTGGTCCAAATGGGGCAGGAAAAAGTACAGCTTTATATTGTATTATGGGTCTTATTAGTTGTGATAGTGGCGAAATAAAATTAAACAATAATAATATTACAACACTTCCAATGTGGAAAAGAGCTAAAGCAGGACTTGGTTATCTTCCACAACAACCAAGTATATTTAGGGGTTTAAGTGTTGAAAACAACATAATGGCAATATTAGAAACAACCAATCTCAACTTAGATCAAAGAATAAATAGACTTGAGGAGTTATTGGCTGAATTTAATTTAACTCATTTACGAAATGCGATGCCTCATCAGTTATCAGGCGGCGAAAGGCGAAAATGTGAATGTGCAAGACTACTTGGAACTAACCCTTCTTATGTGCTGTTTGATGAGCCATTTTCTGCATTAGACCCTATTTCGATAAATGATATCAAGTCTGAAATCAATAGGCTAAAGACGAAAGGCATATCTGTTATAATCACGGATCACCAAGTAAGAGAAGTATTAGATATTAGCGATTATAGCTACCTACTCTTCAGTGGAGAGATTATCGCACATGGAACAAGCGAAAAAATTCTCGGTAGCAAAGAAGCAAGAAAATTTTATTTGGGTGATACGTTCAAGTTCTAATGGTGGAGCTGACCGGGATCGAACCGGTGACCCTCAACATGCCATGCTGATGCTCTCCCAGCTGAGCTACAGCCCCATATTTAGTTGTGATCAATTCCTTCATCAGTTTCGCCATTATCCAAATCAATATCAACGTCACTAGTAATAACCTCATTGTCAGCTTCAGTGTCTTCAAGGCTAATTGTATCTTCATCTATTTCATCTTCTATATCTATTTCAGCTACATCAGCTATCGACTCTGTTGCATCGCTTCCTACTAAGTTATTATCAGCAACTGTATCAACATCATCGATAAATACTTGTTTAGCTGTAGTTGATATTGTCTCATTTAAAGGGTCCACATATTCGGTGCCACAATGCGGACAAATAGCGGGTTTTCGATTAAGATCATAAAATTTAACTTCACAATTGTTACAAATTACTTTTTTTCCAAACTCTGGTTTTGGCATATTTTATCTCTTAATAATTTATTGGTTAAAATTTTGACAATTTAAAAAAATATACAGTATTATCAAAGAATATCCTAACTTATTAAATTGACAATACAAAAGTGCTGAAATTAAAAGGTTCAATCAAAATATCTGGCGATAAGTCTATTTCACATAGAGCACTAATTTTTGCCTCACTTTCTACGGGGAAAGTAAAAATTTCAAATTTACTAGAGTCAGATGATGTTATGCGAACTCTAAATATTCTAAAAGAGTTGGGTATAAAGATTGTTAAGGAAAAAACGCAATGGACTGTATACGGCAATGGAACTGGGGGCTATCTTCAACCATCGCAAGTACTTGATTGTGGCAATAGCGGTACAACCTCACGTTTGATGATGGGAGCAGTTTCATCAAATCCTATAAACTGTACATTTATAGGTGATAATTCGCTAAGCAAACGTTCAATGTCAAGACTATCAATATTTCTTGAAAAAATGGGTGCGGAAATAAAACTTACTAAAAAAGATTTTTTACCGCTCCATATAAATGGTGACATAAATCTAATTCCTATGGAGCATGTTATGCAAAAAGCATCAGCCCAGGTTAAATCTGCTATTATACTGGCAGCTCTCAACCTGAGAGGGAAGACAAGAATAATTGAAAAAAGAAATACACGCGATCATACTGAAAGACTAATGCGTTATCTTAAAATAAACTTCAAAAAGAAAATATTAAGCAAAAGTTCAACTTCAATTGAACTTAATGGTCCTTATGAAATAAAGCCAAGAGATATTATAGTTGCAAGTGATCCATCAAGTGCAGCTTTTTTTATTGTGGGAGCCCTTATAATTCCAAAATCTATGATTACTCTTAAAAATATAGCACTAAACAAATCTAGAACTGCTTTCATCGATGTCCTTAAGAAGATGGGAGGTAAGATAAAAGTAAAAAAAACTAAAACAATATCTGGCGAAGATGTTGGTAACATTCAAGTATCATATAGCTTACTAAATGCAATTGAAGTAAAAGCATCCTCATCTCCCTATTTAATAGACGAGTATCCAATACTCTCCATTGCCGCATCACAAGCAAAAGGTGTTACAGTTATGAAGGGATTGTCAGAACTTAGACATAAAGAAAGTGATCGAATAAAAAGTATAACAAAGAATTTATCTAAGATAGGCTTTAAAGTTATTTCTAAGAAGGACGATATATCTATCAAAGGATCAAACGAATTACAGGTTATTGATCAAAAAAAAATAAAAACATACGGTGACCATAGAATTGCTATGTCGTTTGCAATCTTAAGTCTACTCTATAAAAATAAACTAATTATTGATGATGAGTCCTGCATTTCAATAAGTTATCCTGATTTTAAGAAACATTTAAAAAAGTTATCTACCCATTAATGGCAAAAATAATTGCAATTGATGGGCCCGCCTCTGTTGGAAAGTCAACATTGGCTAAGAAAATCTCAAAAAAATTCAAAGCACCTGTATTATTTAGTGGCAAGCTATATCGAGCATTGGCACTAGAAATCATCAAACGAAAAATCAATTTGAATAATACTGAAGAAATTTTAAGATCTATTACCTCAATCGATTCAGGCAGTTTAAGCTCTGCAGAGCTTTACTCTAGTGAAGTAGATAAAGTATCCTCAATAATATCAGCGAAGAAACAGGTAAGAAATAAACTAATTTCGTTCCAAAGGAGTTTCCCAAAAAAGTACGGGGACAACATTAAATTTGCGATTATTGAGGGTAGAGATATTGGTACAATTATCTTTCCAAAAGCAGATTATAAGATTTTTCTCTGGGCAGCATCGGAGGTGAGGGCCAAAAGAAGATACGATCAGCTCAGAAAAAATGGTAAAAATGTAAGCTATAGTAAGATTTTTAGGGAAATAAACGTTCGTGATCAAAAGGATATGACAAGAGAAATTGCCCCTCTAATGCCAGCTGCAAATTCGGTATTGCTAGATACCAGTTATATTGATATAGAACAGGCTTTTAACGCAATAAAACAAATAATATTAAAAACTAAAACCATATGAATCAAGAGTCCATAGATAATAATCAAACGACAGAGTTTGATTCAATTCTCGCAGAGTCAATCAGTAATTCAAAATTAAAAGAAGGCACTATAATTAAAGGAACTATTTCTGAAATTGAAGATGATGCTGTTATAGTTGATATAGGAGCAAAAGTTGAAGGTAGAATTTCGAAACGTGAATTTGCATTTCGAAAGGATCAGAAAGAACTCTCTGTTGGCGATGAAATTGATGTTTATTTAGACAAAATTGAGAACCATAATGGCGAATGTATTCTTTCACGCTCTAAAGCAAAATCAAAAGAAATCTGGGCTGAAATAGAGAAGTCCTTTGAAGCAGGTGAGTTAGTTGAGGGAGTTATTACTGGAAAAGTTAAAGGCGGATTATCGTGTGAAATTGGAGTCACAGCTTTTTTGCCTGGTAGTCAAATTGATACAAGACCTGTAAGAGATGTGAGTCACTTACTTGATATTCCACAAAAGTTTAAAATACTAAAGATGGATTTAAAGAGAAATAATATTGTTGTAAGTCGCAGGGCTGTTTTAGAAGAAATGCATAAAGAAGTCAGAGAAGAGCGTTTCTTGCAGCTAAAACTTGAAGATGTAGTTGAAGGCAAGATAAAAGCGATAACAGATTATGGAGCTTTCGTTGACCTGGGAGGATATGATTCATTACTTCATAGCAGTGATATTACTTATAAAAGAATTGGCCATCCATCAGAAGTTCTTAAAATAGACCAGCAAGTAAAAGTAAAGATTATAAAAGTTGATCCAGAAAAGAATCGTGTTTCTGTTGGAATGAAGCAACTTGAAGATGATCCATGGCTTCAGGTTAAGGAGAAATTTAATGTTGACGATAAAGTAAAAGGTGTTGTAACCAATGTCACTGATTATGGAATTTTTATTGAAATAGAGAATGGAGTAGAAGGCCTTTGTCATAAAGATATGCTGACATGGAGTCAGAGGCAAAATTCTAAACCAGGAAATCTTTATGCTAGATCGCAAGCTGTTGATTGTCAGATCTTAGAAATTGACCACGAAAAAAGAAGATTAAGCCTTGGCATTAAGCAATTATCACCAAACCCATGGAAGAAATTCAATGAGTCCAATCCCATTGGGAGCATAGTTGAAACAAATATTACAAGCATTAAGGACAATATTATATTCTGTAATCTTGAAGGTGAAATTGACGGTGCAATATTTAATAAAGATCTATCATGGGATATGGATCCTAAAGAAGAAATTAAAAAATATAATGTAGGCGATAAAATTAAAGCAAAAATCATTACCAACGATAATGATAAAGTATCTCTCTCTGTTAGAGAAGTTGACGGCAATCCATTCGATGAATTAGAAGGTAAAGTAAAGGGAGATATAGTCACCTGTAATGTAATAGAAACAGGCGATTTCGGATTAAAAGTGCGTGTCGGGGAAAATGGCCCATTATCAACAATTAAAAGAAGTGAATTGGCTCTTCGAAAGTCTGATGCACGTCCTGAAAGATGGGCAAAAAACGATAAGTTAGACGCCGCAATCACAAATATAGATCAAGCTAGTTATAAAATTAGTTTATCTGTGCGCATGATGGAGGAAACTACAGAACGCGAAGCTATGGAAAAGTACGGTTCAAAGGACAGTGGAGCCAGCCTAGGAGCGATCTTAGGAAAAGCACTTGGTAGAGACAAAAAAGAAGACTAAATATTCTTTACATTCAATTATTTACAATAAGTCTCAATATCATATAATTGTGGTATGGGCTTAATTAAATCTAAACTTATACAAAATATTACTGAAGCTAATCCTCATTTATTTGTTAGAGACGTAGAAAGAATAGTTAATACGATATTTAATGAAATCACACATTCCTTAGCTGAAGGTAAAAGAGTAGAATTAAGAGGTTTTGGAGCATTTTCAGTTCAACACAGGAAAGAAAGAACGGGAAGAAATCCAAGAACCGGGGAAGCTGTTCAAGTAGACGAAAAGTTTATTCCAAGATTTAAAACTGGAAAAGAATTAAGATTAAAATTAAATTCAAAAAACAATACCTCTGTTTCACAAGAGGAAGGTGAATAACCTATAATTTTATTTTGACTAATAATCCTATTTTTTGCGCTATCGATACAAGTGATATTGATAAGGCAGTAGAATTAGTTGAACAAATTTCTCCTCATGTAGGGGGAATTAAATTAGGGTTAGAATTTTTTACTTCGTGTGGCCTTTTAGGACTGGAAAAAATAAAAAAATTTGAAATTCCAATTTTCATAGATTTAAAATTATATGATATTCCTAATACAGTAAAACAAGCGCTTAGTAATATTTTACAGTTTGAACCAAATTATACTACTTTGCATCTTTCAGGGGGTTCAGAAATGCTTATTGAGTGTGTAAATACAAAAAATGAACTTAATAGTATAACTAAATTGATTGGTGTAACTATGCTGACCAGCTTTAATGATAAGCTCATTTCAGAGATTGGTATTGAAAAATCAGTCAATGAGAATGTGAAACAACTAACTCAACTTGCGGTCAATTGTGGCATGGATGGAATTGTTTGCAGTCCTCTTGAAATTTCAGAAGTAAAAAATACTCATGGAAGTAATCTAGAGATAATTTCCCCAGGAATTAGAGGCAAAAAGAATGCATCAAATGATCAAAAAAGAACACTTTCAGCAAAGGAAGCAATTGTCGCTGGGGCCGATATTTTAGTTGTAGGCAGGCCAATAACAGATGCAAAAGATCCTGCTAAAGCAGCTGAAAATATTTATTCAGAAATTACGTGAGTGATCTTAAAATTAAAATTTGTGGTGTTAAAAATAAAGAAATTGCACAGCATGCAATTGATGCTGGTGCAAGCTTTATAGGGTTTATTTTTTATGAAAAATCCCACAGAAACATTACTGTTGAGAATTGCAAGGAAATTTTATATAAAATAAAAGATCAAACCATACCTGTTGCCGTTACAGTTAATCCAGATGATAATTTATTAGATGATTTATTGAAAATTGGTTTTCAATATATTCAACTACATGGTCACGAAACTCTTGAAATGGTCGAAAGAATAAAATTAAAGTTTGGTTTTAAGATTATTAAAGCCTTTGGAATTTCTTCCTCTAATGACTTAGATGAATTAGTTAAATATGAACCATTTGTAGAGTATTTCTTACTTGATTCACCTCCTCAAGCTAATATTCAAGGTGGGACTGGCCATAGATTTGATTGGAAGATAATTGAGAATTTATCAATAACTAAGAACTTTTTTCTTTCAGGAGGACTTAATAAAGACAATATAATCTCAGCTATAAACCTTAAAAAGACTAGTTATTTTGATGTTAGTTCTGGTGTTGAGGATTCAGAGGGTATAAAAGATAAACAATTAATTACCGAATTTATTGATAAAGCAAAAAATATTATATGATCGAATTACAAAAGGGCATTCCACTTATTGATCAGCATGATGAAAACGGTTACTGGGGAGGAAAGTTTGGTGGAAATCAGATTGCAGAAAGTTTAAATCACCCAATTGAGGAATTAACTAAAGAGTTTGAGAAACTGAGAAATGACGAAACCTTCATTGCTGAGAGAGATTTTTATTTTAAAAACTTTATAGGAGCTCCAACTCCTTTCATAAAACTAGAAAACCTTACTAAACACCTTGGTGGAGCACAAATTTATTGCAAGCTTGTTTCAAAAGCTACAGGTGGAGCACATAAAGCATATAACGCCGTAGTTCATAGCCTCATCTGTAAGAGATTAGGAAAAACTTATATTGGTGGAGATACAGGTGCGGGTTATGCAGGGAAGATGTTGAGTATGGCTGCTGCAAAATTCAATTTGAAATGTAAAATATTTATGGGCTCTAAAGATATCGAACGGCAATCTATTAATGTATTTTCAATGAGAAGTTATGGTGCGGAAGTTATTCCTGTTGATTCAGGATCTCAAACACTTGTGGATGCTGTTTCAGAATGTATGAGATGGTGGACTAGTGAAAACGAGCAGGCGCACATGTGCGTAGGCAGTACGGTTGGACCAACAATATTCGTAAAAATCTGCGCATGGTCTACAGCACAAATTTCTCGGGAAATGAAACAACAGGTGATTGATGAGTTTGGAGATGTACCTAAAGATATGAAACTGATTAACTGTGTTGGAGGAGGATCCTCTGCGGCTGGGTTTTGGAATGAATGGATAGATCATGATAATGTGGAATTAATTGGAGTAGAAGCTGGTGGGCCTGAAGGGTCTTCAATGCATGCAGCCCCTCTTACTAACAATTCTCCTTTAGGAGTTCTTCACGGGGCAACACAATATGTAATTCAAGATAATCAGGGAGAGATTGAAGAAACAGCATCTATTAGCGCGGGATTAGACTATCCAGGTGTTTCTCCTCTGCACTGTTTTCTTAAAGAAACTGGAAGAGCTAGGTATACATCGGCATCTGATGAAGAAGCAATTGATGCTTTTCAATTGGTTAGCAGAATGGAAGGTTTTGTAAGTCCTTCATTAGAGCCTTCTCATGCCTTTGCTGAAGCAATAAAAATTGCTCCATCTTTAAGTAAGGACACAGTCATAGTAGTCGACTCATGCGGAGACTCAGCAAAAGATTCTAGAATAATAGCTGAACGTTTAGGATATAAGATATGACTAACTCACCGTTATTAAATGCTTTTAATCAAAATAATGCAGCTTTCTTGACTTATACAGTTGGAGGAGATCCAAACAAAGAAACTTCTCTTGAAATTTTCAGGGAAATAGCCCGATCAGGAGCTGATATTATTGAATGTGGCTTGGGCCATGGTGCAAACATTGGTGATGGAGGTGCAATTCAAGATGGTACATACAGAGCTCTTTCTAATGGTATAAAAACAGACGATGTATTTGATATAATTAAAACATTAAGAAAGGAATTTGATACGAATGTAATCATAATGACCTATCAAAATAAAATAATGTCATACGGTGAAGATAATTTTTTAAGCAAGTGTGTAGAGAGCAAGGTGGCAGGAATTATTTGTGTTGATTGGCCATGGCCTCTTAATCTTAATTTTGCTGCTAAATGTAAAAAAAATAATATAGATTTCATTCAACTACTTTGTCCTACAACAAATGAGGAGAGGCTAAAATTGATTTTGAACGATGCTCATGATGTTGTTTATTATATTTCTATGTTATCTACCACCGGGCAAAAATTAAAAGTGAGTCCAACTGAAATCAAGGACAGATTTAATTTAATTAAGACAATAGCACCTAAAAAAAAATGTATTATTGGATTCGGTATTACTGAAGAAACAATTGCAGACTTTAAAGACACTGACGCTTGTGTTGTAGGATCTGCTTTATGCAGGGAAATATCTAAGTCAGTGAATGAGGGACAGAATCCAGCTGCCAATATTGGTGCAATGGTTAAAAAACTTACAATTAAATTGAAATCATGAATTGGCTTACCAGAACTATATCAAAAGTCTTTCCACGTAAGAAGAAAAGTTTAGATATCGCAGAGAATTCCTGGATTAAATGTCCACAGTGCCAAACTATGCTTTATTCAAGTGATCTGGAGTCAACATTATTTGTATGTCCCAATTGCGATGAGCATTTACAAATTCATCCCCGTAATAGGTTTAAAGGTCTCTTTGATGGTGGAGTTTTTGAGGAAATAAAATATCCCTCAGGTTTTAGTGACCCATTAAATTTCAAAGCTCTCAAAACTTACAAAGAAAGGTTCAATGAGGCTCGCTCTAAAACAGATATGGATGATTGCTTTTTGATCGGATTTGGCAAAATAGATAATTTGAATGTAACAATTGCCGCTCAGAATTTTCATTTCATGGGGGGCTCCGTTGGGGCTTCCGCAGCAGAGGCTATGATAAAAGCTGCAGAGCATTCAGTAACAAATCATACACCATTAATTGTTTTTACCTGTTCAGGTGGAGCAAGAATGGATGAAAATCAACACTCACTTCAGTCTCTTCCAAAGACAACCATTGCCTGTCAAATGGTTAAGGACGCTAAATTACCTTACATTGTAGTAAATACTAATCCAACAAGTGGCGGGGTAACTGCTTCGTTTGGATCGCTTGGATCAGTTACATTGGCTGAACCGAATGCACTGATTTGTTTTGCAGGACCCAGAGTTATATCAAATACTGTAGGCGAAACTCTTCCTGATGGTTTCCAGAGATCTGAATATTTGCTTGATCATGGATTTATAGATCAAGTAGTACATAGAAAAGATTTAAAAGATAAATTATCTCAAATTATTTCACTGTTATTAAAACGAGTTGCTTAGTTGAGTATCTCTAATGTTCAAATCGATAATCTTTTAGAAGAATTATTAAAACTACACCCTAAGAAAATCGATCTTTCTTTAGATCGAATTAAAATACTTTTAAATAAGTTAGGAAATCCACAAAACAAAATTAACAACATATTGCATATAGCAGGTACTAATGGGAAATATTCTACACTAAGATTTATTCAAGAAATACTCAGGTACAATAATAAGTCTACCAATGCCTATATATCTCCTCATCTGGTCAGATTTAATGAACGTTTTGAATTAAATGATAAACAAATAACAAATGAAGACTTATTTAATCTTTTAAACAAAATTAAAAACATAAATGAAGGTTCAGAAATAACATTTTTTGAAAGTACTTCTGGGGCATTTTTTGAGGCGGCATCAAAATCACATACTGACTATACTCTGCTAGAGGTAGGGCTTGGCGGAAGACTTGATAGCAGTAATGTAATAGACCCATTAATCTCAATAATTTCCTCAATATCTTACGATCACCAGGATTTTCTGGGAAGTAGTATTGAGAAAATTGCATTTGAAAAATCTGGTATTATTAAACCAAAGACTCCAGCAATTATTGGGTATCAACCCTTTCCGGAAGCAAAAGAGATGTTGATGAATCAAGCAGAGCATAATGAAGCTCCTGTTTTTGCTCATGGAATACACTGGAACATAACGGAACAAAATGGCGCCCTCATTTATGAAGATAATACAGGTATATTAGAATTTTCTAATTTTGATGATCAAAATGAATTTCAAAAGAAAAATATTGGGCTTGCAATTGCTGCAATATCTCAGTTGCCAAACATAGAAGTAAGAGAATTCTTAAAAGAACAAAAATATAAATCTATTTATTTTCCTGGCCGAATGCAAAAAATTGAGGACGGTAAGTTATGTTCAAAAATGAAACCATCAAATGAACTTTACTTAGATGGATCACATAATGTTGATGCTGCATTTAATTTGAACAAGACACTCAAGAATTTACCAGAAAAAAAATTATGCATTATTATTGGTATGATTAATACAAAAGATCCTATAGCCTATATCAGACAATTTAGCGATTGCTTCTCAATTACAACAATAACGATTCCGAGTGAGGAAAATGCAATCCCAGCAAAAGAACTCAAAAATAAACTTAAAGATCAATGTGCCGAAATTGCAGTTTCAAGTTCAATTTCTGAAGCAGTAAAAAGTGTTAATGAAGCAAATGAGAATACGCGCATATTAATTTGCGGTTCACTCTATCTTGCTGGAAAAGTTTTAGAAGTTAATTAAGCGATTGAGTCTTCAATCCACTCAACAATAGCTGTCTTTGATACAGCTCCAACTTTAGTTGCTGCAGCTTCACCATTTTTAAATACAAGCATTGTTGGGATCCCTCTTACACCATATTTAGTTGGCGTTTCTGGATTCTCATCAATGTTAACTTTAGCAACAGTAATCTTATCAGCCATTTCATCTGAGATTTCTTCTAAAGATGGACCAATCATTTTACAAGGACCGCACCAAGGCGCCCAAAAATCAAGTACAACTGGTTTATCAGATTTTAAAACTTCTTCCTCAAAAGTTGCGTCTGTAATATTTTTCGTAGCCATAGTAGTTCCTTTCTTAAGTTGGTTGTAATGTAAGTACGGAGAGGCCTAAAGTCAAGGTTAAAGGCCGCTAAAAACGTTATTAAACTATTGAATTTACTTAATTTTTTTTATTTTAGTAACTTCATTTTCTTCAAAGTCAGGAATTTCCTTATCTGGTTTCAAACCACCTAATTTGAGCATTTTCTTAACTCTGGATACCAAGCTCCCCTTTCCATCCCTCAATCTTGATTTAGCTGTCTCAATTGAACCCATGGATTTATTAAGTTCATGTCCAGCATTTTCGAAGGCATTATAAACTTTTTCAACTTGCGCATAAATTTCTAATGCAGTGCTTGCAATAGAATCAGCATTCCTGTTTCTCTCATTAATCGACCACATGTTATCAATTATTTTCAGTATTGAGATCAATGTTGAAGGGCTTGCTAAAATAATTTTAAATTTATTAGCTTCAAGAATTACCTCTTCAACTTTATCCAACATTGAATCAAAAGCACTTTCGTAAGGCATAAACATCACCACAGCATCAAGTGTTTTGATCTCATAAATTTTTTGATAATTTGCTTCACTTAGCTTCTTAATATGTGTTCGTATTGATTGAATATGTCTTTTGTGTGCATCAATCTTAGTAGTTTCATCATCTGCCTTACAATAATCTTGCCATGCACTCAGTGATATTTTTGAGTCAATAACTAAATCTCTATCATCAGGTAAATGTAAAATAATGTCTGGATATTTTTTTTTGAACTCTCCATCAATTTCATCATCATATTTCTTCTGTACTTCAAAATCTTTACCTTCTCTAAAACCTGACTGCTGTAAAATATTCAATAATAAAATCTCTCCTGCAATTCCTTGATTCTTTGTGCCTCCCGTAAATGCTGCTGTAAGCTTATTAATCAAATCATAGCGCTCTTCATCTTTTCCTTCTTTTTGAGAAATTTGATTACTGAGGTCTTTAACCATTTCTTTTACATCAGATAGACTTTTATCATTGTCATCATCTGATTTTTTCCGTTGTAATAAAAAATAAGTAATTGCTGCACCAATGATTAGACCGCAAATAAATAAAATAAGACCTATTAAATTATCCATCTAACTTTTCCCTATGATATGTATCCAGTTCTTGAATATAAGTATCAATTTCTTCCAAACGATCCATATTAATTTCATCTTCACTTTCTCTTAGATCATCAATTTCACTCATCGCTCCTGGAATTGTATTCCATGAACATTTGTCCATTGAAAGCACTTTCTCAGCTATTATTTTATCGCGA
Organism: uncultured Pelagibacteraceae bacterium; assembly: GCA_902517885.1. Classification (GTDB taxonomy): domain Bacteria; phylum Pseudomonadota; class Alphaproteobacteria; order Pelagibacterales; family AG-422-B15; genus CACNXQ01. The sequence continues at coordinate 34,376 of CABYDZ010000003.1, forward strand.
TTCTTAACTTCTTGTTCTGGTAAAAACTCAGGTTTTTCATTGTAAATTACTCTTTTTGCAAATTCCTTTGAGCGATTGTCAGTTATTTTTTGGGCAATTTCATACTTCTTATCCCACTCAGCGGCATGAAAATCAGACATCAAATAATTGTCTTTTGAACTAGGAAAACCATTATAAATTTGCTCTTCAACAGGTTTTTCAGTTTGGTCCTGAGTAAGTTCTCTATCTTCACCTTTGTCTAAAAGAAGGTTAGTAAATTTTTCTATAAAATTTTTGTTACCTCTTATTTTTTTCATTCGCTCATTTACGATTTCGGGTGAAAGATCTTTATAATCTTCTGACCTAAAGAGGTAATCTTCATCTAATAAAATCGGCTGTTCATTTGCTTTGATCATATGAAAACACTTATTCTTACCCTTAAACATTTTCTTAAGCTCTGCCCTATCTAAATCAAAAACATAATCTGGGTCGATTGACAAATCAAAACAGTAAACATGATTTTCATATGAAGGATCCTTAGTAATGTAGGCAAGGCCGTGTGTATATTCTTTTCCTCTAAAGAATCTACTCGCACAAAATACTTTTTCTTGATCAACATATTTATAGAGGTCTTGTTTTGATGCAGTTTTTAATGAACTTTCCCACACATCGTTGCATCGATCTTTTATAAGCTTGCAAACACCCAATGTTGCTTCAACATCTGATAGAGCATCATGGGCCTTTGAATGTTCTATACCATTAGCTGCAGCAAACTTTTCTAATCTAAAAGTAATTTTACCAGTATTATCATCAAGCGGTCTCACAAAAGCGTTTGGATAAACTGCTGCTGCAGAATGAAGTAGTTTCATTGCGTCTCCTCTTTTATTGCCATTCGTATTTGTGATGTAAGGTGGAAGTGCTGATTGGTAAAGAGATTGCCTTAGGTGCATGTCATCAAATGAAATTGAATTATATCCTATGAAAAGGCACTCACCCCAAGATAATAATTTACTTTGTATTTGAGCAATTAAACTAAAGTTTGAATTTTCATGATTCTTTAATTGATCAATGGAAACACCATTTACTAACAAAGCCTTTGCTGAAGGAACAGGATATTCCCTCTTCATTCGACCTCTCAAATCAAATTGGTCAATGATATTAAAGTCTTCATCCGTGCATATAGCAGCTGCCTGAACAATGGATCCATAGGCTGCGTTCAATGTTGATGTCTCTAAATCCCAAAAAATATATTTCATTTATTTATTCTTTTTTTCTAAGCACCTGAAATCTGCTTCAGGCATTTTTCCTTCAAAATTAATATGACAAATATTTAATTGATGCCTTTGACACCAAATTTGAAGCCCTCGATCGGTAAAACCTACATCGATTCTCGAATAATCTTGAATAGATTTTGCATCTGTTAGGCCTTGAGTTAATTCAGCTGAGCATTTAACACAAACTATTGGTTCTTTTATTTGATTGAATAAATAACTAAGTTTTGAGATATCATGTTCAAGTTTACTAGACATAATAAAAGTACTTATCTGATCTTAAATGGATCTTCTGTTACTCTTGCAGTTGAGGTCCAGATAGTTTTTCTTAATTGCATATCACTTATTGCTTCAGCTCCGCTCTCTCTTCCATAGCCACTATTTTTTCTACCGCCAAAACTTGCAGCATATGAAATAAACCTATAACAATTTGTAAAACAAATACCAGCTTCAATCTTTTTACTTACTCTCTCACATATTTCTTTATTTTCACTGAATACACCTGATGAAAGGCCATAGCGATTATCGTTTGCTATATTTATGGCTTCTTCCTCAGAACTAAATCTAATCACAGAGAGAACTGGTCCAAAAAGTTCTGTATTGGCTGTATTGATTGATTTATCTGGACATTCAATAATTGTCGGGGGGAAGTAACAACTATTTTGCCGCTTGCCACCACACAATATTTTAGCTCCTTGTTTAATAGATAACTCAATGTTTTTTTCGATGAACTCTACTTGTTTGAGATTATTTAACGGTCCCATTTGAGTTTCCGCTTCAAGCGGGGAACCCAATTTAATACTCTCAGCTCTATTTTTTAATTGGTGAAGAAATTCATCATAAATTTTATCATGCAGAATCAATACTGAACCAGCAATGCAGCTGCAGCCATTTCCGGAAAAGATAGCAGTCGTAATATTATTTAATGCATTCTCTATATCTGCGTCCTCAAATACTATAACTGGCGATTTCCCTCCAAGTTCAAGGGTTAACTGTGCAAAATTTTCAGCTGTATTTCTTATTACATGAGATCCTGTTTCGGTTCCGCCTGTAAAGAGCACTTTGCCTATATCTTTATGAGATGTTAAATTTTTTCCAACTTCTGCTCCTCCACTCACTAGATTTATAACACCTTTTGGCAATTCTACTTGTTCTGTTAATTTTACAAATTCAGCTAAAGGTGCTGGAGCAAGTTCTGATGATTTTATCACCACTGTATTCCCTGCAGCCAGTGCAGGTGCAACTTTAGTCGCTGTTAAAAACATTTGTGAGTTCCATGGAATGATGCAAGCAATAACGCCTATTGGTTCACTTACTTCAATAACTTCCATATCAGGCTTATCTATATCAGAAATAATTTTTGTATTTTCCATTTTCTCTGCGAGCTCTGCATAATAGTAAAAATAGTCTTTCATATATTCAGCTTGAAATTTTGTTTCCTTCAGTAATTTACCACTATCTATAGTTTCTATTTTTCCAATATGCTCAGCGTTATTCTTAAGCTGATCTCCTATTGCCCGAAGATATTGGGCTCTTATTTTTACATCACTTGCTGACCACGACTTAAATGCATTTTTAGCGGCTGCAACTGCATTATTAACATCATTGACTGTTGCATCTGGAAATGAAGACCAAGGTTTATTATTCTCAGGATTAGTGCTTTCGAATCTTTGATTGTTTTCTGCTTCAGTCCATTGACCATCTATGAACATTTGATAATTTTGGATATTGTTAGTTGTCATTTAAAAAATTTCCAAATACTTGATTTACCTTGTCTGCGCATTCCATGCCGCACATATGTTTGCCATCAGGAATGATCTCTACTTTACTATTTTTAACTATTTCCCCAATCTTTTTCGACATTTCGGGCGTAGATCCCACCTCATTCTCTCCAGTTACAATTAATGTAGGAGCTGAAATTTGTTTAAACAAAATCATATTGTCTTCAAAATGAGAGAACAGTTTATAAGATTTTAAGAACTCTTGATGATCATTGTTTTTTAAGATTTTTGATACCAATTGGCTCTCGTTTGAATTTTTTGATAAATAATCCTCGTTAAACCATCGACTTAATTGTTTAGGAATATCAAAATATTCTTTAGAAACATTTTCGTACCTTTTGATAGCTTCTTGCTTTTGTTCTGCACTTCGTCCATAGATAGTTCCAAATAAAATTAATTTATTGATCTTATTTGATCTCGTTGAAGCATAGTGAGCAGCGATTAACCCGCCTAAGGAAAAACCTATTAAATGGCATGAAGGGTATTTTAAGTATTGCATGAGGCCATCAATTTGATTGGAAAAGTTATCGAAGGTAATGTCATCAGCGCTCGTGGTTCTTCCATGACCATATAAGTCGTATACAATTGTTGAATGATTTTTAAAATAATCTCTTTGGGGGTTCCAAATTTCTAAACTTAAACCAACCCCGTGAATAAATACTATGGGAGTAGTGCCAGCAACTTCATTAAATTGATAATATGTACCTTGATCGTCAAGTCCTTCACGAAATGACATGAATATTATTTCAGTCCCATTTCCTTTTCATCTTCATAACGGTTTCCGATACGATGATGAGCTTGAGGAGTAGTACTTGCGCCAATTGCTATAACTAATTCAGCAGGACCAGGAGCATCATGAATTGTAAACTCATGAGTTAAATAAAATTGTCTCAAACCAGGATCTGCTTTGTGCATCATAGGAATTGATATTTTTGAAGCTGCAAGTCCGCGTACATTGGTAAATGAAAGATAGGATGTTCCTCCAACAGCATCTCGAAATTTATTACCAAAATGTAACGTATGAATCAGTGCGCTTGCATGTTGTATGCTTCCACGCATCCCTGTCATACTCGCCTTACCGTAGGCTAAGACTTTTTCTGGAGAGCCAATTTCATCTAATAGCTCACCAACTAAAAAATCACCAAGCTTTGGGGCTATCTCTAAAATTGTAGGCTTTAAGTCTTCTACATACCCTTGATCAACCCATGGGTTTGTAATTACTGCTGCGACAGATACTAAAACTACAGGTTCATCACATTTTTTAAAATCTTCAACATATGTTGTATCAACAAACTTACACATCTTCCTGATTTCAAGTGTCATAATATGATCCTACTGTTTTACTTTATGTTTAAATGAGTCCTGCCTGAATGAATATAGTGCATCAGGGGAACATTGAACATCGATTACTGTTGGGCAGTCAGCCTCAATTCCAGCTTTAATCGCATCTCCAATTTCTCCTGCTTTTTCAACCTTTATGCCCTTACATCCATACAATTCAGCAACTTTATCAAACTCAGGAGTTGTGATATGAGCGCCAATAAAACGTCCCTCAAAAAAATCTTTTTGGTAGGCCGCTTCAGCGCCCCAAGTGCCGTTATTCATGACACATACAACAGTATTAATATTATTTTCGATTGCAGTTGAAAGCTCTGGGATAACCATGGACATGCCACCATCTCCATGAAAAGAAACTACGGGTCTTTCAGGGGCTGCAAGTTTTATCCCTAATCCAGCGGGATAAGAAAATCCAACCAGTCCAAAATCGAGTGGTGAAAATAAACTCTTTGGTTGATGATATTGAAGTGCATCAGTTAACTGGAGACACATTGTGCCTGCATCCAAAGTTACGACACAATCCTCCGGCAAGGCTCCCCTTAATTCTTTAAATAATCCTGAAGGTAAAATTGGTACACTTTCTGTGTCAGCATGAGCATCTCTTTTTTCAAAATAATTTTTTCTATTATCTTTGAATTGATCTAACCAATCCTGTACTTCTTTTTTCGACTTATGAGTTTCAAGCATTTTACAAAGTTCATCGGTTACAGTTTTAGCATCAGCATGTATACCTACTTCAACAGGAAAATATCGGCCTATCGAATTCAGATCTATTTCACATTGTATAATTGAAGCTGTTTCATTTAGGTTCTCGTAAGAATAGAACGTTGTATTAAAACCTAATCGACTTCCTAAAACTAGAATGACATCCGCCTCTCTTAAAAGTTTTGTTCCTAACCCTGATCCACGAGGACCAGCTGATCCCGCGTTTAACGGATGACTATATGGAATTGCATCACCATGTCCTGGAGAAGTGGTACATGGAGCATTGAGAAGTTCAGCTAACTTTAAAACACTATCTGCTGCACTTGTTCCGTAATTCTTAACTCCTGCCCCAACTAGAATTACAGGTTTATGTGCTTCACTTAAAAGCTTTACAGCTTTTTTTAAATTTTCCTCATCAGCAGCTAAAGCCGGTATAGATTTTAATTTTGTAGGTTGATTAAATTCAGCTGATTTACCTAAAACATCTCTAGGCATATCTACATGAACAGGGCCACAACGAGGTGTCAGTGCTGTTTGCATTGCTTCATTTAAAACTTCTGGTATTGACTCAACCTCTTTTACTTCAAAAACTTTTTTTGATACCGCTTGCATCAGACTAACCTGATCTATTTCCTGAAAAGCATCCTTACCTTTATGATCTGATGCAATTGCGCCAGCAAGGTTAACAACTGGCGAAAAAGCAGCCTTTGCCTGAGCCATCGCAGTCACTGTGTTACTGACTCCCGGACCTGCTTGGCCACTCAGAAATACCCCATTTTTCCCAGTATACCTGGCATAGGCATCCATCATGATCATCCCATTGCTCTCATGTCTGCATCCTATATATCTGATTTTTTCAGCGTTATTATAAAGGCCATCCAAGATCTCAAGTGTCGATGAGCCAATCAGCCCTGTAACAACTTCAACTTCATTTACCAATAAAGTTTCAACAACGGCTTCGCCGCCAGTCATTTTTTTTGAGGACACTAAGAAACTTTCTTAATTAAATTATCATCACTAAATTGAGGAGCCACTTTTTCATTAAATAATTTTAATGATTTCATCGCTGCGTTGTGAGGCATTCCAGGAGGATTTGACCATATGGCCAACTGCTGAAGATTTAATTCTGACTTTAGTTCGTGAATTTTATCGATTACAAATTCAGCTGTACCTACTAATTGGTTTCTTGGATGGATCCAATCGTATGTTAAAAGGTCAATTGGATTATCTGTTTTTGGCAATTCCTCACCAGGGTTCGCAAAGATACCCACTCCTCTGCCTCCACCACAAACAGAAACTAAATATCTTAAAAAATGCTCACCTGCTAATTCTTTAGCTTCTTCCATTGTATCAGCAATAAAGCAATCACGAACCAATGCAATTCCCTCACCCATAGGAACATCTCTCTTTTCGACCTCAGATTTAGCATTTGCATAAATCTCAAAGCGTGACTTCAAGGAAGCAATTGTTGGCAGCCACATCAAACAATTAAGACCATTCTTTGCAGCAAATTCAATCGAACTAGGACTATCAACTACTTGCCATAAAGGAAGATTTTTTTGAAACGGTTTAGGAACTATACTAATTTTCTTTAAGACATTTGTTTCCGGGTCAACAACATCTGATGTTTCATTCAACAGTGGATTGGAATATTTAAATTCTGGAGCTGGGTACTCATAGAATTCACCTTTATGAGAAAAGTACTCTTGCGTCCAAGCCTTCTTTAATATGTCTAACGTTTCAACAAACAATCGAAAGTTTTTTGGCTGATCTTTTAAATCGGCCTCAATGTTCATGTGGATAGCTTCTTTTCCAAATACACCTCGACCGAGACCAACATCTAACCTGCCTGATGACAAGTTATCTAAAAGCGCGACATCTTCGGCTAATCTAAGAGGATTCCAAAAGGTTGCGATAGCTGCGGCTAATCCGATGCGAATATTTTTTGTGCGGGCTGCAAGATCTGAGCCCAGTAAAATTGGATTGGGTATGCACTCCATTGTCCAATTATTTGTAGTTTGTAGGTGATGTTCACTCAACCATACTTGTCTAAAATTACTATTTTGATCTAAATAATCTGTAATCTCCCTGACTTCATCAAGAATTTCAGTATACGGACGCTTATGCCAGTTTGTAGCGTTTAGGAATTTAGAAAAAATCATTAGCTTCCCCTTTTATTAAATTAACAATAAAAAGTCGACCGATCCCGCTTCCTTTAATGGTGAGTTATGTATCGCTTCAGGTTAGGATTATATCAGAAAATAAGCGTTTTTTCAAACCACTCAATTGATGATTTCATTAGGATAAATGCCAAAAACTTTATTTTTTGGAATATAGAATTTATTTTTTTTACCCTCTTCCTCTAAATAAACCTCAAACAAGATAAAAGCTGAATCAGCTTTGAGTATCATGCCGTGTACATTTTTTTCAACTTTAGCCACGACCTTCTTTTCTGTGGGATTATTGTAACCCAATACAGCTTCTTTTGTAATTGCTGCTCTCTTAGGTGATAGAATCGGCCTGAAAAGAAAACATAAGTCATCAGTTAGAGGATCTCTAGCCTGAACCCAGAGATCATCAATATTCCTGACGACTTCCCATGGAAAATATTTTTTTACATATTGATATTTTATAGAACCCATAGCTTTTCCTTCTTCATCTGTAATATATGATGCCCGACAATTAATTGTATTTTTTGAAGTTACCCATCGAGGTGTTGGCAAATCATTTGCTGATACATTGGGTAACCACAGAATAGAGAGAGAAAATATTAAAAATATTTTTATCATTTCACAAAGTCTCTATGGGTAAAGTCTGGTCTTTATCCATGCATCATTTGATTGTGTGAAAACAATTCTGTCATGCAGTCGAGTTTTATAATCATCTCTGCTTTTCCATACTTCTACTCTTGAAGGCATAATGATTATTCCTCCCCAATGATCGGGTCTTTTTATTTCTTTTCCTTCATGTGCGTCTGCGAACTCTTGAAACTCTTTATCAAGTACCTCACGACTATCAACATCATAAGATTGTTTTGAAATACTTGCTGATATTTGTGCATTACGATCACGTGAAGAAAAATACTCATCAGACAAGTTTGAGTTTATTTTTTCGACTTTTCCTTGAACCCTAATTGAAGCTCCTTGAGCACGGCTGTACCATGTTAAATGTCCCTCTGAATTATGAAAAAGTTCTTTTCCTTTTTGTGATTCATAATTTGTATAAAAAGTGAAACCCTCTTGGCTGACATCTTTAATAAGTATAACTCTAGCATTAGGCTTACCATCACTACTCACGGATGACACCAGTGCAGCGTTGGGGTCTAAGTCAACCAGCTCTTTCTCTTTGTCATAAAAATGATTCCAAGCCTCTATCCATTGATTAAAAGATGATATGTCGGTATTCATAAAGATTATTTATAATGAATTTGCCAAAATATTGAATTAAAATAATAATTAAAACAAGAGTCCTAAAATGTTTCAAGTTTTAAAAAAAATATGGTTCTTACAGTGGAGATTTATCAAGATCTTCTTATCAACTGGTACTTATCCGCCATTGATAAGGAATAGAAAAAGAAATAGTTGGGGTAAGAAAAAATAAATATTATTCGTCCTTGTCTTGGCTTTTGATGACCACTTCAGTAACTCTCTGCATTTGGCTTTCAATACGCACTGAATGGTCCTTAAAATCCTGACGGATTAAATATACAAGATAGATTAAGATACAAACCGCAATGAATGTCAAAAATTCCATAACTAAGTATATCTCGTGGTCATTTAATTTAAACTGATAAAAAAATTTAAATTATGCCTATTTTTCACCTCTTATTTTTAGAACTTGTTCATAAGCATCATTAATACGTTGAAAATTTTCTTTAGCTTTAGTTATTAAACTCTTATCAGTAATACCCTTAGCCCTAACAATATCAGGGTGATTTTTTCTAGCCAAGTTTCGATAAATCTTTTTAATCTCTGATATTGATTGTGATTTATTAACTCCCAATACTTTGTAGGGGTCTTCCTTTACAAACTCAGGTCTTGAATTTCTCAATCTGTTAAACGTTGCTTGATCAATTCCAAATATTTGACTGACTTTTTTTATATATTTTAGTTCGGGATTAGATAAATCATGATCGGCATAGCCAATTTCAAAGAGTCCTATGATTACTTGCTCTAACATTTGAGGTGATCGGCTAAAAGTGTCCCTTAATTGCTGAGCATACGGTTCAAATCCGGCACTTGTTTGCAAAGCTTCCTTCCAGATAGCGCCAACTTGTTTCATGTTTTCTTGAGGGATTTTAAAAATCTTTTTAAATTTTCTTATTTCGTCATCTGTGACTCTACCATCCGCTTTAGCTAACTTTGCACACAGTACAACTAAACCGAGAGCGTAAACACCTTGCTGCGTATTAAAATTTGCACCAGGATTTCTAAAATTACTTTTCTTCCCAAGAAAAAAGGCGCCAGCTGTAAAAGCTAATGCACCTAAAGGACCTGCAATCATATTGCCAAGAGAAGCTGCGAGTAAATATTTCCAAACGTTCATACTTTTTATGCTAGTCTAATTCTTAATATTTGTAATCGCAATCTTAGATCATTTTATATATGGAAAATAATATAAAAGTTGGTGCTTTTTTTATGCTTATCAGTGTAACTGGATTTGCATTAATGGATTTAGCGGTAAAATGGACCACTGAGGATTACAGTATTGGCTATGTTGTATTTTGGCGAATGATAGGAGGCTTGATACCACTTGTATTTACAATACCTCGTGATCGGTGGGCCCACCTTTTAACAACATCAAAGCCAGGACTTCATTTTATTAGAAGTTTAGCTGGTACAATTGCCTTATTTTGTGTTTACGCAAGCTTACATTTCTTACCTCTAGCAACAACAGTGTCGCTTACGTTCGCGTCTCCTATTTTTAGTACATTATTATCAATTTTTATTCTTGGAGAAATAGTTGGTAGCAGAAGATGGACTGCGATAGCAATTGGATTCGTTGGAGTTTTAGTAATAGTTAATCCAACATCATCTGGATTCAATTTTTATATGATCTTGCCAATATTGTTTTGTATATTTTTTTCAATAGTAGCTATTTCGATTCGCAAATTAAGTGAAACAGAGCCTACATACTTAATAGCCTTATACTTTACAATTTTCGGAATAATTGCTTCTCTGTTTACAATCCCTTTTGGTGGCTGGTATTGGTGGCCAGTATCTTTATTTGATTTTAGCATGCTGGCGTTAGTTGGGATCAGTGGCGGTATTGGAAACCTCGCTTTAACTCAAGCGTATAAAAATGCTGAAGTATCAATTGTAACACCTTTAAAATATTTAAGTTTGATTTATGGAATAATCTTTGGCTATTTTATTTGGAATGAAATTCCTGCTTGGAATACATATATAGGTGCATTTTTTATAATTGTTTCGTCACTAACCATCCTAAGACGAGAAAAAATACTAAAAAAAGAAATTGTGCCTGATAAATATGTAATTAGACGTTAATCGTTAGACCAATTTGGGTCTCTTTTTTCAAGGAAAGAAGATATTCCCTCATTACCGTCATTAAGTGTTAAATTCCTTACCATCTCTGCACTCGTAAAGTCATATGCGTCAGTTAACGGCATTTCACTTTGACGGTAGAAACTTTTTTTCCCCATGGCAATAACAGCTGCTGATTTATTACAAATATCATTGCATGACTTCTCAACTGTTATTTCTAAATCTGCACTATCAACCGCAGCATTGATCAATCCAATTTGTACAGCCCTTTCAGACGAAATAGGTTCTCCACTTAACAGCATTTCCATCATTGGTTTTCTGCCAATTGTTCTTGATACAGCAACTTGAGGTGTATGACAAAATAATCCAATGTTTACTCCTGGAGTTGCGTATTTTGAATCTAATGATCCATAAGCTAAATCACATGAGGCAACGAGTTGGGCACCAGCTGCAGTTGCTATGCCTCTGACCTGCGCAATGACTGGTTTACTTAAAGCCTGAATTTGTTTCATCATTGAGGAACACGTTGAAAATAACTCAACTTGAGATTTAGTATCATTATTATCAAGAAAGCCTTTTACCTCTTTTAAATTATGACCTGAGGAAAATATTTTATCACTTTCAGATTTTATGATTATAACTCGAATTGAGTCATCATGATCAATAGTTGTTAGTTGATTTTGAATTTCTTCCATCATAGGCATACTTAGACTATTTGCTGGAAGGTCATTCAAACTTAGTATAGCAACTGAATTTTTATCACTTCTGATGAGAATATTCGTCATTATTTAAATCTTATGTTTACTCTTCGGTTTCTTTTACCTTTATTTTCAATTTTTCCAATCTCTAATCCTTCAATCTCACCCGTTGATTTCACATGAGTGCCTCCACACGCCTGTATATCTAAAATTTTATCATCACCGATTTGAACAATTTGTACTTTGTTATCAATTATGGGAGGGCTAACAGCAGCGCCTTTTGCTAAATGAGGGTTATCTCTAAATTCATCTCCAGAAATTTGTTTTGTGAATACAGGAAAATTATTTTTAATAATTTCATCAATCTGTTGATTCATTGCCTCTTTATCAAGCAAACTCGGGTCAACATCAAAATCAACTCTACTTTTTTGTGCTCCAACTGAGGCACCTGTAATTAAAGCATCAATCAAACTACACAGAATATGACATGACGTATGCATTCTCATATGACTTTGTCTCAATTCCCAATCAATTTTAATTTCACATTCTTTACCAACAATGCTCTGATCAATATCACCGTCGACTAAATGAATAATTTCATTTGGAGAATTACCTTTCTGGGTGTCAGTAACTTTATAAATTTGATCTCCTAGGATGATCTCTCCTTGATCACCCGGCTGTCCGCCTGACTCAGCGTAAAAAATTGTTCGATTTAATTGAATAGAGTTTTGATCGATGTTTGTAACAACTGCTTCAGACTGAGTGAGGTAAGCGTCATTGTTAAAAAGTAATTCAGTCATGATTATAAATAGAGATCATATTCCTCTCGAGGAACAAAACTTGACTCGACATGATCAATTTCACCTTGTTTTGCAGCAGTGTAAAGATCAAGATATTCTTGCCCAAGATATTTTTTTAATAGTTTGGAAGATTGGAAACGCGCTAACGCTTGGTCCATATTTTTTGGCATATCAATATCAGCTTCTTTATCCGCTCCTTCGTTATTATCAAAATCAACTTGGTTTGATGGGGTCAATTCATTAGTAAGGCCATTATGCAACCCTGCTAATAAGCATGCTAGGACTAGATAAGGATTAGCATCTGATGAAGCTACGCGATGTTCAATTCTTTTTGCGTCATCTGATCCAGCTGGTATTCTTAATGAAACATCTCTTCGATTCCAGGACCAACTTGTATTAACAGGAACGAAATTTCTTGTTTCTATTCTTCTGTAACCATTTCGATTTGGAATAAAGATTGGAAAACTATCATAAAACATTGATTGAAAACCAGCTATAGCACTTTTTAATTTTTTATTTCCGTAACGATTGGAAGTAGCAAATATATTTTTTTCATTTTCATCATAAACGGAGAGATGAAGATGCATTCCATTACCAGTTTGATCTAAAAAGGGTTTTGCCATAAATGTTGCTTCATAGCCATGTCGTTCACTTGTCTCTTTAATAATTCGTCTTAATAAAGCAGCATCATCTGCGGCTTTTAGAAGATCTCCTGTGTGCTTTAGATTAATTTCATACTGTCCCGCAGCAAATTCACTTGAGGCAGTAGTCGCTGGTATATTTTGCATTTCGCAATTCTTGTTAATATCATCAAATAACTTACCGAAGAGATCAAGGTCTGGTATGCCATAAACATGTGTTTTATTAGCACCTTCAGCAGGTATTGGTTTTCCAGATTCATCCCTATTTTTGTCTAAAAGATAAAATTCTAATTCAAAAGCAACCACAGGCTTCAATCCGGTGTTCTTAAAATTCCTCTTAACTTTTTTTAGAATATTTCTGGGATCAACCTCAGATGGGTCTTGTATCACTCCCCAATTTTCTTGCTCTTTTCTCATTGTGATTAATACCTGTAAGAAGCGTTCATCCCACGGGACTGGCTTAATACTTCCTTTGACAGGAACCAGAACACCATCAGGATCACCATCTGTCCAACCTAGATTTAGGGTGTTTGTTACTCCTCCTAGAACATCAAGATAAAATGCGGAGAATGGGAGAAGAACGCCATCTGAAAAAATTTTATTTGCTTCAAGGACTGGGAAACGTTTTCCTCTTACATAACCACATAAATCTGTGAAGATTGCATCGACATATTGAATATTATTGTGCTGACTTAATACTTCATCAAATTCAGCTTGTGTAGCAACTTCCATTTTATATCCCTGACTTAAGTCAGTCCATTAACGTGATTTTGTAAATGACTTAGATAGAACTTTTGATATTGAACTAAGCTTGTCTCTAGTTCGCCATACTTTCCAGGCTGATAAGCTCGACTTTCAATACCCTTTTGATTCATTTCACACAATTGGGAGTCTTCTGTTGATGTTTGATCCCAAAGAAAAATCATTTTATCAATGTCAACTTCAGCATCTTTGTGAGTAACCCAAAATTGAGTAACGATTGTTTTATTTTGACTAACAGGTGTAAATAAAAAAAGAATTACAAATTCATTATTGGCAACAAAGCTATTGAATGGGCTAAAACCAATAGCCGTATAACCATGATCCGGTCCTATAGTTTTAAAGTCCCCCATTAGTGAAGAGCATGAATAGCTACCATCCATTGTCTCAGACATAATGCCTTCAGGTAAAGGAGTGCGCTCTGCAATTCTAAAATATTTATTAGTGTCTTCACTGTACTCACCGACAAACAAGCCTTTATTTTGACTTTCAAGTGTCCAATCTTTTATACGTTGATTAAATTCAGGAGACTCAATTCCTGAGCCAACGCCAGCTCCATAAGAATTACAATACGCCTCTCCATGAACACTTAAATAATCTTTGTGAGTAAACTCACCTCCCCAACAATGTGCACATTCTTTGAAGTTGTGAATGGTTGCAAGATGAGAAGCATTAAATATAAAGTCTTTTTGAAATGCAATCTTGCCGTCATTAAGGCCATGAATTTTAATATATGGTTCTAGTGGTTTTATGAATTCTTCAAATGAATATGGTACTTCAGAAAAGTTAACAAAGATTAAGCTTTCATAAACTTTTAAATGACATTTGAAATCAGCTACAGATGACGAGATAATTAAATTATTATCTTTAGACTTTTTTATTTCAACAAACCCGCCATTAATTTGGTAAATGAATGTATTGTTTTCATTAAAATAAGATAGATGAGTAAGAAATACCCACTGTTTCTTGAAAACAGCCTCATAACTTAGATCAAACAATGCTTTGTTGGTAAAAAAAAGCTGATCCATTCCTGTATTAGGGTCTTGGTTTTGTATAATGTCTTTAATGTTTTGATCAATCATGATGTGAATTCAATATATTTTATTAATTAATAAATTAAAATAAAATAATCGTATGAGTAGTTTAGACCTCGATATTTGTTATTTATCAGCTTCTGAAGCACTAGAAAAATTTAAAAATAAATCTTTGTCTCCAGTTGAGCTATTAAATGAGACAATAAAAAGAATTGAAAATGTAAACCCAAAAATTAATGCTTTTAATTTTTTTCGCTTCGAAGAAGCATTGAAAGAAGCAAAAAAATCAGAATTAAAATATACAGAAGATAAATCTACTTTGCCTTTGGAAGGTTTGCCTTTAGCAATTAAAGATGAGGTTAATATAAAGGGACAACCTAATAAAAATGGAAGCTTAATCTATAAAGATGTAATAGCAGAAAAAACTGACGTAGATGTAGAGTCGCTTTTAAGCTCTGGTGCAATAATTCATGCACGCACAACTAACCCAGAGTTTTCACTGACATCATTCTGCCATTCCAAAGTAAATGGCGTCACAAGAAATCCCTGGAACTTAGATATGACACCGGGAGGTTCAAGTGGGGGGAGTGCTGCCGCACTAGCGTCGGGTTGTGCATCACTTGCTACTGGCAGTGATATAGGTGGATCAATTCGTATCCCTGCTGGAGCCTGCGGAGTCGTTGGTTACAAACCACCCTATGGAAGAAATCCAATGGGTTACCCTTTTAATCATGATCCGTATTGTGTTGTAGGTCCCCTTGCGAGAACTGTTAGTGATTGTGCTCTTATGCAAAATGTTATGAGTGGTCCAAATAAAAATGATATTGCTTCACTCAGACCTAAAAAAATTATTCCTAATAAGTTTGAGAGTATTAAGGACTGGAAAATTGCTTATTCACTTGATCTTGGATTTTTTGAAGTGGATGAAGAAGTTGAAAAAAATACATTGGAGGCTTTAAAAAAATTTGAGGCTCTTGGTGCAACAATTACAGAAGTAAAATTAAATTGGAATCGAGATGAAGTAAATTCAGTTTGCTTTAGTCATTACGCCAATTCATTTTATGGCCTCATTGCAAAATTTTCAAACGATGAAAAAAAACTATTAACTGATTATGCAAAAATGTTTGCTGAAGTCCCTGAACTACATTTAAAAGCGATACAGAATAATGAGAAGCACTATCACGATAAAATAGGGGCTTATGTTGGATATGATACTATTGAAAGTGCAGAAATCACGGGCCGTATGTATTCAGAAATTGGGCCAATATTAGACAGTTATGACTTGTTTATATGTCCTACAAACTCTTTACCTTCAATTAAAGCTGATATTGATATTGTTAATGAAAATCTCTTTATTAATAATAAAGAGCAGAAGTGTGCTGACTTTTCTTGGGTTATGTCACATCCATTTAATATGTTGGGTAAATTACCGGTTCTATCTGTCCCCTCAGGATTGAGCTCTGACAACATTCCAACAGGAATCCAAATTATTGCTCGATCGTACTGTGATGAATTAGTGTTCCAAGGCGGGCATAACTACGAAATGTTAGATCCATGGCTAAATTCAAACAAAAATCGGCCTTTGATTCACCTTTAATATATTGACCAACGACCCTATAGGTGTACAATTTTTCGTATAAATAAAAAAAAGAGGAAGATTAATTATGCCAAAATACAAAGAAATGAAAAATTCTTTTGTAAAAGCTCTGATTGTATCGCTATCGTTCGTTTTTATTGCTGGCGTAGCGTCAACAACTAAAGCTTTTGCAGATGAGCCAGGATCCGTATTCCTGTGGGGAGGCTACGATGATGATGGTCTATTTGGAACATACGCTGAAGAGCATGGTTCCCCTGAATACTCAATATTTGGTGATGCTGAAGAAGGATTGCAAAAACTAAAAGCAGGCTTTGAAGTTGACTTAGCATGGCCATGTCAAGGTGAAATAAAAAGATGGGTAAGAGCAGGCGTATTAGAACCACTTGATCCATCAAGAATTGAAAACTGGAATGACATGTTCCCTGAAGTTAGAGACCTGCCAAGCGGCATGGTTGATGGCAAGCATTATTTTGCGCCAGTCGACTGGGGAGATACAACGTTGTTTTATATGGCAGACAGAATTGATTGGATGGATGCCTCTAATGAAAGCTTTGCTTTAATGGAAGACCCAAGAGTAAAAGGTAAAGTTGGTATTTTAGACTCTGCTGCAGACTCATTGTTTTTAATGATGCACCATCTTGGAATTGACATCAGAGAACAAGATCAATTGACAAAAGCTGCTATTGACCAAGGTATCGATAAGTTTCGTGAAATGAGAGATAATGGTCAAATTCGTGCATTCTTTGGAGATACATCTTCAATGATAGAAGCGCTAGGAAACGAGGAAATAGACGTAGCACTTGGATGGAACGAAATAGCATGGAGTGCAGGAGCAAAAATGATGCAGCCTGCTAATGGCACAATGACTTGGGCTTGTGGTCTTGCGATTGTTAAAGGTGCAGACCTTGATAAAGCATACGCAATGATAAATGGTGCAACTAGTGCAGAAACATCTGCTTACTTATTAAGTGAGTGGGGTTATGGACACAGCAATAAAGCTGGCTTTAGCACACTTACAGCTGACGAATTGGCTGAGCGTGGTGTTGCATCAAACCCTATCGAACATTTAAATAATGGAATGTTCTCTGTGATGCCAACTGACGAAGTTACTGACTACATGGAAGCTCAGTGGGCTGAAATGGTAGCTGGCGGTTAATTCACTGCTAATTGACTAATTTAAAATAGCCTGTTCTCTCTTGAGGACAGGCTATTTTTTATTGAGTAAGGAAATATCGTTTAAATTTATGCTGATAAAGCATTTACCATCTTGAAAAGACTGATTATCAAAATATTGTGATGATACGGTTATAATTTTTTCTATTTCTTTAGTTTCTACGTAAAATTTTGTCATTTCACCTAGATATGATGTTTGCTTGATTTTACCTTCTAAGCAAATATCCCAGTCTGATTTTTCTTTGTCAATCATCATTGTCTCTGGACGAACACTGCAAATAACATCTGAGGCATTTTCATTTATATTGAGATTATTTTTTATTTTAAATGAACCAAGATCTTCAATGTTAACATTAATATATTCTCCGTCTTTAGACTCCGTCTTAGCTTTTAAAAAATTAGTTTCGCCAATAAAGTCACTAACAAATATATTTTGAGGATTTTTATATAATTCGTTTGGAGACGACATCTGCTGAATTTTACCTTCACTCATCACCGCAACTCGATCTGACATACTAATAGCCTCTTGCTGGTCGTGCGTAACAAATACAAAAGTTATTCCAATCTCTTTTTGAAGAGTTCTTAGTTCGAGTTGCATTTCGTCACGTAACTTTTTATCTAGTGCCCCAAGTGGCTCATCCAGTAATAATACTTTGGGTTGTCTTACTAAAGCCCTTGCTAATGCCACTCTTTGTCTTTGACCTCCTGATAGTTGGCTGCTATAGCGTTCCTCATAACCTTCTAATTTTACCAACGACAAAACATCCTTAACTCTTTTGATAATTTCATCATTTGTTAAGCCAAGTTTTCTCAAGCCAAACTGAACATTTTTTTCAACATTGATATGAGGAAAAATTGCATAATTCTGAAAAACCATATTTGTCGGTCTTTTGTCAGGAGGTAATGCAGTAATATCACTGCCATCAAGTAATAGATTACCACTAGTTGGATACTCAAAGCCGGCTAATAATCTTAATAATGTTGTTTTGCCGCAACCTGAAGGACCTAGAAGAGAGAAAAACTCTCCCTCTTTAATTTGAAAAGAGACATCATCTACCGCTTTTACATTTCCAAAATGCTTAGAAATTCCATTTATTTGTATGAAAGAATCATTCATGTATTTTTATTCCAAATTCAGCTTTCTCTTTTCCTTGACCAAGGTTTCGCAACCAGAATGCTAACAAAACTATAAAAGTAGTAAACACAATTATAACTGCTCCTAAAGCCAATACATGAGGCAGTTTCTGAATAAATCTCATTTGAGCCCACATATACATAGGCAATGTTGCATCGCTTCCAGTTAAGAAGAATGCCAGAACAAATTCATCAAATGAAATTATAAAACTCAATAAAAGTGAAGCTATTATGCCTGGTAGATATAATGGAAGAGATACTCTGTAAAATGTCCCCCAGGCGTTTTCCCCAAGGTCTCTTGATGCTTCCTCTAGTGAGAAATCAAAACCTTCTATGCGAGCAATTAAAATAAGCATTGCAAATGGAGTGCAAAAAAGAATATGTCCTAAAGTTACCGGTACAAGTCCTAATTTAAAACCAAGACTTAACCAAATAACAAGTATTGCAACTGCTAAAATAATTTCAGGGATTAAAAAAGGAATCATAATAGCCCCATAAGAAATATTTTGCCCTCTGAATTTATATCGTGCGAATGCTTTGGCTGCAAAAAGAGCAATTGTTGTGCTGACGACACTTGCAACTACACCTACTTTGATACTAGCCCAAAGAGCTTTATGTAAATTTGTTTTGGCCCACATTTCTTCATAATGCTCTGTTGTAAATCCTGAGAGTGGAAATGACATATAATTTGCGTCATTAAAACTAAATATTGGCAAGAATAAAACAGGTATATATAAAAATGCAAAATACAGTAATGTGTAGATTAACAGTGTATTGTTTTTTTGTTCCACTTATGAAATCCTTTGAGTAAGTTTTTTTGTTGTATATGAAACAATCATTGTCACTATTGCTACAGTAATAAGCATAATGGTTGCAGAGGCGGCCCCAAGGGGAAGATTGTTTACTTTTCCAAAATATGCTTGGATCATGTTTGATAGCATTCTTCCATCAGTTCCCCCAAGCAAAGCAGGGGTAACATAATCCCCAACAGTTGGAATAAAGATAATTAGTATGGCGCCAATTATTCCAGGAAGAGATAATGGAAGTGTAATTTTCCAAAAAGTTTCTAATCTTGACAGCCCTAGATCTCTAGCGGCCTCAATTAAAGAAAAGTCTATTTTATCCAATGATACATACAAAGGTAGTAAAGCGAATGCTGCCCATGCATGGGTAAGCGTTATGATAACTGCGGTCTCAGAATACATTAGAAAAGTGAGAGGTTCGCTAAGCAGTCCTGCATTAATTAGAGAAGAATTAATAACTCCCTTTGTTCCAAGTATAATTTTCCAAGAAAAAACCCTTAAAAGATAGGATGTCCAGAAAGGTAAAGTCAGTAAAACAAGCCATAACATTTTATTTTTCTTTACATAAAAAGCTATGTAATAACAGACAGGATAAGCAGTAAGAAGAGTTACGAAAGTTACAATAAACGAAATCTTCACTGATTTTATAAGTAAAGAGACAAGCAAGTTCTTTTGAAAAAAGTCAATATACCTTTGAACAGTGAAAGAGTAGTCAATTTCAGTAAAGCTAACTTGAGTGAAAAAGCTAAAGCTCAACATTAGCCCCAAGGGTATTAGCATTGCTAGAGTAACTAGGATCAATGCAGGAGAAAGAAGTGAATAAGCTTTTGCGGGATCACTCCTCGCATAAAATGACTTCCAGACTTGTAACATAAGAAAATTTTAATTTATATAAATAATAGATGCAATTTATATTTCTTTTTTACTTTTATCTGTAAAATTTGAATACCATAGATATAGTCTTAAATACCATAATCTTAAAAACCCTAGTGGTATTTTTGGAGAGAGCCCTTGATAGACTTTTGAAATATTAGTTTCTCCACTATTGGATTCATAGATCATCTCAGCCAACTTCTTTCCACAATAAACTGTAGTATTGTTTCCATTGGCTTGATAGCCGTATGAAAAAAGTACTGACTTATCATCGTCCAAAGCACCAAATGCTGGAACAAAATCTCTAGTCATAACAACAGTACCTCTCCAGTAGTGATCAATATCTATATTGTTCCAATTAGGAAAAACACCCCTAAATTTTTGAGTCATAAATTCTCTCATTTTTAGTGCACTTGCATCATCACCGTAAGTATCACCTCTTGTACCAAACAACATTCTGTTAGAAGGCATCCTTCTATAATAATATAAAATTTCTCTAGAATTACATATTGGATTTAAGGTTTTGTAGTTTTGTAACTTAAATTCATCATCACTCATTTCTCTAGTAACAATAATGTTTGATAGGACTGGCATCATTCGATTAGCAAAACTTGGATGAAGTGACTCATCCGTATAACCGTTAGTGGCCACAACAACTTTATTTGCAGTAATTGATCCACCATCTGTTATTAGCTTATGTGATCCATTTCTCTCCCATTTTTTCACCCTTGAAAAACTATGTAATTTTGCACCTGCATCGACAGTTGCTGATGCAAAGCCTCGCATAAACGCCATAGGATTCATTGCAAAGCCAGCTTCTGTAAAAACTGCACCAAATTGTTCTGTTGATTGATGTCCAACTTCATCAAATTCTTCTTTGGGAATCCATTTAGTATTAATACCAAAATACTCTTTCAGTTCATTTCCCCATTCTTTTAATTCTTCGCTGCTTCCTGGATGGTGGGCTACATCAAGGTTGCCATCCCCTACTTTTTCACATTCAATATTATTTTCTGATATGATTGACGCTAGAAGATCAACTCCTTCTATTTGAGATGAGAAAAATTTCTTTGTTTCTTCCATGCCAAATTTTTTTATTAATTGAGTCGTAGATAACTTTGTTGCCGGTAAACAACAAAAACCAGCATTCCTCGCACTGCTTGCAAAACCATAATGCCCAGCTTCTAAAACTCTTACATCTCCACCATAATTTTTAGCAATATGGTAAGCTGTGCTTATACCTGTAAAGCCACCTCCAATGACGCATACATCGCATGATTGATCTCCAACTAATTTTGGATATTTGTTTTGATCAATACTGCTGACATCTTCCCAATAGCTTTCTACAGGTTTATTAACATCGTAAATATCCTTGTTGTATAACTGCTTCATAAGAAATTTGCCCTACATCATGGTAGTCGCATGTTGGTAAAATACCAATCATAAAAGTATGTGACGGCTGACTCATTCTGAGACAGAACCCCCGGACTAAATGAGTGAGACAGCAAGCCATTTTGATTATTTTCAATTATGGTTGTGTCATGCGCCGTTGTTACATCCCAAATATGAGTAAGATTTTCTTCATTAAAATCTTTATCTTTCTCAGCTTCTTCATTAACTAACCAAATCAATTCAACTTCTGATTGCAAAATTGATAATGGTTTAAATATAAACATTACTCCAAAATCATTTGTAAAATAACAACAGCTAAAAGGATTAAAACTTACTTGGGATAAACCCCCATCAAATTCCTGAAACTTACCCATTAACTTTGATGCTGGCTTACCATCTTTAGTTTGTGATAAATTTCCATTTCCAATGGGTGTACGATCTACATATCGATTTAATCCCTTGCTCAAGCCTTCTTTAGTCTCTAAATATGTTTTTGAGGGAATTCCTTTTGTTTTGCACTCGTCAATCCACGGCTGGATCTTTTTTAAGTATTCTTGTGTTTCTTTTTCTGGGGCAGTGCCAAGACCAGCACCCATTGTAAAAACCCAGTCTTTTTCATGCACTGAACAAAACTCTGGATGCGCTGGACCACAATGATAGCATTCTTGAAAATTTTCTAGGACTAGTTTGAAATTAGCTTTAGTTGGATATTTTTTTCTAGCTGCAATTTTTGCCTTTTCAGGATTATGGAAATTTACAAGTTCAGTTAATGGAGCAATAAACTCTTTAAAATCCATTGGCTTCTCCATTGAGAGATTTATGAATATCAAGCCTTGATAAATATTCATATGACAAGGCTTCAGTCCCCAATCTTCCATTTTAAAATCGTCAGGCATATAACGTGCTGACTTTAACTCACCTTCTGCGGAGAAACTCCAAGCATGGTATGGACAAACCAACAGTTTTTTTGTTCCTTCTTCTTCCAAGCAAATTCTTGAACCACGATGAGAACATACGTTATAAAAAGCTCTAATTTGATTGTCCCTTCCACGTATTAGGATTATTGACTCTTTTTCTGCGTTAAATAAAAAATAATCTCCAGGATTTGGAATACGGCTAACATGATCAACCATCAGCCACTGCTTGAAATAAATTTTTTTCATTTCATCAGAAAATATTTCTTCGTCAGTATAAAACTCTTGCGGAAGAGTCTTTCCTTCTTCATATCTTTCTTTTAGTTGATTAAAAAGGGTCATTAATTTGAAGTTGCTGACCAGAGACCTTCTTTTTTGATATCGTCAGTTGCTAATTCTATACCTTTACGCAAAATAGAAACAAGGTCGTCAATTTGTTCTTTGGTAATAATCAGTGAAGGCGACATGACGCATGTACTAAATAATGGTCGTACGATTAAACCTAACTGCTGGCAATGCTCATTAATCCTAGAACCAATCTCGTAAGATAAATTCAGTGGATCTTTTTTATCCTTATTACCCACACATTCTACTGCAGCCATAAGACCTTCACCTCTAACTTCACCAACAATTGGTAAATCAGTGAGCTCTCTCAATTTTGCTTGAAAATAAGGGCCAACATCTTTTACGTGATCAAGTAAGTTAGTTTTTTCAATGTAGTCTAGAGTTGCAGTTGCGGCGGCCATGCTAACAGGATGCCCTGAGTCTGTGAAACCGTTTGAAAAAATTACTTTCTCTTTATTATCTAATTTGGACATCAATCGCTCTGATATAACAACAGCTCCACAAGGCACATATCCAGATGTGATCCCCTTAGCGAGAAGTATAATATCCGGTGTGAAATCAAAATAATTTTCTGAAGCAAAAATGTGGCCAAGTCTTCCAAAACCAGTAACGATTTCGTCTGAAATGTACAATACATCATGTCTCTTACAAATTTCGTGTGTCTTCTTATGATAACCTTTTGGTGGGACAATCACACCACCTGAAGCTAAAATAGGCTCGGCTATAAAAGCAGCAACCTTGTCAGCACCAATTTCAATTATTTTGTTTTCTAATTCTTGAACCTTTAGATCACAGAATTCTTCGTCAGTAAGATCATCAGGTTTACGAAAAGGATTAGGAGATGAAATATGATGAACAATATTACTTGCGAAATCAAAATTATTTTTATCTCTTTCCTTGCCTGAACAAGAAGCTCCTAAAAATGTACTGCCATGATAAGCATCGTTTCTTGATATAATTTGTTTTTTTTCTTTTCGGCCAAGAATATTATTATAGAACATTACAAATCGTAATGCTGAGTCCACAGCAGACGATCCACCAGAAGTAAAAAAAATTCTTTTTAAATCACCAGGTGCGTATTGAACAAGTCTTGATGCATAATTGTGAGCTATTTCTGTTGATTCAGTAAACGGACTTGCGTAAGGCATTTTAGTAATTTGATTGTAAACTGCATCCGCAATTTCTTTAACACCATGACCAACATTGACATTCCACATGCCTCCAGGTCCATCAATTAGTTTTTTTCCTGTTTTGTCATAAAGGTAAATTCCCTCAGACTTATCAATAAATGTCCGATCATCTTCACCTCTGTATTCTAAGTACTGCCATGGATGAAGAATTCGATCATCTAGGGTATTCTTTAAATCTTTTATAAGAGGTTGGGATGTGGATTTAGGCATGAATCATTATAGCTTAAATTGAACAGCTGTTCAATAATTGAATTACTATATAATCCTTATTTTTTGGCTATTCATATAGATCTGCAGGAACTTTATTTCTTCTTTCAGGGTTAAAAAATTGCCTTTTCACTACCTTGCATCTTGCCCATATCTTACGGTACTCAAGTTCTTCAGGGTGATAAATTTCTGCAAATATATTTTCTTTTATTTTTATTCCGTAAGGTCTCTTGAGTGAAGCCAGTGCAATATTTTTTTTCATAATAGGAGACCATAGAGCTGCAGTTACAATGCCAATGTCTTCTTTTTTGCTATTATAGATCACAGAACCATGCGCTGGCTTATCTCCATCTATATCCAGGCCAACTAAGCATCTCTCAGTAGTGCTTTCTTCTTTTTCTTTTTTAAGAGCTTTCTTCCCAACGAAATATGAGTTTTTGTTTAAGTGTACAAGCCATCCCATTCCAATTTCATAAGGTGATCTCATTCTGGTTGGTCTCAATGAATCTTCTGCAGCCATAAAGTCTGTATTGGTTTGAATAAACCCAGCTTCAATTCTTGTCATTTCGAGAGCATGCATTCCAAAAGGTCTCAATTTTAATTCCTTGCCAGCAATTTCAATATTGTCCCATGTAGCTTCTGCGTTTTTTGGATCAGTCCACAATTCGTAACCCAAGTCACCAGTGAATCCTGTCCGTGAAATTAAAATATCAAAGCCATCAATTTTATATTCTCTCATTTCAAAAGGTTTTAATTTTTCAAGATCCTCTGCCCCAAATTTTTTTAAAGTTGAGCACGATGTTGGACCTTGAATTGCTAGTGCTGCAATAGTGTCTGTTACATCGCTTATTGAAACATCAAAGCCATAAGCTGAGTCGTTAAGCCAGTTATATATTTTAACAGCACAGCAAAGCATAAATTTTGTTGAGGAAAATTTAAAAATAGTACCATCGTCAATCACTTTTCCATCTTCATTGCACCAGATGATGTAAGCTACTGTATTGTCCTTCATTTCTGATAAGTCTCGGGTAACTAAGTAATCAACAAATCTATGCGCATGATCACCCGTAATTTCATATTTGCCCATAGGGGTAAGATCCATAACTGATGTACCATTTCTTGCTGCTGTATATTCTAGCTCGGTTGTTGAATATTCAGTGGGTACAGTGTAGCCATTCCAATTATAATATTTGTTAGTTCGAGAAGCCATACTGGTTTTGGAATGAAAAGGTGTCTTCTTTAAGGCTGAATATCTAAGATCTTGTGTCATTTAAAAATCGTCCAAAACTGCTTTAGCTGCATTTTTGCCTGAAATACCAGTTAAGCCACCACCCGGATGTGTTCCTGCGCCACACATAAAAAGACCATCCAAATGCGTTTTATACTGTGAGGCTCCTGGAATTGGGCGCATCATAAAAAGCTGATCAATTTGGATCTCGCCGTGATGCCAGTGTCCACCTGATACATTATATTCTAATTCAATATCGTCAGGGGTTATTAATTTCTTATGCTCGATGCATTCATTAATATTGGGAGCATATTTACTAATGATTTTGATTATAGATTCAATATAATTTTCTTTTACATTTTCCCACCCTTGATCAGTTTTGTATGGTGCATATTGAACTTGAATGTCTAATTTTGGATTTTGATCAGAGTCTTTCTTCACACAAATTTCAAGTGTTGGCTCTAGTGAAAGCTTGTCAAACTTACTAGGGTTAAATGTTTCTTCAATGTAATCAATAGATGGCGCAACAACCATTCTGCTATCAAGATCAATATCATCACAATTGTTAAAACTAGGTAACTTGTTTAAATCTAAAATAAGTTTAGCAACTCGTCCTTTGGAACGATGATGCTTAATTTTCCTTTTTACGTCAGTATCAAGGTTTTGAGAGCCAAGTAATGAAAAGTATGTTGAACGTGGATCTACATTAGAAATAATTTTCTTAGCATAAACCTTTTCACCATTAATTAGTTCAACGCCTACAGCACAGTCATCTTCAACAATACAATTTTTAACAGACGCTGAGGTCTTTATTTCTACATTATTGCTTTTACATTTTTCAATTAGATGTTTAGTGAATTGATCGTTGCCTCCCTCTATCTGAAATATGCCACCAAATAATGAATTATTGTGGATAGCCATTCTATATAATAAGTTTATGAGAGAGCCTGGTGAACGTGGGCCTAAATTTGACCCTATGACTGAGTCATGTGCAATCAACCCTTGAAGTAATGTATTTTCAAAATTATCTTCGAGTTCATCAGCTATATTTAGACCAATCATCCTGGCAAACTCATTGAAATTTTTCTTTCCTAGTAGCCTAACATTTAATCCAAGCTTGAAGAGCTTAAAATAGTCAGAAAAGCTGTTGTTCATAATACGTGGAGGTGATGCCATCATGAAAGAGCCCAGAGTTTTTGAGAATTTTGACATTTTCTCATGAAAATCGTTAAAACGGTCAGCATCTTGCGAAGAAAATGTTGAGATAGATTTATGGTCAATGTGTTGATTGCCAACTAGTCGGATGTGCTGCCCAGTTTCAGATAAAGCGATTGTAGTCTTTGGCAAATAATTTACTTGCATACCTCCTAACGAACTTGAAACAGTTGTTGTTACTGGAGGAACATAGTTTGTGATTTCATTGTTGACCATACCACCACACTCTTTTCGTGCTTCACAAATTAGTACTCTTTTATTTTTTCTAGCAAGGATATTTGCGCATACCAATCCATTATGACCTCCACCGATTATGATGGCATCAAAATTCGAATTGTCAGACATTAATAATAATTTCCTTTTTGTGGAACGTTCATGTCTAGTAGAACTTCACGAGCAGCGTTAGCTCCTGGGGCACCCATTACACCTCCGCCTGGATGTGTTGAAGAACTGCATATATACATATTTTTTAATGGAGTCCGATACTGTGCATATCCTGGGACCGGCCTATTGAACATTAATTGGTCCATGGTCAACTCTCCTTGAAAAATATTACCCTCTGTCAGACCAACCTCGTTTTCCAATTCTAGTGGTGTACGAACCTCATAATGATTAATTAAGTCTTTAAAGTTAGGTGAAAACTCTGAAATACAATCAACAATATGTCTTCCAAACTCTTGCTTTCTCTCTTCATTCCATCCGCCATTTGCGAGGTTGAATGGTACATACTGAATAAATACAGACATATAATGCTTACCAGGCTCAGCCATTGTCGGATCACTTTTGGATGGAATACACATGTCTACATATGGATTTCGTGACCATTCTCCCCTTTTCCAATCGTCATAAGCGCCTTCCATCTCTTCAATTGTTTCTGTGAAGTGCATGTCTCCACCACCCCCTGGATCGCCTTCAGGTATGCATGGAAAATCTGGTAATGCATCTAATGCAATATTTAATTTACCAGATGACCCCCTTATCTTGAAATTTTTCACGCTTCTCACAAAATCATCAGGAAGATCCTTCTCCTCAGTAATCTTTAGAAATGTTCGTTTGACATCAAGATTGGATACAATTTTCTTTGCGTAATATTCATCACCATTTTGTGTTGCGACCCCAATTGCTTTTCCATTTTTTGTAATAACGTTAGTTACTTCGCTGCTAGGCTTTACTTCACCACCATGGTCTTTTAAACAACCCATCATTGCTTGAGTAATAGATCCCATGCCACCTCTTGCATAGCCCCATGAGCCAACTGATCCATCAACTTCACCCATATAATGGTGCAGCAACACATAAGCTGATCCTGGCGAACATGGACCCAAAGCTGTGCCTATGATTGCACTGCCAGCAAGATGGGCTTTAGTTATTTCACTTTCAAAATATTCCTCTAAGTAATCTCTAATACTCATCGTATAGAAACGAATAGTGTCATAAATCTCTTTTTCTCCAAGACCATCTAGTTCATCTTTTGCAGCAAAATGTTTCGCAAACTCGAGGGCACCAAATAAATCTTTTGGTTTAAATGATGTTAAGTCAGGCGGTGTCATTTTTAGTAGAGGCTTAATAATTTTACATTGTCTAAGAACGTCTCGGCTGTATCTTTCATATGCTTCTGCGTCTTTATGAGAATGACGCCTAATAGAATTTATAGTCATGTCATGATCATGGTAATGAGTGTAATAATCTCCATTTTTCATCATCGTGGCACTGCCTTCGTATGGGATAATTTGTAGCCCATACTTATAAAGCTCTAAGTCCCGCATGATCTCTGGCCTTAATAAACTGCATACATAAGAACAATTTGAATATTTCCATCCTGGGTAAAGCTCTCGACTTACTGCTGCGCCGCCAATCCAATCATTTTTTTCTAGGACAACGACATCTAATCCTGCTTTAGCCATATAACTAGCTGCAGTAAGCCCGTTATGGCCCGCTCCAACAACAATTACATCATGAGTATTTTTTGGCATAAAATGTACGAATATTGAATTATTATGATACTCATATTGAATGATTATTCAATACAAAACTACCCATATGATTAAACTTTGTGTATGGTTCTTTTATGAATATAAGCCCCAAAAAAATTAGTGATCATCAACTTGAAGATCAAGAAATCTCAATCAATCATCAAAAACTGATTGATGCAACAATTGAAACTATAGCTAAAAAAGGTCTTGGAGATACTACAATTGCACAAGTTGCTAAAAAAGCAATGGTATCACAAGGCTATGCAAATTTTAGATTTAAATCTAAAGAAAATCTTTTACTAAGTTCACTAAAATTTCTGTCAGACGAATATAAAAATTCTTGGCAACGAATATTTGAAGATAACAACTTAGATCCTGTTGGTAGAGTGATTAAGATAATCGAAAATGATTTCAGTGGTAAAATTGCAAATAGAAATAAAATTGCAGTCTGGGTATCTTTCTATAGTGAAGTAAAGTTCCGTCCTTCTTATTTATCAATCTGTCAAAAACAAGATGAAATATATTCATCTCAGATGGAAAAGTTAATTAAAGAAGTAAATATTTTAAGCAATCAATCTTTTCTTACCTCAAGAGAAATAAGTGAGACTTATCTCTCAATGGTGGACGGATTATGGCAAAGAATTTTATTTGATCCTAAAATGTACTCACATGTATTTTGCAAAGATCTCATTAAAAAATACTTTAGGAATATTTATGCAGATGAAAAACGGTTTGTGTGATTTCATCTTTTCAATCAATACTTGGAAGTAACTATAAAACTTATATTGTTTTATTTTTATGTGCACTCATTATTGGCATAAAACTTGGAACTCTTATTCCCTTATTATCTCTAATACTTGAGTCAAGAGGCTATAGCAATACACAGATCGGTTTGAATGTTGTAGCTCAACCGTTGGCAGTAATTTTATTTGTTAGAATTACTCCTATTATCATTCACACAATTGGATTGTCTAGGTCCATTGTGATTGCTCAGATTGTCACAATTATTTTATATTTCACCTTCCCCGTATTTGAGAGTTTAACTGCATGGTTTATTATACGGTTTCTTATCGGTTTTGCAGGAGCACTTGCATGGAATGCCTTTGATACTTGGATGTTATCGATGGCCAATGATACAAATAGGGGGAAAATAGTCACAATATACAATACAGTATTTATTATTGGCTTTGCAATTGGTCCTCTTGTTATATCTTTAACGGGGATTGAGGGATGGCTTCCATTTATTGTAATTGCAGCAATGTCATTTATAGCAATTATTCCTCTCATAACATTCAATATAGCAGATCAAGAATTGCCTGAGAAAAAGTCTCTTCCGATTTTAGCGACGATAATAGCTGCGCCAACTATTTTTGGAGCTGCAATTCTCTGTGGATTAGACGATGTTATGTTCGTGTCATTTTTTCCAATCTTTATGATTAAGAATCAGTTTTCACAAGACATTGCTCTTCAGTTTGTCACTATTACGTTAGTTGGCGGTGTCATATGCCAGCCGCTAATTGGTATTTTACTTGATAGGATGAATAAGAGACTACTTATGAATATTGCTGTCTTCTGTACTTTTATTTGTCCAATAATTATAGGTGTTTTTCTTGGAAACTTCTATTTAGTGGCATTGAGCTGTTTTATTTGGGGAGGAGCAGCAAGTGGGATATTCTCAATATCACTTACAATGTTAGGGGAAAGATATACCGCTTCACAGGTTGCAGGCGCAACGGCAATATTAGTGATGGTTTTTGAGTGCGGTTCATTAATTGGTCCTTTGATTGGGGGAAGAGTTATGGATATTTTTGGTCCTATTGGTTTTATATATACAATTGTATTTTTTACTTTTATTTTCTTAATGATTTCAATTTATCGAACTATAAGAAACTAGAAATGAAAGAAAGTATTAAAAGAGCTGCTAAAGAAAACTCCGATATCATTGGAGAAGTTTTTAATTTGTATAGAATCTTCTATAATCAAGAATCAAATCTTGAAATTGCACAAAAATATATCAAGCAAAGACTTGAGAATGATGAATCAATAATCTTTTTTCATGAAGAAGAGGGTACTTGTGCAGGATTCACCCAATTATACCCTACTTTTGACTCGGTGAATGTAAGAAAAAAAATTGTTCTATATGACTTATTTGTAAGAGAAGAGTATAGAAGAAAAGGTATTGCTAAGTTGTTAATGGATGCTGCTAAAAATTATGCTACTGAAAATAAATTTGGCTCAATCGAACTTTCCACAAATAAATCAAACACGCCTGGTCAAACACTTTACGAGTCACTTGGATACATTAGAGATAATGAGTTCTACAGTTACGATTTAGAAATATGATTATGTGTTTGATCTAAAGATTTTTTAAGCTTTTCGCATAATTCGTCTACATGGGAATTATTAAAAATTAGCGGTGGGCAGAAAATCATTCCATCTCTGACAGCTCTCATCACTAAACCATTTTCAATACAGTAATCTCTGCAAATTGTTCCAACAATACCTGTGTCCTCAAACATTTCCATCTTCTCTTTATCTTTAACCAATTCTACAGCTCCTATAAAACTTTTCATTCTGACTTCTCCAACTAGTGGGTGCTTTTCAATCTCACGCATTTGCTGCTCTAAGTAGACAGATACCTGACTTGACTGCTCGATAAGATTTTCTTCTTTTATAACTTTTAAATTCTCAAGACTTACTGCGCAAGCTACTGGATGACCTGAATACGTATAACCATGATAAAACTCACCGCCTTCATTAATAATTGTATCACTGACGCGATCACCAATCATGATGCCTGATAGCGGTATGTAGCCTGAAGTTATACCCTTAGCCATTGTGATGATATCCGGCTTGATATTATATGTATCAGATCCAAACCAGTTTCCTGTTCTTCCAAAGCCACAGATAACCTCATCAACTACAAGAAGGATATCATACTGATTGCAGATTTCTTGGACCCTAGGCCAATATGAATCAGGAGGAATGATTACGCCACCTGCACCTTGGATTGGCTCACCAATAAATGCCGCCACATTATCAGCGCCTATTTCATTAATCTTCTCTTCAATTTTGTTTGCTGCAAAAATTCCAAAATCATCTTGGGACATTTCGTTTCCGTATTTGTACCAATATGGTGGTAAAACATGCTCAAAACCTGGCATCATATCACCTTGTGAATGCATTGCAGTCATCCCACCAAGGCTCATACCTGTCATTGTACTGCCATGGTATGCAAACTCTCTACTTATAAAAGTTTTTTTGTTTGGCTTACCTTTAAGATCCCAATATCTCCTCACCATTCTCACAACTGTGTCGTTGGCTTCTGAACCGCTTGATGAAAAGAATGCATGATTTAGATCATGGGGACTTAACTCTGCTAATTCTCTTGCTAGCTCGATTGATGGAGGCGTTGCAGTTTTAAAAAAAGAATTATAATATGGAAGCTCTTGCATTTGCTTATAGGCAACTTCAGCAAGATTTTTTCGGCCATAGCCCACATTAACACACCAAAGCCCAGACATTGCATCCAATAGCTGCTTATCATCAGATGTGGTCAGATGAACGCCGTCTGCTTTTGTTACAATGATACTACCTTCTTCAGCAAGAGACTTATAGTCAGTAAAAGGATGGAGGTGATGTTTGGTATCAATCTCCTGCCATTGTTTAGTAGTTCTATTTAGATATGCCATAATTTTATTTAAATGCCTGAATACCTGTTAAATTCCGTCCCATTATCAATGTGTGAACATCGTGAGTTCCTTCATAGGTTTTTACAGTTTCTAAGTTAACCATATGTCTCATGACATGATACTCATCTGAAATACCGTTGCCACCTAAAATATCTCTGGCGTTACGACATATATCCAAACTTTTAGAAACATTATTTCTTTTAATTAAGCTTACCATATTGCTATCAGATTGCCCTTTATCCATAAGGCGTCCGACTCTTAATGCAGCCTCTAACCCTAATGCAATTTCCGTTTGCATATCTACTAATTTAGACTGAACCAACTGTGTCCCGGCAATTGGCTTTCCAAACATTTTTCTATCTAGAGCATATTGCCTTGCAGTCGCCAGACAAAATTCCGCTGCTCCAATTGCACCCCATGAAATTCCATAACGGGCACTATTTAAACATTGAAAAGGTCCACTTAAACCTGTTGTTTTAGGTAAAATTTTATCTTCAGGGCAAAATACATTTTCCATAATTACTTGTCCTGTTGCCGATGCTCTTAGCGACAATTTTCCTTCAATCTTCGGAGTGGAGAGACCTTTTGAGTCTCTATCAACAATGAAACCTCTAATTACATTTTCTTCATCCTTGGCCCAAATAATTATCACATCAGCATGAGGCGCATTACTGATCCATGTTTTTGTTCCATTTAGTTCATATCCACCTTTTACTTTTACTGCTTTCGTTTTCATGGCGCCTGGATCACTACCAGCATCAGGTTCGGTTAATCCAAAACTACCTATCAATTCTCCTTTTGCTAGCTTCGGTAGATAATGTTCTTTTTGTTCATTGCTTCCAAATTTATGTATAGGGTACATTACCAGGCTTGTTTGCACTGACATTATAGATCGGTATGCGCTGTCGATTTTTTCTATCTCACGAGTAATTAGTCCGTAAGAGACATAATTACTTCCCGCACATCCATAGCCATCTAAGTACGATCCTAGAAGTCCTAGTTCTCCCATTTCAGTAAAGATTTCCCTGCTAAAATTCTCATTTCTATTGTCATCAATTATTCTTGGGAGCAATTTTTCTTTACAGTATGCTCGCACTGTTGATTGCAATATTTTTTCTTCAGCTGAAAGCTGATCATCTAAATTAAGAACATCATCCCAAGCAGAAAGAGATTTTATTTCAGTTTCTTTATTTTGAATATTAATAACCATTAAAATTGTTATATGATATTATAGTAATACTAGTAAACTAATTTCTTTTATGGACACCCAAAATAAGCCACTTATTGCAGTTTTTGCAGATGTAATTAAGAAAGAGGAGTTGCACCGAACTTATCACGCATCTGGAACCAATTATATTAAAGCTGTTTCTGAAGCTACCAGCTGTATACCGGTTATACTTCCTGCATTTGGATCAAGTGTAGATTATAGAGACACACTTCGTAAATTTGATGGAGTTTTATTAACTGGCAGCCTTTCGAATGTTTATCCAGAATTTTATAATAAAGATAAAATTGTTGAACCATTAGATATTGACAGAGATAAGACAGTACTGCCAATGATTGATTTTATATTTCAAAATGAGATCCCTATGCTTGCAATATGCAGAGGTTTTCAAGAAGTTAATGTTGCCATGGGAGGTTCACTGTTTGCAGATATTCATGAGGTACCAGGCAGAATGGATCATCGATGCCCAGAGTCTGATGATCCTGATATACAATTTTCTAAACAGCATGAAGTGTATTTTAAAGAAAATGGTAAATTTGAAAAATTAGCAGGCACTCCGACGATCGAGGTAAATTCATTACATACACAAGGAATTGACGTATTAGCAAACGAATTAGTTGCTGAGGGAGTTGCTAAAGATGAGACAGTAGAGGCAATCAGTTTGTCTGGTTATAGTGGATATTTTTTTGGCGTACAGTGGCATCCTGAATATTCTGCGACCACTGATGATTTTTCCAAAAAGTTGTTTGCAAGCTTTAGTGAGTCCGTGGAAAAAAATAGTTTAAAAAAAATTAGATAAAAAAGTTACTATAAATAACAGTACCTACTGTTAGCACTGCTAAAATAATAACTATAGATTGACGCAAAAGATTTTTTTGATTCAAAAAATTAAAAATGAGACTTCCTGCCCAGCACCATACTGAGTGGGAAACTGATTGTATTAAAAAGAATGTTGAAGCTATAATTAAAACTTCAAGTGCCCAGTTTGAAGTTAGGCTTGCACTTCCAAAAGAAGTGAATTGAGTATAGGCGGCGATCACCATAGCCCACCCTTTGGGATTGAGGGGATGCACTAAAAGGCCATTAAAAAAGTTGGGTATACTTTCTAATTCTGTCTTAGAAGTTGGCTTTAGGTTTAGGAACATTATCTTATATGACAACCAGCAAATGTAACCTGTTCCAGCAATTTTAATTAAGTTAATTATAAATGGGTTAGAATTTAATAAAGACAAAAATCCAAATCCAAGCCCAATGGTTAAAAAAAGTTTTCCGAAAGTAACGCCCGCAACAAAAGGTAATGATTTATATAATCCGTGCTGGGCTCCAGAACTCATTAATAGCAAATTGGCAGGTCCAGGCGTTGTAACCATTATTAATGCAAAAATAAAAAAAGCTGGATAAAGTGAGAGAGTCATAACCCTCTGTTTTTAGCAATGTTTAAGGCCATTCCAATAGCTGTTAACAAACTATCACATGAAGCAACGAACTTTGTTGCTATATCCAATCCTGTTCCATGATCAGGACTGGTTCTTACAAAGGACAGTCCAGCTGTGTAATTAACGGTATTATCAAAGTCAACAACCTTTATCGGTATTAAAGCCTGGTCATGATACATGCAGATAAATGAATCAAATTTCTTAATATTTGAATTTCTAAATAATGAGTCCGCAGGATAAGGCCCAGAAACATTTATACCTTTTTTCTTACATTCATTAATAGCAGGAATTATTTTTAAGATCTCTTCTTTTCCTAAAATACCCCCATCACCCGAATGAGGATTGAGACCACTAACTGCAATTTTGGGTTTAGGAACTCCAAAATCTTTTTTTAATGTTTGGTCAACATTGAGGATCGATTTAGTAATATTTTTTTTATTTATTTTTTTTGCAACATCTTTTAACGCAATATGTGTTGTAACGGGAATAACTTTCATTTTCTTATTTAGCAAAAACATCAGTTCATTTGATTTTTTATCTTTTTTTGCAAGGTATTCTGTATGCCCTTTAAATCTCATAAGTTTTTTGGCAATAACTTCTTTATTGATTGGGTTTGTAACAATTCCAGAGATTACTTTTTGTTTTGCAAAATCAATGGCCATGTCAATCGACTGCAATATTGCACCAACATTACTATAATTTCTTTCACCAAGCTGGGTCTTTGCATCAATCTTTATAGGAATAACTGGTAAATATTTTTTATTTACACTTAAAGCCTCTGATGGATTATTAATTATTTGAACTTTTAAACCTACTTTCATTTTTTTTATAACTCTACTTACATAGACTGGGTCGTGAATTAAAAAAAATTTTAGGTTTGTATTTTTCTTTATCCAAGCTTTGATAGTTATTTCTGTACTTATGCCTGATGGGTCTCCCATGGTGACCGCAATTAAATTTTTATTTTTACTCATTAAAAAATTCCTAGAAACTTTTTCTTAAATTTGTGCTCACACTCATTGAGCTGGCTTCTATACTTGTCAGATCGAAGTTTGACTTTATTGGCAACATCAATCAACCAGTTTTGATTTTTATAGGATTTCTTTTTGTACCCACCGTGTCCTTCATGGTATGCTAAATATTGGCTATAAGCATCACTTTTGCTTATCCCATTAATTTTATTAGACTTATTTATATACCAACCCGTAAAGTCTATGGCGTCTGCAAAATTAACTCGCGATGCTAAAGGTTTCTTGTTCTCAGTTCTATACCAATCCCAAGTCGCATCAATTGCTTGGGTATAACCAAATGCAGTAGATTTTCTTTTCCAGGGTATAACACCTAAAATCTTGGTTCTCTCCGGTTTAACTCTATTTTGAAATGCAGATTCTTGTCTTAAAATTGACATTTGAACATGAATGGGAGCACCCCATTTTTCGTATGATTTATTTGCCAATCTATACCATGAGGATTTTTGTTCAAAGATAGAACAAATATTCTCTTGTTTTGCTGGCGGCTTACTTGCACAACTGAATAATATAAAAAAACTAATTAGTATTAGTATGAATACTCTCATTTATTTACTCATTTACTTTAAAAGTTTTAAATAATACCTTTCTCCAACATCAAATGAAACAAATAAATCAACCTATTGTCATTAGTTATATATTCATTTTTTTATTAGCATTAATCTGGGGAGTAAACTTCCTGTTTATTAAAATTGCAGTATTAGAAATAAGTCCCGTTAATAATGTTTTTCTAAGATTGATTTTGGCATCAACAATACTTTATTTCTATATGAGATTTACAGGAAATAGACTTCAATTAAGTATTAATTATCTCTTTTTTTATTTTGTTATTGGAGCATTAGGTAATGCAATCCCATTTTTTTTAATTTCAACGGCAGAAATTAATATTGATGCAGGTATGGCAGGTGTTCTTATGTCTCCTATGCCACTAATCACCTTGGCGCTATCAGCAATTATTTTGAGAGATGAAAAAATTAATTTTCTAAAATCGATTAGTTTTATTACAGCTTTTCTTGGCCTACTTATACTCTTTGGTTTTGAAAATTTAAATCAGCTTGGAGGTGATAACAAAATTGAATTTTATAGTCAAATTGCAGCATTAGTCGGTGCATGTTCTTATGCATTAAATGCTGTTATATCTAAACTTGTACCAAAAATAAATTTTATTTCACTTGCAACTGGGGTGACAATAGCTGCAACATTATTGATGTTACCTTTTTCTATTTTCTATCAGCCTTTTTGGTTAGAAAGTTATAGTTCACCAACAGTCGTATCATTATTAGTACAAGGTATATTTGCTACAGCGATAGCCAGTTTACTTTTTTTTAAAGTCATTGAAACAAGAGGACCCATCTTTTTATCACTAATTAATTTTTTAGTACCTTTAATAGCTTATTTTTCTGGAGTTATATTTCTAGGAGAAATCATAAGAGTGAATGTACTAGTTTCCCTCTCTATGATATTATTTGCTTTGTATCTCAATCATATTTCTAACAGGTAAAAAGATGTTAAATATAAAAGATGTTTCAGTAAATTTTGGGGGCATCAAAGCTGTTGACAAAGCCAGCATGCAGATTGAGACTGGGAAAATCACAGGTCTCATCGGTCCTAATGGAGCAGGAAAAACAACATTATTCAACATAATAGCTGGGAATATCAAACCAACTATGGGTAAAGTCATGTTAGATGAACAAGATATTACATCTCTTCCTTCACATGAACTATTTGAAAAAGGTGTATTAAGAACCTTTCAATTAGCTCATGAATTTTCGAATATGACTGTACTTGAAAATTTGATGGTAGTTCCTGGAATGCAGACAGGAGAAAAAATTTTAAATACATGGTTTCAAAGAAAACGAATTGAGAATGAAGAAAAGGCAATTAAAGAAAAAGCCCTTGAGGTAGTTAACTTTCTAAAGCTTGATCATTTAACTTATGAGTTAGCAGGTAATTTATCAGGTGGACAAAAAAAGTTGTTAGAATTAGGCCGTACGATGATGGTCGAAGCAAAAATTGTTTTACTTGATGAAGTTGGTGCAGGTGTAAATAGAACTCTTTTAAACGATATAACAGATATAATAAAAAAATTAAATTATGAAAAAAATTATACTTTTTTTATGATTGAACACGACATGAACTTTTTGTCCAAACTTTGTGATAAAGTGATTGTTATGACTGAAGGCTCTGTTCTCGTTGAAGGAGGAATAGATGAAATCAAAAAAAATGAAAAAGTAATAGAAGCCTATCTTGGGCGAGGACAAATAGAGTGAGTAAATTTTTAAGTTGTACTAACATGACCGGTGGATATGGAGGAGAGGATATACTCCACAGTTGTAATATAGAGGTCGATGTAAATGAAATAGTTGTTATTGTTGGTCCAAATGGTGCTGGCAAATCTACTGCAATGAAAGCAATGTTAGGTATGATAAATCTCAAGTGCGGAGATATTATCCTTGATGGGAACGATATTTCAAATCTCTCACCTCAAAAAAGAGTTGCAGCAGGAATTGCGTTTGTTCCCCAATCGATGAATATTTTTAGTGAACTTACTGTAGAAGAAAATTTAGAGATGGGTGGATTTTTAAGAGATGTAAACATACAAAAAACAATTGAAGAGATATACGAATTGTTTCCAGCAATGAAAGAGAAACGTAACC
Organism: uncultured Pelagibacteraceae bacterium; assembly: GCA_902517885.1. Lineage (GTDB taxonomy): Bacteria > Pseudomonadota > Alphaproteobacteria > Pelagibacterales > AG-422-B15 > CACNXQ01. Next base: position 72,968 of record CABYDZ010000003.1, read on the forward strand.
AGCTTGCAGGAGAGCTTTCGGGCGGTCAAAGACAACAAGTTGCCGTCAGTCGAGCATTAATGACTCAGCCTAAAGTATTAATGCTAGATGAGCCGACAGCAGGCGTGTCTCCAATTGTAATGGATGAAATATTTGATCGTATCGTTCAAATAAAAGAAATGGGTGTGGCAGTAGTGATTGTTGAGCAAAATGCCAAGCAAGCCCTTAAAATTGCTGATTTTGGCCATGTTTTGGTGAATGGCGAAAATAGATTTTATGGTAAAGGAAATGAATTATTAACTGATCCTGAAGTCAGAAAGAGTTTCCTAGGAGGTTGATATGGATAATTTTGAATTAGTAAATGCATTAGTCCTTATATCAAATTTTGTTCTAATTCCTGCCCTATCTTATGGCAGCCAACTAGCATTAGCTACTCTCAGCTTAACGATAATATATGGCGTATTAAGATTTTCTAATTTCGCTCAGGCTGACTGGATGTCATTTGGGACAATGACAACAATATTATTCACATGGTATTTGCAAAGTTTAGGAATAACAGGTGGTTTCTTGCCAACTGCACTAATTGCACTTCCATTTGCAATTATATTAACTGCTCTCTTCTGTCTTTTAATAGATAGATCTGTTTATAGCTTTTACCGAAAGAAAAAAAGCCAACCAATTGTTCTAATGATTGTATCAGTAGGAGTAATGTTTATTTTGCAAGCGATTGTAAGATTTATTATTGGCCCAAATGATAGAAAGTTTTTTGATGGTGAAAAATATATTGTTCATGCTCTTGACTTCAAAGACTACTTTGGACTTTCCGAGGGACTTACAATCAAATCTACTCAGCTCATCACTCTCATAGTGGCTATAATAGCAATGGTGAGTTTATTTTATTTCTTACAACGAACAAAAATGGGGAAGTCAATGCGAGCCTATTCAAATAACGAAGACCTTGCATTGTTATCTGGAATAAATCCTGAAAGAGTAGTTTTAATTACTTGGGTTATTGCTTCAGCGCTCATTACAACTGCAGGTGTTCTTTATGGACTTGATAAAAGTTTTAAGCCGTTTACATATTTTAATTTGTTATTGCCAATGTTTGCTGCGGCAATTGTTGGCGGTATAGGATCCCCTATTGGAGCTGTTATCGGGGGGTATGTTATAGCTTTTTCTGAAATAACATTAACCTATGCATATAAAAAATTCTTTATCTACTTATTACCAGAAAATTTAGAACCATCAGGATTAATGCAGGTTCTCTCCACAGATTATAAATTTGCAATTTCATTCATTATATTGGTAATTGTCTTAATTGTTCGTCCAACAGGAATTGTAAAAGGTAAAATTATATGACAGATAATTTAAGAGCGCCTCTTGCATTTGCTTTTATGGGAATACTTCTTGCTATTGTTGGCTTCACCCAATCATGGTCTGTATCTCTGAGTATAATTAATTTGTGTCTTATTTCTTCCATAATGGCAATTGGAGTAAATTTACAGTGGGGATACGGAGGACTTTTTAATGCCGGAGTGATGGGTTTTACAGCTTTGGGCGGGCTTACTGCTGTACTGGTCTCTTATGATCCAGTCTATGAGGCTTGGGATAAAGCTGGCATAGGTATTTTGATAAGTGCAATCATCTTAATTTTAAGCATTACTTTGGTAATGTTTGCATACAGAAATATATCTAGCCCCCAATTCAGAAATACATCAATTGTTCTTATTATAATTGCAGCCCTTATTGGAATAAATAATTTCTACGGGCCTTCTATTGACGTTATTGAATCTATTAATCCTGCTAAAACAGGTTTTTTAGGTGGATTAGGTCTGCCAATTGTTTTTTCATGGGTTATTGCTGCATTTGTAGCAGGTTTAGTTGCTTGGGTAATTGGAAGAATAACACTACGACTCAGATCAGACTATCTCGCAATTGCAACATTAGGTATATCTGAAATTGTAATAGCAATTGTTAAACATGAAGATTGGTTATCAAGAGGTGTAAAGAATGTTTCTGGGCTCGATCGACCTGTTCCCTATGAAATAGAGCTGCAACAATCAGAATGGTTCATCAATCTCGTTGAAAAAATAAATTATGCTACTCTAAATAGTGTACAAACAATTTCTTCAAGGCAAGAACTGCTCAATGATATAATTATTGTTAGTTCGGGTGTATTTGTAAAATTATGTTATGTGGGTCTATTCTTATCGGTTCTGTTATTAATTTTTTATCTAAGTCATCTTGCACTTAACTCACCATGGGGAAGAATGTTAAGAGCTATTCGAGATAATGAAGTAGCGGCAAGCGCAATGGGTAAGAATATTTTCGCACAACATTTACAAATATTTATAATTGGTTCCGCTATAATTGGGATTGCAGGAGCAATGCTTACAACACTTGATGGTCAATTTACTCCAGGATCTTATAGGCCATTAAGATTTACATTTATTATATGGCTTATGGTTATAGTTGGGGGATCAGGGAATAATTTAGGATCAATATTTGGTGGATTTTTTGTTTGGTTTATTTGGATTGAAGCAGAACCTTTATCAATAGGATTTATGAATCTTCTCGCAAGTGGCTTCGAATATGATAATCCAATAAGAATGCACCTACTAGGAAGTGCAGCTCATCTTCGTTTATTTATAATGGGTCTTTTACTTTTACTCGCACTTAGGTTTATGCCAGGAGGAGTAATACCTGAGAGAATACAAAAAAAATAGGGGCCTAAAAAGACCCCTATTAAATTAAAGTGGTAAGAAATTATCGAACTTGAATGGTATTGAATTCACCATTTCCTATTTCTAACTCTTTATAAGATCCAGAGGCCTCTCCAACATCAGAAAACTCAACATTTGTTGCTCCCTGATAATTGACTTCACCACCGTCTTTAAGAATTTCAAGAGCTTTACCTAATTCACCAGGGAAAATCTCAGTTCCTGGCGCGTTAGCAACTCCCATTACATTATTCGCAATTGAAGATCTATCTGCAGAATTTCCAGCCTGAATTGCTAGCATGATTAATGCTGCTGCATCATAGGACTCAGGTTCGAAAGGTCCATCTCCCGGAATTCCATTTGAAGATGCCATTGCTTTAAACATGTTTGCACCTTCAGATTCAGAGCCCGGCAATGTACCGAATGTACCTGTGAGATCACCATCAACATTCTCTATGAGACTGTCTCCAATCATTCCATCTGCAAGTATAAATCTTGAGAAAGCCCCTGTCTCCATTGAGCTCTGTATAATTCCTCTACCGCCTTGGTCAACGTAACCCAAGACAGCAACCTCTGTTGCACCTGATGCGGATAGAGTTGAAACTTCAGCTGAGTAATCACCCTTTCCGTCTTCATGAGGAACCTCAGCCGTTACAGAACCTCCCATAGCCTTGAATGCATTTACAAAACTATCAGATAGGCCTTTTCCATAGTCATTATTTGTATAAGTAACCGCTATCTCACTTATTCCCCTATCCATAACAACCTGTGCTAGAACTTGTCCTTGTCTCGCATCTGAAGGAGCTGTTCTAAAGAAATAGCCTTTATCATCTATGTCTGTTAATGCTGGTGAAGTTGCTGATGGAGAAATTATAGTAACCCCGTTTGGCACTGCAACATTATTTGCTATTGCCGTAGTCACACCTGAACAATCCGCACCCATTATTGCTGCAACATTATCTGAAGTAACCAATCTTTCAGCTGCAGAAGTAGCTGCACCTGCGTCTACACACGTAGAGTCGGCACGTACTGAGCTGACACTTGCTCCACCCAATAGAAGTCCAGAGTCACTTACTTCTTTCATTGCAAGTTCTGCCGAACTAGCCATTGTTGGAGTTAAAGACTCAATAGGTCCTGTGAAACCAAGAATTACTCCTATTTTTATTTCGTCTGTTGAAGCCTGGTCTGACTGTCTGTCACAACCATAAAATATTCCTAAGGCTAAGATTACCCCTAAGAAACTGAATATTATTTTTTTCATTATATTTCTCCGAATTTAATAAGGTTTTATGCTAGCAAATGAGTGGGTATCGTTCAACTTTGATTTTATTCTTTAAATGACTATAGTCTTAAAAAATGACTATTTTCTCAGGTATATTCTCTAATACTATTTTAATTATTCTCACATTTTTAATCTTACTGCTATTGGTTTATCTATTCTCCAGCTTTGAGAAAGGTAATTTAGAAGAATTTCGTCAAGGTTCAGATTACGAATTTGCAAAATTGTCTCAAGGAACTACTGCATATAAAGATATTGGTGATAAAAATGATCCAGCAATAATAGTTATTCATGGAGCAACTTTACCGTCTGAGGGTTTCATTGGTTTTTGCAGTGGATTAAGCGCTAAGGGATATAGAGTAATCTGTTATGATCAATACGGAAGAGGTTACTCAGATAGACCTATAACAGATTATGATATGCAGCTTTATATTGAACAGCTCAGGGAGTTGCTAGATTTTCTCAGCATCAAAGAAGCAATTTTATATGGGTCATCTATGGGAGCTCCTATCGCAATTAATTTCTCCAACAAATACAAAGAAAGTGTTTTAGCAATAGGTCTTCAAGTTCCTCTTGTTCATAGTAATAGTAAGGTCCTTGATTTAATAAAAGTTCCTGTTGTTGGAAATTTATTTCTTAGAACTTTTGGAATACCCTTTGCAAAAAATAGAGCTGAGCAATGGGCACATGAAAACGAAGGACAAAAGGATTTTATTAATCGATACATTGCTCAATTATCTCTTCCAGGTACTGAATATTCATTGCTCTCTTCTATTCGCCATATAGCTAATAAAGATTTTCTTCCAGACTATAAAATATTTTCAGAATCAAATATTCCTATTCACATAGCGTATGCAAGTGATGATGATGAGATTGATCCCAAAACTGTTAAGAAAGTATTAAGTCTACTGCCTGATGCTGACACTTTTATTTTCACTGGTGGTCATGGTGGTGGTGGAGTAATTGTAAATGAACTAACAGATTTATTTTCAGATTTTCTGTCAAAAAGACTAGACCAATAGAAGTCTATCAATTTGAGTTGTATAATTTTGTGTACAGTTTTTTCTTTTTTGCTTCCAACTTCCAAGTTTGCACTCTGATGCCATTTGAATGGTATCACGTCCATATCGATAATTAATTGAATCTATTGCTGACATAAGATTTGAATTTTGATTATAGTTTTTTTCAAATAAAGTCTCCTGAATTTCTGACTCATCACACAGGCCACTAAGAAGCACACCCGCTTTTTTATACTGGTATTTGTTTTTGAAAATTCTTTTTGTAAGAGTCAAAGCTGTCTCAATAATAGTGATGCTGTCATGTGTTGGGTAAGGCAATGTTCTTGATGCACCATTTGAGTAATAAGGACTTTTCCTGTCAAAAGGATTGGTCCTTAAAAAAACAGAAATACAAGATGCAGCAAGGCTTTCAGAACGAATCCTTTCTGTTGCCCTCCGTGCAAAAGTAGTTACAGCTTGTTCGACATCTTCTAAATTGGTTAGCAACTTTCCAAATGATCTAGTGGTACAACAGCTTTTTCTTGTAATCGAATTTTCTTCGAGAGACATACAAGAAATTCCTCTCAGTTCTGTAATTGTTTTTAAGCCATTAACACTCATTGCTTTACGTATCCACGAGTCACTACAGTTCTTTAATAACTTTGCATTGTATATACCATGATTAATAAGCTTCTTCGATAAACGTCGACCTACTCCCCAAATATCACCTACTTCAGTTGACTCTAAAACTTGATCAATATTTTCATGATCTACAAGAGAACAAACGCCATTTAAAGACTCATCTTTTTTTGCCTTATGATTTGCGACTTTTGATAGAGTTTTTGTTGACGCTATGCCTATGCTAACTGGGATGCCTGTATGTTGCAAAATAGTCTTTCTCAATTGATGTGCGTATTCTTCATAATCAATCGATAAACTACTTAATTCTACAAATGCTTCATCAATTGAATAAACCTCTGTGTACGGAGATGAATGTGAAATGATATTCATTACACGACGAGACATATCAGCATACAATGTATAGTTAGAGGAAAATACAAATACATTTTCTTTTTCTACAATATCTTTGACCTTGAAAAGCGGTACACCCATTTTAATTCCAAGTGCTTTTGCTTCTTTTGAACGAGATATAATACATCCATCATTATTAGATAATGCTACAACCGGTCTATTGTTAAGCTTAGGATTAAAAACTCTCTCACAGGAAACATAAAATGCGTTACAATCAATTAATGCAAAAACTTTATTATTCATGTTTTATCTGTCTTATGGACTTAAATTGTGAATAACGTTCGTGCATACTCCCCATATGGTAAAATCCATTTCTTCAGAAACAGGGACATCTTTATAGTTCTTATTAGAAGATGACAAACTGACTTGCTTGTTCTTAAGTCTGAGAATCTTTACACTTAATTCTCCATCCAGAACCGCAATAATAATTGACTCATTTTGAGGCTTAATGCTTCGATCAACAATCAATAAATCTCCAGGATAAATCCCCGAACCCACCATTGAGTCTCCTCGTGCACGAACAATAAAAGTTGCATTTGGATGAGGAATAAGCTCTTCATTCAAATCAATTGTCCCTTCGGTAAAATCCCTTGCTGGAGAAGGAAAACCGCACTCTACAGCCTCTTTATAAAATGTTAAAAGCATGAAATATGTCTAATAATGTTCTTGTTTTGTTCTTATTATTGCATTACTCAATATAAGAGTCAACACTACTTAAAAAGATTTATGAAAAAAATTGCTTACTAAAAAAATCAACCACATCCTGATGTGATTGTTTACGTGCCGTCCAGTTTCCCCCAGCATGTGCGCCGAGAAGATTAGGTGTTTCTTTGATCAGGCGAAACCTTTCTTCCTTATTGTCCAAGTAAAAAGTATTATTATTTTCATCAGTATAAACTTGATGCCCATCTTTCTTTAAATCAATAAACATATCTTTTAGCTTAATAGCGTAAGGAATGAATTCAACGGGATCAATTGAATCAAAAGAATGATGAGCATTAGGATAAACAGTTAATTCTACATCACGAGCAGGTTTCATATAATCAATAAGTTTTTTACATAAACTTAGAGGTGTATAATCATCATCCTCACCAAACAGAATATGCATTGGAGCATTAGACCAACGATTATCTTCAGGTTTGAGTAGGGCTCCAGGGTATAATGGTAAATAAGCAGAAAATTTTTCGTCTCCAGAAGTTAGTGCATCTATTATTGGTTGCCATGCTGCATAAAGAGCTGTGCTGCCTCCTAAGCTCCATCCCATGATGCCAATTTTATTTTTATCAATATCTGGGTGTTTGTTTAAAAGTGCAAGTGCACGAAATGCATCCGTTATCATTGTTGCAAGAGTAACCTGAGTCTGATTTTCTACTATCGAAATGACGCCACGAGATTCAAAGTGATGGATTCTAAAAACAGCAAAACCTGCTTCTAACAAGTTAACCATATGAGTGTGATGACCCTCTCTCAATCCCGCACTTCCATGTATTGGAACAATGACAGGACATGGTAATTTAGCATTTTCTGGAAAAATTAGGGTTCCCCATACGTCTTGTTTGGGTTCCATATCAATTCCATTTAACAAATCATAAAACTCGTAAGGGTTAGAAGATTTAAAGAAAAAAACTCCAGATTTTTTTTTTTGAAAAGGATTGTTTTGTTCACTCATTACCGAAGCAATGTATTCCTAAAAAAAATTTAATTCAAATTTAAAATTAAATAAAAACGGGTCCGATGGAAGGAATAACTAGGGGAAACCTTCGGACCCGTTTTTTAATTATGAACTAGACTTAGTCTCTAATTGAGTAGGCTATAACACCTGTCTCAGCTACGTCTGTTCCTTCTTTTTCTGCCTCTTCACTTATCCTTATACCTATTGTGGCTTTCATAATGGCCCATATGATTAGGGACACTACAAATACAAACACACAAATTGATGCTGTGCCAAGGAGTTGAGTTCCAAAGCTAGTATCAGGATTAGTAATTGGTACAGCGAGAGTACCCCATACACCTGCAATCAAGTGAACCGGTATAGCTCCTACAACATCATCGATTTTTAATGACACAAGGAGTTCAGTTCCTGCAAATACAAGCGCACCACCAATTCCACCTATGATGATTGCCATCAACGGGGAAGGCATTAATGGTTCAGCAGTAATTGCAACTAGACCACCGAGTGCACCGTTTAACATCATTACGACGTCAGTTTTGCCTCTTGCTAATCTTGTTATAGCTGCACAGACTAATACACCAGCACAAGCTGCTAAGTTTGTGTTGATATAAATTGTTGCTACAGCTGTTGCATCATCAAATGAACCTAGAGCTAGCTGTGATCCACCGTTAAAACCGAACCAACCTAACCACAAGATGAAAACACCAAGTGTTGCTAGAGGTATTGATGAATTTGCAAATGGAACCAATTTTCCGTTATCAAATCTTCCAAGTCTTGGACCTAGAATAATTGCACCAGCTAATGCCGCTGCACCACCTGCTGCGTGAACGAGAGTTGAACCAGCAAAATCTGAGAAGCCAGCAGCAGATAACCATCCACCACCCCATTGCCAACCCATCTCGATTGGATAAATAACTCCTGTTAATATTGCTACGAACAAAAAGAAAGGCCAAATTTTTATTCTTTCAGCCAAAGTTCCTGAAACAATTGAAGCTGTTGTTGCACAGAATACCATCTGGAAAAACCAGTCAGATCCATCAGAATAACCAGTCGCTACTGCTGAACCATCGCTCCATGTAGTAAACGTTCCAATATATCCACCTTCTGGAATACCGTATGCAAGATTATAACCTACCAACCAGAACATGATCCCAGCGATAGAATACAAACCTATATTTTTTGCAGCAATTGTTGAAACACTTTTAGATGTAACCAGACCAGATTCTAACATACAGAATCCAGCGGCCATCCACATCACCAAAAATCCACTTATTAGAAATAATAATGTGTTCAATGCATAAGCTGTTTCGTCATCGACGGCTGCAAATGCATTGGCAGATAATAGTGATGAAAACAATACTGTATAAAGTAGTACTTTTTTTAACATGTATTTTCTCCCTATATTTAATTTTATAAGGGCATCTTTTATCAATTAAGGGCTTTCACAATTACTGATGCTTGCCAAATTGACAAAGTGTGAATATCTTAAAATTAAATATCTAAGTAATTGTTTTAATTTGCTTATTTATTAATATTTCTCCAGGCATCTATGGCCAAGAAGACCATTGCTATCATCATGCCAAGATAAATAATATAAGAAAAACCAAATCCATATGCAGTTAAGTAAGCCCAACTAAAAAGACTGCCTACTACTAACGATACAATAGATGGGATCAGATATTTCATTTATAAAAACTTTAGGATAAATAATCCAAATAAATCGGCGATGACCAAGCGCGATGTTCATCTATTTCAGAACAAGTCTCGATGTCTCTTGGATGCTTCCAGTCTTGAGTGCAAAGCTTAAACTTTACACAATTCCCATCTGCATCAAATTCACAAACACCTCCCTTAACATTAATTTGAGGCGTGGGTACTTCTATGGCTCTTACATAATAACTCACATCTTTTTGATCTATCGAAAAATCCTCATCTGTGAATTTAAAAGAACAGCCTAATTCATTTGGATCACAATAATGGGTATACCAAGGGTCTAGAATTCGACCTTCAATGGGTTGATCTACATACTCTTGCGGTAATACTTTAATTACTTCAATTCTATGAATAAATTTTCTGTCATCTGAAGGATTATAACATTCATTAAAACACAGCTCGCCTACTCTTTCTTCTCCCAATGCAATGTATGCATCCTCTGGACACCCTGGTTTCTGAACGAACGAGCCCATAGCTTTAACTTCAAATTCAGGTTTAGTATCTGTTTCAATTGAAGAACCCATAGAGACTTTTTTATTCTCACTGATTAAATTAAACCAAAGTAACATGCGGGTGCCACTTGTTGCGTAAGTTTCTTTTCTTTTTAACGCATCCCAAATTTCCTCTTTAGACCGTCCCTCAGAGTGAACAGCTGCTAGTCCACCTGTCGTAAAGAAACCTCTTTGCCTTTCCCACTCAACAGTATTAAAGCCAACGATTAGATCAGGAATATCATAAACTTGCGGCTGCGAAGGCGAGACAAAGGAGTCGCCAATTGGATCAGAATTTCGACCAATTGGACTTGTACTTTTAGGGAAATAATATGGACTCATATGTAAAACCTTATCTAAAAATTCGCTTGGAGGTCCGCTTCCATCTATATTATTGCCAAATAGTTCTTTATATCCACTGCCAGGTGCAGCAGAATGGTTATCACTGGAACCTATGAACCCGTATCTAAATCTATGTTTTGAACCATCCTCTTTATATTTTGTTAACGCTAATCCATACTGAGCGCTGCCACCAGGAACATGGTTCATCGGAGGACTAAAACAATCTAAACACTGACCGGATATATTTCGATCAAATTCTGTAAACTTTGGAACAACATTGTACCCTGATCTACCTCTATCTACTGATGCTTGTTCTGTCGCTTCTCGTCTTTCGCTGCATTCTGAAACTGACTCACCGTCGGCAATACATCTTTCATAGATTACTTTACCTGCTTGCCAACATTGTGGAATATAATTATTAGATGGTTCTGGGCAAGTTTGAGTTCCAATATCAATGACCTCATCCGGTCCATTTTGATTTTTGAGTGTAAAAGTTCCTTGATCTAAATCAATTTCACCCATCGGAAACGTAAACGGTCTAATTATTTCCTCGCCGTCTCTTACAACATTGACTCCTCTCCATGAGCGGTACTCCTCAGCATTACCATGCCCGGAATAAGTTTCCAATAATTCAAACATTTTTGGGTATTTTTTCGAAATCTCTAAACCCTTATCTAGAGTATATCCAGCAGGAGTATAAAGTCCCCAGGACTGCCCGTGCGGTATAACCATGTAGTCACTATCATATTCCTCAAGCCTCTTAACTAAATCTAATGGAGTTACTGCTTCTTCATGACAGTTCATTGGTAAATCTATAGAAAGTACACCTCGCTCACAATTTTTTATTTTTCCTGTTTCTTTGAAATATCGATTTATGTCATTGTATCTTTTGAAGTTATCAAAATCTACGAATGGGAAAAATACATTTGGTACTAAGGGTCTAGAAGTCATTGCTTGTCGAGTTACAGATAATGATGCAATAGCTCTAGTTGGAACCGCTTCATCAGTCTCTTCTTTCAAAATGACATTATGATGACCCCAATGATTTCCCCTTATAACCCCTACTTGTGTCCACTCCCATCCCAAAAAAGCAACACAATCTGGATTAGCTGGATCCACATTTAAAGCATTACATTTCCTGATCGTTTCTTTTGTTTCCATCCATCTTTTTGGTGTAGTTGCTTCAGCATGATCATTGATTGACCAAAAATCTAATGCTGAACAATGTCTTGCAAAGTCGCAGGCATCTGCAACAGGATGTACTCCTAGCCCACCAGTGATGGGCAAGCTCATCATATGTGCATCGGCTGAAAATGTTGAATGAACATGAAGATCGCCAAACAAAATTTGTTTTGTTGGCACCTCGTTAAGAGTTGCCATTGCACTTAATTGCCTCGTCTCTTTGTCTTTTACAAACTCGATAGTATTAATTTTACCAGTGATTTTCCCTCCATCTAAGTCTTCACTAAATAAATGAAATTCTAAAACTACAAGTAAACTAATTATAAAGAGGATTGAAAGGATGAAGAAATATTTTATAACTTTTACAATACTCATAAGCAAATTATTTGATAATAATTAACTATAATTGAGTATAATATTACATGCAATGACCAAGATCATAAATAAAAATATTCTCATATTTAGTATTGCCATAATTATAGGCCTAACTCTTATTTTTTATGAGACCATTTCATTCAATGATCAATTTCTTCAGCTTAAAAATAGAAAGGCTGTTGCTATGGTGAATGATGTTGTTATTTCTGAAGACCAATTTCTAAAGTACGCCTCAAACCTTGGAGCAGATATCCAACCAGAGGATGATATTGAAATCTTAGAGTTGCTATTAGAAAGAATGATAGAGGAAGAACTTCTGGTACAAAGAGGAATAGAGCTTGATCTGCATAAGAAGGATATTGGCGTCAGAAAAGAAATGATAAAACAGGTGATTGACTTCATCATTCAAGTCGAAAAAAATCAGATTAGTGATGAAGATCTAAGAAATTTTTACAATAAAAATATTGGAAAATATACCCCTACGCAAAAAATTCAATTTCAATCAATTTACATAAATTCTCGTAATCAAGAGTCTGTTCTAGTCGGTACAGAGTCAGACTTGAAGACACTTCAACCAAAAATATCAAAATTGTATAATGAGCTTAATACAAAAGATTTTTTAGATATTAAATCTAGTTATGATGAAAATAATTTTTTTGAGGTTCCCGATAAGTTAATTAATATTAAAGATTGTAATCTTCTTTTTGGTAAGTCTATATGCAATCAAATTGCTTCACTAAATCTTGATGAAGTATCTCAACCCATATTTTTTGATAACGGGTATTTTATCTTTAAGCTTGTAGATCGGATTAAACAAGAAATTGATGAAAACTATTATAATGAAATTAGAGAGAAGATTATTTTTGATTATAACAATGGTTTAGATGATGAAAAATTAAAAAACTATCTAAAATACTTAAAAGATAATTCTGAAATTATTCGATATTCTTTTTAAATTTATGCATATTCGTAAATTACTAATAATTTTAATATTTCTGTTATTTAATTCACAATCATATGCCCATTATTTTAGTGAGTCCTTTTCTAAGTGGAATATTATGGGATCAGATATTATTGCTAACTTCTCCATACTAGAATTGGAAGCAACAAGAGTACTTCAGGTTAAAGAATATGAACAAATTTTAATAGACAACGAGCTTAATGAAAAAGATGTATTTAAAATTTATTTAAATGATCACATTCATGTTTATTCAGCTGATGTAAAATGTCAGTCAAGCAATGATATTAGAGAGTTAAGTTCAGATGAAGGCTATTTAAGATATGAACTAGAATTCCAATGTCCTTCAGATGAAAATATAAAGATTATTAACAATGCTTTATTTAATATTATTCAAAGTCATATTCATATAGCACGAATATATTTAGAAAATGATTTACTCACAGAGAAAGCACTTTTTTTTAACGATCAATCAGTTGATATATCAGAAAAGGAAACTCAATTAAGTTTTTTTAGCAGTTTTAAAAATTTTTTTTATTCTGGACTAAGTCATATTTTAGGAGGATATGATCATCTTCTCTTTATCCTAGGACTGCTCATTATAGTTACAAATCTTAATAGACTGATCTTAGTCATTACTGGCTTTACCATTGGACATAGTCTTACCTTATTCTTGTCTTTAGTTGAGATTGTTCAAGTAAATGCAAGTATAGTAGAATCACTTATTGGATTTACTATTATGTTTGTAGGTTTGGAATATTTCTACAAACATAATTACGGAAAATTATTAAGCTTGGGGTATCTAGTTTTACTTTTACCCCTATTATTTATTTTAAGCTTTATTACTAATATCCACTTTTCTTCGTTACTCATGACGGGCTTGTTATTATTTTCTTTAGGATACTTTTTTCTAAAAGAAAATTTAAAGAATAATGATAATTTATTAATATTAATAACTATAGTATTTGGGCTCATTCACGGCTTTGGCTTTGGAGGATTTTTATTAAATACAGAAATAAACTCAGGCAATATTTTATCAGGCTTATTAGGATTTAATTTAGGAGTTGAATTCGGTCAAATATTGTTTGTATTAGGAGTGTTATTAATATTTCAATTGGTTAATTTTATTCGCCTGAATTTCATTATTAATTTATTTAAAGATACTTCTTTTGCCTTGCTGATTTGTTTCGGGCTATACTTTTTTATTCAAAGACTAATAGTCTAAGTTATATAAAAATTATTAGTATAATTGTCAGTATTGATACCGTTAATGAAAGTGTGACTTTCATTGTAATAAACCAAAGTGGTGTAATCTTAAGCTGCTGATAAAGATAGTAATCGTGTAATAAAGAAATAACGTACCCAATAAGCAATAGTAGCAGGGAAAGTTTTAAATTTTCTAGAGATAGTAACGCAACCCATGAAATTAGCGCTGGAATTACTGTAATTAAAAGTGGAGTGAAGACGTAATAAATTTTGTCTGCAAAAGCTGTTATTAACCCCCACTGTATACCTCCCAAAAAAGATGAAATGATTGCAGCATAAGCAATATAAATAAATATCATTAAATTATATATTTCATCATTAGGAGGAGAGATGAAATACATCAAAAATATTATGATGAATGGTATGAGGCCTAATAAGCCAAGAATGTAAGATTGTTTTTGCCCCATTTATAAATAACTAATCCGTAAATAAATCAAGAAACTGTAAAAATTCAAGCTTGCTGCCTTCTACATTAATTGTATTGTTTGCTAAAAGAAGTGATATAGCGGATAAGTTCTTTAAGCCACCAAAAACTTCTTTGAGTGTTTGCTGATCTGTAATAACTTTAATTTCTGCATTAGGCTCAGGATATTTACTGATTTGTGCAACCCCCCTTCTTACGTACACAGAGTAGTTTTCTTCGCTATCGGTAAACGAAAATTGATATGTTTTTATTATTTCTTCGGATTTTTCCGAATTAAGATTTACTGGAAGTATATTCATTATTGCATCCATAGGTGTAGCTTCCAATTGTTCTGGGGTTACGCTATTTGCCGTTGAGGGATCGACATTAATCTCATTTCTTAATTCGCCCGCAACAGTTCTATAAAAATAGTAATCATTTGAAGCAAGCTGATATTGCGATAATTTTTCTGCAGCATTTGCCTTAATATTTTTTGCGTTTGTACTGTCAGGGTCTAAAGCAAGTAAAATATCTGCAAGCTCTAGTGCCCACTGATATTCTCCATTGGTAAGAGCGCTTTCTGCCTCATCTGAAATTTTAGTTTGTTTTCTAGCTATATTGACAAATTTTTGTGCCCTTTCAGTCGCAGAAAGTGGATGAAGATCAGAAATGTTCCCACTAAACCAACCTATGTATCCACTAAAAATTGATCTTATGTAAGAGGATATTGATCCGTAGAAAGGTTGAAGGTAAGGAGATTCAGCTAAGTGATTTGGAAGTTTTACTTTTTGTACAATCTCATTAGGTGTTAAGCCCTTATTAATGTATCTTATTGTTTGGTCATGAACAAACTGAATGCCATCTCTATAATCAGTCAAGGCTTTTGAAACATTTTCTTCTCCACTAATAGGACGTGAGTGACTCGGGACTAAATGTTCTGCATTAAGTAATCTTATTTTATCAAGGCTATGAACCCATTCCATTGGATTTCTAAATTTTGTTCCTCTTATCGCGTATAAATTTGCAAATGATCTATAAAAATTATCACCAACCATCACAACTTTTTTTTCAGGTATCCATACATAAAGATGATCATCTGTTTCCCCTGGCACATGGGCTAACATTAATGTGAGATCATCAATTTTTAACGTCATTTGATCATCAAAAAGAATGTTAGGCCTAACAAGTCCGAATGTAGATTGATCATTAATTTCGAGGAATCCTCCTATGCCTTGATGAACAATTTCCTCTTCTGGAAGTGGAATCCCGAATTGTCTCGATGATCTTTCAAAAATTATTGGTCTAATTGTTGTAGCAATATTATCTAAATTATAAATTATATTTTCTTGTGCATATATTTCTGTGTATTCCTCATCAAAAAATACTTTAGCTCCACCTAAATGATCTAAGTGATTGTGAGTGTATATAATTGCTATAATTGGCTTTTCTGAAATTTTTCTAAAATCCTTGATTAATTCTGTCGCAGTTTCAACAGAACCTAAAGTATCTACAATTATGAGATTTTTTTCTGTTTCAATCATAATTGAGTTGGCAAGACCGTAACCAACACCTACGTAAATGTCGTCTGTTACCTCAATTACTTCTTTTCTGAATTCATAGCTATGTTCTTGAGACAATCCTTGATCAGAGTCTAATGTCTCATTAGACTGATTTTGATCACTACATGAGATAAGAAAAAATAAGCTTAATAAAATTATTTTTAAATTACTGATCATTTAATGAATTTGTTTGGTAAATTAATTTTGAACTAAAATATGAACAAATACAACAATGAAATTTTTGGAACTTTATGTTTATTGGCTGCAGGTTTCTTTCTTAGTTTTGGAGGGCTTCTGATTAGGCTTGTTGATGAAGCATCGACGATGCAGATAACATCCTACCGATCAATAACGTTCTCACTAGTGGCACTTATTTATATTTTATTTAAGTATAAATCTCAGACCCCTAAGGCATTTATCAATATTGGAAGCAGTGGAGTAATACTAATGTTTGTTCTAGGTTTGAGTAATATTTTTTTTGTTTTTGGGATGAGCAATACAACCGTTGCTAACGCTGTATTTATAATGAGTACGGGCCCTTTATTTGCAGCCTTCGCGAGTTATTTTTTTCTAAAAAAAATAATAGGCACTAAAACTATCATCGCAATAGCAGGATCTATGTTTGGAATTGGTATAATGTTTTCTCAAGGATTGGGGTCTGCTAATAATTTAGGGAATATAATTATTTTATTTGTTCCAATTTGTTTTGCAATTCAATTAACAATGGTGAATAGCAAGCCAGACGTCGATTATGTTCCCTCTGTGTTTCTCTCAGGTCTCTTTGTATTATTTGTCGGTCTGGCTATCATCCCAGATTATTCAATTAGCATGGGAGACTTGTTTATCGTTCTTTTTATGGGTGCATTTCAAGTAGGGTTAGGATTTTTATTAATTACAATTGGATCAAGATATATACCACCACATAGAGCGGCACTTTATGTACTTCTTGAACCAGTGCTGGCTCCACTTTGGGCGTGGATCGGTGTAGGTGAAACACCTCCTTATATTGAACTTCTTGGTGGATTAATTGTCTTTTCTTTTGTCCTCTGGAGACTTATTGATCAGTTTCTTGAAGCTGAGAAACATAAAGAATGACAATTTTTTCTAAAAAAAGTAGATTTAAGTATGGACGTTAAACTTCTTTCAGGGGCATTAGGAGCAGAAATTTCTGGTATATCTCTAAATAATATTAATAAAGAAATATTTAATACTGTAAACGAATTATTACTTGAACATAAAGTTATTTTTTTCAGAGATCAAAATATCACTCCTGAGGAACAAATAAGATTTGCAAAATTTTTTGGTCCCATTGAAGAACACGCTTATGTTAAAGGAAGAGAAGGCTACCCAGAAATAACAAGATTAATTAAAGGTGCTGAAGAGAAAAATCAATGGGGCGAAGGATGGCACAGTGATGTCAGCTATAATGAAAACCCTACAAAAGCTGTCATACTAAAGTCAGTTAAAATACCGCCAGTAGGTGGAGATACAGTTTTCTCAAACATGGAATTGGCTTGGGAGACGCTGGATAAGGAAATTAAAGATATTGTTGAAGATAAAAGAGCTGAACACTTCTCTCTTGGAGCAGGTTTCTTTATAGATGAATATAAATATTTTGAAAGCAATGGCAATGATGCTGAAGAATATTCCAATCATCATCCTATCGTAAGAACTCATCCTGAAACGGGAAAAAAAATATTATTTGTAAATTGGACCTATACAAAAAAAATTGAAGGACTTGAAGAGTCTGAAAGCAATGAAATACTCTCTAAAATATTTGAACATCAATCACGTCTGGATTTAACATGCAGATACACATGGTCCGAAAATAATGTAGCAATATGGGATAATCGTAGCGTAATCCATTACGCAATAGCAGATTTTTTTCCTGGCAGAGGTCTTGGACATGAAAGAATAATGGACAGAATTGCAGTATTGGGAGACCGTCCTTATTAATTATCTAGAAGGTTTTTCTGAATAAAAAATACTTGAGAAAAGATAAATATAAAGGTTAAACCCATAATGCCGAAAAGCTTGAAGTTTACCCATACGGCATCCGAGAAATTCCTATAAACTACCTCATTTGCAGCAGCTAAAAATAGAAAAAAGTACGCCCATCTTTTACTTAGATTTATCCAGCCAAAATCCGTTAAATTTATTGCTGAGCCCATGAGATTTTTTAATAAAGGTTTGTTAAAATACAAGCCTATAAATAATGCTAAAGAGAAGATTAAATTTACAAGTGTTACTTTAAACTTAATAAAAAACGGATCATTAAAATAAATCGTCAATCCCCCAAAAACAAAAATCAAAATAGTACTGAATAATAACATTGGAGATACTTTTCTTTCGATTAAGTATGATCCAGCAATCGCAATACCTGCCGCAATCATCAAAGGAAGTATAGCTTCTTGAATTTGACCTGTCTTAATGAAGAAGTAAAAGAAAACGACTAAAGGCCCGAGTTCAAATACTTGTTTTAAGGAACCACGCATATAAATATATTTTTAATTATGCTTTGCTTTGGAAATATATTTTCCATTTTTAATACCCTCAAACATCTCTTCTAATAATGGGTGTGTCACAGGATCGTCTGATTCATCAACTAATAAGTTTTGTTGAGAAACATATGCCACATAAGATGGTTGGCTTGGTGCTTCAGCGAGTAAATGATAAAAAGGCTGATCTTTTCTTGGACGAACTTGCATAGGTATTGATTGATACCACTCCTCAGTATTGTTAAATTCTGGATCAACATCAAATATCACACCACGAAAATCAAAATATCTGTGTTTTACGATCGAGCCGATTTGAAATTTTGCTTTATTGATCATTAAAGAAAGAATAAGTATATTCTTAGATATTTTCAAGCGTGTTCTTAAAAAAATATAATTGATAATTACTTAATTAATGTTTCTAAAGTCTTATATTGAAGATAACCAGGATAAATAGAATCATTTACAATCGAAACAGGTGTTCCACGAAGCCCTAAACTTTTTGCTAATTTCATATTTGCATCTATGATATCATTTGATTTTTGACCGACTGCCTCTTGAAATATTTCTTCCCCATTTAGATCAATTTTATTAAGTATGTCGACTATACTTACTTTTTTCATCTTTGGACCAAGCTGCATAAACTGATTATGGACTTCGAAATATAAATTAGGATATCTTTGCCAAACAATAAGGGCAATTTTAGCGGCTGTATCAGATATATCTCCAAATATTGGCCATTCCATATAAATTATTTTAACATTATCTTTATTATTCAATAGCTTTTGAAAATCCTTAGCCTGCTTTGCACAGTAACTACATCTGTAATCAAAAAACTCTATAATTGTATAATCTGCTTCACTGTTTCCAACTGTAGGAAGAGCTGCAGTGTCATAATTTCTCACGATGAAACTTGCTAGATTTTGATCATCTTCAGCAAAGCTAATACTGAACACATTAAAAAGTAAAAATAGTGTTAACGTTGTTTGAAATAATTTATTTATCATCTTTTAAATATTCATTCAATAATTCCGCTGTTCCTAAATGTAGTGCATTTGTATTAAATTGGTATCCCTTCAGGGTTTTTTTATTGATACATAAATTCCAAGCTTCATTAATGGAAAAAACCTCTTTTTCTATACCGTTAAATGCATTTTGACTGATAATTTGAGCACCAATATAAACATATGGCTCAGAACTTGCATCATATCTTATTAAATCATTATTCTTTAATTTACAAAAATCACCCTTATCTTTGAATGCTCTAAAGTTACTTTTAGGCACCAAACCAAGAAATGCTTCAGCCTCTTCCGGATAGCTATTTATCATATCTACAATTAATTCCTTATCTGATTCACCCCAAATAACATCGCTATTTAAGACTAGAGATTTGTTAATATTATACTTATCAAGTATTTTCTTTATTCCCCCTCCTGTATCTAAAAGTAAATCTGACTCATCTGAGACCCTGATATTATTTTGATTTAAGTTATTTATAAAATTTAATATCTTATCTGACTTATAGTGAACGTTTATAATAATTTCTTTGGCTCTAATTTCGTTAAGTAAATCAATTGCGTATTGGATGAATGGCTTGTTGTTTATTTTAATTAGTGGCTTGGGGATATCAGGATCATAACTTCTCATTCTTTTCCCGAGACCTGCTGCTAGAATTATTGCAGAATCAATCATATTAGTTCATGGTTTTTAAATTGCTTTAGCCAGTTTACAAGATTAATAAAAAATGGATCTTTTAAATTTTTTCGAATAAGTTTTACTGTATTTGGTAAATATTTTAGATAACTTTCTTTTTTATCCCTTATAGAAAGTCTACAAAAAATACCTAATATTTTTAAATTTCTCTGAATTGAAAAGAACCTCATTTCTCTCTCTGCACCCTGAAAATCAGTATTTATAGTTTTTATATAAAATTCTAATAATTTTTTCTTTAAGTTACTCTTAAGTGGCCTTCTAACATCCTCAAGTAAAGATGCTAAATCATATAGAGGGGATCCAATTACGGCATCTTGAAAATCAATTAAACCAACTTGCCTTAGAGACTTTTGATTATTTAAATAAAATAAATTATCTACGTGATAGTCTCTTAATACCAAAGTCGATGATTGTGGTTTTATATTATTATAAAAATCACTTAAAATTTGAGTGAATTCTTTTTTTTGATCATTACTAACCAACTCACCTTTTCTTTTTTCCAAGTACCAATCTATAAATAGCAATGACTCATTTACTAGAAAATCTATAGAATAGCTTTTTAATTTACTAAGTTCTTTTTCTTTACTTTTTGATTGTCGATTAATTTCTATTAATACTTCAACTGCTTTTTTATATAATTCACTCTCATTATCTTTATTGAGAATATTTGAAAATGATGTTTGCCCAAAATCTTCTAGTAACATAAATCCATATTTAGTGTCGAAAGATATTATTTGTGGTGCACTCAGATTAAAAGTATGAATAATATCAGCTACAGTTCTGAATTGTTCAATTGACTCTCCCTTCTCAGGAGGCGCATCCATAACAATTAAATTTTTATTTTTGATTCGATAATATTTTCTAAAGGACGCGTCATTTTTAATAGAAATAATATCCTCCTCTTTAAAGCCACAATTGAGAACAAAGCTATGAAGGTTTAAATTTCGATTATTCATCTAGTATTTTTGATTTTTGAATTTGCCTCTTAAAGTGATTTTCACACTTCTTGAAAACTTGCTTTTAATTTGAAAACTCATTTCGATTCGGTCATTTGGTAATATTTCTTCAAATTTATCTGACCATTCAATTAAGCAGACATCATCTGTTACTGCTTCTCCAAAATTAAGTTCAAAGAGTTCACTAGAATTTTTTAATCGATAAAAATCATAATGATTTATTGTATGGCTATCATTTTCATAAACTTGCAAAAGAGTAAAAGTTGGGCTTGGAATTTCTTTAAATTCTATACCTTTAAAAAAATTTCTAATAAAATATCTTGTAAATGTAGTTTTTCCTGAACCTAAATCGCCATTTAAGCATATGACTGTATTGTCTTGTTTAGATAGTTTAACCAGTCTTTTGGCCAGTTTCTCTGTATCACCTTCATTCCTCAGAAGCATGGAAGAATAATATCTTAAAAATGTGAATTAGTATCTATAAGCTTCAGGCTTATAAGGCCCTTCAGGAGTAACACTTATATAATCTGCTTGTTCTTTTGATAATTTAGTAAGTTTTGCGCCTACTTTTTCTAAATGAAGTCTTGCAACTTTCTCATCTAAATGTTTTGGAAGTACGTACACTTTTTTCTCATATTTTTCAGGATTGTTCCAAAGTTCAATCTGAGCAGTAACCTGGTTTGTAAATGATGCACTCATAACGAAACTAGGATGACCTGTTGCACAACCAAGGTTAACCAACCTACCTTCTGCAAGTAAAATAATTCTTTTTTCACTAGGAAGAGTAATTTCGTGAACCTGAGGTTTAATTTCATCCCACTTATAATTTTTTAGAGCCTCAACTTGAATTTCGTTATCGAAGTGACCAATGTTACACAGTATAGCTCTATCTTTCATTTCTCTCATATGATCAGCAGTTACAATATCCTTGTTACCTGTAGCAGTAACAACAATATCCGCTTCTTTAATCATATCATCCATTGTAACAACCTCGTAACCCTCCATTGCTGCTTGCAATGCACATATAGGATCTGCTTCAGTGACCATTACTCTTGCCCCACTTTGACGCAGAGAAGCTGCACTACCTTTTCCAACATCGCCAAACCCAGCAACGATTGCAACCTTTCCTGACATCATAACATCGGTCGCTCTTTTAATGCCGTCCACTAAACTCTCTCTACATCCATAGAGATTATCAAATTTAGATTTAGTTACAGAGTCATTCACATTTATTGCTGGTACCATGAGAGTTCCATCAATTTCCATTTTTTTGAGTGCTAATACTCCAGTAGTAGTTTCTTCAGATAGACCTTTTACATCATTAAGCAGCTCTTTGTATTCTCTATGCATTAAACCTGTGAGATCGCCGCCATCATCTAATATTAAATTGGGTTTCCACCCTTCTTTTCCCTCGATAGTTTGTCGAACACACCACCAATACTCTTCTTCTGTTTCCCCTTTCCAGGCATAAACAGGGATGCCTGCTTTAGCTATTGCAGCGGCAGCATGATCTTGTGTTGAAAAAATATTACAGGATGACCATCTGACGTCAGCTCCCAGTTCTACCAAAGTTTCAATTAAAACTGCAGTTTGGATAGTCATATGAAGACAGCCTACTATTCTTGCACCATCTAGAGGTTTCTGGCCTTTATACTCATCTCTTAAGGCCATCAGACCTGGCATCTCAGTCTCAGCAAGGGATATTTCTTTCCTGCCGAACTCAGCTTGTTCTATATCTGCTACTTTAAAATCTTCGTTGGCCATAATTACGAATAAAATATAGGGTTAAATAGATTAATATTCAATATGATTATTTATTAATATTTACCTGCGGTAGGTTGACAATAAACTTCGCGCCCTTAATAACATTTTCTTCTATAACATTATCTACAGAAATTGAGCCTTCATGTGCATCAACAATCTGTTTGGCAATATTTAATCCAAGTCCAGAATGTAATTTATTATCTTCTTCTCTTAGGGAATAAAAACGCTCAAAAATTCTTTTCATATTAGGCTCCTTTATACCCGGCCCCTCGTCAACAATTGCTATACTCAGGTAGTTACTAGTCGATGATAAAAGGACTTTTATAATTCCAGGCTTTGGAGAAAAGGAAATTGCGTTATCAATAATATTTTTAATGGCTTGTGAAAAAAACTTCTTCTGACCATCAACAAAAATATCCTTTTGATTATCTTGATCGTATAAAAATTTTATTTGAATTTGATCCGGCAATACTTTTTGAGTATCTTCTATAATCTCATTTAATAAGGGTATAATTTCAAATTTTTGCAATTGGCTTTTATATAAATTTACCTCATTTTTAATCATCGCTGAATAATCGGTGATGATACTTTCAATTCTTGAAATATCATTCTGAATAAGATTTAGAAATTTTTTTTGGCTATCACTCATCTCATCTGTAATAACCTCTGAAGCCATTTTAATTGAGGCAAGAGGATTTCGTATTTCATGCATTAAATCAGCTGAATTATTTTCAGCATTATCAAT
Source organism: uncultured Pelagibacteraceae bacterium (assembly GCA_902517885.1). Taxonomy (GTDB): domain Bacteria; phylum Pseudomonadota; class Alphaproteobacteria; order Pelagibacterales; family AG-422-B15; genus CACNXQ01. The sequence goes on from CABYDZ010000003.1 coordinate 96,610, forward strand.
TTTATTATATAAACTATTTAACATTTCATTAATGATCTTAGATAGTTGACCAATTTCGTCATCTCTTCTATCCAGTCCAGAAATAAGAGGTTTCGTTTTATGGTCCATTTGGACTTTTTCAGCAGCATTTGCTAAGTTTCTAATAGGTTTGAGGATTATAAAGTTTAAAAAAAATGAAAATAATATTAAGCATCCTCCAATAGCTAAACCTGTTAGTAATACGTTTAGTTGTATTTGATTATTTATGTTTTGAATGTTGGTATTGTCTTCATGCGCAACAATATAGTAGTAAATGTCATCGTAACTAATTGGAAATATTGAGACCAATTCAAGTTTATTGTTATTCAACTTAATCGAAAAGTTTTTTTGAATCCCTTTTTCTAAATTTCTAAAATTAGTCAGGAATGTTGGGTGATTTAAAAAATCTCTATTAGCTAAATTTTCTTTTTGATCTAAGTTCAAGGTAATTGTTGAACTATTTTCATCTATGATCTCTACTTCTGTGGCAGACTGATTTGTAAAAGAACTGTTTTCTAAGTCATATCCTTTCGTATCTAACAAGATACTCATGTTCTCATCCATAATTATAATTGAAAGATTTTTGATTTCTAACTTAGAAAGAATAACTTCCGCAGATAGTTGTGTTTTTATATCTCTGAGCAAATTTGAAGTTTTTAAGAAGTTATAAATAATCAACGACTGATTATCGATTTGTTTAAGTCTTTTATTAAGTTGATAGTTATTAAGGAATATAATTATGAATATTGCACTAACTATTAAAACTAGCAATCCAACAAAATTATATAATAAAAATTTTCTAAATAGGCTGTTCAAGTTGTATACTGTATTATTTCCATTTATATCCTGATCCGTATAACGTATTGATTGATTTAAAATCAGGATCTATTTTTCTAAATTTTTTTCTAATCCTTTTTATATGACTGTCAATTGTTCTATCATCTACATCTAATTCATCTCTGTAAGCAATTTCCATTAATCTATCTCTTGATTTAACAATGCCTGGTCTTTCAACCAATTCCTTAATTATTTTAAATTCAGTAGTGGTTAGAGGTTCTAAAAGTGATTTCTCTTTCCACTCACATTCGTATCTCAAGCAGTCTAGCCTGAGATTTCCCTGTATGATAATTTGTTTTTTTTCAGAATTTTCTTTCTCTATATTTTTTCTGTGAAGTGTATTTTTAATTGTTTCTATTAAGATTTCTTTAGAAAAGTTTCCACTCTTTGTTACATAGCTATCAACACCATGCATTAAGCCTTTCAATCTATCGGCCTCTTGGTCTTTAGATGTCAGAAAGATCACAGGTATTTCAGTTTTTTCTCTTATTTTTTTAAATAATTCGTATCCATCCATTTTTGGCATTTTTATATCAATTACTGCTAATTCAGGTGGATACCTAGACATGCCGATCAACGCTGACTGACCGTCACTATAAGTATGGATTTCAAATTCCTCTTTTTTAAGCAACTCTTCAAGAGAGATTAAAATATTTCGATCATCATCTACGAGGGCAATAAGGTGTTTCATTTTAAATTTTCATTGTATTTTAAAGTATTATATGACCATAAAATGGCAAAAATATTGTATAATTTAACTAACAGTTTTTTTCATTTATTTAGATATTAGCACTTAACATACATGTTATTATATGTTTTTATCACAACCTCAAAATATGGAAAATTCAGTAAAAAATAGCATTATACAAAACGCTTCTTCAGTTAAAAATGACCTTAACTCTGAGGAACTATATGAAGTTGCTCATACCTCTGGCGAAGGCAAGTTATCATCGCATGGAGCTTTAGTTGTTAAAACAGGTAAACATACAGGAAGGTCAGCTAATGATAAATTTTTTGTTAAAGAAAGTATAAATGATCAAAAAATCCATTGGGGTGAAACAAACGTTCCTATCTCAGAAGAACATTATACAAAAATTGCCGATGCATTTATAGATTTCTCAAAGGATAAATCATTATATTTACATAACTTAATGGGCGGTGCAGATCGTAATCATTCGTTAAATGTTTCAATAATAACAGAATATGCTTGGCATGGATTATTTGCTAGACATTTACTTGTTAGACCAAATGCTGATGAGCTTGAGCATTTTAATCCAGAGTATACTATTGTGAATTTTCCAAGTTTGAAAATGGATCCAAGCATTCATGGTACGAATAGTGAAACTGTAATAGCTGTTAATCTCGCTGAAAAAATAATTTTAATAGCTGGAACTGAGTACGCAGGCGAAACAAAAAAATCTGTATTTACTCTTTTAAATTTCTTGCTTCCTGAGAAAAATATTATGCCAATGCATTGTTCTGTTAATACTGGTGAAAATGGTGATGCTGCAATTTTTTTTGGTCTATCCGGTACGGGTAAAACTACATTAAGTGCAGATCCTAAAAGATCACTTCTCGGGGATGATGAGCATGGATGGTCAGATGAAGGTCTTTTTAATTTTGAAGGTGGATGTTACGCAAAACTCATAAGACTATCAGAAGAAGCAGAGCCTGAAATTTATGCTACCACTCAAATGAAAGGGACAGTTATTGAAAATGCTGTCATGAAAGATGACGGAACTTTAGATCTAGATGACAATTCTTTGACAGAAAATACAAGGGGAGCTTATCCTTTAGACTACATCCCGGGAGTTACTGCGTCTGGCAAAACTAGTCACCCAAAAAATATTATTATGTTAACTGCTGATGCATTTGGTGTTTTGCCTCCCATCGCGAAGCTTTCTGCAAGTCAAGCGATGTATCATTTTCTATCAGGCTATACAGCAAAAGTTGCGGGTACTGAAATTGGTCTTTCAAATGAACCTCAAGCAACGTTTTCAACATGTTTTGGAGCGCCATTTATGCCAAGAAATCCAATTGAATACGGGAACTTACTGAAGAAAAAGATATCAGATCATGAGGTAGACTGCTGGCTTGTGAACACAGGATGGTCTGGTGGTGTTTATGGAGTTGGTGAGAGAATATCAATTAAAAATACTAGAACATTACTGAATGCTGCCCTCTCAGGTGAGCTCACTAATACTGAAATGAGAAAAGATCCAAATTTTGGCTTTTCAGTTCCAGTGAAAGTTGATGGAATTAATGAAGAGATATTGGATCCTAAAAAAACTTGGCAAAGTGAGGCTGATTATGATGCGCAGGCCAAAAAACTAGTACAAATGTTCATTAGTAATTTTACTAAGTTTCAATCTGACGTTGAAGAAAATGTTAGAGCTTCAGGTCCTATTGCTAATTAAGATTTATTTACTCTCTCGATGTCATCTTTGTAGCTAAAGCTGGCAATATAATAACAAATAATTGCTAAAATTCCTGTAAGCCCAATTGAAATTAGAGAAAATGTATATGGAGATGAAAAATCGTTGAATACATAATCAATAAGATAGCCTGTAAAAAAACTACCTACTCCCATTCCAATAATATTTACTCCCAATATAAATACAGCAACCATAGTTGACCTCACTTTAACAGGAGTTAATTCCTGTACTGAAGCAAATACAGGTCCATAGAAAAAGGTCACGTTAAATGAAACAAAAAATAAAGTTAAATAGAAGAAATTTGTTTCAGGACTTATAAATCGATAACTAATAGTTAAGGGTGTTAAAATTAAATAAGATATAACTAAAAAGGTCATTACACCGCCTTTGAAGTAATGACTTATGCGATCAGATAAAACGCCACCGAGAACTGCTCCGACAGTGCCTCCTGATATAAAAAATATTCCAAACAAAGAATTATATGAGCTTGCAGTAAAACCTCTTTCATTTACAGCCCATAAAACTTCAAAGTTTCCTGCTCCTAATGGAATATGCAAAAAGATACTGCCAATAATCACAAATGTTAAACATTTCGAATTATAAAGGGCGTGTTTTGTCATACTAATGATATCTCGAATACTTGTAGATTTATTATTTTCATTAAAAGATATATCTAATTGACCACGCCTAGGTTCAATGAGAAAATAAGTTACTACTCCAAGCCCCATTCCAATCAGACCTAATGTGATAAATACCAAGCGCCACCCATAAGCTGGTCCAAAAAAAGCTGCGATTAGCATTCCGAATCCTACGCCAAGAGGAATACCTAAGTAATAGATAGCTGACGCGGTTCCTCTTTGATTTTGTTTAAAAAGATCAGATAGCATTGATATTGCATTTGGAGTTAATGCCGATTCCCCAACACCAATTAAAGCTCTAGCGACAATTAAGTGTGAAAAATTTTTAGCAACACCAGTAAAAGCGGTCATTAAGCTCCATAAAAATACTCCTGCTGCCGCTATTTTCATTCTACTAAATTTATCACCAAGGACTCCCATAAATATCCCAAATACTGAATAGAAGAAGAGAAAATAAACGCCTGTCAAGAGTCCCCATTGCACATTTGTAAGATTAAACTCCGACTTTATTTGAGGAGCAAAGGCTATAAGAAGATTTCTATCTACAAAATTAAAAATATTAAGTAGTAAAAAAAAAGCCAAATAAACATAGGAATAATTAACTTTCATAAATTATGATCGATTGTAGTCATCTTCATATCTTTTTATATCGTCTTCACCAAAATATGAACCTGTTTGAATTTCTATGATATTTAATTTTATTTCTGATCTATTTTCTAAACGATGCTTAGATTTAACCGGAATAAATATTGACTCGTTGATCTTTAGCTCTGTTGTTTTGTCATCAATGGTAACCAAAGCTTCTCCGCTGATTACAGTCCAAACTTCAGATCTTTTTGAATGTGATTGATAACTCAATCGGGACTTAGGATTGACCTCTATCTCTTTGACCTTGTGGTCATCACTATCATCTAAAACTCGATACCATCCCCACGGACGATATTCGACTGGTCCTTTCCAATTTTTTAATATCCAACTTGACGAATTTTTTTTAAAATCTCCACCAACTCCAAACTCAAAACTTACTCTTTCATTATTCACAAATTTATCCATTTCAGGAATATTAGCCTGATTTCTATCGCCACCATTTGCAAAAATTATTTTATCATCTGGATACATCTCTAAAACTTTTTGAATCGCATTTGACGCTGACTGGTACTCATCATCCTCAAATTCAATGGCAGCATCAACTACAGCTAAATTCGAAACAATTTCAATCCTTTCATTAATAGGAAGAAACGCACTACCCTTTTTTTGTATTAACCAATTATCCGAGTTAACACCAACTATTAGCTTATTTCCTAATTTTTTTGCATCCTTAAAGTAAGCAATATGTCCACTGTGAATAGGGTCAAATCCTCCTGTAACAAGTATAATAGTTTCAGTCATTAATGAGCATCGCTCCAATTATCTGCATCATTACTATCAACCGAAAGAGGTACAGAGAGATCGAACTTTGGTTTCAGTGCATTTTCCATTTCGGCTACAATTATTTTGCTATATTTCTTTAATTTGTCATTTTTGATTTCAAAAATGAGCTCATCATGAACTTGGAGAAGCATCTTACATTCATTAGTAGACTTTATTTTATCATTAATCTTTATCATAGCTAACTTTATTATATCTGCTGCAGTCCCCTGAATTGGCGCGTTTATAGCCGCTCTTTCTTGAAATGACCTTAATGCAAAATTTTTATCTTTTATTCGTGGAAAAAAACACTTTCGCCCACACAGTGTTTCAACATAACCATTTTTTCTACAAAGCTCTTTTGTATTTTCCATGTATTCTTTTATTCCAGTAAACTTTTTAAAATATTCTTTAATAAAGTCGCTTGCTTCATAGTTTGATATTGATAACTGTTTTGCCAGTCCAAATGCAGAAATACCATAAATTATTCCAAAATTAACAGCTTTCGCTTTTCTACGTAAATCTTTTGTGACATCTTTGTGCTTCACATTAAAGATCTCTGACGCGGTTAGTTGATGTATGTCCTCATTATTATTGAAAGCATCTTTTAGTTGAGATACGTCAGCCATATGAGCCAATACTCTTAATTCTATTTGGCTGTAGTCTGCAGCGAAAATTGTTTGGTCTTTATCAGGAATAAATGCTTTACGAATTGATCTACCTTCTTCTGTTCTGATTGGAATATTTTGTAAGTTTGGATCTGAAGACGCAAGTCTACCAGTGCTAGTAGAAGCCATCGCATATGAAGTATGTATTCTTCCTGTAGATTTAATAATATGAGCTTGCAAGGCCTCTGTATAAGTATTCTTTAACTTTGATAGCTGTCTCCATTCAATAATGGTTTCAGCAACTTTATTGCCACCGTAGGCAAGATCTTCGAGAACATCTATTCCTGTAGATTTTTCTCCTGTTCTTGTTTTTTTTGGGGGTATAAGTTTAAGTTTATCAAATAATACCTCGGACAGCTGCTTTGGTGATGCAATATTAAACTCTGTACCAGTATCCTTGTATATCTTACTTTCTAATTTTAAAATTCTTTTTGAAAAATCTGTTGATAGCTTTTTTAAGTATTCTTTATCAACTTTTATGCCATTTAATTCCATAGTTTGAATACAATCAATTAAAGGCTTCTCAATATTGGAATAGATATAATTATTTTTTTCATGGTTTATTCTTTTTTTAAATAATAAATAAAGTTTATATGTAATATCAGCATCCTCAGCTGCATATTTTAATGCGCTCTTTAAATCAACTTGATCAAATGTGATCTGAGATTTTCCACTTCCCACAACTTCTTTGTATTTTATAGTTTCTTTATTGAGATGTATCTTTGCAAGATCATCCATCCCATGACGATTGATCCCTGCATCAGAAATAAATGACATTAACATTGTATCATCGTAGCCAATAACGTTGACGTCATATTTTCTTAATATGGCATTATCATATTTTATATTATGTCCAATTTTGATAATTGATGAGTCTTCCATTATCGGCTTAAATATTTTAAAGAACTCTTTTATTTTAATTTGCTTTGTTATTATTTGATTAAGCTCATCAGTGTGTTGAAATGGAATGTAGTAAGAAGTCTCAAGGCCATAACAAATCGATATACCGATAAGATTGGCTTCTAATATATTTAAAGAGTCAGTTTCTACGTCATAAACAAAATGACCAGTATCGTATATATTTGATTTTAATTCCTCCAGATTTTTTACGTTATCTATAAGTATATATTTAGTGCTTACATTTTTAGTTGAAATTTCCTTATCAGCATTAACATTGCCTTTTTCTTTTTTTTCAACTTTTGATTCCTTGGTACTTACAGTTTCGAATTTTGCTTCTGGATTTTTTTTTCTAATACGATCTGCTAATTTTTTCAATTCAAGATCCTCTAGAAACGGCACTAATTTCTCTATTGCTAAATTATTATTTTTTAGATCTGCAAGTAATGGAATATCTTTTACATCTTTCTTTAAAGTTACTAACTCCTTACTTATTATTATTTGCTCTTTATTATTTTTAATGTTATCTCTTCTTTTTTCTTGTTTAATATCACCACACTTTTTTAATAATTCTTCAAGATTTCCAAATTCATTTATTAGTTGAGCTGCTGTCTTTATACCTATGCCGGGTGCCCCAGGAACATTATCTGAACTATCACCAGCAAGAGCTTGAACATCAATTACCTTATCTGGCCCTACACCAAACTTTTCCTCAACTTCTTTGGGTCCAATATTTTTATTTTTCATTGTATCAACAAGGCTGATTTTTTCTGAGACCAATTGCATTAAATCTTTGTCAGACGATACAATCGAAACTTGCCAATTCTTTTTCACAGCAGCATCAGCGTATGTAGCTATAATATCGTCTGCTTCAAATCCTTTCGACTCTATTGATTGAATCCCAAAAGCAGTAACTGCATCCTTAATAATTTTAAATTGTGGTATTAAATCTTCTGGTGGGTCACCTCTGTTAGCTTTATAGTCTTTATAAATGTTATTCCTAAAAGTTTTTCTTGCGCTGTCAAAAATTACAGCCAAGTGAGTTGGTCCAATACTTTTATTAGTATCTTCAATTAACTTATAAAGCATATTACAGAAACCGTTTACTGCACCGGTTGGTAATCCATCTCTCTTTCTATATAATGGTGGTAATGCGTAATATGCTCTAAAAATATATCCTGAGCCATCAACTAAAAAAAGATGATTATTGCTTTTCATTTAAACAAATTTAAATATTTTACTACAATAAGGACAAACCACGCTTTCATTATCGCCCATATCTAGATAAACTTTTGGGTGCCCAAGTGGACCATCGGGGCCAGAACAACTTACTTTTTTTGATGATACCAATTCAGTATTTTCATCTTGATTTTTTTTTATTTCTGGAGAATTCATGTACTGAATGATACAAGAAATTACTTTGAAAAACTATATATTCTCTTAATTAATAAAATATATGAACAGTGTATTGGCAATAGCAGTTAATAATTTAAGCAAGGTTTACAAATCAAGTTCTGACACTGATAAACTTGCATTAGATAATATTTCATTGGCAATAAAGAAAGGTTCAATATTCGGCTTACTTGGACCTAATGGAGCTGGGAAGTCTACATTCATTAATATATTAGCAGACTTGGCAAAAAAAACTTCTGGTGAAATTGAAGTCCTGAATATCAATCACGAAAGTAATTTAATAGAAGCCAAGAGGCTTATGGGCATTGTACCTCAAGAATTAAACATTGATCCTTTTTTTACTCCATACGAACTTTTAGAAATCCAGGCTGGCTTATACGGTATTAAAAAGAAAGACAGGAAAACAATGGAAATTTTAAAAATGCTTGCATTAGAAGATAAGGCCAAAGCATATGCTAGAACTTTGTCTGGAGGAATGAGAAGGCGTCTTCTTATTGCTAAAGCAATGGTCCATGATCCAGAAATATTAATACTAGACGAACCAACAGCAGGTGTTGATGTAGAACTTAGAAGTAACTTATGGGAGAATATTCATAAACTAAATCAAAGTGGGAAAACTATAATCATTACTACTCATTATTTGCATGAAGCAGAGGAGCTATGCAATGAAATAGCAATCATTAATGAAGGTAAGTTGATAGCTCATGATACTACAGTCAACATAAAATCTTTTTTAGATAAAGTAACGGTGATTGTTGATTATAATGATAATAGTTTTGATTTATCAGGACTTAATGAATTAAATTTAGAGATAAAAATAAAAAACAGACAAGTTCAAGTAAACTATAAACCCAGTGAAGTTGATTTTAATTTAATGCTTAATGCACTTAATTCTTCAGGATCTCAAATAATAAACATGAAGATAATAGAAACTAAATTAGAGGATGTTTTTCTTCAGCTTACTCAGAAGTAATTTTTCTAGGAAAAAGCTTATCTAGTACAACTGCAAGTGCAGGAAGTGTTGTCATTGCACAAACCATGTTGATTAAGAACATAAATGTCAATAATGATCCCATATCAGCCTGGAATTTTAATGCAGAAAATGACCATGTAGAAACGCCAATTGCAAGAGTAATTGCTGTAAAAACAACTGCAGCACCAGTGTTGGCAAAAGTATGTTCGAAAGCTTCAGTTATATTCATACCCTCTTTTAAGCGTGTCTGAGTTCTATTATAGATGTAAAATGCATAGTCAACACCTACGCCAACCGCTAATACCATAACTGGAAGCGTAGATACTTTTAATCCTATTTGCGCTAGGTCCATAAATGCATAGCCTAGCATAGTTGCAAATGTGAGTGGAACTGTACAACATATCGTTGCTCGCCAATCAAGATAGGTTACAAAAACTAGAATTAAAATAACTATGTAAACAATTATCATCATTGGCAGTTCACCTTTTTCAATGACTTCATTGGTTGCATATTGAATCCCTACTGATCCACTTGCCAGTCTATTTTTAATCTCATCAGATTCAAAAATAATACTTTCGAACTCTGGATTATTATTGAAAAATTCCTTAAAACTTATTTCTGATTGCTTAATATCCCCTACCATATAATTTACATTGTCATCGAATGAATCAATATCTCTATAATAATTAATAAGACCAGGGCCAAGCATTATATTTCTTGTATTGAAGCCGTTCTCATAACCAAAATCAGTGAACTCATCGTCAGTAAATATTTTTGGGTTATCAATATTTAATAAATCCTCAATATTGGTTTCTTCACCTCCCAAATTATCAACTGCAGGTATTACATCAGTCCCTTCTGCAGGCTTCGCAACTAAAGTTTTGAACGTTATTGTATCGTCTAATTCACGGAACTTTTCATTGTATTCCTCGATACTTTGAATAACTGTATTTAAAGTAGTTGCTTTATGATCTTCTGTGAAAACATAAATGGGCATTATTGAGCATTGTTCATTTATCAACCCAGTAGATGGATCTACAACACTTGTAGCAAAACCTAGTGCTTGTTCATTGCGAGGTAGATAAGACCATTTTAGATTGCCTTCAGCATAACCACTCAAAGCTCTTTTAGCCACACTTGAGAGAGATATTACTTTTGAAACTCCTGGAATATTTTCTAAGTACCAATGAAGATTATTTTGTGCGTCCATAACATATGTAGACCTGCAGGGATTAACTCCTCCTGTGAAGGCTGCTTCGGTAATTACCACTAAAACATCTGTTGTAACATTGTATCTTTTGGTTATTTCGTTTATGTCTTGATTAAATCTTGCTTCTGGTCTCAACTCTGGAGCCCCAGCGTGTAAGTCTCCGACATGCCTCTCACTTGCTAAATATGCAGCACCTATAAATAATACTGCACTAACAGAAAGTGTGATAACAGCCTCTCTTGGCCTTGCTAATTTTCCAAAAAACCCCATAAGATTTTGCCTATAAGAAATTGCAGACTGTGCTCTGGCAGCAAAACTTTCATTGTATCGCGCATAAGATGCTGCAAGCGGTAACATAATTAGATTGGTTACAATTTTAAAAGCAACCCCAATAGAAGCAGTGATGCCAAGCTCCTGAATCATTCCTATTGGTAACAATATTAGTGTGCCAAACCCTACCAAGTCTGTAACTAACGCCATTGACCCTGGTACAAGCAATCTTGAAAAAGAAGCCCTAGCTGCATATTCAGCAGTTTCTCCTTCAATAACTTCCTTTGTTATTTGATTTACCTGTTGAATTCCATGAGAAACACCAATAGCGAAAACTAAAAAAGGAACGAGAATTGCAAGAGGGTCTAATCCAAAACCAAGAATTTTTAGCATCCCAAATTGCCAAATAAGCGATGTTAATGAGCAAATTAATGGGAGAAATGTTAATGTCCAAGATCTTGAGTACCAATAAACTGCTAAAACGGTCAGAAAGAAAGCTAGTCCAAAAAAGATTACAACATTATAAGCTTCGTTTGCAATATCAGAAATCATTTTAGCAAAGCCAGTAATCTCAACCCTGTATTCGCCTATTTCATACTGCTCTCTAATGGTCTCAATTTCTTGGCCAAGTTTAAGATAATCTAATTTTTCACCAGTCTTGGGATTATATTCTGTTAATTCAACTTTAATTAGAGAGGATGTAAAATCATTTGCAACAATGCTTCCTACATGGCCACCGGTTAAAATTCTTTCTTTTATATTTTCAATTATTTCAGGGGTAAGGTTTTCAGGTATAACAGTTCCAGGTATTACCTCTGAACTTTCAAAGCCCTCTTCTGTGACCCTCATTACTCTAATATTAGGAGTCCATAAAGATTGCATCGATCCCTGATTTACTCCAGGAAGATATCTAATAGTATTATTTAATCTAAAAAGGTTGGATAAATATTCTTTTGTAAATATATCTCCCTCAGTAGTTCTAAGAGCTACCGTAATGCTGTTTGTTCCACTAAGATCATCTTGATATTCATAGTAAGTTTTTACAAATGAGTGGCTATTGGGTAGCTGTTTAGCAAAACCAGCATCCATTCTTATTTGAACTGCGAAGTAAGCCATTACAATTGTAATGAGGACGAATGCCGCAAGAACAGGAAGTCGAAATTTAAAAAACCAATTTTCTATTTTTTGTAACATTATAAGTATTTATAATAGTGGCTCAAAATATGGAAAAAAACGTAATTTGTACAACTAAATCTTTCAGAATCGAATATAAATATCAGCTATATATAGCGCACTGAAATTATGACATAATTTTTAAATAATTATAAGCTACTGAAATGCAACATTTATTTTTTAATATTTATGAACATATGCTCATAAATTTCTATGAACATGTTTTAAATTGTGTATAATTAATATATGGCTGAACTTCAACATAAATTAGATTTTGCAAAAATATATGCAAAAGATCAGATCTTTAAACTGAAAAGATTGTGGCAAATGTCGCGTAACGGAAAAAATGCGATGAATAAAGATCCTGCATATAATGCTACCAATCCCAGTCATTTTATACCAATGATAGAAAAAGGTAGGTACATTGAGAGAGTTGATAGCTTTGATCAGATGATTTCAGCCACTCATAAGCACTTTTGGGACCCTAATGATAAATCATATATTGATTTTGACGAACCATTCGATATGGAAAATGAATATATTGTCGACCCTGATGTCTTTTGCATGGAACTTAGAGTTCCAGCGATCGCTAATAGCTTAACTGAAAAACAAAAAATAAAATTAAATAATGAAAGCTTCAGATGGGTGCTTTCTCAAATTCTGCATGGTGAGCAAGGTGCTTTATCTTTAAGCGCAAGCCTTTGTCATGTATTAAAAGATCCAGGTGCACAAGAATACGCAGCTAACCAAACTCGTGAAGAGGCTAGACATGTTACAGGGTTCACTAATTATATAAAAGCAAGATGGGGATCTCCATATCCAGTAGGCCCAACTCTAGGACGAATTTTAGAACAAATTGTATCTTCAGATGTTGTTTACAAAAAAATTGTAGGCATGCAGATGATGATTGAAGGTCTCGCAATGGGAGCCTTCGGAATGGCTCACCAAGACACTAATGATCCGCTCCTAAAAACTCTCTTGAAATTTACAATGAGTGATGAAGCATTTCATCATAAGTTTGGCAAAATTTGGGCAGACAGAACTGTGCCAAAGCTGTCTGAATCAGAGAGATACAAAGTGGAGGATTGGTCAGCTATGATTTTCAAAGATTTACTCTATAATCTTGTTAATCCTTGGGAAAAGAAGGCAATCTATCAAAGTGTTGGCTTAGATCATAAATTTGTTACTAAACATTTTATGCAAGAAATTGATAGAGACTCCGTAATACGCGAAGAAATGATGGAGAGTAACAATATATTCAGAGTGCTGTGTAAAACGTTACTTAAAGCGAACATCATAACTGAAAGAACGAGAAAAACTTACGCTGAATTTGTTAACATGGAAGAGCTTAACGCTGAAGATGATGAAGTTGCAGGAATTGACATAGCAAACGAAGGATTAGCTCAGCTTGAACAAATCAATAAAGGCCGTAAAGTAGCTTAATTTCTCTAAATTTTATCTTGGTGATTTTTTCTGAAGTATTCTTTGGAGTGTTCTTCGATGCATTTTCAATCTTCTAGCTGTCTCAGAAACATTTCGATTGCACAACTCATAAACTCTAAGAATATGTTCCCATTTTACTCTATCAGCTGACATAGGATTTTTTGGAGGTTCTGGACTAGATGAATAAGGTGCTTTTAAAGCTGCATCAATATCGTCTGCATCAGCAGGTTTAGCCAAATAGTCACATGCTCCTTCCTTCACAGCTGCAACAGCAGTTGGAATGTTTCCATATCCAGTAAGCATAACAATTTTACTATCAGATCTTTGCTTTGAAAGTAGAGATACTATCTCTAAGCCATTTCCATCATCCAGCCTTAGATCAACTACGGCATATTTTGGAAATTTCTCAGATAGTGATGACTTGGCCTCTTTAACCGAAGCAACACCATATGCTTCGTACCCTTTTCTCTTCATGGCGGTGATAAGTCTATTTCTGAATACATCATCATCATCGAGTATCAATAACGACTTATCCAAATTCAAACTACCTTCTATATTATTCATTTTGAAGTCCTAAAGCACTTTTAATTAAAATTACCTGAACACATCCACCTTTATTTTTTCTATAAAGGAACTTAATCTCACCAAGTGACTTTGCAAGTAAGTTCTTTGAAATAAATAAGCCCAAACCAAGACCTTCCTTGTTTTTATCCCTATTATTGCGTAAATATGGTTCACCAAGAAATGGGTAAATTTCTGATGCAAAACCTGGACCATCATCGACGATTTCTATTATGATTTTTTCCTGCTCATTTTTTAGAGTGATTTCTACAGAATTTATGGCATACTTAAATGCATTATCTATGATATTAGTTAGTGAGTGTACTAATTCAGCAGATCTGGGTATAACAACTTTATCTCTCTCAAAATAGTCATCAAAAAATATATCAAATTTTATTTTATCATTATCATATGGTGAAACAATTTCATTTATTAAGCGGACAAAATTTAATTGATTGATAAATTCATTACTTTTATCAGATAAATTATTTGATCTCAGTCGTTCTAATATTTCTTTACACCGCTCTAGTTGAGACTGGATAACCAACAAATCCTCACCTAAGACTCCATCTTTGTTATTGTTAACTAATTCCTTATTGATGATTGAAATTGTTGATAGTGGTGTTCCAAGTTCATGAACAGCTGCTGCTGTTAAACTCATTAAAGCAGAGACTTGTTCTTCATTGGATAACGATAATTGAGATTGTCTTAGAGCCTGTCTTGTTTTTCTTGAGTCATCTGCAACTCTAAAACAGTAGGCTGTTATAAAGATTGAAGTAATTACTAAGGCTGACCAGATTAAAAATATTTCAAATCCTGAAAAATCATCTTTACCTATCCCAAGGGTTATGCTTTCAAGAGGAAAGTAATAATAAGCTAAAAAATTGAGGGAGATGATTGCAACCACTGTTATCAGAACCGTTCTTCTAAAATCTAAATATGTAGCTGCAATTACAAGTGGTGCTAATATCAAGACACAGAAAGGGTTTGTTAGTCCTCCAGTTAAATACAATAGTGAGACTAATTGGATTAGATCAAAAACCAAATAAAAGAAGGTTTCATTATAGTTTAGAATTTTTGTCAGAGGATATAAAACGCTTACAGCTATATTAAGAGTTACGCTAAGTAAGATTAATAAAATACAGATATAAATATTAAAAACTATCTGGAAATAAAAAAAAGCAATAACGACAGCTGAGAATTGGCCAAGCACTGCTATCCAACGAATAAGATTGAGTGTTCTTAATCGTAAGTTAATGTCTTCATTTTGTGATAGCTCAATAGAATTATTCAAAGTAAATTTAAAAGTTAAAATATTTATATAATAATTTATAGTTGCATTATGGCCAGCAAATCTCAAAAAAATTTCTGTTTAAAATATAAAAATACTGCCATTGATATCATAGTCAAAAAAAATAAATTATCACGCAATTATAAATTTACTTTTGATAAAAAACACTTGAGAGGATTGATTTCTATACCAAAATATGTTGGTTTTAATGAAGGGCTGACGTTTGCTAAAGAAAATGCTGAGTGGATATATAAACAAGTAAACTCCTTCTCTCCTCTAATATTCATAGAGAATAATTCTAATATTCTATTTGAAGGAAGAACAAAAAAAATAATTTTTGAAAACGATACCAATACAAACGTCTTTACTACAAAAAATAGTTTAGTTATTAAAGGAAAAGATAATAAACACAAAATTATACTAAAAGATTGGATGCAAAAAAGAGTTCTTTCTATCTTGGAAAATGTAATTGAAAATTATTCTAAAAATTTAAAAGTTCATGTAAAAAAAATAAGGCTATCCAGTAGTTATAATTATTGGGGTTATTGCAATTCAGCTGGTGTTATTAGTATTAATTGGCGTCTTATTTTTGCCCCTCTAGAAGTCATGCATTATATTGTTGCTCATGAATTAAGTCATTTAGTTGAATTCAATCACGGCGACAAATTCTGGCGTCAGGTAGAAAGTTTATGTCCTGATTATAAGAAACAAATTAAATGGCTAAAAAAAAATGATAACTATTTATACCGAGTACGATTTGATTAAATATCTAAATTAGTCACACTTTCAGCACGACTTTCAATAAATTCTTTTCTTGGAAGAACATTTTCTCCCATTAAGTCTTCGAAGATGCCTTTTGATGATTCTTCATCATCAATCTTAACTTGAATTAAAGATCTGTTGTTGGGATCAAGTGTTGTTTCCCACAGCTGTTCAGGGTTCATCTCACCTAAGCCCTTATATCTCTGCATTGTTAAGCCTTTTTTACCCATATCATTAATCGTATCTAATAATTGTGAGGGTGAATAAATCTCAATTTGATCTCCTTCTTTATTTATTAGTGATCCAGGAGACTCAAAAAGCTGTAAAATGTCACTATAATTTTTGTTGAGGTTTTCAATTAATTGAGAATGGAGTAAGTCATTATCAATATTAATGATATCTTCTACACCTCTCAGTTCTCTTCTGAACACAAAGCCATTTTCTTTAGAGTATTCACCTTTCCATCCACGATCAAAATCAGCTCTGCTAATGTTTATCCTTTGAGCAACGTAATTTGAGGCTTCTTTTGATTTTTCTTTAGAATCTAAAAATTTGTCTGTATTCAAACATCCTGCAATTGCAATTTGTTCTAGTACTTTTTGATCATATCTATCTGGTATTCTATTGAAAAGATCAATTATTTCTCCAACCTTAACAAGCATATTGGTTAGGTCCTTCCCAGAATACTCATTTTTAAGTGCTGTTTTAAACAAAAAATCTTTAGTTCCATATTTGATAAGAGACTCTTGAAGTGCATTTTCGTCACTTAGATAATGTTCTTCCTTTCCTCTTTTAATTTTAAAAAGAGGTGGTCTAGCTATATATAAATTTCCATTTTCTATAAGACTCCTCATCTCCTTAAAGAAAAATGTTAGCAATAGAGTCCTAATGTGTGATCCATCAACATCAGCGTCTGTCATAATAACAACCTTATGATATCTTAATTTATTTAGATCAAATTCTTGATTACCTATACCTGTACCAAGTGCAGTTATTAGTGTTCCAATTTCGGTTGAACCCAATATCTTGTCTGTCCTTGATTTCCAAGTGTTAAGAATTTTTCCTCTTAAAGGAAGTATTGCTTGAAACTTGCGGTCCCGTCCCTGCTTAGCAGAACCTCCAGCAGAATCTCCCTCAACAATAAAAATTTCTGAGAGAGATGGATCTTTTTCCTGGCAATCCGCAAGCTTACCAGGAAGATTGGTAATTTCTAAAGCAGATTTTCTTCTTGTTAATTCTCTTGCTTTTCTTGCGGCATCCCTTGCTTCAGCAGCTTTTTGAATTTTAAGTACTATTTCTTTTGATATATTTGGATGTCTTTCAAACCAGTCTGTTAATTTTTCATTAACAATTCCTTCTATCACTGGCCTTACTTCTGAGGACACTAATTTGTCTTTAGTTTGTGAAGAGAATTTAGGATCTTGAACTTTTACTGAAATTACTGAAGTCAAGCCCTCTCTAATATCATCACTATTCGGTTGAACGCTTTGCTTCTTGGAATTTTTACTTCCATCAAGATAACCATTTACTACTCGAGTAAGAGCTGAACGAAAACCTGATAAATGAGTGCCTCCATCTTTCTGTCGAATATTATTCGTAAATGTTAGTATTTGCTCATAATAGCTATCATTCCACCAAAGAGCACAGCTAAATTCAATTTTATTTTTTATACCTTCAATAAAAATTGGTTTTTCGATTAATGATTTTTTCGATTTATCTAAATATTTAACAAACTCACCAATACCTCCGTCGAAATGAAACAATGTTTCTTTTTTATCAGCTGATCTATTATCTAAAAATACAATTGTGATTTTAGAATTTAGGAATGCCATTTCTCTAAATCTTTGTTTGAGAACTTTGCTATCAAATTCAATATTTGAGAATATTTCTTCGTCAGGAAAAAATGTTATTTTTGTTCCATTGCGTTCTACATTTTTATCTATCTGACTAAGGGGATTGATTGCATCGCCATGATTAAATTCAATATAATGCTCACATCCTTGTCTAAAAATATTGAGACTTAGTTTTGATGAAAGTGCGTTCACTACTGAAACTCCAACTCCATGCAGTCCACCCGACACTTTGTAAGAGTCTTGGTCAAATTTGCCGCCGGCATGCAATTGCGTCATGATAACTTCTGCGGCAGAAATTTTTTCTTCAGGATGTATATCCGTTGGTATTCCTCGACCATTATCTTCAACTGAAACAGATCCATCGGAATTTAATGTGATCGAGATTCTATCACAATGTCCTGCGAGGGCTTCATCAATTGAATTATCAACAACTTCAAATATCATATGGTGAAGACCACTGCCATCGTCTGTATCACCAATATACATACCAGGTCTCTTTCTGACTGCCTCGAGACCTTTTAATACTTTGATTGAATCTGCGCTATAGTTGTTAGAGGGTGTATTCACTAAATTATTATATAATATTTTTCATCTCAAAGAAAACTGTTTGATCAGTAATATTTGTAAATAAGTCTCTTGAAACACCTGAAAACAAAACTTGAGATTCTAATTTTGATAATTCTTTAAAAAGGTATTCCTTATGCATATTATCTAAATGGGCCATGGCTTCATCAAGTAATAATATAGGTGAGCGGCCCAAGTTCTTATTTTTAATCAAGTATGCAACTGAAATAATAATGGATAACAAGATTGATTTTTGTTCCCCAGTTGAACAGTTTTTAGCTTCAATATCACGGTGATTATTATTCCAAATAGAAATATTGACTTTATTTATGGTATGTGTCGTTTTATTTAATTCTGTATCCAATGCTCTTTTAGCTTCTAAAGCTGAGCTATATTTACTAACGAACTTTTCCTCATCGTCTAAAAACTCACCCAAACTATCTAATTCATGAACAAGTTCTATTAAACATGAAGTGAATGGCTTTTTAATTTCTGAAAGCTGGTGATTTAAGATTTTCATGAAATTCACTCTGTCATTGATTATCACAAATGATATCTCTGCAATTTTATGTTCTAATATGTGCATCCACTCGGACTCATAATTAATTTTTTTTAATAGAGACAGTCTTTCCTTTAATAGTCTTTGCAATTTTGAAAGATTTTTTAAGTGATTATTGTTAACATTGAAGTTTAATCTATCAAAAAAACTTCGTTTTTCAGAATTACTTTGAAGCATAATTTTTTCCATTATGGGAGTAACCCAAAGTATATTTATATAATTTAATAATTCTGAATTATTTATTTTTTCCTCATCTAGAGTGATAAAATTTTTTCTTTTATCTTCGTTAGAAAAACGTCTGTGTAAAATAATATGTCCAGTGTCGTATTTTATCTCTAATTTTATCTCGAAGTATCCTTCACTATTCTTGAGAAAAGGCATCTCGTTCAATTGAGCATTTTTTAATCCCCTTCCAGGAGCAAATAATGATATGGCTTCTAGTAAGTTTGTTTTTCCAGAGCCATTTTCTCCTGTAAGAACAATGAATGTCTTTAAATCAGAAATATGCGTATTCTTATGATTTCTAAAATTAATTAATGTAATTTTTTCAATACTAACATTGGGGTTCATTCAAATACGCATTGGCATTAAAACAAAGAATAAATTTTCGTCAGTTTTATCTAAAATAATAGCAGGTGATATTGAATCGAGTAAGTTTACATCTATTTCATCACCATCAACCTCATTACAGATATCCAGTAGATACCTAGAATTAAAACCAATATCAACTTTTTCATTACTATAACTAATATCAATCTCTTCTTTTGCGGATCCCTTAGATTGACTTTCAACGCTGAGATTTAGTTTATTATTTTCAATTGTTAATTTAATTGCCTTTGATTTTGTTTCCTCATTAATTGCTACAGCTGATACTCTATCAATAGCATTTTTAAGTTCAGAATTATTTGTTTTAAATTTTTTATCATTATTTTGAGGAATAACTTTTGTATAATCAGGAAAAGTGCCATCTATTACTTTTGATATTATTTTCAAATTATTAAATGAGAACTTAATTTTATTTTCGTTTAAAGATACGCTTACGTCACCATCAGCATCATCTAATACCTTTCTTAATTCAAAAACTGTTTTTTTAGGGATGATTATTCCAGTAATTTCTTCAGCGCCTTGGGGAAGAGGAATATCGTATTGAGCCAATCGATGTCCATCAGTAGCTACGGCTCTTAAAAATTTAATAGAATTACTCTCTGCTTTGTGAAAAAAAATACCATTTAAATAGTATCTTGTTTCTTCATTAGATATCGCAAACTTTGTTTTATCTATCATCCTGCTTAGTTCCTCAGCGCTAATTACAAAATTAGTAGATAAATCTTTATCTGAAAGTATTGGAAAGTCCTCAGTCCTTAACGTGGAAAGATTAAATTTAGACCTTCCACACTTTAATATTAGCTCTGTGTCTTCATCACCCATACTCAGTATTACGTCTGATCCAGAAGGCAATCTTTTAACAATTTCAAAGAAAGTTATTGCAGGAACAGAAATTTCCCCTGAGTTAACTATTTCTGCATCTATTTTGTCGGAACAAAAAATATCTAGATTAGTAGAGGATAGGCTAAGCTCGTTGTTTTCTGCGGATAATACAACATTGGATAATATTGGCAATGTATGTCTAACCTCAACAATTCCATGTATATGATTTAGAGCTTTTAAAAGGTCAGAACTGTTTGCTTTAATTTCCATAAATCTAATTGATTATTATTACTGTAACATATTTCTTCAATTTTTTGAATAATATGAAAATAACTAAACTGATGTGATCATCTGGGTAATTAAATTAATATCCTCATCAAATTTTGGATTATTCTGTTTTAATTCTTCAATCTTTTTAACTGCATGTATTACAGTTGTATGGTCTCTGCCTCCAAATTTTCTACCAATCTCTGGCAAAGATCTAGTGGTCAATTTTTTTGTAAGGTACATCGCCACCTGTCTTGGTCGAGCAAAAGTTCTAATCCTTCTACTTGAAATAAGATCATCAATTTTAATATTAAAATAACTTGCAACCTTATTTTGAATCTCATCGATTGTTATTCTTCGATTGCTAGATTTAAGCAAATCTTTAAGAACTGATTTTGTTAATTCAATATCAATCTTTTTTCCTAATATATTTGAAAAAGTGAATACTTTATTTAAAGCGCCTTCTAGTTCTCTTATATTTGATGTTATTGTTTTAGCTAAAAATTCTAAAATATTTTCATGAAGTTCAAATATACTATTTTTATTTTTTTCTCTTAATTCACTATACTTATTTTTTATTATCGAATATCTCAATTCATATGTTGTTGGCATTATATCAACAACTAAACCTCCTGATAATCTTGACTTCATACGATCATCAAAACTGCTAAGTTCACTTGGAGACCTATCGGCAGATATGATAACTCTTTTATTCAAATCTAATAATGAATTAAAAGTGTGAAAAAATTCTTCTTGAGTTGAATTTTTACCAATCATAAACTGAATGTCATCTATAATTAAAACATCAGCCGATCTAAATTTCTGTTTGAAAGTCATTGTGTCTTTTTGCCTAAGTGATTTTATAAACTGAAACATAAATCGTTCAGCTGATAGATAAAGTACTTTACTATTTACTTTCTCTTCACTTATCTGCCAAGCTATGGCATGTAGAAGATGTGTTTTGCCTAGTCCTACTCCACCATAAACATAAAGTGGATTAAATTCGTATGTATCATCCGAGCAAAGTCTCTTGGCTGATGCAAAGGCAAGTTCATTGGTAGGACCCGTTATAAATTTGTCAAAAGTGAATCTCTCATCTAAAGGCCAATCGTCTGATGAATTTGAATTAAATGAGGCCTTAATCTGATTATTTTCCGAAGATATATCCTTATTCAGGTTAAGCATATTCGAGGTAAGTGCATTATCTATGCTAATTTTTACTCGTTTAATATCAGGATTTTCTTGATTTAAAAAATAGATAATCTTGTCTAAATAATGTGAAGTAATCCAGTCTCTGATAAACCTTGTCGGAACAGTAAAATATATAATATCGTTATCTAAGTTTTTTATAGATATATTTTTTATCCAGCTATTAAATATTTCATTTCCATATTCAGAATTAAGTTTTTTTAAAACAATATTCCATTGATCTCGAATGCTAGATTTTGAGGGCTGTGCATTTTCTAGATCTTGAAACATTAATTATGAACTCCCTCAATTTTACTCATTAAAATTGTATCCAATTTTAGATAAAAGCATAATTTTTTTTTGCACTTTTTTTCATTTGGAAAAAACTATTCCAAAAAGCACCTACTGAATTCTAATTATGAATCCAGACCTAAAAAAAATAATTTGGATAATTAAAATGATTATTTTTAATTAAATAAACTTAGCGTTATTAAAATTGAATCGCAATAAAAAATATTATTTACTTAGAGCTAAATTTTAATACGAAATTAAACTCTATTGTTTCCACATAACATCCATTATGGGCCTTAACATACGGAAAAAGTTTGATGAATCTATTTTAGTGATTTTATCTTATTCGATAGTCGAGAAATTTTTCTTGCTGCAGTGTTTTTATGAACAATCTTTTTTGAAACAGCAGACATCATTTCGGACTCAGCTGATCTCAGAGCGGTTTTTGCCGCCGACTTATCACCACTCACAATATTTAGTTCAACTTTTTTAATAAAGGTACGATATCTATTTCTCACAGACTTATTTACATCAGTTTTCTTAGATATTTCTCTTATTTTTGCTTTTGCAGATTTAGTGTTAGCCATATTTTTTTGTATTTATTATTTTTGACAGCTACTACAGTAGAATGTCGATCTCTGGGCTATTACTATGCGTATTATGGGCAGCTGACAAGATTTATTTCTACATTTTTGCCCATCACGTCCGTATACTTGAAGTTTATTCTGGTAATGGCCTAACTTGCCAGAAATCATCGTATGATCATTTATACTTGATCCCCCCATTTGAATTGATTTTTTAAGTACCCTCTTAATTGAACGCACCAATCGATCGCTTTCAGATAAAGTAAGTTTGCTGCCTATTTTAAAAGGACTTATGTTTGATAAAAATAGAGACTCAGATGCATAAATATTCCCGACACCTACAACATACTTTTGGTTCATAATTATGGATTTAATTGGTGATGTTTTTTTGCTAGCGATTTCATGCAAATATTTGTGATTAAAAGATTTATCAAGCGGTTCAACACCTAAATATTTAAGAAGCCTTTCTTCTAGTAGCTTGCTGGTTTCTCTTAGTAATATGCAGCCAAACCTTCGCGGATCTATAAATTGCAATAGTAAATCATTGGAAAAATGTAACTGAAAATGTGTGTGTTTAATCGATTTTATCTCTTTTTTTTTACCAATAATTATTTTTCCGGACATACCGAGGTGAATAATAAGAGAGTAGTCATTCGATAACCTTAAAATTATGTATTTTGCTCGCCTCTCTACATCTAATAGTGAGCTTTTATTAATTTTATTTTTAAGGTTTATTGGTACAGGATATCTGAGTTTTTTGACAAATACCTCTGTGTCTTTGATCTTTGATCCAATAAGTTTACTTTTTATCCCATTAACTACAGTTTGAACTTCAGGCAACTCAGGCATATATTTTTATATATTAATTATTAGTTATAAAATAAAAGATACTTAACTTATCAAATATTTATTAGATGGAAACAAAAGAAGTCTTTAATTCAGTTGCAAGTAAATACGATATTATGAACGATGTAATGTCTATGGGTGTTCATAGGTATTGGAAAGAATTAATGATTGATTGGCTTTCACCTCATGAAGAAATGAAAATAATTGATGTCGCTGGTGGCACAGGAGATATTTCAAGGCGCTTCCTTAAAAGAGTTAATGGAAAAGGTAAGGCTATAGTCTGTGATCCGAATGAGAATATGGTTGAAGTAGGAAAAAGAATAAAGCAGTATTCAAATGATATTGAGTGGGTAGTCGCACCAGCTGAAGAACTGCCTTTTGAAAATAATACTTTTGATGCTTATTTAGTTTCTTTTGGTGTTAGAAATTTTAGTGATCTTAAAAAGTCCTTGCAGGAAGCGAAAAGAGTTTTGAAACCTGGCGGTAGATTTCTATGTCTTGAATTTTCTAAGGTTAAAAATGAATCTTTATCTAAGGTATACAACTTATATTCTTCATTAATTCCGATATTTGGAAAAGTTATTGTTGGCGATGAAGAGCCTTATAAATATTTAACTAGAACAATTAAAGAATTCCCATCACAAGAAGAGTTTCTAGAAATAATTAAAAGTTCAGATTTTGTAACAGTTGACTACCGCAATATTTTTAATGGAGTAGTTGCAATGCATTCGGCAGAAAAGAAAGAGTTATGATAAATAATTTTTTTTTTCTATTAAAGATAATCAGAATATTTAAAGCACACGACATATTACGACTAATAGGTCAAAATGTGAGATACAAAATTATTTACACAATAATCACTCATCTTTTGTCTATAGGAGTTTCTAAAAATAAAGAACTAGTGAATGACTCAGACGGAGTTAGGGTTGCTAAAGCATTAAATGAGCTAGGCCCCTCTTTTGTCAAATTGGGCCAACTAATTTCAACACGGCCAGACATTGTTGGAAATACTATTGCAGATGACTTGTCTATTTTAAGAGATAATTTACCACCTTTTTCAAAAGATATTGCAATTAAAATTGTAGAAAGTGAGTTTGGAACAACTATAGATAAGGTATTTACTGATTTTAGCGAACCAATTGCTGCGGCATCTATAGCTCAAGTTCACTTTGCAAAAATAAATAATAATGGGATTGAAACTGAAGTAGCGGTTAAAATACTCAGACCTCAAATTGAAAAAATCATAGAACAAGAAATGTCACGCCTAGAATGGCTGACTTCTTTCTTGGAGAATTTTAAGGAATTTGAGAGATTAAGGCCTAATTCAATTATAAAAAAAGCAAAAGAAGTGATCAAGTTTGAACTGGACTTGAGATATGAGGCAGCAGCTGCATCAGAACTTAGAGAGAATACTCAATTAGACGGGAGTTTTTATGTTCCACTAGTTTATTGGGAAAAAATTACTCAAAAAATACTTACCATGGAAAAGATTAATGGAATCCCAGCAGATAAAATCGAAAAACTTAATGAAAATAATTATGATATCAAAAAATCAGCTGAGAATTTAATAGTAAATTTTTTAAGACAGTCAATCAGAGACGGCTATTTCCATGCAGATCTTCATCAAGGTAATTTATTTTTAAATAAAAATGGAAATTTACTTGCAGTAGACTTTGGAATTATGGGAAGGCTTGATAAGAAGAATAGATCTTACCTAGCAGAAATTATTTACGGATTTATAAAGCAAGATTATTATTTGATAGCTAAAATTCATCAAGAAGCTGGACTAATTGATAAAAGTCAATCTACTGAAGACTTTTCACAAGCTTTGAGGTCAATTGGAGAGCCTATAATTAATCAAAAAGCAAAAAATATTTCTATGGGCAATGTATTAATTCAACTTTTTGATATAACAGAACAATTTAATATGTTTTTACAACCTCAACTTCTTTTGCTGCAAAAGACTATGATTACTGTTGAGGGCGTAGCAAGAAAACTGGATCCTGAAATAAATTTCTGGGAAGTTTCTAAACCTGAAATAGAAACTTGGCTTAAAGATGAACTGGGAATAAAAAATAGATTAAAACAAACACAGGAAACGCTTCAAAGTATTGCACGTAAAATGCCAGATATTCCTGATTTTATCTCAAGAGCCGATCAAGCTTTTAATATCATCACTGAAAGCAATTTAGTTAATGCACCCCAAAAGACTAATATAAAGTACTTTATAATTGGCGGAACGGTCTTAATTTCAAGCTTGGCTTTAATTATATCATTGATATAGAATACTTTTTTATAATTGTATTTTCTTTTCAAGATAAACAAAAAAGTATAACTCTACGGAATGAATAAAACAAAAAAGGTACTGTTAATCATTACTGGTGGTATTGCCGCTTATAAATCGCTTGAAATAATTAGGGGCCTTAAAGCCAATAACGTTGACGTTACTTGTATTCTAACAAAATCAGGTTCAGAATTTGTAACACCCTTATCCATTGAGAGCTTATCAGAAAATAAGGTTTATACAGATCTATTCAACTTAACTGATGAACATGAAATGGGTCATATACAGCTTTCCAGACAAGCTGACGTCATTCTTGTTGCACCTGCAACAGCAAACATCATGTCCAAAATTGCATATGGAAATACAGACGATTTAGCATCAACTGTTTTGGTGGCTACAAATAAACCCATTATTGTTGCACCAGCAATGAATGTAAGAATGTGGCTTAATAATGCTACACAAAGAAATATTCAAACTCTAAGGAATGATGGCATAAAATTTGTTGGACCAGAAAATGGTGAAATGGCTTGCGGGGAATATGGTGAAGGCCGAATGAGTGAACCGAGTGAAATTATAAAATATACAATTGATTTTATTAATGGTTTAGATTTCAAACCACTTAGAGATTTCTCAGCTCTTGTTACATCTGGGCCAACAAAAGAAATGATTGATCCTGTAAGATTTATTTCTAACGAATCTTCTGGGAAGCAGGGCTACACAATTGCAGAAAAATTATCATCATTGGGTGCTCATACAACTTTAATCTCTGGACCAACTAAATTATCTGATCCCAATGTTGATAAAGTTGTTCATGTGTCATCGGCTGACGAAATGATGTTCGAATGCGATAAAGCGTTACCTGTAAATATTGCTATCTGTGCTGCTGCAGTTGCTGATTATAAAGTTATGAAACAAAGTGAAACCAAAATTAAGAAAAACGGTTCAAGTTTAGACATCACATTAGAAGAGAATCCAGATATTTTATCTAGATTAAGTAAACGTAATGATAAGAGACCAGACCTTGTAGTTGGCTTTGCAGCTGAAACTGAAAAACTAGAGGAAAATTCAAAAATTAAATTGGAAAAAAAGGGCTGTGATTGGATTCTCGGCAATAATGTTTCAAACGGACAAGTTATTGGTAAAGATACAAATGAGATTCATTTTATATCTAAATCTGAAACCGAAAAATGGAAACAGATGCGAAAAGAGGAAGTTGCTGAAAAATTATCTCATAAGATAGTTCAGCATCTAAAGAGTTAGAAACTTGTCCATTAAAAAAAATTCTATATTCATTAAAAAAATATCTGATATTGAAAACTTTGAATTACCTAAGTATCAGTCAGAAGAGGCTTCAGGAGTTGATTTATGTGCCTCAATAAAAAGTGATATTACAATTCCCCCATGGGAAAAAGAAATAATCGCATGTGGAATTTCAGTTTCTATGCCAACAGGTATGGAAGCTCAGGTAAGACCAAGGTCTGGCCTTGCTTTTAAACACGGAATAACTGTTTTGAATACACCAGGTACCATTGATAGTGATTACAGAGGAGAAATAAAAGTAATATTAATAAATTTAAGTAAAGAAAAATTTATTGTTCGTCCTCTAGATAGAATTGCTCAAATGATTTTCTCAAACGTCACTAAAGTAGAATTTAAACAAGTTAACAATTTAGATGACACTACTCGAGGTCAAGGTGGATTTGGATCCACTGGTAAATAAAAGTTACCTAAAGTCTTTTGCCAAAGCCTCTTTCACTTCTTTAGACAGCACAGTACTATGGAGATAGTTATCGTGGTCTGTACCAATTTCAATTCTGCTGCTTGAGTTTTTAAATTCCTCAATTTGCTTGTCACTAAATTTAAAATGAATAAAATGAACAGATGAAGTTTTTCCTGAATTATCTGTACGATCTACATCTTCTTCAGGTGTCGCGTATAGTTTTGTCCCATTAATACTTATGAATAGCTTATTTTCAACATTTCCTAAGGACGATAAAACTTTTTTTCTTGTATTTGGGTTGTCAATTTCAAACATATAAGTTGCTACAAGTTCTGAGCCTTGTGGTACTAGAGGATTATAGGCCTCTAACTCATCCTTGAGTTGTTCATCGCCACCTTTTTCTATGTAAAGCATCTCTTGAATTTGAGCTTTCATAGTAAAGAAGTTTTCGAAATAAAACGTAGAATGTGGTCCGAGTTCCACTCTCCTATTTTTTTTCATCTGAACTACCTCTTTTCTTATACTTCTTCTTTCTTTCGCATAAGTGCTATATTCAAGCAAATCAGATGATTCAATTTTTCTATTTTCTATAGTCATAAAGATTTATGTAGTGCCTAACTTAACAAAATCAAGAGAGATTATACGCTTGAGCTACTACTTCTATTGGATGCATTGAAATATAATTAGAGTCTTTGTCTTCGTTTAAAAACTCATTAAGGTGCTTGCAAGCAAGTGGGCAATCTGAAACCATTAACTTATTTTTCTTATTTTTAATTTGTCTAGCTGTTGCTTTGCCGTACTTATTTGCGGACTTTCGAGTTTTCTTCATAACTCCAAAAGTTCCTCCATGCCCTGCGCACTTTTCTACAACATCAACTTTTGTATCAGGTAATTTCTTTAACATCTCCATAGCTTTATTACCCATGTTCTGAGCTCTTGCGTGACACGCATTGTGGACAGTCACTCCTCCATCAAGAGAATTGAGACCTTCAACTAATCCCTCTTTTTTACTTATATCAACGATAAACTCATCAATATCAAAAACATTTTTTGATAGTTTTTTAACATTTTCGTTATTAGGATTGAGAAGTGGCCACTCAAATTTAAGCATGAGTCCACAACTCGCAGTTAAAGTAACGATTTGATATCCCCGGTCTATCAAGCTACAGAGTTCTTCAGAAACAATTTCTGATTGTTTAATTACTTTTTCATGCTGAGCTTGCTCTAAATGTGGCATGCCGCAGCATCCGGGATATGAAGAAATAGTTTCAACACCATTATGGTTTAGTACTTTTTGAGCAGCGATTCCAACCTTTGAATTATTGAAATTTACATAGCACGTTGAGTAAATTGCGACTTTTCTTCCGAAGGCAGGTGCATTTGTGTTTACTTTAATATCAATTTTCTCTGATAATTCATGGAATGTCTTTTTTTCGAACTTAGGTAACTCAGCGTCTTTATCAATGCCACTTATCATCTCCAGTGGACGCCGTGTTAGACTATTTTTTTTATCGGAACTCCAGTTTGCAAGAGTAGGAGAAATTTTGGCAAGATTAGCGTTGCGATCTATTTTAGCCAACTCTTTAGGAATTTTTGGCAACTTATTTTGCTTATCCTGAAAAGTTCTATAACGCAACATAAGGTGAGGAAAATCAATGTTAAACTCATGTGGTGGAACATATGGACATTTAGTCATGAAACACATGTCACATAGTGTACATTTGTCTGTAATGTCTTCGAAATCTTTCTTGGTGAGATCATCAACTGATTCATTTGGAGAGTCATCAATCAAATCAAATAACGTCGGAAAGCTATCACAGAGGTTAAAACATCTTCTACAACTATGACAAACCTCAAACTGCCTTTTCATCTCGGCGTTTAACTCTTCTTCGTTGGTGTAGCTTTCAGAATTCCAATCTACTAGGTCCCTAGTAGGTGCAGCGAGGCTTCCTTCTTTTTTATAATCCATTATTTAAGTTAGGGGCTGTTTATAACAGCCCCAAATAACTTAATCGATTGAGTCTAGTGTTTTTTGGAATTTACCTGCGTGAGATTTTTCAGCTTTTGCTAACGTTTCAAACCAGTCGGCAATTTCGTCAAAACCTTCTTCACGTGCTGTCTTTGCCATCCCAGGGTACATATCTGTGTACTCATGCGTTTCACCTGCAATTGCAGCTTTTAGATTATCTTCTGTTGATCCTATTGGTTCACCAGTCGCTGGATCGCCAACTTCTTCCATGAATTCTAAATGACCATGAGCATGGCCAGTTTCACCTTCGGCAGTAGATCTAAATACTGCAGCTACATCATTGTGGCCTTCTACGTCTGCCTTTTGAGCAAAATATAAGTATCTTCTGTTTGCTTGACTTTCACCAGCAAATGCTGCTTTCAAATTATCAAGTGTTTTACTTTCTTTTAATTCAGTCATATTATCTTCCTCAACAATAATTAATTAGTAATTATTTCTTTATATAAGGTTGATTCAAATTTTGTCAACACTTTAGAATCATTCTAAACTGATATTGATAACTATTATCAATTACTTATCGAGGTGTACAATAACTTCGATCTTATTAATCTTTTTATTTTTTGGAGTCTTAGGCAAGCCATTTACTTTTATGTTCTTATTAATATCAATTAGGAATTGCTCCTTTTCAGAATAAAAATGATGATGATCATCTGTGTTTGTATCAAAATAGACTCTATCAGCGCTAAGAGTAAGTTTTTTCAAAAGTCCATTTTCATAAAAATCGTGAAGTGTATTATAAATTGTGGCCAGTGATATTATGTGCTTTCTTTTAGCAAGCTCCGTAGATAAGCTTTCAGCAGTTACATGCTTATCGGTACCATCGAATAAGTAGCCTGCTATGACTATTCTCTGCTTCGTTGGTCTCAAAGCATTAGATCTTAAAAACTGCTTAATATCATTCATAATTTTACTATTTATTAAAATTTAATGTATTTTACAATAATAATACATTAGTCTAATTAAACTTCATATAAAACAATGAGATAAATGACCTTAGTGGAAAAAAAATCAAGCTTTACAAAAGAAGAATTACTGAAATGTGCTCATGGAACAATGTTTGGCATTGGCAATGCAAGGCTTCCCTTGCCCCCAATGTTAATGTTTGACCGCATTACTAAAATCACAGATGACAGTGGAAAATATGAAAAGGGAGAGATCCTTGCTGAGCTAGATATTAATCCTGATCTTTGGTTTTTTGATTGTCATTTTGAGATGGACCCTGTGATGCCTGGATGCCTAGGATTAGATGCAATGTGGCAACTCGTAGGTTTCTATTTAGGTTGGATCGGTAACCCTGGACGAGGAAGAGCTTTAGGTTCTTCAAGTGTGAAATTTGGTGGAGAAATATTAAAGGAGTCTAAGCTTGTTGAGTATAAAATCAACATGAAGAAAATAATAAAAAGAGGCGTCATTGTTGGCGTTGGTGATGGCTCCGTTTTAGTAGACGGTAAGGAAATATATACAGCAGAGGGGCTCAAAGTTGGCCTAATCAAATAATGAGAAGAGTTGTAATTACAGGAATAGGAATAGTCTCATCTTTAGGAAATAACAAAAGTGAAGTAAATGATTCACTTTTTAATACAAAATCTGGTATCGCGTTTGACGAGTCCCAAAAAGATATGGGATTTAGAAGTCAAGTTAGTGGGCAAATTAATTTAAATTTGGAAGAGTCAATTGAAAGAAAATTCTTAAGGTTTATGGGTGATGGGGCAAGCTACAATTATTTAGCGATGAATGAAGCTATAAGTGACTCAAGTTTAAGTGAAGATGAAATTTCTAATAATCAAACAGGGTTAATAATGGGGTCTGGCGGCCCATCAACTAAAAGTCTGCTAAGGGCATTTGATATTACAAGGGAAAAAGGACCAAAAAAAATTGGACCCACTAGTGTTCCCAAAGTTATGTGTAGTACAAACTCTGCAACTTTATCAACATATTTTAAAATTAAAGGGGTTAACTATTCTATTAGTTCCGCTTGTTCAACAAGCGCCCACTGCATAGGTAATGCATATGAGCTTATTCAATTAGGTAAGCAAGATAGAATTTTTGCAGGTGGTGGTGAAGAACTTGACTGGACTTTATCAGCTTTATTTGACGCAATGCCAGCTCTTTCGTCAAAATATAATGATGATCCAACTAAAGCTTCGAGGGCTTTTGACTCTCAAAGAGATGGTTTTGTAATTGCTGGTGGAGGAGGCGTGGTTGTTCTTGAAGAACTAGAAACTGCAATAAAAAGAAATGCAAAAATATATGGAGAAATTGTAGGTTATGGAGCAACCTCAGATGGCTATGATATGGTTCAACCTTCAGGAGAAGGTGCGGCAAGGTGCATGCTAATGGCAACAAAAGATATAGAAAAAGTTGACTATATAAATGCCCATGGAACCTCAACTCCTGTTGGAGACAAGGCTGAATTAAAAGCTATTAAAGAAGTTTTTAAAAATGAAATTCCCTTCATAAGCTCTACTAAGTCATTAAGTGGACATTCGCTTGGAGCTGCTGGAGTACACGAGTCAATTTACACTTTACTTATGATGAATAACAATTTTCTATCAGAGTCAGCAAATATTGAAGAGTTAGATGAAGATGCTAATGGAATGAATATATTGACTTCTCGCATCGATGAACAAATTAATACAGCAATGAGTAATAGTTTTGGTTTCGGTGGAACTAATGCTTCTTTAGTTTTTAGGAGGTATGAGTCATGAAATCACTGAGTGGTAAAAAAGGTATTATAATGGGAGTTGCAAATGATCATTCAATTGCTTGGGGAATATCACAACAACTTGCTAATGAGGGAGCTGAACTCTGTTTTACTTACCAAGGTGAGTCTTTAGAAAGAAGAGTAAAGCCATTAGCAGAATCGATCAATAACAATTTTTTGATTGAGTGTGATGTCTCAAAAGATGGTTCCATAAAAAATTCATTCAAACTCATTGAAGAAAAATGGGGAACTATAGATTTTATTTTACATTCCATTGCTTTTTCAAATAAAGATGAATTAAAGGGTAAGTATCTAAATACCTCTAGAGAAAACTTTTCGAACACCATGTTGATTTCATGTTTTTCATTTACTGAAGTTGCTCATGAGGCTGAAAGACTTATGAAAAATGGAGGATCTATGGTTACCTTAACCTATGACGGCTCACAGAAATATATTAGGAATTACAATGTAATGGGAGTTGCAAAAGCCGCTTTGGAGTCAAGTGTGAGATATTTAGCGGCTGATTTAGGGCCCTCAAACATTAGAGTTAATGCTCTCTCTGCTGGTCCAATGAAAACTCTTGCAATGGCTGGAATATCAGGTGGCAAAGATATGATGAAATGGTCTGAGAAAAATTCTCTTATGAATAGAAATATTAACCTCGAAGATGTTGGTAAATCAGGCCTGTATTTACTGAGCGATATGTCTTCAGGCGTTACAGGTGAAGTTCATTATGTAGATTGTGGGTATAATAAGGTAGGAGTTCCAAAAGAAATTTAATTCTTCTCAGACAAAAGTGAAAATTGTTTTGATACTGTTCCCTGTTCTCTATCCAAAAGACTAGTTGGATAATCACCTGTGAAACAATGATCTGTAAATTGGGGTGTTTCATTATCTCTTTTTTCATAACCCATCGCTTTATAAGTTCCCTCTAAAGAAAGAAAGAATATTGATTTAGAACCAATGATATTATTGATTTCCTCTAATGAGGATTTTGCAGCTATTAGCTCATTGTAATCCGGCGTATCAATTCCATAAAAATCTGGATGTTTAATAGGAGGGCATGCAATTCCAAGATGGACTTCTTTAGCTCCAGCGTCATAGACCATCTTTATAATTTTTTTTGCTGTTGTGCCTCTTACTATTGAATCGTCAATCAGTATAACTTTCTTATTTTTTATATAAGAAGAGTTTGCATTATGTTTTAACTTTACCCCAAATTGCCTAATAGATTGTGACGGCTCTATAAATGTACGGCCTACATAATGATTTCTTATAATGCCTAATTCAAATGGTATTTTAGACTCTTGAGAGTATCCAAGCGCTGCCGGTACTCCAGAATCAGGTACAGGAATAATGACATCAGCATCAATGTGGTTTTCTTTTGCAAGCTCTTGACCTAGATTTTTTCTATAAGTGTAAACAGTTTTGCCCCCTACTATACTATCAGGTCTTGAGAAATATATTCTCTCAAAAATACATGGCCTCTCTTGAACTTTGGGGAATGGCTTTATACTTTCCATTCCATCTTCAGATATAATAATTATTTCACCATGCTCAACATCTCTGACATATTTAGCGCCTATAATATCTAGTGCGCAAGTTTCTGATGTCAGCACGGGCGCTCCATTAAGATCACCAAGAACAAGAGGGCGAATACCATAAGGATCCCTTACTCCAATTAATTTCTTATTTGTTAATATTACTAGTGAATAAGCCCCTTGTATTTTGAATAAAGCATCTATTAATTTATCAACTGTTTGCTGCCTACTTGATTTAGCTACAAGCTGAAGAATTGTTTCTGTGTCAGATGTTGACTGAAATATAGCACCATCTTTAACAAGAGAGTCCCTCAAAATAGATGCATTTGTTAAATTTCCATTATGCGCACATGCAAAACCGCCTGAGGATAGATCTGCATATAGTGGCTGGATATTTTTTAGTATTGAGTTGCCAGTTGTGGAATATCTTACATGACCTATAGCGTTGCTACCTAAGAGTCTGTCTATAACTTCTGTTTTATTAAAGTGGTCACCAACTAAGCCAGGTCTTCTAACGCCATGAAATTTTTCTCCATCAAAAGTGACAATACCCGCACCTTCTTGACCTCTATGTTGTAGTGCATGCAACCCTAGAGCTGTTAAAGTTGATGCGTCTGGACTTCCGAATATACCAAATACACCACACTCTTCATGAAGTTTATCTTCAGAAGTATCTATTTGGATCATTTCAAATTTTTAAAAAAATTATTCTTCAGTATCCTTAATTGATAATTTAACTTTACCTTTATCAAAACCAAGCACCTTTACCTTGACTATATCACCCTCATTTACTACGTCAGTAACTTTTTCAACTCTTTCTTTTGAGAGTTGAGAAATATGAACAAGGCCGTCCCTTTTTCCAAAGAAGTTAACAAAAGCACCAAATTCCATAATCTTAACAACTTTACCTTCATAAACCTGTCCCACCTCTGGCTCTTCAATTATAGAATTGATTAGTACTTTAGCCGCCTCAATACTTTCGTTATTAGTTCCAGCAATTTTGACATTTCCATTATCACTTATGTCAATCTTTGCTCCAGATTTTTCTATAATATCCTTAATTGTAGAACCACCTTTACCAATTATTTCTCCAATATTGTCCCTTTTGACTTTTATTGTCTCACTACGAGGGGTGTAAGGACCTAGTTCTGTTCTGGCTTCAGAGATTTCTT
Source organism: uncultured Pelagibacteraceae bacterium (assembly GCA_902517885.1). Classification (GTDB taxonomy): domain Bacteria; phylum Pseudomonadota; class Alphaproteobacteria; order Pelagibacterales; family AG-422-B15; genus CACNXQ01. The sequence goes on from CABYDZ010000003.1 coordinate 131,636, forward strand.
TGTTCATTTCATTAAGAATATAGTCTCTCCCACCCTTTGCTTGTTCAAGGGCTTTCTCCATAATTTCATAGGTGATGCCTGTGATCTTAATGTCCATTTGAAGAGAGGTTACACCTTCCTTGGTTCCAGCCACTTTAAAGTCCATATCGCCAAGGTGGTCTTCATCTCCCAAAATATCTGACAGAACTGCAAAATCATCGCCTTCTTTTATTAAGCCCATCGCTATTCCTGAAACAGAGTTTTTGATAGGAACCCCTGCATCCATCAATGCAAGTGATGAACCACACACAGTTGCCATTGAAGATGATCCATTTGATTCAGTAATATCTGAGACTAATCTAATGGTATAATCAAAATCATCTTTTGATGGTAAAACTGCCTTTAGAGCTCTCCATGCAAGTTTTCCATGACCAATTTCACGTCTGCCTGTTGCTCCTAGTCTTCCTACTTCACCAACTGAATATGGTGGAAAATTATAATGAAGCATGAAATTTTCTTTGTATGATCCTTGTAACGCTTCAATTCTTTGTTCGTCTTCGCTAAATCCTAAAGTTGCCACAACAATTGCTTGAGTCTCTCCTCTTGTAAATAAAGCAGATCCATGCGTTCTTGGTAGCCACGATACTTCCGACGAAATATTTCTTACTTCATCTAACTTCCGACCGTCAATTCTAGATTGATTATTTAATATTTGAGATCTAACAACATTTTTTTCGATTTTTTTAAAATATCCCATCACCTCGTTGATGCTGTATTCCTCGTTTTCTTTATATTGATCCTCTAAACTTGACTTAATTTCAGAAAGCGAACTTTGTCTTTCCATCTTATCAACAATTGAGTAACTCTTCGCAATTTTATCTTCACAAGTTTTTTTAATTTCATCTAACAATGACTCATTAATTGTATGACTGAACTCCCAAGGATCATTTGCGCATTCCTCAGCAAGATTGATTATGATTTTTATAACTTCTTGCATTGACTCATGACCAAACTTTACTGCTCCTAACATTATTTCCTCTGAAAGCTGCTTCGCTTCAGATTCAACCATTAGTACAGCGTCGCTAGTACCCGCAACGACAAGATCAAGATCTCCATCATCGTTTATTTTTGGATTAAGTGTATAATTTGATCCATCATAACCCACTCTACATCCACCAATTGGACCCATAAAAGGAACTCCAGACAATGTTAATGCACTTGAGGCCGCTATCATGGCAACAATGTCAGGGTTGGTTTCTCCATCATGCGAAAGTACAGTTAATATAACTTGAGTTTCATTTTTAAAGCCTTCTGGAAAGAGAGGCCTGATTGGACGATCAATTAATCTTGAGGTAAGAGTTTCAAACTCTGTTGGTCTTCCCTCTCTTTTAAAAAAACCACCTGGAATTTTACCAGCAGCATAAAATTTTTCCTGATAACTTACTGTAAGTGGAAAAAAATCTAAATCTGGTTTTGGCTCTTTAGCTGCTACGACATTTGCCATAACAACTGTATCACCATAGCTAACAATTGTTGATGCCGTTGCCTGTTTTGCTACTTTTCCTGTTTCTATTTTTAGTTTCTGGTCGCCCCAGTTCATTTCTCTTGAAATCACTTGTTTCATATTCATTCATTCCTTTAAATTTAATATAGTTCATTATTATTTTCTAATTCCTAATTTATCGATTAACTTGTCATAAGAATCTTTATTGCTTTTCTTTAAATACGCTAGCAAACTGCGTCTTTGATTTATCAATCTCATTAATCCTGTTCTAGAATGGTTATCTTTTTTATGAGATTGAAAATGTCCAGTTAGATTGGTAATTCTCTCAGTAAGAATCGCTATTTGTACTTCTGGAGAACCTGTATCTTTTTCTGATCTTGAGTACTCATTTATGAGTTTACTTTTACTTTCACTTTTTATCGACATCTCTTATCCTTTTACAAATTGAAAACCCTTACAGGTTTTATTTTTCCCTCTATAACTTTGCCAATGCCTAAAAGTTTTTCATCGGATATAATTAATAAAGTATCTTCAAATATATCTTCATTAAAGTAATCAAAGTTTAGTCCATTTCGAAATTTCTTACTTAAATCACTATTTAATTGTACTGCCGGGATGTCGTCCAGTACATCTTGAATAGAATGTATCATTTCAAAATGATCGCCAATATGTACTAATTCATCTAATTTATCTAGTAAAATAATATTATTTTCACCAAATTTTCCAATTTTGATCCTTCTTAACTCAGAAACATGAGCAAATGTATTAAGCATTTTGCCTAGATCTCTAGCAAATGATCTTACATAAGTTCCACTAGAGCATTCCATAGTAAATATGAATTCTTCTTTTTTTTCCGTAGCTAAACAAGTGAGATTCTGGATATTTACCTCTTTAGATTTAATTTCAAAGGTTTTGTTTTCTCTTGCCAATTTATAGGCCCTTTTGCCATTTATTTTTACTGCTGAGTATCTTGGTGGGACCTGTTGTTGAGAACCAATGAAATTTTTTAGACATACATCAATATCTTTTTTTGATGGAATTGCATCTGAGGTCTGCAGAGTTTTACCAGTAGAATCGTCAGTGTCTTTTGATATTCCAAATAAAACTCGAAATTGATAGAACTTGCTAGCATTAAAATATGATATACTTTTTGTTGCTTCACCTAGTGCTACTGCCAGCACCCCAGTAGCAAATGGATCTAACGTTCCTGCATGACCAATTTTTTTAATATTAAAAATTTTTCTTAGTTTCCTGATAACTTCAAATGAACTTATCTCCTTAGGTTTATCTATAAAGATCCACCCATCTTTCATCTTAATCTATATTATTATCTTTAATAAATTTATCAGCGTTTAATAGATTGTTGATATTATTTAATTGGTCAACTGTCTTATCATTTCGAAATACTAACTTAGGAATAAACTTAAGATCTACTAACTTATTTACTTCTTGAGAAATATATTTTTTACAGCTCTTTAGTCTTTCTATAATTTCATCTTTATCTATTTTTTCATGAGTTAATACATATACATATGCAATTTTAAGATCCTTATTCATTTCAACATTAACAACGCTTAATGGAAAATTAAATGATGGATTAATTGGAAATTCATTTCTTACAAGAACTTCACTTACTGCTTTTCTAATTATTTCAGAAACTTTTAGAGATCTATCAGTAGTTTCGTATTTCCTTTTTAGGATCACAGTGATTGTGCTATTTCCTCAACACTAAATACTTCTATATTATCTCCTATTTGGAAATCGTTAAATTCTTTAACACTTATTCCACATTCTGTTCCAGCTTTAACTTCATTTGCTTCATTTTTTTCTCGTTTTAAACTGAGAATATCACCATCATATATAGTTTCTGAATTTCTAGTTACTCTTACTTTAGCATTTTTATTAACAGAACCTTCAACAACAATACAACCGGCAATTGAGCCTATTTTTGAAACTTTGAAAATTTGTAGAACTTCTGCTTTACCAATAAAACTTTCTTGAAGAGTAGGCTTAAGTTTACCGCTTGCAAAATCAGAAACATATTCGAGAAGTTCATAGATAATGTTAAAATTTTGAATATTTAGATTACTTAGCTTAGCTTTTGATTTTGCCTCTTTTGTTGCTGTTGTATTAAATGAAATGAGTAATGCGTTAGAAGCTGACGCAAGAGCAACATCACTTTCATTTATAAATCCTACACCTGAATGAATTACTTTTATGTTTATTTTATCACTATCAATGCCTTCAATTTGATGAACGATAGCTTCAGAAGATCCTCGAGTATCAGATTTCACCACGACTTCTAATATTTCCTTTGTACCATTTAATGAGCCAAATGTTGTATCTCCATCTAAATTTTTGATCTTCTTTGGTAACGCTTTATTAGTTTTTATTTCGCTTCTTATCTCACATAATTCTCTCGCTTTTTCGTCACTTTCAACTGTGACAAAACTATCTCCGGCTTCAGGAGGGTTATTTAATCCTAAGACCTGTACAGGCATAGATGAAGTTGCCTCTTTTAAATTTTTCCCCTTATCATTAAGTATTGCTCTTACCTTACCGTATTCACTTCCTGCCACAGCAATATCTCCAACAGATAATTTTCCATTTGTAATAATTATATTACATATTGGACCTCTACCTTTATCAACATTAGCCTCAATTACAGTAGCTTCAGCAAAAGTTTGATTATTTGTCTTTAGCTCTGAAACCTCAGATTGTACAACAATTGAATCAAGAAGTTTGTCAAGGTTGTACCCTGTTTCTGCTGACACTTCAATACATTGAACATCTCCAGATAAATCTTCAACAATTAATTCCTCTGATAATAATTGTTCTTTAATTTTTTGAGGTTGAGCCTCCTCCTTATCACACTTATTAATTGCAACTATAATTGGAGCATTTGCAGATTTAGCATGAGCTATAGCTTCTTTTGTCTGAGGCATTACTCCATCATCAGCAGCAACAATTAAAATTACTATATCAGTTACATTCGCACCTCTTGCTCGCATGTCTGTAAATGCTGCATGTCCAGGAGTATCAATAAAAGTAATTTTACTACCTTTATGCTCTACTTCGTACGCGCCTATATGCTGTGTAATACCTCCACTTTCTCCTGAAACAACATTTGCATTCCTGATTTTGTCTAATAAAGAAGTTTTTCCATGATCAACATGACCCATTATGGTAACAATAGGTGACCTTGGGTCTTCTTTTATTGCCTTAATGTCCTTAGAGATTAAATCTTTTTCTATTTCTTCAATATTTTCTCTTTTGAAGTTATGTCCAAATTCAGTTACTAATAATTCAGCTGTATCTGCATCAAGAGACTCATTTATTGTAGCCATCATTCCCATTTTCATTAGTGATTTAATTAAATCTCCTGATTTTTCTGTCATTCGATTGGCGAGTTCTTTCACTGTTAAATGTTCTGGAATGTAGACATCTCTTACAATTTTTTTAGCAGGCTCTTGATCTGATTGGTTCTTTCTTGTCTTTTGCTTAGCTCTTTTATATGCAGCTAAACTTCTAGTTCTTTCATCTACATCACTCAAGGCGGTGACAATAGTTACTTTTCTCTCTCTAATTTTTTTTCTTCCAAAGGTACTGGATGGCTTCTTTTTCTCTTGAAAATCTGTTTCTTTATCTTGGATAGCTTTCTTCTTCTCAGTGTCTTTTTTATCTTCTTTTAATTCAATACTAGACTCTGCATTATCCTCAATTTTTGTATCTTTTTCATTTTTGGACTCTTCAGCTAAATTCCCTTTTCTTATTTTATCAATAGCATCATTTTTTTCCTCTTTACTATCAGCTTGTAATATCTTTTTTTGTTCATCTTTAGTTAATGGCTTCAAAATTACACCAGATCTTGATTTCTTATCTGTAATATTATCTTCTGCTATGTTTGATGTATTGGTAACTTCTTTTTTATTTAGTGATGCCTGAGCAGGCTTCTCTTCTGTATTAGTATTTCTTTTATACCTTTTTTTTTCTACAATTACTGTCTTGCCAGCCTCAATCCCTCTTTTGTTAGAGATGATGGGTTTAGAACCTAACTTAAGACTTAATGTTTTTTTTCCTTTTTTTATCTCTTTATTTTCAGTCATGAGAGTCCTTTAGATATATATGACTAATCAAGCCATATTTTTCTTGCCTCCATAATTAATTGATCACCTTCATCTTTATTAATATTAAATTCTTCAAATAGACCAGTAACTCTAGAATTTTTATCACTTCTATCTTCAAGGTATCCGATTAGATCATCAGTGGTTAGACCTGCAAAGTCTTCCAATGACTTTATATTATTCTCAGCAAGTTTTACTAACATCGCTTTAGATAAAAAACTGAATTCAATTAAATCTTTTGAAACATTATACTCCTCAAGTTTCTTGTTATTTTTTTCATCCAACTCAGAAATATATTTCTTTGATCTCTCAACTAACTCAGCTGCAATTTCTTCATCAAATCCTTCGATTGCTAAAAGTTCGCTTTCTTCAGCGTCAATTACCTCTTCAATGCTTCCAAATCCCTCACTTACTAAAAGTTGAGCAAGAGTTTCGTCAACATCTAGTGAGTCAATAAATACGTTTGTTTTAGTTGAGAAGTCCTCTTGTCTTTTTGATGATTCCTCATCTTCAGTTAAAATATCTATTTCATAACCTGTCAGCTCAGTCGCAAGTTTTACGTTTTGTCCCCTTCTACCAATTGCAAGACTTAAATGTTCTTCAGAGACAACAACCTCTATTTTATTTTGATCTTCATCTAAAACTACTTTAAGTACCTCAGCTGGAGAAAGAGATGAAATAGCAAGATTTGCAACATTTTCGGACCAGTTAATTATATCAATTTTTTCGCCTTGTAATTCATTTACTACCGCTTGGACTCTGCTACCTCGCATTCCTACACACGCTCCTACGGGATCTATTGAACCATCTTCAGTATATACAGCTATCTTCGCTCTACTTCCTGGATCTCTTGCGACACTTTTAATTGAAATAATTCCATCGTAAATTTCTGGGACTTCCTGCATAAATAACTTCGCCATAAATTGTGGGTGAGATCTTGACATAAAAATTTGTGGGCCTTTTAGTTCAGATCTAACATCATATATATACGCCCTTACCCTATCACCATTTCTAAGATTTTCTCTCGGTATGGTTTGATCTTTTCTAACCACTCCTTCAGCTTTGCCTAAATCAAGTACTATATTTCCAAACTCAGATCTCTTTACAATGCCGTTTACTATTTCTCCAACTCTATCTTTATATTCATTGTATTGTCTTTCTCTTTCAGCTTCTCGAACTTTAGAGTTAATAACTTGCTTTGCTGCTTGAGCACCAATTCTGCCAAAGTCAATTGCTGGCAATGGATCAAGCAATACATCACCCAACTGGGCAGCTCCATTGATTTTTTTTGCCGATTTCAATGTTATTTCAAGAAATTTATTCTTTACTTCTTCAACAACCGACATTTTTCTTGAAATGGATATATCACCGTTCTCTTGGTTTATTTCAACAACAACTTCATTTTCTTCGCCGTAATTACTTTTTGCTGCTTTTTCAATTGCTTCTTCTAATGCAGAGATTACAATTGATTTATCAATCATTTTTTCCTGAGCAACAGTCTCAGCTATTCTTAAAATTTCAATCTTATTTGCACTAACCATCTTTTGTTCCTTTTAGCGTAAAAAAAAAGTGGGCTTAACCCACTTTTGCTTGGTTTAGCTATATTTTGAAAGATCTATACACTGCTAATTCTCATAAATCAAGTACCTAAATGTGTAATGATATCAAAAAGTTAGTTGATATATTTTCTTTCCATTTTTAATGGCTTTTCTTTGGTATCTTGACACGCCATATAATCTGTCATTTTTCGATAGAATCTTATTTTTATTTTCATGAATTATCTTGGAATTTGAACTAAAAATTTCGTTAATATAATTAAAGTAACTCTCGGAGTCTGTTGTTATGTAGGAGGCATATTTATTTTTTACTATTCCAATTATCTTAATAATATTTTCTAAATTAACTAATCTTCGTTTGAAATGACGTTTTTTATGCCACGGATCAGGATTAATAATTTTCAATTCATCAATGCTATTTTGATTAAGTATATTGAGCAAATATACAAAATTCATACCACATAAACGAATATTTTTAATATCTTTCTCTAGGATTTGTTTCAATACTTTAGCAACTCCATTAACATATACTTCTGACCCAACAAATAAAACTTTTGGATTAGAAAGAGCACTTTCAATGAGATGCTCTCCATCACCAAAACCAACTTCTATTATTACTTTTTTGAATAAGTTCGATTGTAGCAGCTGCTCCGTACTTGTTTTAGAAGAGATATTTAATATTTTTTTATCTAATGAATACTTACTATAGTAATCGTTTAGAATTCTTACATTTGATAATGAAAGCTTCTTAGAAATATTTCTTCCATGATATTGATAATAATCAGGAAATTTAGATCGTAAGTCTAACAATAAACTATAATTTTTCTGCTAGATCCAATTTTTCCCAAGAGAAAGAACCATCCGTCATAGGTTCTCTACCAAAATGTCCGTATGCAGCACTTTTTTTATAGATTGGCTTATGCAAACTTAAATGGTCTCTTATACCTCTAGGAGATAAATCAATATTGTCAGTTATTTTTTTTATTAAATCATCGTCCTTTATTTGAGATGTTCCATGGGTATCTACATAAATTGATAATGGTTCAGAAACACCAATAGCATAAGCAAGTTGGAGTGTGCATCTATCAGCTAATCCAGCTGCAACTATATTTTTAGCTATATATCTTGAAATGTAAGCTGCAGATCTATCAACTTTTGTTGGGTCTTTTCCAGAAAAAGCTCCGCCACCATGAGGAGCAGCACCACCGTAAGTATCAACAATGATTTTTCTTCCAGTTAATCCAGTATCACCATCGGGCCCACCGATCACAAATTTTCCAGTTGGATTAATTAGTATCTCAGTATTATTATCCATCCATTCTTGAGGCATTACGGTTTTGATTAATGGAATTACCAGATCACTAACGGCTTGCTGATCAAGTTCAGCATCATGTTGAGTAGAAACAACTATTTTAGTGCAAATTTCAGGCTCACCATTTTTATATTTTAATGTAACTTGACTTTTAGAGTCAGGTTGTATTCCAGCAGTATTTCCAGATTTTCGCTCTGATGCCATTAACTCAAGTATCTTATGAGAATAATATATTGGTGCTGGCATTAAAGATGGTGTTTCTTTGCATGCGTATCCAAACATTATTCCTTGATCTCCCGCACCTTGATCTTTATTTCCAGATGCATCAACACCCATTGCTATATCTGCAGATTGACTATGAACACCCGACGAGTCAAAAGACAAGTTTTTCCAATGAAATCCATCTTGTTCATATCCAATTTCTTTTACTGCATTTCTTGCTAACTCTTCATAGTTACAATTGTAACCTTCAGGACCACGAACTTCGCCAGCAATAACTACTTTATTAGTAGTAACCAATGTTTCCATTGCAACCCTTGCATTTTCTGGATTTTCTTGTGATAAAAAATCATCAACTATTGAGTCTGAAATAATATCACACACTTTGTCAGGATGGCCTTCTGACACGGATTCACTTGTAAATAAATATTCTTTAGTCATTTTTTTTCCCCAAAAATAGTTGATCGATAGCATAGCCAATAATAAAAAATAAAACTATTAAAAAATACACCATTAATTCACCGTATTGCCGATAAATAGTCGTATCGATTTTTTTAGGTATTTCTATATCTATAAAGGATATTTTATCTGAACTAGCTATTCTATCTACAAGACCAATAGGACTTATCAATGCAGATATACCCATATTAGATGATCTCGCAAGAGGTAGTCCCAATTCAACTGATCTATACAAAACATGTACAAAATGTTGCTTTGGACCACTAAAAGTACCAAACCATGCATCATTAGTAATATTTACTAGTAATTCAGTTTCATTATTAATTTTATTTCGAACAAAATTAGGGAATACAGCCTCATAACAAATGAGTGGCGTAATTTTATTTTCAAATGGTTGATCATCATTACCGCTCTTCATTGAGTTTAATAATAAAGGGTTTTTCGGAAAAAAAATTTTTAAAAAATTAGAGAACGGTATTTTTTCGCCAAACGGTACTAGTTTAATTTTGTCGTATTGGTGGCCATTAAAAGATAATGAATTGTAATATAGTCCTGCTTCATTACGAATATGACCAATGAACCAATTTGATGGGCCTATACCTTCCATTCCAAACGCAGTTTCTGGAAAAATTGTAATCAAGTCTTGTGAACCCACCTCAGCAATCTTTTTGTGTGACTCCTTTTTCCACTTTTCATTTTGATTAAATTCAGTGTGAACAATTCTTAAGCTAATACCAGAATTTTTTACCTCGTAACTACTTACTCGATTGTACCCAAATAGGAATATTGTCAGTAATACTAAAGTAGCAATTAGAGGGAATATAATATTATTATTTTTTATCCTAAAAGAAAAAAAACTAGTTGCGCAGAAAATAGTAATTAAGCTAAGACCAAATGCACCAAACAAAGATAAAGATTGCATGAAATATATGGACCACGACCAACTGTAGGCAATTAGATTCCATGGAAATCCTGTAAACATATAGCTTCTTAATAATTCAAAAATTACCCAATTAGCCGAGAAATAAAAAATACGTGAGGTGGACTGCGACCACGAGAGATAATTAATAATTTGCATAAGTGCATAAAATAGTGACAAGACAAGTGGGAGTATTAAAAGCGGTACTGGAATTAAGTAATATAAATCTGCATCAAACTGTAAAATGGAATTTGAAATCCAATTAATACTAGATATGAAAAATCCAAACCCAAAAAGTAACCCTGTGAGAAAAAATATTTTCTTTTTATTTTGTAAATTTTGATAAATATAATCATTTACTAAAAAAAACATACCTACGGAAATTACTGACATGAAAGGCAAATTAAAAGGCTCAAAGCTGAAAGATAGAAATATCCCGAGCAAAAACGAGGAAGAGTAAATCATAAGTTTTTTATTACTAAAAAAAACTTTCGAGTACATACGCTATTATATGATTTTTATTTTAACTGATTTTATTTTCATTGGATCAGCATCATTGATTTCAAAGGTAACACCTGAACTATGTTTAATAATCTCTCCCCTTTGAGGAACTCGTCCGGCTATAGAAAATATTAAGCCTCCTAAAGTATCAATATCATCGCTGTTTTCGTTGGATAGGAAATTAATGTTTGTTATTTTTTGAAGTTCATCTATTTCAACTCTTGCACTTGCTTCAATTGTATTGGTAGAAGTTTTAATTAACATTGGCAAATTTTTCTCATCATGTTCATCTTCAATTTCTCCAATTACTTCCTCTATTACATCCTCAATCGTAACTAAACCATCCGTACAACCATACTCGTCAATTACTATTCCCATATGTAGTTGTGTGATTTGCATTTTTAATAGAAGATCTAAAACTGGCATTGAGGGTGGAATTTCCAAAACTTCTCTTTTGATAATGTCCAAAAATTTATCTTCTTTTCGGCCCTCATTTTGATATTTAACTAAATCTTTTATATGTATCATCCCAATGATATTATCTAAATTATTTTCATATACTGGAACTCTGGAATGAGACTCTTTAATAAATATTTCTAATACTTTTTCAAAGCTATCATTAACCTCGACTGCTCCAATGTCAGCTCTCGGTATCATGATGTCTATTGTTCTTATTTCATCAATTTTTAGAATATTTAAAAGCATCAATCTCTCTTGCTTTGAGATACTTTCAGTGCCTTTTTGAGAAGACTCTAGAACTGTTTCAATACTTTCTTTAAGAGATTCTCCATTAATATTTTTACTAGGAAATAATCTATTTATATAGTTTTTAAGCATATTTATTTATACATTTCTTCAAGTATATTTTTTTCAATTGAATTCATTTTATTAAATTGGCTGTCAGTATCGTGTTTATATCCTAATAAGTGGAGTACACCATGTATGGTCATTTTTGATAAATATTTATATTTTTTTATATTTTGTTCATAAGATTCATCAATAATTTTTTCACAAGAGATGACAACATCTCCCAAATAATTTTTATTTTCAATCTTCTCATTCATTGGAAATGATAAAACATTTGTAGGTTTATTTTTATTTCTATATTTTTGGTTTAAAAGTTTTATCTCACTATTTGATGTAAGAAGAAAACTAATAGAGATTTCGTTATTAGAAGAAAATTTTATTATTTTAAATATCTGGTTAACAGAATTAGAGATACATTTTTTATAGGAAGGCAAATTTTTATTCCACTCTAGACTTTTTATATTGTAACTAATTTCCACCATAAAGGTTAAGATGATTTATCAAAAAGATCTTTTATTTGGTCATCGTATGAATCATACGCATTTATAATTTTTGTAACCATTTCGTCTCTAACAATATCTTTTGAGCCGAGCTCAACAACTTCAATATTGTCAATTTTTTCCAAGATTTTAACTGATTTTAATAACCCTGAGTCACTTTTTCTATTTAGGTCTATTTGAGATGGATCGCCTGTAACGACCATTCTAGAATTTTTACCGCACCTGGTTAAGAACATTTTTATTTGCGTATGAGTTGCGTTTTGAGCTTCATCTAAAATTACAAAGGAATTATTTAATGTCCTACCTCTCATGAAAGCTAAGGGAGCAATTTCAATTTCAGCAGATTCAATTTTCCTTAAGGCTATATCTGACGGCATAAGATCATAAAGACTGTCATATAAAGGTCTCAAGTAAGGATCTACCTTTTCTTTTAAATCGCCGGGTAAGAAACCAAGTTTTTCTCCAGCTTCCACTGCTGGTCTAGATAGAATTATTCTGTCAAATTTATTATCTAATAATTGAGAAACTGCTGCAGCAACTGCTAAAAATGTTTTACCTGTACCAGCTGGACCAACCGCAAAGATAATTTTCTTTTTCTGAAGTATATCTAAATAATGATTTTGCATTTTACTTTTACCAATGACATCAAGTTTTGCTGTCTTGGTAACTGTCAAGTTTCTTATTTTGTCATTTTCATTTAAAGATTGCATTTTTAGATTCTCCTGCATTAAATTAATATTGTTTCCTTTTCTGTTAGATTTTAAATCCTGTTGTGTTTTTAAAATTGCATTTCGCAAAATATTTCTGTATTTTTTTTCACCTTTAATATTAAGTTGATTTCCTTTTTGAAAGACCTTAATGGGAAGCTGATCTTCAAAAAAATTTAAATTTTCATTGTTAACTCCAAATATCTCTACAACATCTAAGTTATCAATATTTATTATGGAAGATCCTGATATCAGGTCCTTTTGATTTTCGGATATGGGTTTTATTTGTTTATTTTTCAAATTAAGTGGATAATCAATCTTCAACAACTACCATATAAACTCTTATGGTTGCAAGACGTAATATCAATATCTTTTTCATGACCTGGCACTAGATCATTGGACTTGATATAAACAGATTGCATAAATGGCGTTCTTCCAAAGAAATACTCAGGGTTACTTGAACTTTGATTCTCAATTAATACTTTTACAGTTTTATTACAAAACTCATTATTAAAGGAGTATTGAATTTTTTTTAATTTATCTTGTAACACTAGAAGTCTCTCTTTTTTCACTGAAATGGGAGTGTTGTCGGCTTCTGTTGACGACTTAGTTCCAGGTCTTGAACTATAAATAAATGAATAAGATTGAGTAAACTTGATATCATCAATAAGTTTTAATGTGTCATTAAAATCTTGATCTGTCTCACCTGGGTAACCAACAATAAAATCTGATGATATTTCTATATCTGGTTTTGCTTTCTTTAACCTATCGATAGTTCTTCGATAAAAATCAGGGTCATATTTTCTGTTCATTTTTTTTAAAATCGATTCTGAACCAGATTGAACAGGTAAATGTAGAAATGGCATTAGCTTCATATTATTTTTGTGTTCTTGAATTAATTCTTCATCCATATTAATTGGATGAGATGTCGTGTACCTTATTCTTTTAACGCTATCAAATTCGCTAATTGCTCTGATCAAATCTGATAGTTTGGCGTCATTATTACTTGATTTATCATTATATGCATTGACGTTCTGACCGAGGAATACAATCTCTTTTGCTCCTTTTTGGGATAGTAATTTTACTTCATCGCTAATGGATTTAATGGACCGAGAATATTCAGGACCTCTTGTATAAGGAACGACACAGAAAGAACAAAATTTATCACATCCTTCCTGGATTGTTACCATTGAAGACACTCCTTGTGGTCTCATTTGCTCAGACAAATAATCGAACTTTTCATTCACTATGAAGTCAGTGTTAATTTGTTTGAAATTATTTTCTAGATCATCCAGCATCTTTGGAAGGAGATGATAGCTTTGTGGCCCAAGGATAATATCGATTGATTTATTTTTTCGAAACATTTCAGAGTTTTCAGCCTGAGCTACGCATCCAACGACGGCTATTGTTTTTTTTAATCCCAGTTTATTTACTCTTCCTATATCAGAGTATAATTTATGTGCTGCCTTTTCACGAATGTTACATGTGTTAAAAATTACTAAATCTGCTGATTTAGGGTCTAATTTATTTTTTAGTCCTTTGCTCTCAAGTATTGAAGTTATTTTTTGACTATCATAGACATTCATCTGACAGCCATACGATTTTACATAAAATGAACGATTTTGCATTTTAGCTAATTTTGAGAGTTTGATTTATGCCCTGAAGTATCTGATCTTCACAATAATAGGTCAAATCTTTTCTATTATTAAAGCTACTTGCATTAAGCTCGTTATGAAATACTAGCTCAACTGTAACAGGCCCAGAGCTTAAAAAATTAATCATTGCCTCAACCATTGAAGTATCACCGACCCAAGAAATGTGCCTTCTTAAAAAGAGTCCCATTGGTAAGTTATTTTTTCTTGAATAGCATATAGAAATAGGCTGAATATGTATTAGATTTTTTTCATCAAACGCACATTCTAACATTGATGACTTAAATTGCTTAATTCCATTTCCATCAGAAGTTGTTCCTTCAGGAAAGATTATAAAATTTTCACCGTGGCTTAGTTTTTTATTAATGATGTGATTGTATTCAATAATTTTATTTTTATCAGAATTATCAATAAAAAAAGTATTGCTTAGCTTCGCTAAAAAGCCAAATATTCCCATTTTAGAAACCTCTTTTTTTGCAATGAACCTTGCATTAAGTAACGTACCTAAGCAAATAATATCAAACCATGAGACATGGTTTGCTACATAGAGTGTTCCTTTTTTTTTGCGATTATGATTTTTCTTATCATAAGTAATTTTTAGTCCAGTAATAAGTTTAATTATTTGATAAAAATATATTGCGTAAATATTCTTAAATTTATAAGCAAATATATTTAGTAAAATTTGAATCGGAATTGATATAATTATAAAAAATGACAGTAGTAGTAACGTATAAATAAGTCTTATGATTGACATTTAATTTTTATTTTTTTTCTTAACTCCATAAAGCTCTAGACGATGATCTACGAGTTTAAATCCAAGTTCGCTAGCAACCCGAGCCTGTATAGTTTCTATTTCATCATTTGTGAATTCATGTATCTCACCAGTTTCTATATCAATTAGATGGTCATGGTGGGCTTCTTCAATTGCCTCATAACGCGATCTGCCATCTTTAAATTCTAGTTTTTCAATTGCTCCGTATTCTTCAAATAACTTAACTGTCCTATAAACTGTCGCAATACTGATATTCTTGTCCTTTTTATTCGCACTTAAAAAGATTTCATTTACATCAGGGTGTCCTTCTACGCTCATCTCGGTTATGACATCAGCTATAGTATTTCTCTGTTCAGTCATTCTTAGACCTTTTTCACTACACATTTTTTTTACATCTATCATAAGAAACAAAACTTAATAGTTACTACTGATATAAACTGGTCTTGGATCATTTGTAAGTTTATTTTTTTTGTTAATTAACATCTTTAATTTTTTAGTATTATAATCGATAAAGTGTATATTCGAATTAAATAATTCAAAATATTTTTTGTCAACAAAGCTCGTTAATATATTATTATCACAAATTATACTTGTTCTTTTGTTAAATATTTTCTTATTTACTTCAAAATTAATTATTTTAGGTTTTGAAATACATAAATTACCTTTAAAATTCTGAGAGAAAAATTGCATCTTTCTATGAAAGATTAGTATAGTCCTTAAATCAAATAAATTCTCATCGTTAGCAATTAAATTCAAATACTCAAATTTTGATATTCCTCTTACATCAGTATTGTTGGTAAGCTGAATTGTTTTTGCAAAGGTTAAAGCAGATCTTATTCCAGTAAAACTACCAGGTCCTGTAATAACAAAAATCGTATCAAGTTTTTTTATATTTATCTTTGCTTTATTAAAAAATTTCTCTATTTCAATTACCAGAATTTCTGAAATATTTTTATTAGACTTGATCTTTTTTCTTAGAAAGAAATGCCTTCCAATTAAAGTCAATGACATATCAGTTGTAAAGTCTAAAAAAAGAAACATATAGTTGATATTTTAACCATATAGATTAAAAAATGGATTTGATGAATAAGTTTCTGTTATTTTTTCCTAAATACCTGATTAAATTATTCCTTATAATTATCTTTATAGGTATTCCTAGTTTTTCCTTTGCAGAAAATGAAATGGGAGTATCAACTTTTATGTATCATAGATTTGGTGAAGATAGATATCCAACGACAAGTGTTACAAAGGAACAGTTTAAGTCGCATATAAAATATATAATTGAAAATAATATTGATGTAATCAGTTTAGAGGAAATTGTTAGTAAATTAGAAAATGACGAAAAGTTTAATGAGAAAAGTATAGCTTTTTCAGTTGATGATGCTTACTCATCTTTTTTTGAATATGCTTGGCCCATATTTAAAAAATTCAAAATACCTGTCACTCTATTTGTTTCTACAGATATTATAGATAGTAATACAGCTGGGTATATGAGTTGGTCGCAAATAAAGCAATTTATCGAGGATGGGGGCTCTATTGGTCAACATACTTCTACTCACCTTCATATGCCATTAAACAGTAAGAAGTATGTGAAGGAAGACTTACTAAATTCACATAAAAGCTTTATAAAGAATATTGGATTTGTGCCTAAGCTTTTTGCATATCCGTATGGTGAAACGAGCTTAGCTATTATAGAACTTCTTAAAGAACTTAATATTAGCCATGCGTTTGGTCAGCATTCAGGCGTGATTTCAAGTTATGAAAATCATTACTATTTACCTAGATTTTCTCTTAACGAAAATTTTGGCACATCAGATCGTTTTGAGTTTGCTGTAAATTCTTTTCCCTTACAGATAGATCAATTTAGTCCTGAAGATATGTTCTTAAAAAATAATAAGCGTCCATTAATTGAACTCACACTAGTTGATAATCTAAACAATAATGAGTTAAATTGTTACTCTAATCCTGGTGGAAATTGGAATTCACAAGAAATAATAAAAATAAGTCCCTTGAAATTTCAAATAAAATTAGAAGAAGATTTTTTATCTGGAAGAGGCAAACTTAATTGCACGTCAAAAAGTGATGACAAATGGCACTGGTTTGGATATCAGTTTTTGGTTAAATAATTTCAGTTAATTTAATTTTATTTTGCTTTTCCATTTTTAGATACTCATAGTCTTCAAGTTTGTTTGTTTTAATTATATTCTTTATTTTTTCTGAATAGTCATCTTCAATTGAATAATTATATAAATAATTAGATAGTGTAACCCCATTTAAGGGAAGATTGTTGTTTCTCATAATATATCTGTTTAATCTAAACTCAGCATAATGATGATTAGTATTTAAATTCTTCATGTATGACGAAACAGAGTCACTCAGGGTATTAAATGATTTAATTTTATAATTTTCACCTAGATCTCTATTTTCAGGAACAATCCCAGCCTTATTTTGGTCCCATATATATTGTCCAAATAAAGCATTCCCCTCGATAGCAAAACGAGAAGTTCCCCATCCACTCTCTATTGCCGCTTGAGCAAGAGCGAGCGAAACTGGAATTTTGTCAACTTTTTGTAATAATTTTTCAATAGAGTATTCTTTCAATTTGTATTCTTTCATTTTACTTGATAACCACTTTGCATCACCGCGAGAAATAAAGTCAATTCTATTTGCTAGATTTCTAATTTTATTATTCATGAGTACCAGTTTTTCATTTTCTTTAATGATTATGGGCAGAGCTATTTTTATAAAAAGAGTTTTTCTTTTTTCAGATGATTTAAGTGTTGTTATATTGAATGGTAGTTTAGATATAATGATATTTGGTACTAAGTTTGTTTCTAGTATTGAGTCTAAATTAACGTTTTTGCTAATATAAATTTCTTCAGTAAGCGTGGCGGCATAAAGTTTATCTAAAGTATGATCAAAGTTTTCATTTTTAGAATTATTGTTTGGATATAATACTTTAATTTGTTTGTCATAAACATTTTGACTGAATATTAAAGAAGTTAAAATTGTGAGAACAAATAATAACGCTATTGAGTAATAAATCCTAAACAAAAGAATTAAAGAGTTATCTTTAGTAACAAATAAATTTAGAAAATTCATATCATCTATATGATTTGTTCAACTTTTTTAACTTCGGGAATATGATGTTTAAGCATATTTTCAACTCCATTTTTAAGAGTCAATGTTGCGCTAGGACAGCCAGCACAACTTCCTTGAAGGGCCAATGAAACAATACCCTCGTCATATTTCTTAAATTTTATATCGCCGCCATCTTGCATAACAGCAGGTCTAATTTTTGATACTAAAATATTATGAATATTCTTAACAACTTCTATATCTGCGTCGTCAAATTCAACTGTATTAATTTCGTCAACTTCATTCTCTGTATCTAATATCGGAATGCCTGAACCAATGAAGTCGGATATCTCGTGTAAGATTGTTGCTTTTAATTGATCCCATGTAAATTTGCTTTTGTTAATTGAAATAAAATTTTTATTAAATAAAATTTTATCAATACCATCAATTTTAAGTAACTTTTCTGCAAGTTTTGAATTTATATTCTCTTCCCCAGCATTATATTCAACTGGCTCAGAACATATTTCATGATCATCTAAAATAAACTTCAATGAGTTTGGGTTAGGTGTTGATTCAGTTTGTATAAACATAATAATTATTCAATTTATATAATTAGATTCTATTTTTTTTAAAGAATTCATGTGATAATTTTGTAAGTGTCTGAATTTAACGATATTTTTTAATTAGCTCTTGATGCCAAATCATCAATAACATCATCTTCTAAACCTTGTGGTATTACAACAATTGGAACTGGAAGTTTACCTGATTTTTGTCCAGCTAATAATGTAACCAGTGGACCTGGTTGATCAGCGTCAGCTGCAGCTAAAACTAGAAACCTTATTGCATCATCAGATTCAAGTGTTTCAATAATTTTTTCGCTTGGAATGCCTTCTTTAATTATAACTTCAGGAACTATGTCTACGAGATCATGAATAACTTTAGACCACTTTTGTAATTTTTCTTGAGCTTTATCATTTGCCTCTTGGCGAATAATCTCTTCAACAGATTGCCATTGTTGGGGATCAAATTGTTCGATGATATTTAATAGGATAATACCTCCCTTTGTACTTTTAGCTCTTTGTGCAGCAAATCTGATAGCAACACTTAACTCAATGGAGTCATCTACTATAACTAAAAATTTTGATCTATGTCTCATTTCTAACAAATCCAACTATATCATATACTTCTTTAATTGTAACATTCGCTTTCTCTGAAGCTTTTTCAGCTCCACTTGAAATTATTTGATTCAAATAAGCTTTATCACTCATTAATTTATCTATTTCTTTTGATATAGGTTTAATGTGCTCAATTATTACTTCAGCAAGATTATTTTTAAAATTTGAAAAGTTCTGTCCTTTATATTTCTCAATTAGTTCAGATTTATCTATTTCTGAAAAACCTGAAAATATATTTAATAAGTTATTAACTTCAAGTAATTTTGATACATCCTCATTATTGTCTGGCATAGGTGTGTCAGCGGTTTTAGCCTTTTTTATTTTTTTTTCTATCTGATCAGCGCTATCAGTTAAACTGATTCTTGAATAATCTGATGGATCAGACTTACTCATTTTTTGTTCTCCATTTTTGAGAGACATTATTCTGGAGATATTTTTATCTATTATTGGTTCAGGAATTGGAAAAAAACCATCACATTCATAATCACGATTAAATTTTTGGGCTATATCTCTTGTTAATTCTAAGTGCTGCTTTTGATCATCACCAACTGGAACATGTGTTGCTTTGTAAAGTAATATATCGGCAGCCATTAAATTGGGGTAAATAAAAAGTCCTGAGCTAGCATTCTCTTTATCTTTACCTGCCTTATCTTTAAATTGTGTCATTCTGTTGAGCCAGCCCATTCTTGTAATGCAATTAAATATCCAAGCCAGTTCTGAATGAGACGAAACATTACTCTGATTAAAAATTACACTTTTGACAGGATCAATTCCTGAAGCTAAATAAGTTGCTACTACCTCGTAAGTGTTATTTTTAAGAAGCTTTGGATCTTGTTTTACTGTAATTGCATGAAGATCAACTACACAAAAAAAACAATCATATTCAGTCTGCATTGATACAAAATTTTTTATTGCGCCTAAATAATTACCAATATGTAAGCCTCCAGTTGGTTGAACTCCGGAGAGTACTATTTTGTTTATATTTTTCATTTGTTAAAAACTTTTTTAATTTCAGTATACGAAAAAGGCTTGTAAAAAGATATTATAAATAAGTAAAGTAGTATTGAAGAAAGGACTAAAAATAAAAGGAAAAAAGTCTCTCCAAGATAAAAGCTAATAAATATTTCATCAAAATAATCTTTAAAGAAATAAATATATATTCCTATAATAAAAGAAGCTAACAAGACTAAGATTGTTGGTTTTATTATTTTTGAACTGAAAATAAAATAACAATTTTTTTGAAGGTAATAATAAAGAACAAACACGCTTATCCACGCTGAAATACTTGTTGCAATCGCAATTCCTACAAAACCTATATAAATAAAGAGTATTATACTCAATACTGTATTCAAAACTAAATTAAAAAAAGTTACATAAAGTGTTGGCTTAACATTTTCATATGCGAAAAAAATTGGTGTAAAAATTTTCATTAATATAAATGCAACCAAACCTATACTGTAAAATTTTAGTGCCTGAGCTGTAAGCGCTGTCGATTCAATATTAAATTCACCTCGCTCAAACAGTATGCGAACTATCAGTTCTGGCAGAATAAAAATACCAACAGCTGCAGGAAGTGATAATAATACGGCAAATTTAGTAGTCTCCTCGATTGTATTATAAACCTCAGTTTTTGAATTCTTCTGAATTTTTTTTGAAATTGATGGCAGCAACGCAATTCCAAGTGCAATCCCAATCAATGCTAGAGGTAATTGATATATTCTATCTGCATAATATAAATACGAAATTGCACCAGTTTCATATGAAGCAATTATAGTTCCTATAAAAATATTTATCTGAAGAAGGCCTGAGGAAAAAAAACTTGTAGAAAATAAACTAAGGAAACGTTTTGTGTTTGTTGTAATTAGTGGAGAAAAATAAGTTATCTCTATTTTATTATTTTTAAGTGAAGCTATTAAAAAAATTATTTGAATTATACCTCCAATGATCACAGACCACGATAAAAAAAGTAAAAAATTATTACTCGTTACATAAGCATATAGTGTTCCCAATATCATGAAGAGATTTAAAATTATTGGAAGCGAAGCTGACAAGGCAAATTTATTATTTGCATTGAGAATAGATGAATAAATTGATCCAATACTAATTATGACAAGAAAAGGAAATATAATTCTTGATGTATTAATTAGTTCGTCCAGCTTTTCATCGTTCAAGGCAAAACCTGGTGCCAAGAATAAAATAAAAGTCGGCATGAATATCTCAATAATAATGACAATAATGACTGTTATGGTTGTAAAAATAACAATGATATTTCCAGCAAATTTTTTTGCATCTTCCAAAAACTTTTCACTTATTAACTTTGAGTAAACTGGAACGAATGCAGAATTTACTGCCCCTTCTGAAAATATTCTGCGAAATGTATTTGGAAAACGAAAGGCTACAAAAAAAATATCTGCAAATATTCCTGTACCCAAAAAATTTGCAATCAAGATATCTCTTAAGAATCCAAATACTCGACTTACAGATGTAAAAAAAGAATAGATAAATGATGATCTTATTACATTCATATAATTGTTGTTTATTAATCTATTTTCATCTAAATATCGTCAAAATTAAGTATACATTCCCATTTTATAGTTTTTGAATTTGAAACGCAGATAAAAACCTATATAAATGGCCAAAAAGGGATTTATGAAAAAAAAGGATAGAGCAGAGCATTTTAGTGAGAAGGAAGCTTTAGTTTTTCATGCTCAGGGAAAGCCAGGAAAGATTGAAATTAAAGCAACCAAACCACTTGAGACACAAAGAGACTTGTCTCTAGCTTATTCACCTGGAGTTGCGGCACCAGTTAATGCGATTGCAGAGGATACCAGTGCAGTCTATGACTATACGAGTAAGGGCAATATAGTAGCCGTAGTATCAAATGGAACCGCTATACTTGGTCTTGGTAATTTAGGCGCACATGCCTCAAAACCAGTGATGGAAGGTAAATCTGTTTTGTTTAAAAGGTTTTCTGACATTGACTCAATTGATCTTGAAATTGATACAGAAAATGCTGACGAGTTTATTAATTCTGTTAAATATTTAGGCCCATCTTTTGGAGGAATAAATTTAGAAGATATAAAAGCACCTGAGTGTTTCATTATTGAAGACACATTAAGAGAGCTAATGGATATCCCAATATTTCATGATGATCAGCATGGAACTGCCATAATATCTACAGCTGCGCTTCTAAA
Source organism: uncultured Pelagibacteraceae bacterium (assembly GCA_902517885.1). Lineage (GTDB taxonomy): Bacteria > Pseudomonadota > Alphaproteobacteria > Pelagibacterales > AG-422-B15 > CACNXQ01. The sequence continues at coordinate 154,094 of CABYDZ010000003.1, forward strand.
TGCATTGGATCTTAGTGGGAAAAAAATAAGTGATGCAAAAATTGTTGTTAACGGCGCAGGTGCAGCTGGCATAGCATGTTTAGAGCTTCTCAAAGCGATGGGAATGCCTAACAATAATGCAATACTTTGCGATACAAAGGGCGTTATTCACTCTGAAAGAAAAGAAAACATGAACCAGTGGAAATCTGCTCATGCAATAAAAACTGATTGTAGGACATTAGAGGATGCGCTGGTTGGTGCAGATATTTTTTTTGGTTTATCAGTTGGGAATATAATCAGTCAAAAAATGGCCTTATCAATGGCTGATAACCCGATTATTTTTGCTATGGCAAACCCTGAACCTGAAATTACTCCCGAAGATGTAAAAGAATGTAGATCTGATGCAATAATTGCAACAGGAAGATCCGACTATCCTAATCAGGTAAATAATGTTTTAGGATTTCCATACATATTTAGAGGGGCGTTAGATGTTAGAGCTACAACAATTAATTTAGAAATGAAGATAGCTGCTGCAAAAGCAATAGCTGACTTAGCAAAAGAGGATGTACCTGATGAAGTTGCAAACGCTTATCCAGGGAAGCGCCCACAGTATGGTCCTGATTATATTATACCTTCTCCGTTTGATCCTCGACTTATTAGCAAAGTTCCACCTGCAGTTGCCAAAGCTGCTATGGATACTGGAGTTGCACGCAAAGCAATTGTGGATATGGACAGGTATTCTAATGAGTTATCAGCGAGACTTAATCCCTCAGCTGGATTATTACAAAAAATATTTCAAGAAGTAAAAGAAAACCCAAAACGCGTTATCTTCACTGAAGGCGAGGAAGAGAACATGATTCGAGCGGCTGTAATATTCCTTAATAATGGAATGGGAACACCAATACTAATTGGTAGAGATGAAATAATTAAAAATAAAATGAAAGAAATGGGACTTGATTTTTTTGATAAGATAGAAATTCATAGTACTAGAAATAAAGCAGAGCACGATAGGTACGCTGAACATATTTATAACAGGCTTCAAAGAAAGGGTTTTTTAAGAAAAGATTGCCTTAATCTTCTTACCAAAGAAAGAAATGTATTTGCTGCCTGTATGGTATCACTTAATGAAGCTGATGCGATGGTTTGTGGTCTAACAAGAAGTTTTGCTGCTTCTCTAGAAAGCATAGAATATGTATTAGATCCTATTCCTAATAAAACAATTTTGGGAATGACTGTTATGTTGTGCAACGGAAGAACAATATTTGTTGCAGACTCAAATGTTCATGATATGCCCAACGCTGCACAGCTTGCAAATATAACGCAGGAAAGTGCGGAAGTTGTAAAAGAAATATTTGGAATTGAACCGAGAGCAGCTTTAGTTTCTTATTCAAATTTTGGTACACCGTATACTGAGCGCTCAGTTTATATGAGGGATGCCATCAAAATACTTGATGAAAGAAAACTTGATTTTGAATATGACGGTGAAATGGGAGCAAATACTGCTTTAAATGAAAATTTGATGAACTTGTATCCATTTTGTAAACTTTCTGGTCCTGCTAATCTTTTGATTATGCCAGCTATTCACAGCGCCAGTATTTCTACTAAAATGTTACAAGAATTAGGTGGAGGAAATCTGGTTGGTCCCTATCTTGTGGGGTTTAAAGAGAGTATTCAAATAGCTCCTTTAGGTGCGAATGTTTCTGATATTGTTAATCTCGCTGCACTTGCAGCTTTTAAGAATTAGTCTTTTAAGAAATTTGAAATTTCATTAATTGCTTTTTTTGACTCTGGTAAAAATACAAAGATTTGCCAAACATGAGGTAAATTTTTATAAATACTCAACTTCACTCCATTATTGTTATTCTTAAGATTGTTTGAGATTTTGATTGAGTCACTGAATAATATTTCAATATTACTTACCTGGATAAGTGTTTGAGGAAAATTTTTAAAATTTGCAAATATAGGTGATATCATTGGATTCCTACAGTCCTGGTTTGGAGCATACCACTCTTCAACAGTTTTTTTCATTGATTTAGCAGTATTAAGCCAATCATCGTAAGACAAATAAGGATCCGACAATGAATTCTCTCTAATACTACTGCCTTCTCCTGTTAAGTCAGCCCACGGGGAAAGCAGAAAAACTTTTGATGGCAAGGGTTCATTAATTTCTTGAAGTTTTAATATAGTTACAATTGATAAATTGCCCCCCGCAGAGTCACCTCCTATGAATATATTTTTACTCTTATAGCCCATTCTTAATAAACTTTTATAACTTTCAACGGCATCATTAAGTGCAGCTGGAAAAGGGTTCTCAGGGGCAAGAGAATAATCAATTGCATAAACTTTCAAATTAGATTTTTCAGCTATACTTGATAAAAGATTTTGATGGGTTTCAGGAGAGCCAGCAATATATCCACCTCCGTGGAAGTAAAGTATACACTTGTCTTTACTCAATTCTTCATGATCAAAAGAAAGTGTTCTAATATTTTCTAAATAAATCTCATTTGTTTGAATTTTTGAAATTTTTTTATTAAATATAAATTTTTGCAAACTAGTATTTACAATTGAACTACTTGTATCCTCATAGCCCTTTTGACTCATCATTTTTCTTGCTTCTAGATAAGAGCGATCTTCAACTGGAGGTTGAACTTTCTTTACATATTTTTTTAATGCATAATTTAATATTCTTGCCCTGATACTCATACAATATTCAAATAATAACTATTCATCTAATTTATCAAAGATTATTTTTGCGACATCAATCTTATGAAGTTTTTTAATTTCTTGAATACAAGTTGGTGAAGTAACATTTATTTCTGTAAGATAATTTCCTATTACATCAATGCCAGCGAAGAACAGCTTTTCGTTTATTAAAGTTTCTTTGATAATACTGCATATTTTTCTGTCATTTTTTGAGAGTTTTACTGCCTTAGTATTTCCCCCAACATGAATGTTTGATCTGAATTCATTTGTTTTAGGAATTCTTTTTAATGCTGCAACAGGCTCACCGTTAATAAGTATTATTCTTTTATCACCCTTTATTATTTCTGGCAGAAACTTTTGTACTATGAAAGGAACACTATCTTCATCTATAAACTTCTCGATGATTTGATTATAATTTTTGTCGTTCTTATCTAATAAAAAAATGCCCTGTCCTCCATTCCCGTAAAGAGGCTTGATAACAGATCTCTTACAGCTGCTCATAAAAAGATCTATTTCTTTTCTAGATCTAGTTATTAACGTTGGAGGAATGATATCTTTAAATTTCAACATTAGTATTTTTTCTGGAGCATTTCGTATACCTGCTGGACTATTAATTACTTTTGTTTTTGGATTCAATTGCTCCAGTAAATGCATTGATGATATGTATTCCATATTATAAGGCGGGTCTTGACGTATAAAAATACAATTTAACGAATTTAAATTTAATATTTTTTCGCTACTTATACTAAAACTATTTAATTTGTTATTCTTGAATTTAATTTCTTTTACTAAGGCATATACAGTATTTTTTTTGAATGTGAGAGAACTTGGAGAGAAAATAAAATTTCTATTTTTTCTTTTTTGTGACTCCAATATCATTGGCAAAGTACTGTCAGTATCATGATTGAGTGTATGCACAGGATCTATTTGAAAGCCAAATTTCATAAATCTAACTCCTATTCAGATTTTATGGTTATATATTCAACTACTTCCTCAACTCCAAATACCTCTTTAGTAAGATCTATAGCTTTTTTCTTTTCATCACTTGAGCTTGAGATTCCAATTATGTAAACAACTTTATTAACAGTTTCGATATTATAATTTAGAGAGTTCACTTCTTCATCAAGCATTAATTTTGCGAAAACTTTTGTACTAATAACTAAATCATCTGCAAAATTTAATATATTATCACTTTCACTTATTTGAATTTCGTTAATTACAGTTTGAACTCCCTTCACTCCCCACGCAATTCGAGTAGCCTCTATTCTTAAATCTATATTATCAACGGTCCCGGTTAATAATACTCTTCCTTGAGAAACCTCTACATCAACATTAAAAAATATTTTTTCACTTTGATCAAAATAAGAGTTTTTTAGAATAGCTTTTATCAGTACATCATCGACATACTCTCCAATGCTTCGGTCTGAATTTGAAACTGTTACCGCTTTTGTAGCCACTCCTGTTGCTACAGGCATAGAACAATTTGTTAGTATCAACATAAATAACAGAGAAATTGATAATATTGTTAGTTTGTTAAGTGCCATCATTCCAAATTATATTAATTTTATATTATTTCCTATTTTTTATTAATAGCTGATAAATATCCCTTTTAGATATACTCAAATCTTTTGACATAAGACGCGATACCTCAGAGATATTCATACCTTTATTTAGTAAACTATTACCAAATTTAATAATTTCTTCTTCAGGAAGTTTAGTAATTTTGCTCATTATTGGTTCAATAATAAATGTTATCTCTCCTAATATTTTTTCTTTCAAACTTATTTTCTCTAAAAGGTCAGAAATATTAGTATTGATAATTTCCTCATGTTTTTTTGTTAACTCCCTAACAAATGTTATTTTGCAATCACCACTTAGTTCTAATATTGCATTTAATGTTTTAATAATTCTCTTAGGTGATTCAAAATATATTTCTGGACAATCACTTCCATTAAATCTTGCTAATTGACTTTCTATTTTCTTTTTTTCTCTTGGAAAAAAACCTCTGAAGGTAAAATTTTCTGCTTGAAAAGTTGCTAGAACAAAGCTTGCTATTGGCGCTGATGGACCTGGTAAAGAAAATACACTTAAATTGTTTTCAAAACATTCTTTCACAAGGTCAGCCCCAGGATCTGAAATAAGTGGTGTTCCAGAATCTGTAGTTACAGCAATAGAAAAATTAGAACTTATTTTTTTTATTATTCCAGGAATTTTATTTTTAGAATTAAATTTGTGAAATGACTGTATTTTAGATTTTATTCCATATTTCGATGTAAGTTTTTTTGTAACTCTAGTATCTTCACTTATTATTAAGTCGACTGAAGAAAGTATTTTTAATGACCTTATCGTAATATCAGATAAATTTCCTATAGGCGTAGGAACTATATAAAGACCACTTTGAGGTTTCTCATGTTCCAATAACTTTGTAATATAAGATAAATTTAAATTTGATTGCATGTTTTATTTTAGAGATAAGTTTTTTATTTTAGTAATTCTTTATTTAAGTTTATTATTATATGGCTGTGAAACAACCCAATTAGCTCCAAAGAAAACACTAACATACAATCAAACACAATTGCTAGAAACTATAGTAGAAGATGAAGATCCAAATGCTCAAGAAAACAATTTAATAGAAAAAGATGATAAGATTTTCAAGCTAGGCTTACTTTTACCTTTGTCTGGAGAATTTTATCAGATTGGTAAATCGCTACTCGATTCTGCGCAATTGGCATTAGAAGAAACCAATAACAAAAATTTAGAATTTTATATAGTCGACACGGGAGAAGAAAACCAACTATATAAAAATCTATCATACTTAATTAGTAATGATGTTGATTTGATTCTTGGTCCAATATTTACCAAAACAGTTTTAAAAGTAAAAGAGTACTTGGATGATCAAAATATTCCAATCATAACATTTTCTAATAATTCTGATGTAAGTGATCGTGATGTCTATGTTTTTGGATTAACTATTGAAGATGAATTAAAGAAAATCTACGAATATTCAATTGATAGGGGAATTGATAAATTTGCGGTTATAGTTCCTGATAATAAATATGGAAAAAAAGTAAAAGATGAAATTAATAAATTCCATAATATAAATAATAATTCATCTTCACAATTTATTTTTTATCCAACTAAAGATCCCGACTATTATAAAATAGCGAGAGATGTTTCAAATTATGATGAAAGAAAATTAGACTTGGATAATCGAGTTAAGCTTCTAGAAGAATTACAATCTGAGTCTTCATTAAAAGAATTAAAATTATTAAGAAATAAGGATACGTTGGGAGAGGTAGATTTTGAAGCTATTATAATAATTGCTCGATCATTTAGCGAATTAACAAATTTTATTTCAATACTACCCTATTATGATGTTGACCCAAAAAAAGTAAAATTCATTGGAAATTCTATTTGGGGAAAAGAACTAATCCTTAAAGAGCCATCAATGAAGAATTCATATTTTTCGTCCTTAGACTTAAATGGCCAAAGAAAATTTAAAAAAGAGTATAAAAAGATTTACAAAAATAATCCTCATGCATTAGCCCCTTTAGCTTACGATTTAGTAGGTTTAATCAGCAGCTTAAATATAGAACATAAGAAAATTACTAAGGAAATTCTTCACTCTAATTTAGGGTATATAGGTATAAATGGGTGGTTCCGTTTTGATGAAAGTGGAAGAGTGGAACGTAGACCTTTAATATTCCATGTAGGCAGTGATAAGTTTGTAATTAGAAATTAATTTTTTATTTTATATAAAAAATTTGACAACTTCTTAAATGCAATTGCTCTGTGGCTTATTCTTTCTTTGTAATTAAAATTCATTTCGCCAAATGTTTTTTTATAACCTTTAGGAACAAAAATTGGATCATACCCAAAACCATTCTTGCCTTTTGGAGGAAATTGAACATGTCCGTAAATCTTACCTTCAAAAACTCTGCTTACATTGTTTGGAAAATAGATTGATAAAGCACAACAAAAAAAAGCTTTTCTGCTAGATTTATTAAAATAATTATTTTTTTCCATTTTCTTTTCTATTTTTTCTATAGCAATATTGAAATCTTTTTCCTTACCCGCCCATCTTGCAGAATAAATACCAGGTTCATCATTTAATGATGAAATACAAAGGCCACTATCATCAGCTATAGCTGGCAATTTAGATTTTAATGCAGCATTTTTTGATTTGATAAGAGAGTTTTCTCCAAATGTAAGACCATTTTCAATGGGTTCATTGATTTTAAGTTTTTTAGCAGAAATAATATTATAACCAAGCGGTTTTAATAAAGATTTTATTTCCGATACTTTTCCAGAATTATGACTTGCTATTACAATATCCTTTAACAGATTATTTACCTTCTAAAAGTATTTTTTGGGATTGAATTATTTGACTAATACCTGATTTCGCCAATTCAAACATAGAATTAAATTCATTTTCTGTGCAAAGTTTTTTTTCAGATGTCATTTGTATCTCAACTATTTTATTTGTTTCTGTAATGACAAAATTAGCATCTACCTCAGCATTTTGATCCTCAATAAAATCTAGATCAAGCAACGGAACATTATCGACTATGCCACAGCTTATAGCCGCAAGATTTTCCTTTATTGGGTTAATTTTAATAATCTTTTTACCTATCATGCTCTGGATACATAACTGCAGTGCTACAAACGCACCTGATATTGAAGCGGTTCGTGTTCCACCATCAGCTTGAATAACATCACAATCAATTAAAATTTGTATATCTTTTAACAAACTAAGATCTGTTACCGCTCTCAACGATCTGCCAATCAAACGTTGTATTTCTTGTGTTCTTCCTGATTGTCTGCCTCTGACAGCTTCTCGGGACATTCTTTCAGATGTTGATCTAGGAAGCATTCCATATTCAGCAGTTACCCATCCTTGCTGAGAATTTTTAAGCCACCTTGGAACATTTTGATCTAAAGACGCGTTACACAATACGTGAGTTTCACCAAATTTTATCATACAAGAGCCTTCTGGATATGAGGAGAAATTCGGAATAATTTCAAATTTACGAAGATCGCTAGTTTTTCTTGTATTTCTCATATTAATAAATTCATTATACTATGTATTGACGAAAATAATATAGATCATTACATATTCAAAAAAAGATATGGCAAAAGACAAAAAAAAGAATGTTTCTGAAAAAAAAACTGAAGAGAATGTTGAAGAAGTTCAGGTAAAGGAAATTATTGACCATTCAGAACTCGAAGAAAAGTTAAAAGAGGCAGAAAATCAAATTTTACTATCTCTCGCAGATAACGATAATCTAAGAAAAAGATTTGACAGAGAAAAAGAGGATCTCAGTAACTATGTTATTTCTAGTTTCGCAAAAGAAATCTTGTCTGTATTGGATAATTTAGAGAGAGCATTAAAATCGATAGATCTAGATGAATTAAAAAAATCAGATCAAAATATTTCACAGTTTGTTGAAGGTATTGAATTAACAGAAAAACAAATAATAACGGTTTTTGAAAAGTTCAAAATTGAAAAAATTAATTCTTTAGACCAAAATTTTGATCCAAACTTGCATCAAGCTATGTTCGAAGTAGAAAATCCTGATAAGCAGCCTGGTATCATTACTGAGGTAGTACAAGAGGGATACCGTATAGGGGATAGGCTTTTAAGACCTGCTATGGTAGGCGTCGTCAAGAAAAAAAACTAATAATATCAATAATATAAATCAATAAAAAATCAGCGAATTTAGTAAAAATACTTTCTATTGAGGGGGGTTGCACACAAAAATCAACTACCTATATATAAATCAAATCAAACAAAGAGAATTTTATGGGAAAAGTAATTGGTATAGATCTAGGAACAACTAATAGTTGTATCTCAATAATGGATGGTAAAGATCCAAAGGTAATAGAAAATGCTGAGGGTTCACGTACTACACCTTCCATTATAAGCTTTGGTGCTGAAAGTGAAAAGCTAGTTGGTCAACCAGCTAAAAGACAAGGCGTAACAAACCCAGAAAATACCTTTTTTGCTATTAAAAGACTCATGGGTCGTTCTTTTGAAGATCCAATGGTTCAAAAAGACTCAGACATGGTGCCATTTAAAATTATAAAATCAGAAAATGGTGATGCATGGGTAGAATCTGGAAATGAAAAGTATTCTCCATCACAAATTTCTGCGTTTGTATTACAAAAACTAAAAGAAGATGCAGAAAGATATTTAGGAGAGTCTGTTGAGAAAGCAGTGATTACCGTACCAGCTTATTTTAATGATGCGCAAAGACAAGCCACCAAAGACGCAGGTAAAATAGCTGGACTAGAAGTTGAAAGAATTGTTAATGAGCCCACGGCTGCTGCACTAGCATATGGTTTAGACAAAAAAGATGGCAAAACAATTGCTGTTTATGATTTGGGTGGAGGTACTTTTGATATTTCAATATTAGAGATTGGTGATGGCGTATTTGAAGTTAAATCAACTAATGGTGATACATTCCTTGGTGGAGAAGATTTTGACTCAAGACTTCTCAGTTATTTAGCTGATGAGTTTAAGAAAGAAAATAATATTGATCTGACGAAAGATAAATTAGCCTTACAAAGACTCAAAGAGTCAGCAGAGAAGGCTAAAATAGAATTATCATCTACTTCTCAAACAGAAATCAATCTTCCGTTTATTACGGCAGATCAATCTGGCCCAAAGCACTTAAATATTAAAGTTACAAGAGCTAAACTTGAAACATTAGTTGATGATTTAATCGAAAAAACAATCAAACCATGTGATGCCGCGTTAAAGGATGCAGGTTTAAGTGCGGGTGAAATTGACGAAGTTGTTCTTGTTGGTGGCATGACAAGAATGCCCAAAGTAATTGAAACCGTTAAAAACTTCTTTGGCAAGGAACCTAATAAGGGAGTTAATCCTGATGAAGTAGTAGCTCAAGGTGCTGCTATCCAAGCAGGAATACTTCAAGGTGATGTTAAAGATGTTTTATTGCTAGATGTTACCCCTCTCTCACTTGGTATTGAAACTTTAGGTGGAGTATTCACAAAACTTATCGATAAGAATACGACAATACCTACAAAGAAAAGTCAGGTTTTCTCTACCGCAGATGATAATCAAACAGCAGTTACAATACGTGTATGCCAAGGCGAAAGAGAGATGGCATCAGATAATAAGCTTCTGGGCAATTTTGATCTTGTTGGAATTCCACCGGCACCAAGAGGAGTACCTCAGGTTGAAGTGACTTTTGATATTGATGCTAATGGTATTGTAAATGTATCCGCGAAGGATAAAGGAACTGGAAAAGAACAACAGATTAAAATTCAAGCATCTGGTGGCCTAAGCGAAGAAGAAATAGAAAAGATGGTAAAAGAAGCTGAGGCAAATGCAGAGTCTGATAAGAAGAAAAGAGAAACCGTCGATGTTAAAAATCAAGCTGATACGATGGTACACTCAGCAGAAAAAAATCTTAAAGAATTTGGTGACAAGGTTTCAGATCAAGAAAAAAGTGCAATCGAGAATGATGTTAAGACTTTGAAAGAAGCAATTTCTTCTGATGACATAGAAAAAATTAAAACTGGATTGGAAGCATTAACTCAATCTTCTATGAAACTAGGTGAAGCTATGTATAAAGCTCAACAGCAAGATGCTCGTTCACCAGAAGGTGGACCAGCAGGCGGTGAACCTAATGATGCAAAAGGAAACAATGAAAAAGTTGTTGATGCAGAATTTGAAGAAGTTAAAGAAGACAATAAAGAATCGTAAGCGGGTAAGCTTATGTCAAAAAGAGACTATTATGAAGTTCTTGGTGTATCCAAGACTGCTGACGATTCTGAGATAAAAAAATCCTATAGAAAACTTGCAATGAAATATCACCCTGATCGAAATCAGGGAGATGCAGAAGCTGAAGTAAAATTCAAAGAAGCTAGTGAGGCATACGCGGTTCTTCAAGATAAAGAAAAAAGGTCTGCTTATGATCAGTTTGGTCATGCAGCTGTCGACGGAAGCTCTGGACAAGGTGGTGGTGGATTTGATTTTTCTTCATCGGCTTTTCAGGATATTTTTGAGGATTTTTTTGGCGGTGACTCATCTTTTTTTGGAGGGGGCGGAAACAGAAGGAGAAAGTCAAACAATCGGGGCTCTGATTTAAGATATGATATTACAGTTTCACTTGAAGAAGCCTATAATGGAAAAAAATTCAAAGTAAAAATACCTACACAAGTTCAATGTGAGATATGTTCTGGCTCAGGAGCATCTAAAGGAAGTCAACCCATCACGTGTCAATCATGTGGAGGAAGAGGACAAATTAGATCACAACAAGGTTTCTTTTCGATTCAACAAACTTGTCCTACCTGTCAGGGAACGGGTTCAACAATATCTGATCCTTGTAATCCATGTCGTGGTTCCGGCCGAACTCAAAAAACAAAAAGTCTAATGGTTAAAATACCAAAAGGAGTTGATGATGGATCAAGAATAAGACTAAGCGGCGAGGGTGAAGCTGGCGCAAATGGTGGCCAACAAGGCGATTTATATATTTTTGTTAACGTCAACGAACATAGTATATTTGCCAGAGAAGATGAAAATCTTTTTGCCGAGGTACCTATTTCAATGATTGATGCTGCGGTCGGCGGATCTATTGATGTGCCTATTATAGATGGTGGCAAAGCAAGATTAAAAATACCTCAGGGAACTCAAACAGGAGATCAATTTAGACTTAAATCGAAAGGAATGCCTAACGTAAGAAGTGGATATCTTGGCGATTTATATATACAAACCAAAGTCGAAACACCTGTGAATTTAAACAAAAAACAAATTGAGATTCTAAAGTCCTTTCAAGAAGTCAGTAATAATGAAGAAAATCCTCTCGGCTCAGCTTTTTTTAAAAAAGCCAGAGATTTCTGGAAAACAAAAAATTAAATACCATTACTTTTTTCTTTATTTGAATTATCTTTAAAAAATGAAAAAAATTAAAGTGATTGTAACGGGTGCTTCAGGTCGTATGGGCACGCAAATAGCAAAAAGAATTGTTCAAGATAAATCTTTTACATTGTTTGGAGCAACCGAGAGTGTTGGTCATCCTTCAATAGGAAAAGATATAGGTCAAATTTTAAAAACAAAAAAAACTGGTATTTTAATTACAGATAACATTATTGAACTATTTGCAAAAGCTGATGCAGTTATTGATTTTACAGTTCCAAAAGCAACATTAGAGCATGCAAAATATTCTGCACAAGCAAGAATTGTTCACGTAATTGGAACAACTGGTTTCAGCAAAAGCCAGTTACGTAAAATAGATTTTGCTGCGCAGCACGCTACAATTATTAAATCTGGCAATATGAGTTTGGGAATAAATTTATTAGAGAGTATTGTAAAAATTGCTTCCTCAAAATTAGATAGCTCTTTTGATATAAAAATAAATGAAACTCATCATAAACATAAAATTGATGCACCATCAGGAACAGCAATAATGCTTGGCAAAGCTGCTGCTAGTGGGAAAAGTAAAAAATTGGAAAATATAATGAAGATTAATCGCACTAATACAATTGGTAAAAATATAAAAAATAAAATTGTAATGTCGTCCTTTAGAAAAGGTGAAACCATTGGAGACCATGAGGTAATATTCTCATCAAATGATGAAACGATTAGAATTCAGCATATAGCTGAAAATAGGGGCATTTTTGCCAATGGAGCTCTTCAAGCTGTAAAATGGGGAATGGATAAAGGACCAGGCCTTTTTTCGATGACCGACGTTTTGAATATTTAGAACAGTAATAAATAGCTTATGCAAAGAGCTGAACGTGCAACAAAAATAATGGGTATATTAAATAAAATATATCCTAAAACTCCTATACCTCTAAATCACAAGAACAAATTTGAACTTTTAATTTCTGTTCTTTTAAGTGCACAATGTACTGATAAAAGAGTGAATGAAATTACACCAATACTTTTTAAAGAAGCAAATAATGCAAAAAAAATGCAAACGTTATCTAAAAATAAAATATACAAGATTATAAGACCGTGTGGCCTTGCTCCCCAAAAGTCTAGCGCAATCCATAGATTATCTAAAATATTAGTTGATAATTTTAATGGGAGGGTACCAGAAAGTTTTGACGAACTTGAAAAGCTTCCTGGTGTTGGCCATAAAACAGCCAGTGTAGTAATGTCACAAGGTTTTGGTCATCCAGCTTTTCCTGTTGACACACATATTCATCGATTAGCACAAAGATGGGGACTTACTAATGGAAAAAATGTAACTGAAACAGAAAAAGATTTAAAAAAAATCTTTCCAATGCATAGTTGGAATAAACTTCATTTACAAATTATTTTTTATGGAAGGGAATATTGTGAAGCAAGAAAATGTTTTGGCTTAGAATGTAAGATTTGCAAGACCTGTTTTCCTGATAGAAAAAAGCCAGTACAAACAAAAAGACCTTAATAGATATTTTTACAATAGGGAGTTGATAGTTTGACGGTAACTGCTAGAGTTCTTTCGATATGACAAATAAAGTAGCATTGATAATTGGCGCTGGTGATAGTCTAGGTTCATCAATAGCTAGAGTTTTTGCAAATGATGGGTTTACTGTTGTGGTTGCAAGAAGAAATGGTGATAAGTTATCTGAGTTAGCTGCAGAAATTAAAAAAAATGGTGGTGAATGTTTCTTTTATTCACTTGATGCAAGAAAAGAGGATGATGTCATTAGTTTAATTAATAAAATTGAAAACGAAATCGGAGAGATCTTGGTTGCAGTATACAACATAGGGGCAAATATCAGGTACGGCATATTAGAAACAACATCAAGAAAGTATTATAAAGTTTGGGAAATGGCTGCATTCGGTGCATTTCTTATGGGGAGAGAAGTTGCAAAAAAAATGGTTCCTAGAAAAAAAGGGACTATAATTTTTACTGGTGCATCAGCAAGCGTCAGGGGTAAAGAGGGTTTTGCCGCTTTTTCAGGAGCAAAGCATGCAAAGCGGGCTTTATCACAGAGTATGGCAAGAGAGTTAGGGCCTAAAGGAATTCATGTTGCGCATGTTGTTATTGATGGGGCAATTGATACCCCATGGGTCAATGAATTGTTTCCCGATTATGTGAAAGAAAAGAAAAAAGTTGATGGACTAATGAATCCAGATGATATTGCACAGAACTACTTAATGATACATAATCAACCAAAAAACGCGTGGACTTATGAAATAGATCTGCGTCCTTGGGTGGAGACATGGTAGATAATAAATATGACATCGTAGGTATTGGCAATTCTATTGTTGACGTAATTACAGACGTAGAAGATCAATTTTTGAATGAGAACGAATTAAGAAAAGGCCTCATGTCTTTAGTGGACTTAGATGGTATTAAAAATATCTCAGAGAAAATTGATATTAAAAAAACTGTGTCTGGTGGATCGGTTGCAAACTCAATAGTTGCTCTAGCTCAAAATAATATGAAAACAGCTTTTATTGGAAAAGTTGGAATAGATGAAGTAGGGAACGCATTTGTTGATGGATTAAATAAAGAAAATGTATTTTTTGCGAATGTCCCTCAGTCTGACGAGAGTGAAACAGGACGATGCTTAGTTATGGTAACCCCTGATGCTCAAAGGACAATGAGTACGTATTTAGGAATTTCCCAAAAGCTAAATTCTGATGATGTTAATGAAGATGTTATTTCACAATCAAAAATCACTTATCTAGAGGGATATCTTTGGGACCTAGATGATGCCCAAGTTGCAATCAAAAAAGCGACAAAGGTAGCTAAGGAAAATAATAAAATTGTAGCCTTCAGTGTATCTGACGTATTTTGTATTGAACGTTTTAGAGAGAGCTTTTTAAGTTTAATTAATGAAGAAGCTGATATTATTTTTGCAAACGAAGAGGAGATTAAATCTCTATTAGGAACATCAGACTTGGATGAGAGCATAAACATTATCAAAGATAGAAATAAGATATTCGCAATAACACTTGGTGAAAATGGTGCAATAATTATAAATAATGAAGAAGTAATTAAAATTGAACCCCAAAAAATAGATAATCTTGTTGATACAACGGGAGCTGGTGATCTATTTGCAGCAGGATTTTTGTTAAAATATATTCAGGGGCAGCCCCTTGAAGAGTGTGGCAAAGAAGGAGTTAGATTTGCTTCAAAGGTAATACAAATCTACGGGGCTAGATTATAAAATTTAACTATCTAAAATTTTATCAATTTCATCAATAACTGCATCTGAAGTTATTAAATCTATATCATCTCCACCAAAAGTCTGCGACGCAATAAAATTAATGTTTGTGAATTGATCATTTAAAAATTTGACCGCACTTGTTGGACCACAGATTTTTAATAATGGACACATATTAGTTGAGAGCATTTGGCCGGTACCACCATCATTAGTTATAGCTATATCTAAATAATTTGTTGATGCCATCACCACTTCAATACCCGAATAATTTTTGACTTCTTCTTCAGGAAAAACAGGCTTATCTATTACATCAACTATTTCTTTACGAAGATTTTGTTCCTCTGGTCCAAGAAAAAAAACAATATTGAAATTTTTTTTTTCATAATGTTTTGCCACTTTTAAGTAATTATCAAATGACCAAATTCTTTTTGGAGTATTTGAACCAGGTGCAATACCAATATACTTTTTACTTGGGTCAAATAATTTTTTTAAGGTTTCTGTTATTGCTTGAGGAATATCTATTGCAAATTCTTTTTTAGCTTCATAATTTGATACTAGGTCAAGCATTTCAATTATACTTTTTACATAAAATTTTCTTTTTATACTTAATTTTTTAGGTTTAATTTTAGAAAAAAACCAATTAGCAGAAGATGAAATAAAAATCTTGGTTTTTAGTCTTTTTAAAGCAATAGTTCTGGGTACAGCTTTTTGCGTATCAATGATAATATCAAACTCTTCATTGCTTAAGTCATAAACATTTGAAATTTTTTTCCAAAAAAATGGGCTTAGTTTTGCTTTTTCCCATATTTTATCAATGTGGTTTAAAGTAAACTTATTTAGCCTTTGATTATACTCAGTGTAGATTGTATCAGTCATCCAATGAATTTCATAATTTGGAAATCTATCTTTAAGTTGATAAACTATTGGCAATTTTAAAATACCATCTCCAATTTGCTCTCCATTGCTGAAGATTAAAACTTTTTTCATTGGTTTAATTTTGGGTCGTATCTTCCGATACTTTAATTATTAGTTTCCCCTCATTTTCTCCTGAAAATAGCTTTTTAATAGAATTTTCTGCATTCTCTAACCCGGGAACTATATGATTTTTGTATTTAATTTTTCCCTCCTTGATCCAAGTTGTAAGGTCTTGGTAAGCCTCTATGTATCTTTTAAAATAGTCAAAAACAATGAAACCTTTAAGCATTATTCTTTTGATCAATAGGTTTCCCCATGCTGGTCCAGGCACTAATGATTCAGCGTTATAGCCAGATATTAAGCCGCATAAACTTATTCTTCCATTTTTATTCATTCTTGTAAGGACAGCGTCCGTAATGATTCCTCCAACATTTTCAAAATATATATCAACTCCATCAGAACAAAGATCTTTAAGTCTTTTTCTAATATTTTCTGTTTTGTAGTTTATTGCTCCATCTATGCCAAGATCATTTACTAACCACTGACACTTCTCATCAGAACCAGCGATACCAATAACTTTGCATCCTTTTATTTTTCCAATTTGACAAACTATAGAACCTACGGCACCCGCTGCAGCTGAAACAACTAATGTTTCACCTGGTTGAGGTTTTGTAATATCTAGTAAGCCAAAATAAGCAGTCATCCCTGTCATTCCCAAAATACTCATGTGACTATCTAATGGAAAACCGGTACCTTGTGGTATTTGTCTAACACCTTTACCATTAGTGATAAAATATTCTTGCCATCCGCCCATACAATTAACAATCTCACCTTCTTTAAATTTCTGGTTTTTTGATTTCACAACTATGCCTATTGTTCCGCCTCTCATAACGTCTCCAGTTTGCATTGCATCAACATAAGAGGCACGCCCACTCATCCATCCTCTGTTAGCAGGATCAAGTGATAAATAAATATTCCTTATCAAAACGTCATTTTCATTTAATTCTGGAACAGAAGTTTCTTCCATAACTAAATCACCTTCTTTAATATCTCCTACAGGGAAATTTTTTAGTATCCATTGTTTATTAATCATTTTTTTTCTTCCATCATTTTTTTTAAATTTACTTGAGGCATATCTACAATTACACAAGTAGATGTGGCTGTAACAACAGTTCTGTTGTTTTGTTCAAGTCTTCCTTCTAGGAAAGCAATATTTCTTCCTGATTTAACTACTTGGCCATATCCAATTACTTTTCCTGGTTTTGTAGGATATAGAAAATTAGTTTTTAGTTCTATAGTTGGTGGTCTTTTCTTAAAATGGTTTTGAAAGATAAAGGCAAGAGCAGTGGCATCATCAACCATCCCACTTACGATACCTCCTTGAACATCACCTGCAGGATTACAATATTTTTGCTCTACTTCAAATTCCATTTTAATACTTCCAGCATCAGTATTCACTTCAAGAACTGTCATGTTGAATAGGTTAAATAATTTATTTTTATTAAATAAATTTACCAGTTCTTCGTCTGAAATCTTACTTGTCATTATAAATTACTCTTAATTTGGTTTTTCTGGAAAAACCATTGGACCTAAAGGTCTTCCAGCTAATAAATGAAAGTGAAGATGTGGTACCTCTTGATGTGCGTCATTTCCAGCATTCGCTATAACTCTATAACCATTTCCTCCTGAATTTTCGCTAATACCCAACATATCTGCAACCTTCGCAATAGCCCTATTAAACCCAATAATTTCATTATCACTGGCGTTTAAACTAAAGTCATTAATGTCTAGATAGTTTCCTTTAGGAATAATTAATGCATGGGAAGGTGCTTGAGGCCTTATATCTTTAAAAGAAAGTACAAAGTCATCTTCATATATTTTATCACAGGGAATCTCACCTCTTATTATTTTTGCAAATATATTATCTTTGTCGTAACTCATTATTTACGTAAACCTGTTTTACCTTCCCTGCTTTCTAGCTCTGCGTATATTTGGTCAGCTGAAATATCAAATTTTTTCCAGAGTACAAGCAAATGATATATGAGATCAGCAGATTCATATATTATTTGTTCTGCATTACCTTGCTCTGCAGCTTCAACTGTTTCAAGAGACTCTTCTTTTAATTTTTCAATGCATTTAGCTTTACCTTCAGATAAGAGCTTGGCTGTGTATGATTTAGAGGGATCTTCTTTTGAACGTTTTTCAATAGTCTCAAATAATCGAACAAGAACATCAACTTTATTAACCATTATTCATAACCTTCAACAATTGCAAAAAGTCTATCTTTATCTTCACCAAGCAATTTTTTTGCCTCTTGATATTCTTTACTGTTATAAGCTTTTTTTGCATTATCGAATGAGGAGTATTCTACTACGACATTTCGTTCGTACTCTTTTCCCTCAGCAATAACTTGACTTCCTCCACGCACTAAGAACTTACCATTGTATTTTTGCACTGCCTTAGAAGCAAGTTCAGCATACATCTTTTGTTTATCGGGATGAAGTACATTTACTTTTGCAATCCAATAACCTTTCATGATTAGATCCTAACCGGAATATTATTATCAGCAAGATATCTTTTAACTTCACCTATGCTGTATTCACCAAAGTGAAAAATAGAAGCAGCAAGTAATGCACTTGCCTCCCCTTCAAGAATGCCATCGAGAAGATGACTCAAGTTGCCAACCCCACCTGACGCAATAACTGGTACATTAACTTTTGAAGTAACAGCTTTTAATAGTTTATTGTCAAACCCACTTTTTGTTCCATCTCTATCCATTGATGTAAGCAATATTTCTCCTGCACCTAGTTTTGCGACTTCATTGCAGTAAGTAACAACATCAATGTTGGTTTCTTTTCTCCCACCATGAGTGAATACTTTCCATTGATTTTCAGCGGTTTCCTTTGCGTCTACAGCTATCACGATTGTTGATGAACCATACTTGTTTGCAGCCTCAGCCACTAAATCAATATTATCAACTGCCGCTGTATTTATTGAAACTTTATCTGCTCCAAAATGAAGTAAACGTGAAATATCATCCAAATTCCTGACACCTCCACCTACAGTAAGTGGTATGAAACAATTCTCAGCTGTTTTTTTCACCACCTCTAGCAATGTGTCTCTGTTATCACTTGAAGCAGTAATATCTAAAAAACAAAGCTCATCAGCTCCTTCAGCATTATAGATTATAGCTTGTTCGACTGGATCTCCTGCATCAACTAGATCGATAAAATTAACCCCTTTAACAACTCTGCCATTATCAACATCTAAACAGGGTATAATTCTTTTTTTTAACATTATTTACTTAATATTTTTAATGCTTCTTTAATATCAATGTTTTTGTCATAAATTGCTTTACCAACAATGACACCTTTCATTTGAGAGTAGTTTTTACCTTTGATATTTTTTATATCATCAATTGACGACACGCCGCCTGAAGCAACACACAAAAAGCTCGTCATTTTCATGACATTCTCCAGCATATCAAAGTTAATTCCTTTTTTCATTCCATCTCTCATCACGTCTGTACATATAATTGAATTTATTTTTAAACCTTCAATCGATAGTAAAAATTTCTCGAGATTAATTGACTTAACTTCTCTCCAACCACGAAGAGCGACTTGCTCATTTTTAATGTCTAGTGCAATAGACATTTTGTTTGGATATTTCTGAAGAGCAGTTTGAAATAATTCATAATCTTCAAATACTGCTGTTCCAAGTATTACATTTTGTATGCCAATGTTGATTAAGGTTTCAACTGATTTTATATTTCGAATACCTCCACCAAATTGCAATTTCAAATTTGTTTTTGACGCAATCTCTTCAATTGACTTTACATTTTCTGATTGACCCGCTAAAGCTCCATCTAAATCTACACAATGAAGCCAACTTATCCCTAGGTCTTCAAATAACTTGGCCTGTTCTAAGGGTGAATTATTATAAGTAGTAGATTTATTAAAATCGCCCTGGACAAGGCGTACACATTTACCATCTTTCAAATCAATAGCGGGAAATAAGATCATTATGGCTTCCACTCTAAAAAGTTATGAATTATTTTTTTTCCATTTATATGGCTTTTTTCAGGATGGAATTGTGTACCACATATATTTTCCTTGCAAACTGCCGCCGTAATTTGATCAGGGTATTTAGTCGTAGCTATAGAATGTTCATTTTTTTGATTCCGAAAATAAAAACTGTGAACAAAATAAAAATCTGACCCTTGCTCACAATTATCAAATAACTTGTGGTCTGAAAACGTAATCTCATTCCATCCCATGTGAGGGATCTTATATTCTTTAGAAGATGTAATTCTTCTTACTTCACCTGGTATCCAGCCAAAGCCTGAGTGTGTACCAAACTCATATGATAGATCAGCCAGCAACTGCATACCCACACATATCCCCATAAAAGGGACTTTGTTTTTTATAACCGAAGCTTCAAGTGATGCATGCAAACCTTCTATGTTTAAAATTGCATTTTTACAATCACCGAAAGCACCTACTCCAGGCAACACAATCTTATCGGCTGACTGAATCTCTTTAGGATCATTGGTCACAATAATATTGTAAGGATTGCTTAAATCTGAGCTTAGGCTTTCAAAAGCTTTATGAACAGAATGTAAATTTCCTGAACCGAAATTTATTATAGCTAGATTCATTTACTGAATTCTTTAATGGTATCTAAAACTTCCTCGACATGATTATTAACTTTTACTTTTCGCCATATTTTTAGGATCTTGCCATTTTTGCCCACAAGAAAAGTTGATCTTTCAATTCCCTTATAGGTTCGTCCATACATACTTTTATTAACCCAAACTCCAAATTTTTCGCAAATTTTTTCACCCTCATCAGAAAGAAGATTAAATTTTAATTTATATTTTTCAGCGAATTTACTTTGACGTTGAACAGAGTCTTTTGAAATTCCAAAAACCGTGGTCTCAAACTTGTTGAATTTTTTTAAATTACTTTGGAATTCACAAGATTCCTTTGTGCAGCCTGGAGTATCGGCTTTTGGATAAAAATAAATAAGGGTCATCTCTTTAGATGGTAATTTAACTGCATCACCCTTTTGGTTATTCAGCTTAAAGGATGGAAGTTTTTGACCTTCTTTAAGCATAATTATAGTTGACCTTTTGTAGAAGGTACTATGTTGCCCTCACGTTCATTTACTTGCACTGCTAATCTTAAGCTTCGTGCAAGGGCTTTAAAGCATGATTCAATGATGTGGTGATTATTTTCTCCGTAAATATTCTCAACATGTAGGGTCGTTCCACTTGCCTGCGCAAATGCCTGAAACCATTCTTTAAAAAGCTCTGTATCAAAATCACCTTGTGAAGAAGTAATTTTAGGAGCACTAAATTTTACATTCCATATTAAATAAGGACGATTTGAAAGATCAAGAGCAACTCTTGAAAGTGTTTCATCCATTGGTATGTAAGAGTGAGCGTAACGATTAATGCCTTGTCTATTACCTAACGCTTTTGACAAGCATTCCCCTATTGCAATACCAGTGTCTTCTGTTGTGTGGTGGTAATCAATATGTGTATCACCTGTAGCCTTAATGTTCATATCGATTAACGAATGCTTTGAAAATTGTTCCAACATGTGGTCAAGGAAACCTATTCCAGTTTTCACATTATACAAACCTTTGCCATCAATATTGATTTCAACGTTAATAGAAGTTTCTTTTGTCTCTCTTTTATAATTTGCAGTTCTCATATCAAAACCCACTCGGTTTTTATCAATAAATTACTGATTTATCTATAAAAAATATAATTTTTGAACAATAAATAGCCTTGAAGTTATCGAATAAATAGCCACATATCATGAATAATGGAAAATCAACAAAG